>CAZSAJ010000026.1:0-38407 GCA_964604835.1 uncultured Acetatifactor sp.
AGCTGCTGTCTGATATCATAGCCGGCTGATCACCGGATACCAAACGGCTGAAACTTTATTTGCGAAAAAATATTGACACTATCCTATTTGCGAAAAAATCTTGACACTATCTTCTTCACACCTTTATTTACTTCCAGATTCCTATTTTTTATAGGCACAAAAAAGAAGCCATAGACGAAACTATGACTTCTCCTAAAGTATATCTAATATTTATCTTTATATTGCGTATTCTCTATGCCTTTACTGTTAAGATTGTCAACCATCTTGTCTAATTTAGATCTCCAAAACCGTCTAAACCATGTTGTTTCGCCAAACAATTTAACCAAAGTAGGACTGATTGCATAATAGCACTTTATAAATAATCTGCCATACCATGTTGCATCAAGAGTATAATCTCTAAATCTTCTAAGAGTCCATACTTCAGGGCAATCATAAGACCCATATACGCAAGTGGCAATATAACAGGCACTTTTAAGTGCTTTATTTCGGTTAATTGCTTCTTTCGGCTGATAATTTGGTTCCACCGCTCTTATCTTTTTACATATATTATCATGTAGATTTATATATGCTTGCTGCATGGAGTCTGCAGGTTTAATATCTGTTTTTTGTTCCGCTTCTAATAATTGTCCCGGATTTATAATACCCGAAACATACTGCCTTTGTTTACATATTTCCACACAACATATTACGATAAATTTCATTCCTTCTACATAGCAAAACCTACCCTCTTTAGATTGCTGGATAATTGGAGGTTCTGTAAGTCCCATAACATATAGGAATATATTGATAACTTTGCCTAATCTATCCCAATATTCGGGTGCAGAATTTTGCAATTTCCAATATTGATAATAATTATTTTTCGATGCTTGAAATACAAGTGTTGCTGCTTTATATAATGTTTGTGCAGAATTTATAATATATTTATTAACTTCTTGCTGAGAAATATCTGGTTCTTTTTTCTTATATTCTATTGCTTTAGAAATATACCCAATTAACTCATCTGATTTAATGTTATTAAGATTTGATGCATACAGCGAACTTACACCTTTACCTATAAGTGCCTCACAATTATTCGGTTGAATTTCCAGAACTCTAGTATAATAATCTCTTGCCTCTGCATAATTTCCTATCTCTTCTGCATTTTTCGCTAATATAAACAAATTGTCTATATTAGCACCCACTACATTTATATTTGCACCTGCAAAATTGTTTGTAACATAATTATTATAGTTCGTTATTGCTTTTTCTGTTATAAAAGCAGTCCCACAAGACTTACATATCCCTGCTTCTTTTGTATCATCTACTTCAATATTTGCGCCACATTGAGTACATTTTGCCGCCACCAATCCCATAATATCTCTCCTTCATAAGAATATTTATATTTATTATACCCTACTTAAGTGCAAATTTCTACCATTTTCTACATAGTAGAAAAGCATGCTCACACCGCAATCTTTATGTATTTTTCACTCCCGACTTTCTCTCACACAATCGCTTTATCCTCGCCGAAGAATAATTCATCAGAAACAAACGCTTGCTCCCAAACCAGAAATGCATACTTTCAGCAGCATTCTTATGCCTTCCCGCCATTCTCTTCCGGCACCCTGCGCTCCGCGGAATCCTTGAACTTCGCCACTTCCTTCGCCGCCTGAGCGATGGCGATATTGGTGCCCGCTCCGGCCACACAGCCTCCCGGGCAGGCCATGCCCTCGATCAGACAGCCGTTCATTTTGCCCGCCTTGGCCAGAAGCAGCACCTTTTTGCACTCCGCAAGGCTCTCCGCATGCTCGATATGCACTTCGGTTCCCGGATAGTAGGCATTGATACAGTCCTCGATGGCCGATGCCACGCCACCCGCCACACCATAGCCGCGGCCCGCACCGGTGGCGTCCGTCATGGCGTCCATGGCCCGGATCTCCTCCAAGAGGATCCCCTTGGCCTCAAACATGCCCGTCAGCTCCTCGAAAGTGATGACAAAATCCACGTCCGAGCGCACGGTTCTGCGGCTGGCTTCCAGCTTCTTGGAGGCGCAGGGTCCGATGAACACCACCAAGGCGTCTGGATGCTCCTCCTTGATGATTCTGGCCGTGGCCACCATGGGCGTCAGCTCATTGCTGATCTTGTCGATGGTCTCCGGGAACAGATTCTTGGCCATCACGGCCCAAGAGGGACAACAGGAAGTCAGCGCAAAGGCCTGATTGCCGCTTACAACCTCCTTCACATAATGCTCCGCCTCGGCCATACATCCCAGATCCGCTCCCAGCGCAGTCTCATATACATCCGCAAAGCCCAGCTCCTTCAGGGCGGTCTTAAACATGTCCGGCGTCACTTTAGGGCCGAACTGCCCCGCAAAGGCGGGTGCAACCTGTGCGATGATCTTCCGCCCCGACTGCATGGCCCGAATCAACTGGAAAATCTGAGACTTGTCTGCGATGGCTCCGAAGGGACAACTCACCATGCACATGCCGCAGGATACGCACAGCGCATTGTCGATGACGGCCCGTCCCGCCTTATCGGACTTGATGGCTCCGATGCCGCAGGCATGCTTACAGGGGCGCTCCTTGTGGCAGATGGCGTCATAGGGACACACAGCCTTGCACTTGCCGCACTGAATGCATTTCTCCTGATCGATGACCGACTTCCCTTTTACCATGGAGATGGCGCCTCTGGGACAGACCGCCTGACAGGGATGCGCCACACAGCCCATACAGGAGTCCGTGATCTCATAGTGATTCTCCGGGCAGGCGTTGCAGGCGGAAGGAATCACCTGCATCAGGGGCGGCTCATAATATTTTTCATCAATATTGCTCTCCTCCAGCCCTTCTGTCAGATGTCCGGGGCGCTCGCGGTTTTCCGGGCGCAGACTCATTCCCATGGCCAGACGGATGCGCTCCCGAATGATGGCCCGGTCCCTGTAGACGCTCTCGCGATACTGGGACTCTTCATAATCCACGATCCGATAAGGCAGAGCCTCCATATCATCCTTCAAATTCGTGGAATGATAGGCCAGATCGGCCACTTCCTTAAAAACTCTTCTCCGCCTCTGCCTGACAGGAGTGTCAATTCCTCTCATATTGCTCATATACTGCCCCTTTCGTCCATCCATTGGTTGCATTTGCCGCAATGTTGATTCTGTTTCGGCAATATCCACACATTCCGATTGTCGGTGCTATGATAACCTGTTTTAAAAAAGTATAACATAAAAAAACCGGAATAAAAATACCGTTTCCGCATTCCGCATGGTATTTTATCCCGGTGTCAAGTCCGCCCAGACAGCGTCTATTGAAAGTCCTTATGGTAATAATCGTTCTCAATGTATTCCCGCTCCAGCCAAGCGCTGTCCACGATCTCCCTGCCCTGCGCCAATCTGCACAGTCCCGCAAAATCGTGGCGGTACAGCTCCTCATAGGATGGATTATAACCCAGAAGCACGTTCTTGTTCTTCCGGGCAATCAGCCGCATCAGATACCTTGCGCCCTTCTCCCCATTCTTTGCGGCGCCCTTGCCCTTTATGCGCACGTTGATCTTGTGGAGATCCCGATCTCTGGTGTAGATCCACAGTCCGTTTACACTCTCCGGCTGATACACCCAGATGATATCCGTCATGGGGATAATGTGGGTGATATGGTCGATCCCCGCATAACAGATGGCGTCGCTGACCGCGACCATCTGCACAAATTGCGGTCCGCGCTCCGCCTCCCGCTCAAACCTCGCCTCCGAAAATCCCGGAATCCCCCGCAGGACTGCCTTCCCTTGACGATACTGCAGAAACACCACAAGCAGATAGATCCCCATCGCCGCCAAGAACATTCCCGCAAAGATCAGGTACAGAAAGATCCGCACGATAAGCTCCTCCGGTGCAGGGCCTTTCCCGTAAAAAATCACAAGCAACAAGAGGATCACCAACACCACGACCACCGCGACCGCATCGCTCACAATCCCCTTCAACACTTTCCTCAGCTTCTTCATCTTCCGTGTCTATCCTCCCGCTCTTTGCAGCCGTCCCCGAGATACCCGCACCGTTCGACAATCCATATTACAATTCCACGGATACCACGTATAAAATAAAGCCGGCATCACAGTTCCAAGGATGCCACGAACAGAATATACACAAACATCAAAATCAACAATCCCAAGATCACCAAAATGCTCAGCACAACCTTTGCCGCCACCGGCATTTTAGACTTGATGATTGCGCGTACCCCCCAGAATCCGCCATAGCAGATCAGACCTCCGATAAGTCCAAAAAGCCGCCATACCAGCACGGCTGCCACCGTTGATCCAACGAGGGACCCTGTGCCGCCCTTTTTCTTCTCGGGCTGAGCCGCACCTACTCCTGTCGCAAGCGGATCCTGATAATTCATGTTCTGTTGATTGTCCATGTTCTGCTGATTGTTCTGTACTTCCGGTTCCATAATCGCCCTCCCTATCGTTTGATATCTCTGCCAACCGCAAGACTCCTCCTGTGTGGATTCTTCACGGTTTCCCGTTACATATTATACACGAAAGATATTTTACAATATGGATAAGCGCTTTTCCGCTTTTATTTTGTGTTTTTCAGGCATAAACTACTGTAAATTTGCCATATCGTTTTCATGTCATTCTCCTGTCATTTTCTCATCGGACTACTTCTCCATCACGCGCACCGCCGCATTCTCCGTCAGTTCTTTGTTGCTGCGCTCCACGATTTCGCTCTCCTGCGTCAGCGCCGCGCTTCTGACCGCCGCATACTGGCCGTTTTGCTCCAATACTGTCACGGTGTTCTTGCGGATCCGGTACTCCTTCCCCAGAATCCCCTCCACCTCCTCCACCGTATAGACATACGAAGAAGAAAGATCCTGATAGAGCGCGCTGCCCGGTATGACCGTATCATAGCTTTCGCTGCTGCAGCTATAACTCATGGACACTGTCTGTCCGGCGGGAAATCCCGTCACATCCGCCTCGATCCGAAACGTCCGCTGTCCGTTTTCGCTCTCCTGATATCGGACGATCCCCTCGAAACGTCTGTTTTCCCCGATTGTCGTCTTACACTGCAAAGATACCTTGTCCCCGATGGACAAAAGTTTTCCCTCCGCCTCCGGAAGCGTCACCTCCACACCGTCTCCGTTCTTGGTATAAAGTACGCAGGCGCCGTCACCCGTCCGCACCCCGGTCTCCACCATACATCCCAGCACGGTTCCCTCTTCCGCCGCCAAAACCTTTCCCTCATCCTCTTTCAACTTTCTTAACTGTTCCAGTGTGCGCTCCCGCTCCGAGATCTCTCCCGAGAGGCGCACCCGCTCCGCCGTCTCCTGCAGACTCGCATCCCGGGCGTCCTCCAAACTGCGGCTCCAGTTCTCCAGCACCTCCACCCGGTTTAATCTCGCCTGCTCCAACGCGTTTTCCGCCAGTTCCACATCCTTCTTGGACAGCTTATATTCCAGATCCGTACTCGATAGGCTCTCTCCGATCTCCGCCAGCTTAAGCTTGGCGCTCTCCACGGCAAGCTTTGCGTTACCCACCAACAGGTCCTGTTCCGACACAAGTCTCTCATAGTCCGCCAGAAGCCGCTCCTCCTGTCTCTTCTTCTCCTGACTCTGTCTGTTGGTCCGATTCGTCAGATCGTCAAGCTGTGCTTTCAAGTGGTTCCTGTCAGCCGTCACCTCCTGTATGCGTCTCTCCAGATCCGCCGGATCCAGTTCAAACAGCAGATCGCCCTCCCGGATCTGTTCGCCGATCCGGACAGACACCGTATGCACCCGCACATCCTGCGGCACATACACACCGTAGGTCATCCCCGGCAGGACGGTCCCCACGCCGTCTATCTCATAGTGAATACTCATTTTGGCGGGCTGACACAACTGCACTCTGGGCAGTCCGTTTCGATAAATCCCCTTGGCCGTTATCGTACAGATCAGCATAAAGCCGAGAAAAAGCATCAGCCCGGTGAAGATTCCTTTTTTATTGTTTGATTTGTTTCCCATCCGATTTACCCCTTTACCGCCCCCGCGATGATCCCCTGCTCCAGAGAATCCCGGAACAGCGCGAACACAAACAGGGACAATGTCAATGTAATCAGGGAGGCGCACGCCGCAAAGCCCGCCTGCTCTATGGAAATCTCCGGCAGATACAGCGACAGCGGCCAAAGGGACTTATCCTTGATAAAGGCAAGCGGCTCCTCCATCCTGTTCCAATTCTCCAGAAAGCTTAGGACAAACGCCGCCAGAATTCCGCCCTTTGCCAGCGGGATTCCGATCTGCCAGAAGATCCGGAATTCTCCCGCCCCGTCCACCCGGGCGGACTCCAAAAGCTCCGCCGGGATTCCCTCAAAACTCCTGTAGATCAAGAACACCGGAAAGGTGGAGAACACGGCGGGTAAAATGACCGCCCACCGGGTATCCAGCAGGCCGAAATCCCTCAGCGCCAAATATTGTGACAATTGTGTCACCTGAAACGGCAAAAGCAGCAATGCCAGATACAGAAAGAACAAAAGCCTGCGCCCTCTGAACTCAAAAGCCGCAAAGGCCCATGCCGCAGGCACGGCCACCACAAGCTGCCCCAGAAGGATCACCGCCACCATCCCCACGGAATTCCAAAATAACTTCATAAATTCCGGAGAGTAAAGCAGCAGTCTCTTGAAATGCTCTCCTGTGGGATAATCCGGTATCCAATGCCAGACAATCGTGCCATCCGTTCTCTCCAAAAGCGGCCGCAGACGCTCCTGCCACTCATAAGCGTCCGCCATGGAACCCGATACCAGGATCAGAATGGGCAGAAGAAACAGACTGCCCAGAGAAAGAATGCCGAATCCGATCAGAACTCTGCCGCAGATTTTTTTAATTTTCCGAATCATTTTCTGATTGATGACCCGATTCATTTCTCCAATCCCTTTCCTCTGCCCTTCCACAGGATCCGCCTTCCCGTCTCCCCGGCATCAATCCCCATTTTGCGCTCCATCATCCAAGCCCCCGCCCCCAGCGTCAGCGCCGTGAGCACCGCACCGGCGGCCATCTTATCCAGATCCAGTTTGGTATACCAGTTGTTGAATACATGTTGTAACAGATAGATCTCCTGAGGCGGATAGGCTCCGTTGATCAGATAGGCCTCACGAAAGACCTTGAAAGTATTCAACAGGGACAACAGACTGATGGTGTAGGCGGCTCCCTTGAGACTCGGCAGGGTCACATGGATAAAACAGCGGATCTTCCCCGCTCCGTCCACTTTCGCGGCCTCCAGAACCTCCGTGGGCACGGTCTTTAAGGCCGCAAACCACAGCACCACCGTATAGCCCAGATTTTTCCACAGATAGGTCCCCACAAGAACGCCGAAGGAAGCCGTCCCTTCCATGAAATCGATTCTGCTGCCCAGAATCCCGTTTAAAAGCCCCTGCTTCTCAAAAATCAGCCGCCACACCAGCACCACGGTTGCCGCAGGCATGGCCTGCGGCAGCAGATAGCACACCTTGGCATGTTCCAGAAATGGGATCTTATCCATTGCCAGCGCAATGAGGAGACTCCCCGCCAGAAGCAGCGGCAGACACACACACACGAACTTTACAGTGTTCCGTACCGCAAGCTGAAACGCCAGATTCCCAAACACATTTTTGTAATTGTCCAGCCCGCAGAACTCCCCCGTCATGGCCGTGGTGAAGGAGCGGCGCACCACATCCCCAAAGGGCAGCACGAGAAACACACTCACCCCCAGAAGACTGGGCAGAAGAAATGCCAAGTGCCACCATCCTCCGCGCCTGCGTCTAAACCTTGATGAAGAATGCCCGTTCTTCCCGGGCATTCTTCGATATGAGATTGATTTGCTTGGCAAATCGTATCTCATATTATTCGGCCAGATAGAGCTGCAGTTTTCTCTCGATGGCATTCACGGCTTCCTCCATACTCTGTCCTCCGGCAAGGAACTTCGCGCCTTCCTCCAACACGGTATCCCGCAGCATATAGTCCACAAAGGCCACCGTGTCGATGCTGTCCAGCATATGATTGTATTCTTCATACACCTCCGGCCGACACCACCCCACTTCGATCGAGACCCCCGGTCCCGCCGTTCCGTCCTCATTGCGGATCGTACTGCTCATCCATACATAGGGTTCGTAGCTGGGATTCCCCTGCTCATCCTTGTTAGGATTTTCCTCCAGCTTCACAAGCGCATCCCGGTTGATGGGTATGCTCCAGTACATCGTGCTCTCGCCCATCCAGTCTCCCAATGCGTAGCGAACAAAGGACTGCGCTTCCTCCGAGGCATTGGAAGCCGCGTTGATTCCGAATAATGTCATGGGCATGGCGTTTGTCCCCGCCCCGGGAAGCAGCATATAATCTAGGTTCCCCGCCTCCAATGTGGCATAGAAGGGATTAAAGGTGCTCTTGATTCCGCCGCCCAGCGTCCCGACGGAGAAACAATCCCCATACATCATCATATATTGGGCCACATTTTCCGCATTTCTTAACAGATAGAACGTTTGATTGTAACGCATGGCGTTCTCCAGATCTCCCCATTTTCTCCATATTCTGTTTCGCTCCGCGATATCTGCCTCCGAAAGCTCCTCTCCGGCAATCTCATGGATCTGCCTGCAAAGCTCCAGATATTCGGTGACTGCCGTCCGGTCCAGACTGCCGTCCTCTCTCGTAAAGGTGCTGCCATAGCCAAACATAAGCGACTCCAGCAGCGCCGTTTCCTCCACCAATCCCACTTTTGCGCCGCCTTTTACAGCCTTAGCGTTCCGGAAGGCGTCCAGCATCTCCTCCACACTGTGAATATCCTCTATCTTCTCCTTGTCGCCCATGAGAACGGGCATCGTGAATCCCAAGGGCAGCGTATAGAGTGCGTCATCGCGCCGCAGCGCCTGAATAATATTGTCAAAATAGGTATATTCCGACTGTAATTCCTGATACAGTGCGCTCAGATCCATCAGCACACCCTTCTCCACATAAGAGTCATAGGGCAGATCGTCCAAGAGGAATACATCCGGTCCCTCTCCCGCGGCCAGAGCGGTCGCAAGATTCTTCAGGGCATCCTCTCTTGTGAGGCCGTTTTCGCCGCTCACGCCCACCTCGTAGCGCACATACACTTCGGGATACCGTGCCCGATAAGCGCTGATCACATCCTGAATATTCTGATCCGCATAGAGACTGTATATGGATATCATCTTATCCGGCACGGAGGGCATCTGCGCGTCATAGTCGAACCGGATCAGCCGCTGGTCTTCATAGAAGAGATAAAATACAGGCATTTCCTCCGCGGCTCCCGTCACATACAGATCCACAAAGAATACTTTGTCGCTGAGAGAACAGAGCGATCCGTCGATCAACTGCTCCGCCACACTGCCGTACAGAACATGACGATACAATCCTTTCTTAGTCACCACATAGATGCTGTCTTCCTCCCCGGGATACAAAAGATACCCATAGGAATAATTGCCGTTTTGCTGCCCCAGACTGTCGGAGAGCAGCTCACTCAGCACAGGATCCTCCTCCCGCTCCTTGCGGGTGTCCAGATCATAGATTTTGAGTTGATCTGCCATATCCATCAAGAGATTATTTCCACACCTGACCAGATAACCGGCTCTTCCGTCCGCCTCAAATAGAAACTCCGTCTCCCCGTTCTCACTGTCTACCCGATAGACTTTGGTCGTCCCGCTCTTTTGGGAATTGGCCAGATAAAAATATCCGTCCCGGCCATAGTACATACTCACAGACTCCTCCTTAGGCACGTACTCCCAAGGCGTCTCCGTCCCGTCGGGACTCAGATAGTATTTGTTGTGATACCAGCTCTCCTGACCTGAGGAAGTAAACACCGTGTACATTCTGGCGCCATTCTCCGCCACGGCCATATTCGTCATATAGTCATCCTCCGCAAAGCGCTTCTGCAGTACCTCGGGTAAGGCCTCTCCCGCATCCGACAAGGTCTTATTCTCCAAATCGGCCAGAAGCCCCGCTCCCATGGAATCCGTCACATACAGCCCGCTTTCCCATGGCAGAAGCTGCCCGGCAATCTCCAAGGAACAATTCTCCCCATAAGTAAACTCCGACTCCACATAGCGCCCCAGCGCGGGAGCGGAGCCCCCGTTCTCCGATGAGGACGGCGTCGTCTGATTGTCCGCCACTTCCGTTTTCCCGGCCTCCTGCTCCTGCTTTCCGCATCCCGCCAAGCAGGTTGTCAGAAGACAGCCCGCCAGCACGGCGGTCAGCACACGCTTTGACTTTACCAAAAACTTGCGATATCCTGTAAACAACATGTTCTTCTCTCCTTCTTTTTGATTCCATATAAGTGATTGTAAGATAATAAATTTCAACTGCCCCACAATCCTCTATGCCGATATCATATCTCCCCTGTCTCTAAAATAACTCTAAATCCTCTTTATTTTTCCGCTATATTTTCACCTCTCTTAGAGGATTTTTAGATAAAAATGTGTTATGCTAATCTTGCTGAAAACAGATACCCGTGAAAGCGGATGCCCGTAAAGCGGGCAGGGAGATTGTTATGAAAATACTGTTGGTGGAAGACGATGAAAATTTAAACAGAAACCTGACCTTCTTTCTGAAGAAGGAGGGCTATCAGGTGGACTCCTGCTTTAACGGGGAAGACGCCCTGTATTATGTCCGGGAAGGCAGCCCCGATCTGATTCTGCTGGATCGGATGCTGCCGCTGTTGGACGGCATGAGCTTTCTGAAAGAGATTCGGCGGGAACAAAACCGCACGCCCGTGCTGATGCTGACCGCTCTGGGAACGCTGACGGACAAAATAGAAGGTCTGGACGGCGGTGCGGACGATTATCTGGTAAAGCCCTTCGCCATGGAAGAGCTTCTGGCGCGCATCCGCAGCCTGAGCCGCAGAAGCGGCCTGATCTCCTCGGACGCATCCGTGGAGACCGAGGACGGGGCACTGTCGCTGCACTATGGCGATCTGTGGTTAAATTCCCGTCTGCATGAATTAAAAGGCCCTTCCGGAACGATCACCCTGTCCAACAGAGAATGCGCCCTGCTTCAGTATTTTCTGCAAAACGGCGGACAGGCGCTCAGCCGCGGACAGCTCCTTCTCAAGGTCTGGGGCCCTGACAGTGAAGTGGAGGAAGGTAATCTGGACAACTATATTTTCTTTCTGCGCCGTCGTCTGAAAGCCCTGCACTCCCGCCTGAGCATCACCACGCTGCGGGGCGTCGGATACCGGCTGGACGGAGGTGACGAACATGCTGTTTAGACGCCTGCACATTCAGCTCACCGCACTGTGTGCGCTGATCACCGTAACCATATTGGCTGTGTTTACGGTTCTGTATCTCTCCGTGTCGGAACATACGCTTTGGGACAACCGCGCCCTCTCCTTCGCCCATGATTTTGACACGCTTGTCAGCAGTCTGGAACAACAGTCCACACTCACACACCAGTTTCTTCTGCGCATGGAACAGACCAACGATTACATGATTTTTCTGTGGGACAACGGAAAACCTCTGGCTTTCAACCGCATTGATTCCCATGCCCCTTACGCCGCTCTGGCGCAGAGTCTTTATGAGGAATATCTTGCGGATGCGGCCGTCTCCTCCTCCGGATCCGAGCCCTCCCCCGCTCTCTTCTCTCTGGATTCCAATTGGAACGCGGGGATCGGCTATTTCTACACCGGCCGGATGAACGCCGTGGAAAAATCCCTTGCACGGCAGAGAAAACAGGGGATGGTTCTTCTGATCCTCTCCCCCAACACCGCCTTCCGCACGCGCATCGTGCAGCAGCGCCTCCTCTTTTTCCTGTTCTCTCTGGCGGGCAGCCTCTTCCTCACGTTGGCCGCATGGCTCTTTACCGGCAGGATGCTTCGCCCCCTGCGGGAGAATCAGGAGAGACAGCTTGCCTTTATCTCCGGAGCGTCCCATGAACTGCGCACCCCTCTCGCCGTCATTCTCTCCTCCGTGGAGGCCCGCCCGCCCCGTTTTGAGGAGACGATCCGCTCCGAGGCGCTGCGCATGGGAAGGCTTGTGGAGGAGCTTCTGACCATGAGCCGTCTGGACCGTCTTCGTCTCGGAGATGAAGAAAAAGACTCACATGTCGCCCTGTTCAGACCGGAATCTCTGGAGCCGGATACCTTCCTCATGACACTCTATGAACAGGCGGAAAATTATGTGGCCTCCTGCGGCAAAAAACTGCGATTAGAACTGCCCGACGAAACCGTTCCCCGGATCTTGGCCGACCGGGATAAACTGCAGCAGCTCTTTGAAATATTGCTGCAGAATGCCTTAAACTACACCGGATCGGACGGTGTCATCACCCTCTCTCTGCGCACAGACCTGCGCCCCGGAACCGTATGCCTTCAGATATCAGATAATGGAATCGGCATTCCGGACTCGGAAAAAGACAAAATATTTGAGCGCTTCTACCGGGTAGACAGCGCTCATCATTCCAAGAAACATTTCGGTCTGGGATTGTCCATCGCACGGGAAATCATGCTCCTGCACCACGGACAGATCCGTGTGACGGACACGCCGGGGGGCGGCTGCACTTTCGTGTGCCTCTTCCCCGCCTGCCGCTAGCCGCGCACCTGTCCGCTTCCCTCCACGGTATATTTGTAGGAGGTGAGTTCTTTTAACCCCATGGGTCCTCTGGCATGGAGTTTCTGGGTGCTGATGCCGATCTCCGCCCCGAAACCGAACTCAAAACCGTCCGTAAACCGCGTGGAAGCATTCACATAGACGCAGGCGGCATCCACTTCGTTCAAAAACCGGGCGGCGGCCTCCCGATCCCTCGTGACGATACATTCGGAATGCTTTGTGCCATATTGATTGATATGGGCGATGGCCTCCTCCAGACATTCCACCGTCTTCACGGAGATGATATAATCCAGATACTCCGTCCCATAATCCTCCTCCGTGGCGGGTACACAGTCCGAAATGACTTCGCAGACCGCCTCATCTCCCCTGATTTCCACGTTATATTCACGGAGCTTCCCGGCCAGAACGGGCAGGAACGCATCCTTGATCTCCCGGTGAACCACAAGACTCTCACAGGCATTGCACACGCCGATGCGCTGTGTCTTGGCATTGATGATGATCTTCGCCGCCATATCCAAATCCGCCGTTTGATCCACATACACATGACAGTTGCCAGTGCCGGTCTCGATGACGGGAATGGTACTGTTCTCCACCACACTGCGGATCAGCCCTGCGCCCCCTCTGGGAATCAACACATCCACATAGCGGTTTAACCGCATAAACTGTGCCGTGACACTGCGGTCCGTATCCTCGATCAACTGCACCGCATCCTCCGAAATACCGCATGTGCGCAGCGCCTCTCTGAGTACCGCCGTGATGGCGATATTCGAGGTGACCGCATCGCTTCCGCCTTTTAAGATCACCGCATTTCCCGTCTTAAAACACAGCCCGAAAGCATCTGCCGTCACATTGGGACGGGACTCATAGATGATACCGATCACGCCAAGAGGCACCCGGCGCTTCTCAATGTGCAGTCCGTTTGGCCTGTCAAACCGCTCTAAAACCTCCCCGATGCAGTCGGGAAGCTCTGCGATCTGCCTGAGCCCCTCCGCCATGGCGTCAATGCGCTCCTCCGTGAGCCGCAGCCTGTCCAGAAGTCCCGGGTGCATACCGGCCGCCTCCCCCGCCGCAAGGTCCTTCGCATTGGCCGCAAGAAGCTCTCCCTGCCTTTTCTTTAACAGCTCGGCCGCCCTTTCCAGCACAAGATTTTTCTCGTCTGTTGTCATTTTCTGCAGTTCGTATTTTGCAGCCTGCGCGCGCTGCCCCATTTGAATCAGGTCTGTCATTTTACCCTCCTTGATGCCGATTGGGCATCTCACAATTTCACATCACATTTTTGTATGGCTTTCCTCATCACACACAGATCACCTGATAAGGCCGGATGTCCTCCTCCCCGTGGGGAATCTCCTCCAACATCTGACAGGCGAATCCCACACCGATGGTGCGAAGCTGCAGTTCGGGCTTATCCGCCAGAAATCTGTCATAAAATCCCTTGCCGTATCCCATACGGTTTCTCTCCCGGTCAAAGGCCGTCCCCGGCACAAGCATCAGCGTCCCCGCCGCCTGTGCGGCATCATACACATATCGCTGCGCGTCCCCTGCCGGCTCCCGGATCCCCTTGTAGCCGGGCCGCAGTTCCTTAAGACTCTTCACCCTGTAAAAATGCATCTCCTCCCCCTCCACTCTGGGAAGATAGAGCGCCTTTCCCTGTCGGAGAGCCTCCCGCAGAATCTCGTCCGTGTCGATCTCACTTCCGTATGCGGCAAATCCCAGCACTGTCCCGGAGAGATAATACCACTGATGCCCCAGAATGCGCTCCGCAAGCAGCAGAGCCGCCCGCTCCCGTTCCTGTGTCGTCAGTTCCTCCCTGCGCCGCAGCATCTGCCCCCGCAGCGCGTGTTTCCTCTCCTTCAGACTATTTTCTGCCGCCATATTTCTCTCCCAGATTCTCAATGGTACCGTCTTCCCGCTGAATGCTGATATTGTCGAGCTGGGCCTTCAGATTCCCGCGCACGCTCTCCACATATTCCCTGCGAAGCTTATTTTGTAATATTTTTTCCTCCTCCGTCAGCCCCTCTGTCTGGGACTTGTGGTAGAGTTCGTTGATTCGTTTGATGCGTTCGTCCATATTCATATCCCGTTACCGTCCGTTCCGCTTTCCGCACAGCGTTTTTCTGCTATGATCTGTTTAAGAGTTATGTAAATGCTCCACAAAGTTCGGCAGATCAAAACCCTCGTCCCGATGCGCCGCAAACAGTGTGCCTCTCTCCTCCCCCGCAAGGATCTCATGAATCACTCCGATATCCCTGCTGTTGGCGATCACCATATCCACCTCGGACTTGGTCGCAATCCATGCCGCCGTCAGCTTGGTGTTCATGCCGCCGGTGCCCACATCACTGCCGGTGCTGCCCTTGCCCATTTGCATGAGTTCGTCCGTGAGCTCGTCCACCTGTCCGATGAACTCCGCGTCCGGATTCCTTCTGGGGTCGTCCGTGTAGAGGCCGTCGATGTCGGACAAAAGAATCAGCAGATCCGCGTCGATCAGCGCCGCCACAATGGCCGAGAGCGTGTCATTGTCCCCGATCTCGATCTCATAAGTGGCAACGGTGTCGTTCTCGTTCACAATGGGAATCACTCCCATCCGCAGAAGCTCCCGGAAGGTATTGTGCGCATTATAGCGGTTGAGACTGTCCACGACGGTATTTTTGGTCATCAGAATCTGCGCCGCCACATGATTGTACTCCGCAAAGAGTTTCTGGTAGACTGTCATCAGTCTGGCCTGTCCCACGGCGGAACAAGCCTGCTTCACCGCCAGCGCCTCCGCGTCCGTGGCCGCCTCATGGGCCTTAAGACTCACTGCTTTCCTGCCGGCGGCAATGGCTCCGGAAGTCACCAGCACCACTTCCTTTCCCTGATTGCGCAGATCGCACAACTCCCGCACCAGCTTCTCCATCCGTATATAGTCCATGTCCCCCGTCTCCTGATGCTGCAGGGAAGAGGAACCGATCTTTACCACAATTCTTTTTTTATCCTTTATTGATTCACGCAGCCGATTCATCCCGCTTCTTTGTCTCCTCACGTTATTGATTTTCCTTGCCGTCCGGGGCGTTCTCCACGATCCCCGGCGAGGCATCGCCGTGCCTGTTTCTCCACACAAATCCCAGCACACCGCCGATCAGAATAAAGATCGAAATGAACTGGGAAGTGGACAGCACGCCGATCTCCCCCCTGTAATCATTGCGCAGAAATTCCACGCCGAATCTTCCCACACTGTATAAGATCAGATACAGAAATCCGACGCATCCCTGTTTTATCGTTTTCCCTCTGTGGTTCCTTCCGGCATACCAGAACAAGATCCCCGCTATGGCAAACATTCCCGCTGCGGAGATCAACTGGGTGGGAATGAGCTTCACATCGTTGGGAGCATACTGCGAGTTGTGGAACGCTATACCGAAGACGGATTTCGTCTCCCTCCCGTAACAGCAGCCCGCCAGAAAGCATCCCAGTCTTCCGAATCCCTGCGCCACGGCTACCGAAGGCAGCACAATGTCAAAATAATCCCAAAAGACCAGTTTTCGGATGCGGCACCACCCATATCCCGCCAGAACACCCGCGATAATTCCTCCGTAAACCACAAAACCGCTGGAGCTTAGAATACTCAGGGGATTTTGCACAAAATTTTTCCATTCTATGATGCAGAATAAAAGCTTGGCACCGAGAAATCCCAAGATTGCACAGCACAAAGTCAGGTTATAGATCTCGTCCGAATTCATCCCCCGCCGTTTGGCTCTGGCCTCTCCGATAAAGAGCGCCGCAAGCACCCCTATGGCGATCATCAGGCCATAACCGTGTATGGTTATGGGGCCTATGGTCAAAATATCGTTATACATACCGAATTCTCCCGTTTTCTATTTTCCAACGGCCACCCGTTTGACCAGCCGTTTAGACAGCCGCTCACACGCCCTGTTCTCTCTCCCCGTCTGCATCCGCCGTAAGCGGCGCGCACACGGCGGCGATCCGCTCCGCCACCCGCAGTCCGTCCATGGCCGCTGAGGTGATGCCTCCCGCATACCCTGCGCCCTCGCCACAGGGATAAAGCCCCCGCACCGAGGACTGAAGCGTCTCGTCTCTGTGGATTCGAATGGGCGAGGAGGTACGGCTCTCCACACCGGATAGGATGACATCCTCCCTGTCAAACCCCCGGATCTGCCGTCCGAAGACCTCCATCCCCTGCACCAGAGCCTGATTGCACGCCATTGGCAGAATCCTGCTCACATCCGCCCACGCACTGATTCCTCTGTGTTCGGGGACGATCTCACAGCTTGCACTATTATCCCCCAAAAACATACCCGTGTCAACCTCTATCGGTATCTCCAATTCCTCCTGCGATACATCGCGTTCCACACAGGCCTTAAATACCCCGTATCGCTGCATGGGAATTCTGCCCTCCGCCAGCGCAAAGGCCCGCTCCTCCAGCCGTCTCTGGAATTCTACCCCCGCCAGCGGATGTTCGGAACCGTAATCCGCTGGCGACACGGAGACGATCACGGCGGAATTGGCGTTTCTGCCGCCTCGCCCGCTGTAACTCATGCCATTCACCGCAAGTCGTCCCTCCTCCGAGGAGGCGTTGACCACATATCCCCCGGGACACATACAGAACGAATACACGCCTCTACCATTGTCTGCCCGTGCCGTCACCTTGTAGGCCGCCGCTCCCAGCGCTCCCGCATCGGCCGCACCGTATTGACTTTGATCAATCAGCTCCTGCGGGTGCTCCACACGCAGCCCCACCGCAAACGATTTGGCCTCCATGGGAATCTGTCTCTCATGCAGCATGGAAAAGGTATCCCTCGCGCTGTGTCCCACCGCCAGCACCAGCCGCTCACAGGGCACATACTCCTCCCCGTTTATATAGATGCCGCAGACTCTGCCGTCCGAGACGGCAATATCCGTCATCCGGCTCTCAAAACGAACTTTCCCGCCGTGTGCCAGAATCCGCTCGCGCATCTTGCGCACCACCCGGCACAGCACGTCCGTGCCGATATGGGGCTTCGCCTCGTAGAGGATCTCCTCCCCTGCCCCGCAGTCCACAAACATCTGCAGCACCGCCCTGTTACGGCCTTCCTTGTCCTTCACCAGAGTGTTCAATTTGCCGTCGGAAAAGGTTCCCGCACCGCCCTCTCCGAACTGCACATTCGACGATGTATCCAGCTTCCCCGTCCGCCAGAACCGTTCCACATCCTCCTGTCTCTCCTCCACGCATTTTCCGCGCTCCAGAAGAAGGACCGGATAATCGTGCAGCGCCAGAAAATAGGCACAGAAAAGCCCGGCGGGACCGGCGCCCACCACAATCACCGGGCTGTTTAGCCGCTCCGTTCCACCCGCGGGAAACCGATATACCACGGGAGCCGTCTCCGCAATCTGCGGTCCGCCCCCGCCGTTTCTGCCTCCCCTGCCCCGGGTGCGGGCGAGGCGCTTCAGAATCTGCTTCTCACCGGCCGCGCGCACCTCCAGCGTGTAGATAAAGAAAATCTCCGGCTTCCTCCGGGCATCCATGGACTCCCGGAGAATCACAAACTCCTGAATCTCTTCCGTCCGAATACCCAGAAGCTTCGCCGCCTGTGCTCGCAGAAGCTCCCGCAGACCCTCTGCCCCCTTTTTCCGTGCGGCGCACACCTTCTCGCTTTTTATTTTCATCTGGCTGATCTGAATCATATGTAATCCCGGCCGCCTTGCGTCTGACCGATCCTTTCCGCTTCGATTCCTTTTACTTCACTCCATTTGCTTTATTCCATTCCGTCCACTTTTGCCGCCGCGCTGCTCCCCGCCAGATATCCGCTGCACCATGCCCACTGGAGGTTATACCCTCCGCATCTTCCGTCCACATCCAGAATCTCCCCGGCAAAATAGAGCCCCGGCACCTTCAAAGACTCCATATTGACTCCCACCTGAGCCGTGTCCACTCCCCCCGCGCACACCTGCGCGTTGTCGAAAGAATTGCTGCCCGTCACATGGAGCCTCCAGTCCTTGCACAGGGCGAACACTCTGGCGATCCCGGCCGCATCCGCCTCCTCTATGGGAGTGTCCCGCTTAAGCCCCGCCATCTTGATAAACAAAAGCATCAGCTTCTTGTTGAGGATGCCGGTGAAAAATTCCTCCACCGTCCTGTCCGAGAGCAGCACTCTGCGCCCCGCGCACATTGCCGCAAACGCCTCCCTGTCATAATCGGGCAGCAGATCGATGGCGACCTCAGCCTCCGCGCCGGCGCCCCTGCTCTGAAGCAGATAATTGACCTCTCGGCTCAGTTGAAAAACCGGAATTCCGGAGATGCCATAATCGGTGAGCTGCAATTCTCCCCGCTCCGTGAATCCCTCCGGTGCAAGCCTTCCTGCCGGGACTTCTCCCGCTGCGGCTCCCTCCGACGAAAATCCTTCCCCTCCGCTCTTCGAACGATCTTCCGCTTGGGGCAGGATGCGGATCACCGCCTCCGCCCGTACACCGGCCACTTCCTTCAGATACTTCTCCCGGCAGCGAAGCTGTACCAGAGCAGGCACCACCGGCACAATCGTATGGCCCAGCTTCCGCGCCAGTGCATAACCGCTTCCGTCGGACCCGGTTTTGGGTGCCGCCTTGCTGCCGCAGGCCAGTATCACGCGATGAAAATAGAAAACCCGATCTCCGGAAGTCACTCGAAACCTTCCGTCCGCCTCCCTATGTATCTCCTCCACTCTGCACTGGGTAAACACGTGCACTCCGACGGTCCGCAGTTCCGCCCGCAGCACGTCCAGCACCGCGGACGCCTGCTCGCAGACGGGATAGAGACCGCCGTTTTTTTCTTTGATAAGGAGCCCCATCTTTCCGAAAAACCGCAGGGTCTCCTCCGTGTCAAAACGGCTCAGACAGGTCTTTATCCACTCCTGTCCGGCTCCGCGGTATTCCTTTTCGGAGAGATGCAGATTGCCCAGATTGCACTTGCCGTTTCCCGTGGACAGAATCTTTCTGCCCACTCGGTCGCCGCCCTCCAAAAGCGTCACATCCGCTCCGGCCCACGCCGCGGCCACGGCCGCCGTCATCCCGGAAGCCCCGCCTCCAATTACACCGATCGTTCCTTCTCCCATTTGTGCTTCTCCTGTCCTAACTGGAATAACTCTCCAGCAGATTGTACAGCGTACCCTCGCCATCCACATAGAGCATCTCGATGATTTCAAGCTGCAGATCCTCCGGCAGATCCTCCAGCATAATTCCCGTATTGATATAAACCGTCTCCTGATCTTCCAGATATACCACCACTTCATGGTTCTGCACAGCCAGATAAAATCCCTCCCCCGGCTGCACATACCGGTAATTCATCCTGACCACCACGCGCTCTCTGGAGAACGACAAAACCTCCAGACTCACAAAACCCCGCTCCATCTCCGAGAGGGGCGGGTAATTCTCATAATTTTCCATGGCAGTCAGAAACTGTTCCCGATCCAATCCCACATACTGATGGGGCAGTTTCCATGTGGTCTCAACCTCTGTCTCCCGCAGCACATCCGTCTCCAACAGAACATACTCCGTGTCCACATACAAAGTCTCCCGCTGCTGGCTGACCTCTCTGATCTCCTCCGGCATCTCTTCCGACGGCTCCGCACTTTCCAAATGTTCCACGGCCGGATCCTCGACGTTAAACGGCCTCTGCACACCGCTCTCCCCCGGATAAAAAAAGTGTGTGGTCTGCACGCCGCCCCAGAATCCCAGAAGCAACATGGTGGATGTATAAACCAAAAACAAGCCAATACTTTTTATCACTTTCATCTTCATTCCAATCCGTGCATATTGTTTCATGCACCTTTTCCTGAAATAAAGTATCCGCTTTTTTATGAAATTTATACTTCAAAATTTTACTTCAAAACCTACACTTTTCCCAAGGGATTCCCTAAAATATTTTCATCATCTCCCCGATTCTACGAATCAGCCTGCCGCCGGGGATATAATTGATTTCCTGTTCCCTGAACTGGTTGAGGAAAAGAAGCGGGCACCAATACACGGCCACGCCTACAATCAGACACACAAGGACAGCCGTCAGATTACCCAGATGAGGTGTGATCGCTTTGGCGATAAAGTAGACCAGAATCCCGATCACGCAGGATCCCACCACCGGCACGGCCAGCACCTGAATCCAATCCGCCCCGAAGCGCATCTGATAAAAGAGCAGTGCCCCCGTGGCTGCCGCAAAGGCGGCACTTGCAAACACGCCGGCATTCACCAGCGCCATGATCCCCATTTTCCCACCGTTTAAAAACGTGGTCAGTGCAATGATATACACAAAACTCTGCACTGCCAGCGCCCCCATCACCTGATACTTGCCTCCCAGCAAAAGCAGAATCTCCGAGAAAAAGAACCCCACCAGCATAAATAGAATGGCAAAGGACCCAAACCGCAGCATCTTAGCCGCCGTCGCAGCCGACGTCCCGCTCAGAATCCCCGCGATCTGCGGCGCCAGCACGGCTACGAACACGGCGAAGAAACAACCGTAAAGCATTCCCATGTGCAGCCCGCCCGAGAAATATCCCCGGGCATAGCGCGGTTCCTCTCTGCGCACACAGCCCGCCGTCCTATAACAGTTCTCCAGCAGTATGGCACAGCCGGGCAGAAATAAAAATCCTGTAAACGCCATATACTGCCCGTAGAATACGCCGTAGGAACCCATTTCGGCCAGCTCCGAGACGCTTCCCCGGAAAACGTAAAGTCCCAGCCAGACGGGAAGACGCTGCAACAGACCGATCATCATCACCGGAAACAGACTGCCGTACAAAATATGCACCTGACTGCCGAAAGTATCTATTGTTCTCATCCCGTCCGCGCCGCTTCTTCTCTCTTTTCTGCGGCTCCCCCGATACACCAGCACGAGAAACAAAAGCACAAGCAGCTCGGAAACCAGAACCGCCCTTGCGGCCCCCAGACCGCCGTACATGGCCTCAAAGTTCTCCTCTCTCAGAAGCGCGCTGACTTTACGGCCCTGTGCCCTTTCCAGCCCCACAAATATCACCGTAAAGATCAGAATACAGACCTGCCGCATCAGGCTGGTGATCACGGTGGGAAGTTCCGTCCCCTCCCCCTGAAAATAGCCCAAAAGCACAGCCGACAACGTTCTTAAGAACACCACCGGCGCAAGCCATCTGAGAATGGCGACACAGTAGGGCAGCCCAAAGAGGCCCTCTCCGATCACGCCGGCACAGGCCGCCAAAAACACACTGCCCGCAAACCCGATCAACCCTTCCAGTATCATGGCATTCTTGCGCAGCCTCGATGCATTTCTGTACTGTCCCTTGGCGCTCCGCCCCCGCAGAAGTTTCCCAAGTATATCGGCCAGCCGTCCCCCTGTAAGCGTCCAAACAAACAAAAAAATCTCCCCGGCGACGGCTATGTAAACGACTCCGTTGTCTCCTAACAGTTTCCACAACACAAGGAGGGTAATGATTCCAAGCATCTCGGAGACAATCGCAATCTGTCTTTTTCTGATCTCTGTATGATTCATTCGTATACCCCACGTCATTCTCTTTTGTTCTATTCTCTGGTGATGCCAAGCCCCGACAAAACGGCCTCCTGTCTGGCTTCCATGTCTGCGGCTTCGCTCTCCTCCATATGGTCATAACCGCACAGATGCAGCATGCTGTGCGCCACCAGAAAGGCAAATTCCCGTCTCTTGCTGTGCCCGTAATTCTCCGCCTGCTCTTCTATCTTATCCGCCGATAGAATAATATCCCCCAGCACCAGCTCACCCGTGTCCGGGTCATAATAATCCGCCTCTCGCTCCTTCGGGATGTAGAAGATCCCCGGCTTCTCAAAATCCAGATTGGGAAAGGACAAGACGTCCGTCTCCCGATCCATGTCTCTGTATTGTCGGTTGAATTCCCGAATGCCCGCATTGTCCGTCACCAGCACATTGACACAGACGTCACAAGGACATCCTTCCGCCTTCAGCACAGCCTCAGCCACCTGTCTCACCAAAGGCTCCGCCTCAAAATCAAAATCAGCTTTGATTCCCTCATCGAACTCAACGCAGAAAGTCATAATAGAGTTTTTCCTCCTTAAAAATCTTATGCATAGCATGATACTCCCGCAGAGAGATATCACACTGCCGGAAAGTCCCCGCCTCCTCATAGCGTTCAAAAATACCGTCTATCACCTTGTCATAATCCACGGGCTGATCCGCATTTTGCTCCAAGAGCAACAGAATCTGCCCAAGGACCTCCTCCGACGCCAGAAGCACCGCTGTCTCCTTCCGTCTGGGGGACTTCTTCCGGTTCAGATACTCCTCCAGAACTTCCACGGCATCCGGCGGAAACGAATGGGTCTCCATCAGAGTCGGAAGTTCCTCCCCCATAATGTGGTAATACCCCACACATTTGAGCAGTTCCTGATTCATCCCCAGACGCAGCGCAATCCTCTCGCAGAAATACGCCGTGTGAATACATCTCATATAGGCGCTCTTATCCTTTTGTTTTAAGGAGGACAACATATCGTTCTCCGTATCGTTCAGATCCAGATAGTTCTCCCGATAGCGGTATACGATCTTCTTGGAGAAAAAGTGGAGAAATCCAAAAAGCAGGACCCCCGAGACAATGATATTGGCCGCGGGCACCAGAAAATATTCAAGCTCCGGCCGCGCGTTTTTCACAAGCACCGTCCCTGCGGTCTCGCAGACAAGAAGACATCCCAGAGACAACAGAATCGGTCCGCCCGCCCGGAACCCGTTTTCCAGTTTCCGAAACAGTTGGACTCCAAAGAAACCGCTGATCAGATACATCAAAAACACTTCCGCGCCGCAGCCCGTGAGACACACGGGAATCGTCAGAAGCACCGCTCCTGCCAACACCCCCTGATTGCGGTTCCCAAACAGCCCCAAAAGCACAAACACAGGCAGAAAGGGCCACGCCGCAGACGGCAGGAAAGCACTGGCAAAGGCCACAGCCAGTCCCGCCAGAAAACACAGCCAGAAACGACCTATATGTTCCTCATTGTCATAGTCGAGCTCCCCGCGAATCACCGCCATCCTGAGACCGAATCCCAGAATCGCAATGCCCAGCACCGCAAGCACAATATGACAGAGCATATAATCCGTTCCCTGTCTGATCACCCCTGTGTATTCCGTCAGATAGATGCCGGCTGCTGCCGCGATCATGCAGCCCGCCTCGGGAAGAAGCATGGCAATCAGCTTTAAACTCTTATTTTCGGCCATATTTCTCCCGCCCTCTGAATTTTTCTTTTGATTCATAATCCTCATAAGCTTTCACGATCTTCTGCACCAGCGGATGCCGAACCACATCCTTGCTGGTCAGATGACAGAAAGCAATCCCTTCAATTTTATTCAGTACTCTCGACGCAATGTCCAGTCCCGATTTGCTGCCCGCGGGCAGATCCTTCTGGGAACTGTCCCCCGTGATAATCACTTTAGAGCCGAATCCCACGCGGGTGAGGAACATCTTCATCTGCGCCGGTGTGGTATTCTGGGCCTCGTCCAGAATAATGTAGGCGTTGTCCAAAGTCCGCCCGCGCATATAGGCCAGCGGAGCCACCTCGATCAACCCCTTTTCCATATTCTTGGCGAAACTCTCCGCCCCCATGATCTGATAGAGTGCGTCATAGAGCGGACGCAGATAAGGGTCCACTTTGCTCTGCAGATCACCGGGCAGAAATCCCAGCTTTTCTCCCGCCTCGATGGCCGGTCTGGTGAGAATGATCCTGCCCACCTCGTCATTCTTAAAAGCTGTGATGGCCATAGCCATGGCCAGATAGGTCTTGCCCGTCCCCGCGGGTCCCAGCCCGAATACGATCATATGATTGCGGATGGCGTCCACATAGGCTTTCTGTCCCAATGTCTTGGGTTTGATGGGCTTGCCGTTTACGGTGTGGCAGATGCAGTCCTCGTCAATCTGCGTGATGGCCTCCGCCTGTTCCTCCCGTCCCAAGGCGATGGCATAATCCACACTCTGCTCCTCAATGTCATTGCCCCTGTCGGACAAAATCTCAAGCTGGCCGAGCACGCTGGCCGCCCGCTTTACATTCTCCTGCGCTCCCGTGATCACCACATGACCGTTTCTGTCCACCACGGTCACCTCAAAATCCCGCTCCAGTTTCTTCAGATACGCGTCCTGCATTCCGAAAATCTTCTGCATATGTTCCGCGGGCATATCCAGATTCAACGAGAAATTTCTCTCGTCCGAATGTTCATTCCTCAACAATCTCTTCTCCCCTGTCCGTGGCAGCTCTCTGTCCGGCGGATTCCTGTACCAGAAATTCACCGTACAGAGTCCACCCACTGTCACTTGTATCTATTTTAACATCTTTTTCAATAATTTGTACCCCTTTTTCCTCTAAAGTTTGAAGAAATCGCATTAAATTTTCCTTAAGAAGCTCCTCCGCCTGATCCAAAGTGTAAGCATGCTCCACATTCTGATACTCTCTGTAGGTATATTCGCCGCCGTAAACCGGAATATTCAGCTTCTCGAACAACACCGGCCTGCCCTGCCGCATCACCTTGTCATACATCAGATAGGGACTTTCCACGGGGATCTTTCCCTCAAAACCGTCTCCCACACGGACAAAGCGCTGTCTCTTTTCCCTGCCCGTGTACTCCCGCTCTATGTAATCAAAGGGAAGCGTTACCTGAAACACCTCCATATGTTCGATGATGATATCCGCATCCGCGTCCGTAAAAATATATTCCCGCAGCGTGGCGTCGTCATTGTACACCGGCACTTTGCCGTCCACCAACACGGTCCCTTGCTCCACCACATCCCCGATGCGCACATTAGGCACTCCCGTGCGCACCACCATGGCCACCACCCTGCCGTCGAACTCAGACACCAGATCCGTTCCGAAACTCTCCTGCTTTTCCTCCTCCCTCAGGATCGGCGCATCGTTTTCCTTGATGGAAATATAGAGTCTTGTGCCGTCCAATCGGGCGGAAGTCCACGTCACAAGAGAAAACTCTCTCCGCAGCGCCTTCTCCAATTCCCCGATGTCGAGACTGTCCCGGCGCATGCCCTCCCTGATGTTCTGTTCCTTCAGAAAACTCTCCAACTGATCCGTGGTGACCCGATAATTGCCCGTGATCTCGATATCCCACACAAACCAAGTGGAAAAGTACCAACAGCTTACCGCCAGCAAAAGCCCCAGAAGAAAGATCCGCCGCTTCCGCATGGTGGACATAAAAAAGGGCAGCCCGCATCTCTCCAGAATGGCTACCCTTGTCCCCGTCTTTTTCACAATGGCTTTTAGTCTGTAAAATCCGTACAGGCTGATGCACATGACATAACCGTCTCCGCTCTGCTCGATATCCCACAGCAGAATGTCCTTGTTGCTGCACAGATTCATAAAACGCTCCGGTGAAAAACCCGTCACGCGGATGCGCAGATACCCTCTGATATATTTTAAGATGTCAAGCATATCCATCCCCCATATATGCACCGATTCGCTCACAGATACCGGACGTTTGTAATACATCCGCTGATCTTCATATCCTCGTTGGTGTAATAGTCGATGGTGAGTCCCGTGCCCTCAAAACAGACCTGACAGGTCTTGCCCTGCAGGAGGATCTCCTGTTCGGAATACTCTAACAGTCCTCTGTAATTCTCCACCCATGCCTCCGTGCTGCCCGTGAGCGTCACGCGAAGCGCGCCCAGACAGACGTCCCGGGGAAGCTGCAGGGACTCCAGAAGTTTCACCTTTTTTGTATTTGTGTTGTTTTGATTGGATGCTTTTTTCATACTAACAATGTATGACGCACCGACTCATTCCATGCCGGAAATCTGCATGCCAAATCCATATGGTGGGAACCTGCTTCCGCCCGTCACAGAATCGCTCTGACGACGGACTCTCCCGCGCCCTCCGGCGCACTCTCGCCGATGGTATAGGCTTTAAGGAATCGCTCCGTGGCCGCTTGACATGTTTTCTCATCGTCTGCATGGATATACGCAAGGGGTTGTCCCGCCTCCACTCTGTCTCCCACTTTCTTCTCCAGAATCAGTCCCACGGCCAGATCGATCACGCTCTCCTTGGTCTCTCTGCCGCCGCCCAGCATCAGAGAACAGATTCCCACCTCATCGCAGGCAATCTTCTGCACATAACCGCTCACCGGCGACGGCACGGCGCGCACCAATGACGCCTGAGGCAGACGCTCCGGGTGATATACCGTATCGCCGTCCCCGCCCTGCGCTTCCACGAACTCCGCAAACTTCCGCAGCGCGTTGCCGTCCGCAATGACCTTCCGCAGCATTTCTTCCGCTTCGCTGGCACGCTCCGCCTTTCCGCCGGCCATGAGCATCCGGCTTCCAAGCGCCATACACAGCTCCGTAAAATCCGCAGGCCCCTCCCCCCGCAGGGTGGCGATGGCCTCCTTCACCTCCAGCGCATTGCCCACCGCGCGTCCGAGAGGCTGATCCATATCGGAGATCACCGCAATCGTTCTCTTTCCCGCCGCGTTTCCGATATCCACCATCTCCCGCGCCAGCGCCATGGCGTCCTCCTCCCGCTTCATAAAGGCGCCGCTTCCCGTCTTCACATCCAGCACAATGGCGTCCGCTCCCGCAGCCAGTTTCTTGCTCATAATGGAACTGGCGATCAGGGATAGATTATCCACCGTGGCCGTCACATCCCGCAGGGCGTACAATTTCTTGTCCGCGGGAGCCAGATCCGCCGTCTGCCCCATGATGGCGATGCCGATGCCATTCACATTCTCAATAAAACGCTCTGTGGTGAGAGCCGTGGTAAAGCCCGCAAAACTCTCCAGTTTATCGATGGTGCCCCCGGTGTGTCCAAGCCCTCTTCCGCTCATCTTCGCCACCGGAATCCCACAGGCGGCCACCATGGGCGTCAATGCCAGAGAAGTCTTATCCCCCACTCCCCCGGTACTGTGTTTGTCTACCTTGATACCGCGGATGCCGGACAGATCCAGAATATCCCCGCTGTTTGCCATGGCCATGGTCAGCGCGTGGGTCTCCGCCTTGCTCATCTGCCGGAAATAAATCGCCATCATCAGGGCCGAGACCTGATAATCCGGGATCTCGCCCCGGGTGTAGCCCGATACAAAGAAGTCGATCTCCTCTGTGCTGAGCTCTCCGCCGTTTCGCTTTTTCATGATAATATCATACATTCTCATAAGTCCCATCCTCCGCATCGTCATTCTTTATTGTCATTTCTCTATTGTCACTTCTCTATCATCATTTCTCTATCATCATTTCTGTGCCGTCATCCCACCGGCAATATCAGCTCCATGCCTTCTCTGATCAGACCGGGATCCTCTCCGATCAACTTCCTGTTGGATTCATAAATCTCAAGATACCTGCTCCCGTCCCCATACAGTTTGCGGGCGATTTCCCAGAGACAGTCTCCTTCCTCCACCGTCCAAGACGTAAGCTCTGCATTGTCTGTTCCAGCCTCCCCCTTATCGGCCTCACGGTTGTCCCATATCTCCTTCCTGTAGCGAGATACAAAGACCTGTTCCTCCGGATCCCAGATCATATAGTGATATCCTGAATATCGATCCATGACCGCCCCCGATCCGCTACTGTGTTTGGGAAGACTAATCTGTATGTCCGCATAACCATCCTTATTCAGATCCGTAAATGTCAGTGTATCCGTGGTCTCCACGCACAAGGAGACTTCCGTCTCCTGTAGCACCTGTCCTGACTCTGCATCTGTCACAGTCATCGTGTAGATACCTTCTGTGCAAAAACCGTTCATCAGATACGCCGTATATTCCATACCTGTCTCGGCCCTTTTCAAATCAAAATAAATTTGCAGCTGCAACGCGCCGACTTCCACCTGATAGTTCGCCTCTTTCATAGCCGCAAAACATTCCATGATATCATCCCAATCATTCTCATCTCTGCCACGAATCTCCAGAAAAGAACGTTGGGGGTTCTCCTTCTCGGTGTAACGCTCCCAGTGATCCGTCCAGTATAGATTCTCCTCGTCCATTACCCAGTGGTATAAATACTCGCCTTCCGCCTGCACATATGCGGAGAAACTTAATAGGAGCGCGCCAACGGACTGTGCATCCGGATGTGATGTGCGCTCCCCGTCCGATGCCATCAAGTCATATCCGATGGCAGGATCCATACAGATCAGCGCATAGATAGAACCGTCATACACGATCACCTCCATATGGTCAGACCATAAAAAACTATAAGATGTTCCCCCGCCTCCCGTGAGCATATAAATCGCCTCCCCCTCACTGCCATAACGCTTCATGAGGGAATCGCGGATATCCGTACCCAGAGTGTCCTCACGGAGACGGTATTGAAAATAGACCCACCTTGTGACATCCTCTTCGGCATCCGATTCCTCTGCGGCACTCTCATTTGCAGTATTCGTCTTTGCGGCATTCTCCATAATGCGCTCCGCCTGTTCCACAAATTCTTCCTCCGTCCCGGGAATCGTCCACACAATATTTGCCGTTCCCTCCACCTGTGGGATCTGCCAGGAACTGTCCGCCATTGTCTTCATGGGCTCAAAAAGAATAGAGATCTCCGCACAGGCATAGGGCAGGTCCGACGCTGTCCTACACAAATATCTCGGCAGATCCTGTGCGGCACAGTCCGTCTTCGCACCAAATTCCTGCTCCACCCCGGATTCCTGCTGCGCAACTGACACTGTTTTCACTGCCTGAGGGAGATAACGGCAGATCAGAATAATTCCGCAAAGCAAAACCACGGCGCACAATATCCATTTTCCTTCTCTGATATTTTCACAGCTAACTCTTATGCGTTTTCCCATGTGTCTCCCCCGAGACCTCGGCCTCCCATTCATGCAGCCGTTTCGCCGCTTCGGGATTTTGTTTCTCCAGTCTTCTCTCCAGCTTTTCCCGATAGGCTTCCAAACGCTCCAATTCCTCCGGGTCTTCTCTCAGAAGCCGCTCTCGGATCTGCTTTCTCCTGTTCTCCAATAACTTCCATACAAGCCGCATATTCTTTTGGGTGAGCATCTCCTCCGGCAGCTCGTCCATATGAAGTTCCAGACGGCGCACTAGTTCGTCCTCATCGATGGCTCCCAGCCGCTTCCAAGTACCCGGCTGCCCCTCCAGACCTTCCTGCACCAGTTTTTCCAGCTCCGGCATCTGATGAATCTGTCGTATGATGGCGTGAACCTGCTCCTCGATCCGGTTCACCGTCTCTCCTCCAAACGCCCATGCAAATTCTTCCAGCGTATTCTCCGTCTCCGCCGAGAGACTGTGCAGTCTCTGCACACCGTCCGCATCCGATTGCTTCAAAGGATACGGCTCCGAAATACCCATGTCATGCAGCGCCGCCGTGACGGTCCGCCGCACATGCCCTTCTTCTATCAAATGACCGATGCCCAACTCCCGCATCTGTTCATTTACGATATCTTTGTGCTCCGTCAGATAAAAACTGATTCCGCGCCCCTGTAGATTTTTCGCCAGAATCTCCAGCCTGTCCGCCGCAGTGATATCCAGATTGGTGACCGTACTCATGTCCACGATCACCGCCCGGGTATCCTCCTCAATACAGTTCTCGATATCCTCCTGAAAAATCTTAATATTGGCAAAAAACAGACTCTCGCTGAACTGATAAATTTTCACCCCCTGAATCTCACAGGCGTAACGGTTTTTATTCCTGTCATAAAAACCGTCTTTCTCCGGAATCTTCCCAAGAAATGTTCTGGGCGGATTCGTCTCCTGTAAAATCACGGCCAAAAATGAGAGTCCGATACCGATGATTACGCCATAGATGGTTCCCAGAAGCAGCACTCCCCCAAAAGCCGCCATAAATATGTAAAACTCCCGTCTGCTCACTTGAAACAGACGCTTCGCCAGATGCCACTCCACCACTTTCATGAGCGCGGATATGATGATGGCTGTCAGAACCGGAACCGGCAGCCAGCCGATAAATCCCGTTCCAAACAGTAACAGAAGCGCCATCGCCCCGGCCGCAATCACAGACACCGCCTGCGTTCTGCCCCCGTACTGATTGTTCATGGAAGTCCGGGAGATGCTGCCGTTCACCGGACAGCATCCCACGAACGCCGCGGCGATATTGCCGGCGGCGCATGCCAGAACCTCGCGGTTATCCTCGATTTTGTAACCGTTTTGGAACGCAAAATTGTTCTCCGACAACAAAGTCTCCGCCATCACCACCACCGCAACAATCAGACTGCGCCCTGCCACCTGACTGATATCCACCTCCGCCAAGACCGGCATCACAAGCCGGGGCAGCCCCGGCTCCACCTGCGCCAGCAGCCTCACGCCATACGCATCCACATGGCATACTTTGGTCAGCAGGACGCCCATTGCCATGACCACGATGGCCATGGGAAATTTCGGTATCAGTCTGCCCGCAATCAAAATGATCAAAAGTGACGCAGTCCCCAGAATCACGGAGAGCGGATGGATGTTCAGGGCCGCATGAACAATATGCCGCAAGAGCTCCGGCAATTCTCCCGTCCCCGATCCGCTCCCCAAAATCTTTGGAATCTGCATGAGAATGATGGTCACGGCAATGCCGCTGATAAAGCCGCCCATGACCGGTGTGGAGATATAATCCACCATCCTTCCCGCTTTTAGGAAATAGAACAGCAAGAGCCACAGCCCTGTGAACAGGGCAATCATGGGCACATAGACAAGCGCCTCATCGGTATTCGCGGCGATCCCCATGGAGGACAGCGCCGCACCCACAATGGCCGCGGGAGCGGCGTCCACCCCGAAGATAAACTGGGGGGAAGTGGAGAACAGGGCAAACAAAAAGATGGGAAAAAGCGACCCGTACAGCCCGTAGATGGAGGGAATCCCCGACACCTCCGCATAGCCCATGGAAATGGGAATGGAGACCGCCGCAATCACGATTCCCGCAAGCAGATCCTTGGCCGCATATTCCTTTTTATACCCTTTTAACGTTTTGAAAACTGTCATCCGGCATCCTCCTGCCCGCTGCTTTCGCAATGGTATTCAACCCTAATATTTGATGTGCCTTTCACGCCATACTGCAAATTGCGGAGCAATTTGTCAATGAACGCTGTCTTTGCGTTCATTTAACCATATTTTAGCATAGAATCCGCATCCGGTACAAGGAGTATTTGTCACGCCGTCCGGCTGCCGCGCACATGTCTTTTATTGTGATTTGTCGATGTAAAAATTATCCGCCAGCAGCAGCCAGTTGGCCTGAAACCATTTCATGATCTGCCAGTAACCGCATCCTCGCAGACCATATTCCCGAATCAGATCAAATTTGGCCTGCAGGCTGCGCACATCCTCAAACCACACTTCATGCTCCACCCCTGTCTCCTGATCCGTATAGCGGAAATAGGGGCTTTGTGCCGGCTCGTCAAACTCGATGGCGGCCCCACGCAGTATGGCGATGCGCACGGCCTCCACATTCCCGATGGTAACGGCTGCGGTGACGCCCCGCTCATAGGGCAGGGGCCAGTCGTAGCCATAATTGGGGATGCCCAGATCGATCTTCTGTGCGGGGATTTCCGTCAGGGCATACTCCACCACCCGGCGCACCTGATTGATGGGGGCCACGGCCATGGGCGGACCGTAAGTATAGCCCCACTCATACGTCATCAGCAGCACATGATCCGCAATCTCCCCCAAAGCCCTGTAATCCTTCCCCTCATAGAGCAGTCCTTGCTGGTCCGCGGAAGTCTTCGGCGCAAGCGCCACGGAAGTGTGATACCCGTTGGCCCGCATAGTCTCCGCCACCTGCCGCACAAATTCCGTGAAGGCATCTCTGTCAGAGGCCCGAATATATTCAAAATCAATATCCACACCCTGATAGCCTTTCTCCCCCATCACGCGCAGCAGATTTTGAATCAGATTGTCGGTATAGGCAGGATTGTTGACCACGGATGTGATCAGATTATTGTTAAAATTGCCGTCCTCCCCCAAGGGGGTCAGCGTTAGAATCGGCTGCACGCCCTGCTGCCCGGCCGCCGCAATCATCCACTCATCGTCCCAATAGGGCGCCAGCAATTCTCCGTAAACGGTAAATCCATAGGAAAAAATCGGCAGTTCCGACAGATAGGGAAGGGTCTGCTCCAACACCCGCGCCTCGATAAAGGGATAGGCATAACCGCTGACCCTGACGCTCCGGGAAGGATTTCTCCCACCCTCCGCAATCAAAAGAGCCTGCCCCACGGCAAGCTCATAAGGATATAGAATCTGATTGTCCTGTGTGATCTGATAGGCGGATACCCCGGTTTTCTCCGCAATGAGATCCACGGTATCTCCCGGCTGAACCACATAAATCTGCATAACTCTCACCATGCCTTTCCACCGCCCGCGCCTTGCGGCGCAGACGGCATCTTGTTATAGCATATGCAGATACCGCCCGCCACGCCCGCTCTCAGAACTCCTTTCTCTCCATAATGTGCATACTGATGCCCATGGACAGCGCATATGCCGCCGCGGTGAGTAGTCCGGCAAGCGCAAGACACCCTCCCATTCCGTACGTCTCTCCCATACGCTCCAATATATCCATCACATGATCCACCACTTTCCAGTCCGTACGGATCAGCAGATAGACCAAGGCGGCACAGGTGCCAAACACCAGAATCGTTAGAATCCTGCTCTTCTCCGCGCCGAATTTTAATTGCAGCGGCAGCATGACGATCGGCATCCAGAGCAAGGCCACCCAAGTGATCGCATAGCTGAGACAATGAACTGCCAGATCAGCCCCCCTGTTTATAAAAATCTCGGCCACCGCCCCGGAAGCCAGACACGCCCCGGCGGAAAACAGCAATGCCAGCACATATTTCTCCGCCGCATAGAGCTTCGGGCTCACCGGCAGCGTGAAGAGGAACGCATATCCGTTATTAAAATTGTCAAAGCTGATCGTATTAAAGGCATAGATCACCCCCATCACGGCGGCATAAGCCACAAATCCGCCGGCATTTGTGGTATTGGCCATGATCAATCCCATGATGCCTATAAACAGCAATATCGATACGATTCCCTGATTCTTGATCAGGCGAATATCCTTGATTATCAGACCTAACATAGCGTTTCCCCCTTTATCATCATATAGATCAATTCGTCGATACCGTTCTTCTCCACCACAATCCCCGGATAATTGTCCAGATAAAACTGTCTCTGGGCGGTCAGGCATTGATAGCCGTAACCCTCCCGCTTGACGCGCAGGAGATACTGCTTATCCAACCCGTCATATTGCCGCTCATCCACTTTCAGAATGGCGTACTGCCCCAGCAGTTTATAGGTCTCCTCATGAAAGATGATTTGTCCCTCGTTGATCATGTAGACCTCGTCACAGAGACTCTCCAAATCCGTGGAGATATGAGAGCTGATCAAAATCGCCCGCTCCTCTTCCTCCATAAATTCCCGCAGCAGTGTGAGCACCTCATCCCGTGCCATCACATCCAGCCCGGCCGTGGGCTCATCCAGAATCAAAAGCTTCGCCCCGTGGGAGATCGCCGAGATGACCTTAAATTTCGCCTGCATCCCCGTGGAAAACTCCTTGAGTTTCTGATTCACGGGCAGATGAAATCTTTGGCATCTCTCCAGAAATCCCTGCCTGTCAAACTCCGGATACAGCTTTGCCATGATCGCCGCCACATCCCGAATGCAAAGCCAGCCCGAGAATCCGGAATCGGACAGGGCCACCCCGCAGAACTGTTTCTCTTTGGCGGAAAGCTTCTCCGTCGGCGTGCCAAAGAGTTCTATCTTTCCTCCCGCCGGCCTGATCAATCCCAAAGCCGCCTTAAAAACGGTTGTCTTGCCGGCGCCGTTTGGCCCGATCAGTCCGATGATCCTCCCCTGCGGCACCTCCATGGTACAGTCTAAATGAAACTCCCCGTAATGTTTCTGCAATCCTTCGATTTTGAGCATTTTGCACCTCCATCATACAGTAACGGCTGTCCCGTCATTCCCACCCGTCGTCTATTTCTCCAGCAGGATCTCAAAGATCTCCCGCAGTTCCTCCGAAGTGAGCCCATAGAGCCGTCCTCTTCGCAGGGCATCCTCCAGAATCCCCTCCACCTCTTTGATCTGTTCCTCACGCACCAGATTCCTGTTGGCTTCGGTCACAAAAGTTCCTTTCCCGTGTATGGTCTTGACTAACCCCGTCTCCTCCAGCGCATCATAGGCCTTTTTCACGGTCAAAGCGCTGATCTTTAGTTCCTTGGACAATGTGCGCACGGAGGGCAGCGCCTTATCGGTTCCAAGCTCTCCGCTCACAATCATTCCTCCGATCTGTCCCACGAGCTGCTCATAGATGGGCACCATGGAAGAATTGTTGATAATCAGTTTCATGTCTCCTCTCATTCCGCCGCTGTGCGGCATAGTTGATCTGTCTTTGTTTTCCGAAATCGAGTATACTCGCCGCGCGAGCCGCATGCTGCAAAGCAGCTGAATACCACCTGCGGCTCTGCGCAAAAAAGCGGATGCGCTGCCACATCCGCCTCGCAATAAACAGTATATAACAGTTCGCACCTGTTGTCAACTGTTATATACTGTTTATTATAAATATTTTTTGTATCGCTCACAGATTCTGTTTGCAGATATCCTGTAAACAGCATTTATCACAATAGGGTTTTGTTCTCGCGGTACACACCGCCCGCCCGTGATCCACCAGTCTGTGGCAGAAATCGTTCCCCTCCTCTGGCGGAATCAGTTTCCACAGCTCCTTCTCCACTTTGGCCGGCTCCTTGACGCCGTCCAAAAGCCCCATGCGGTTTACCAGCCGGATACAGTGGGTGTCCGTGACAATGGCGGGCTTTCCGAACACATCCCCCATGATGAGATTGGCGCTCTTTCGACCCACACCGGGAAGTTTCAAAAGCTCCTCCATGGTGTCCGGCACCCTTCCGCCATACTCGTCCCGCAGCATCTTCATACAGGCGCTGATATCTCTGGCCTTGCTCTTGCCCAGTCCGCAGGGATGGACGATGCGCTCGATCTCCTCCACCGGCGCCTCCGCCAAAGCATTCACATCGGGAAACTTCTCATACAGTCCCTCCACCACCACATTGACTCTGGCGTCCGTACACTGCGCCGCAAGGCGTACGCTGACCAGAAGTTTCCACGCCTGATCATAGTCCAGCGTGCAGTCCGTCTGGGGGTATTCCTCCTTCAACCGATCTATGATGGCAAGAGCCCTCTGTTTCTTTGTCATTTGTCCTCCTCATTCCACCGCATAAGCGGCACAACCACTTTGGTGGCACAACCGCCCCTACAGGTATTTCTCAAATCTCTCGTCAATGGCATTTTCAAATACGATTCCCGTAATTCCGGGACCCGTGTGTGCTCCGATGGCACATCCCACCTGTCCCAGCAGGATCTCTTTCACCGCAAACTCCTCCCGCAGCGCCTGCACGATCGGCTCCGCGTCCGCGCCATCCGCACCGTATACGACCCCCACGATCTGCCGCTCCGGCGAAGCCCCCTTCTCCCGCACCAGCTCCAGACAGCGCCTGATCGTGCGTTTCATGCCGCGCACCTTCTCCACGGCCTCCAGCGCTCCCGCCTCATTGACCATGATGATGGGCTTGATATCCAGCACGCCGCCCACCGCCGCGGAGGTCTTGCTCAAACGTCCCCCTCTGGCCAGATATTCCAGCGTATTGACGGTCACCACATGCTCCATATGCTCACAGAAATGCTCCGCCGCCTCCAAAATCAATTCTTTAGGCGCACCGTTTCGCTGCATGCGAAGAAGCTTATACACCACCAGCCCAAATCCCAGCGACGCGCATTTGGAGTCAATGATCGTCAGCCTAAAATCAGGATACTCCTCCAACACATCCTCCTTTGCCAGATTCGCCGCCTGAAAAGTCCCCGCAATCCCCGTGGAAAAGCAGATATAAAGCACCTCGTCCCCCCGCTCGGCATAAGGCTTAAAATGCTCGTAAAACATATACTGGCTGATGTGATAGGTCTTGATATCCACCTTGGCTTCCTTCTGAATCTGATAAAACTCGTCCGGCTGCAAAGTCTCCCCGTCAAAATAATCCTCGCCGTCCAACGTCACCGGCGTGGGAATCACATGCAGCCCATATTCCCTGACGACTTCCTTGGGAATATCCGATGCGGAGTCCGTAATGATGCAAAATGACATATTCAATTCTCCTTCCGATTCTGCCTCAATCCACCACTTCCATGCGCTCAATCACCGGTCTGTTCTCCACCGGAACGATCCCTTCCCAGTCCTGCCCCGTTGTATTCTCACAGATATCATCCACAATATCCATACCTTCCGTCACATAACCGAAGACCGCGTAATCGCCGTCCAGAGAGACACTGTCCTGATGGACAATGAAAAATTGGGATCTGGCGCTGTCCATAATCTTGGAACGAGCCATGGAGATCGCCCCTCTGGTGTGAGACAGCGGATTGTCCACTCCGTTGCTCGCAAATTCTCCCTTGATCTGCTGCTCCGACCCGCCTGTTCCGTTTCCGAGAGGATCCCCTCCCTGCATCATAAAATCCTTGATAATGCGATGGAAGGTTAGCCCGTCATAAAATCCCGACTCTGCCAGTCTGACAAAATTGGTCACCGTGATCGGCGCACTGTCCGCATCCAGTTCCACTGCGATGATCCCCTTGTCTTTTATATGGATATTGACGTGATGCTTCCCCGAAAGCAGCTCTTCTTCGGCCACATCGCTCTCCGTCTCCTGTTCCTCCGTCTGTCCCGTCTTGCCTGCCAGAAAGACAGAAGTCGGTCCGTCCGCATTGCACCCCGTCAGTGCCAAGGCACAGAGAATACCCATTGCCACCGCTTTGATCCACATTTTTTTCATATTGCTCCTCCCTGTGCGCTATGGCGCGCACATTCTAACTCAGCGCCTGAGCAAGCTCGTTACAATAATGATCCGTCCCGTTCCTCCGGTCGAATCTCTCCGCAGTCTCCCTTGCTCTGTCATAATAATATCGATACAGATCGTCTATCCTGTACTGTCCGCTCTCCTGATACAGCGGAAACGCGGCATCCAGAGAAAGCTTTATGGTATCTGTTTTCCGCTCTTCCCGCAATCTCTTAAAAAAGGTCGCAATATTGACACTGGTAAGAAAAATGGTGGAAGGGTTCCTTTCCTCCAGCCAATCCTTCCAGTGCGCTTTATAGATCCGCAGCGCTTTTCCGATATCCCGGTGAGCATAGCAGCATAAAAAGCGACTCCAACACTGGTACTCTGTATCCTGCAGCGCATGCCGCTCCAAAATGCGGCAATACTTTTCCGCCTCCTCAAACTCTCCCTGCCTAAGATAATAATCCAGATAATGCTTCTTGAGCCGCAGCCACGCCGCCTGCCTGTCGTGCCCGCAGCGCAGGGTAAAATTCTCTATATCCGCCGCAAGTTCTTCCGCCCGCTCAGGCTCTCCGTTCTTCAGCCAAAAATACACGATACTATTTTGTTCACAGGCTCTACAGTCGCAATTCCCATCCCGCGGAAGTCTCTCAAAGGCATAAAATGCCTCCTTGGCCTTCACCGGGTCAATTTCCTCATAGAAGTCATACAAAAGAGAATAATAAGGCCGCAGATTATACCCGTATGCCTGACTGCGCCTTTTAAAATCCTCGAAAAATTTCAGGCAGTCCGCCATGGGAATCTGATAAAAGTCCACACATGAACTTAAAATCCATTTATACACCCACAGAATATGTGCCATTGCATTTTTATAGAACGAATTAAAGCAGGTGGCGGGGGTATCGGGATAGCGGTCCGCAATGGCAAGAATCTCCGGAAAAACCACCATCATATCCAGAGAATCCCCATAAAAATCAGACTCCTCACACAACTCCAACCGAAAATAGATCCGAAAGGGCGTGTCTTCATGAGCGTCCGCCGCCTTGATGGCGCTTCGTATGGCGTCCTCTCTGGCCTTTCCATGCTCCACTTGATTATAGGCGCGTTTCAGTTCCTCCGGATTATAAAAATCCCCTGTTCTGCCCTCACTCATCCGAAAGTCCCCTTTCCATCAACGTCAGAATA
>CAZSAJ010000027.1:0-37848 GCA_964604835.1 uncultured Acetatifactor sp.
AAATCCTTAACTGCCTCAAAGCCGTTGGGATATACCTTGCATACATTCTTTAAAGATAAACTTGCCATTGGTATAAACTCCTTTCGTGTATAAATATGGAATTATTTTAGTAAAGTATATCGAATTTTTCTCTTCTTTACCATACCATATTTACACAAATATTTTAAATCTCATTGTGAGAATTGCTTATGAATTTACTTTTTTTCAAACAACCTTGTCAATTTGTACAAAGGATTTTGGCTTTCTTAGTTATTTTGACCAATCTCTAAGGTCTCGTCCACTTCGTCCCGGAAGATCCTCTCATCCTCTTCCTCCACGGCCTGCTCTGCTCCCTCCCCGCTCTGCGCCAGAATCTGCTCCTCCAGCCGGAGAAAAAGTTTGTTGTAAAGTTTGGCGGACAAGAGCGCCGGAAGCGATAGACTGAACACAAACACCACCGGCAGGATCCGGATCCATAAATACAGAATCACATAGGGCAGTATATAGAGCACGATCATCAGAATGGTCTTGGGAAACTGTACCACGCTGAACACAAAAGAATTCCAGATGGTGCGTCTGATGGAATTGGAAAATTTTGCCTGCACGGGAAATACGAACATAAGCGTAAATACGGTCAGTATCCCGAACAGCAGAATCAGCGTGCGGACGATCCCGTTGATCTCTATGTCCGTAGTCTTCATAATGCGGTAGTCTATCCCCAGCACCGCCGCCACCAGCAAAAACAATAGCCAAATGATGGTAGACTGCCGGAAATTCTCCTTAAAAGCTTTGAAAAACCCCCGGGTAATATAGCCCTCCTCGTTTCGCACGATCTTCAGCACCATATAATGCAGTGCCGTCAGGGATGCTCCCGCCGTGACAATCGGAATACAGCAGATCATAGTGAGAATATTCAGCCACATCAAATCGGCCATCCTGCTCAGAAACTGAATCAATGGCCCGTCGATATCCAAGAACTTCATCCTTATCCCTCCTAAAACTTCTTCTCCATGGACGTCACGCGGATTCCTCCCACCTGCTCCTCGGGGCCAAGCGCCCGAAAGCCGATCCGCTTATAGAATTCCACCGCATAGGGCGCCGCCTTCACGGACATGCGGTGCTCTCCCAGTTCCGACCTCAGGTATGTATAAAAACGTTCCAGCAGATGCCTGCCTATTCCCCGCCTGTGATACGCCTCGTCCACAAATAACAGCGAAAGATGATTGCGGTTGCGGATCGAAGCGGCTCCCACCACCCGATCCTTGTCAAGCGCCACCATCATCTGGTACTCCCCTCTTAGAAAAGCATGGAACAATTTTTCATCCGTAATAAAATCCAAAAAATTTCGAATGCCTTCCTCCGTGTAATCCACCGCCTCAAACTTCAGAAAAGTCCGCCAGATCATCTTCATGACAGGCTCCCATTCCTCCACCCTCGCCCAGCGGATGCGGAAAGGAAAGTTTTCTGCGCTCTCCCAGACCATGGGACTCCAATCCCCGCTCATAGGCCTTCACCCGAAAGCTTGGGCCGGATCCAGTCATAGATATCCTGCATGACCTGTTTCCCGTCCGCTTCGTTGAGAATCTCATGCCGGTCACCCTCATAGAGCTTGAGCGCAAGATGCTCCATGCCGACATCATCCAGAGAATCATAGGCACGCTTTACGCCCTCCCCGTAGTCTCCCACCGGGTCGCCGGTGCCCGCCACAAAAAACAGGGGCAGTTCCTTCGGAATCTTCTCCAGATTTTCTGTTTTTTGGATGCGGGAAATCAGTTCAAAGAGCGTTCGGAAACCGTTTACCGTAAACACAAAACCACAGAGGGAATCGGCCTTGTATCTGTCCACATTCTCGTTGTCACAGCTCAGCCAGTCTACGTCCGTACGCAGATTCTCGATATGCTTATTGTAGTCTCCGAATGCCATTTTATTCAGCAAGCGGCTCACATGCGCGCCGCCGCAGAACATCCCCTGCAGAGCGGCCACCGCTTTTGCCAGCGCAATCAGAGCACCGGAGGGCATCCCTGTCCCCATGATGACTGCTCCCTGTATACCCGCGCCGTAACGGCACAAATAATTGCGCAGAATATAGGATCCCATGCTGTGTCCCAGAATAAAATAGGGCACACCGGGATACATCGACTGCGTCATCTTCTTTAATCGATGCACATCCCGCACGACCACCGTGGCAGGGTCTCTCGGGCAAAAATATCCATATTTACCGCCTTCCTCCACGGACTTGCCATGCCCCAGATGATCGTTGCCTGTGACCACAAAGCCCCTGTCCGTAAAAAATTTCGCGGTTTCCTCATAGCGTTCTATATATTCCGCCATACCGTGGATAATCTGTAGAACGGCCACGGGGCGGCCGTCTTTTAAATCCGACTGTTCCGGCTCGTAGCGCACCGCATGTATTTTGCTTTTTCCGTCTCGGGAATCAAAATAAATTTCTGTCTTCTTCATTCCTACCCCCTGCACATTACAGGCACTCCTGCTTCCCCGCAGGCTTCCTTGTGCGATCCCATGAAGGTCAGCAGATCTCCGCGCCCGCAGGCATATCCTTCTCCGGCGTCATCAAGGCCAGACCGCCTTCCGCGTCCTCCGCGCACAGAAGCATTCCCTCGGACAACACGCCTGCCAGCGTGGCGGGTTTCAAATTGACCAGCACCATCACTTTCTTGCCCACCATCTCCTCCGGGCTGTAATACGCCTTGATGCCGGACACGATCTGCTTCACCTGACTGCCGATCTTCACCTGACTGCACAGAAGCTTCTTGGACTTGGGCACCGCCTCGCAGGCGATGATCTCACCCACCTGAAACTGCATCGCCGCAAAATCGTCATAGGTAATCTCCGATTTGGGTTCTATATCAATGACGTCAGTGTCATTTTTATCCCCATCCGCAGACGAATTTTCCCCGGCCTGTCCGCCCGCCCCTTGTGCATCCGCACTCTGTGCGGCGGCGATCTCTTCCTCCTTGGCCAGAACCTCTTTCATGTCCAGACGGGCAAAGAGAATCTCCGGCGCGTCGGTCACTTTATTACCGCTCTCATACAGACCAAACTCCTCCAGTCTGTCAAAATCACGCAGCGTAGTGTGGAGCTGTGCGGCGATCTTCCCCGCGGTATCGGGCATAAAAGGCTCCAGCAGAGACGCGCCGATCACAATTCCTTCCACCAGATTGTAAAGCACCGTGGAGAGCCTGTCCGACTTTGCCTCATCCTTCGCCAGCACCCAAGGCTCCGTCTCGTCGATATATTTGTTGCAGCGTTTGAAGATACCGAAGATCTCCGTCAGCGCATCCGCCACACGGTGCGTCTCCATCTTCTCCGCCACTTTCGCATAAGTGCCGGTGACGGTCTTCTTCAGATCCTCGTCCACCGCACGATCCTCGGGGGTGAGCTGCGCTCCCTTGTCGGCCACCGTTCCTCCGAAGTATTTATTGCTCATGGAGATCGTCCTGTTCACCAGATTGCCCAGCGTGTTGGCCAGATCGGAATTGGTCCGCTCCGCGATCAGCTCCCATGTGACATTGCCGTCATTATCATAGGGCATCTCATGCAGCACATAATAGCGCACCGCATCCACGCCAAAAAACTCCACCAAATCATCTGCATAGACCACATTTCCCTTGGACTTGCTCATCTTGCCGCCGCTCATCAAGAGCCAAGGATGACCGAAAACCTGCTTCGGCAGAGGCTCCCCCAGAGCCATGAGGAAAATCGGCCAATAAATTGTATGGAAACGAATAATGTCCTTGCCGATCAAATGCAGATCGGCGGGCCAGAGCTTCGCATACTGCTCACTGCTCTCACCCTCGGCATTGTAGCCGATACCGGTGATATAGTTCGTCAGCGCGTCCAGCCACACATAGACCACATGCTTATCGTCAAAATCCACGGGAATTCCCCAGCGGAAAGAAGTGCGGGACACACACAGATCCTGCAGACCGGGCAGAAGGAAATTGTTCATCATCTCGTTCTTGCGGGACACGGGCTGAATAAACTCGGGATGCTCGTTGATATGCCGGATCAGCCTGTCCGCATATTTGCTCATGCGAAAGAAATAAGCTTCCTCCTTGGCGGGTTTTACCTCCCTGCCGCAGTCCGGGCATTTGCCGTCCACAAGCTGTGACTCCGTCCAGAAGGACTCGCAGGGTGTGCAGTACATCCCCTCATAGGCACCCTTATAGATATCCCCCTGATCGTACAGACGCTTGAAGATCTTCTGCACCTGTCTCTCATGGTTCTCATCCGTGGTGCGGATAAACTTATCATAAGAGACGTTCAAAAGATCACAGAGCCCCCGGATGGTTCCGGCCACACCGTCCACAAACTCCTTGGGCGTAACGCCTGCCTCCTGCGCCTTCAATTCGATCTTCTGACCGTGCTCGTCGGTACCTGTCTGGAAGAAGACATCATAGCCTTCTTTTCTCTTAAACCTACAGATACTGTCCGCCAGCACTATTTCATAGTTATTGCCGATATGCGGCTTGCCGGAGGTGTAGGCAATCGCTGTCGTAAGGTAATATTTCCCTTTATTTTCCATGGTTAATCTCCTCTTATAATTAATATTATTTAGGTAATTGCAAGTTCTTTATTATTGCAAAGTGTCATTGTGCAGATTGTATACTCCAACGCAGATGTCCCACCTTCACCGTAGCGGTACATAAGACGCTAAAGTACAGCGTCTAAGTACCGACGGTTCGCTAGGGTCTGCTTATGGAGTATACAATCTGCCCAATTCGGATTACGTAAATACCTATTAATATAATTAAATCATTGCATTCTTGATAAAAGTGGAATTATTAGCATCATAGTACAAAATTCAGTTTGCGTCAACTACGCAAATCTTAATCTCCGCTACCGCTTGTTTTCTGTGGTGAGTGTGGTATACTCTCCCCTTCGGTCATAGGAATCCAACAGATAACTGTCGTCCGTCAGGACACAGTCGATCTCCTCCTCCACGCCCTTGTAGCGGCTGCGCTTGCGCAAATCCTCCTTCGTCTTACGCCGCCCGGAATTCATAGAATTTTTCCCCGCAAACCTGCCGGCCAGTCTTTCGCCCAATCTTCCTCCAAAACGTTTGGCTAACTGCCCGGCCGCATCCCGAAATTTCACCCTTGCCTTCGCAAAAGGATTTTCCCTTATCTTGCCGGGGTCGGAATGTGTTGTAAAATAAGGATTGTCCGTGATCTGTGTCCGAGGAGCCTGCACCGCTGTGGAAGCCGCTGCAACGCCTGCGTCATGATTAACACTTCGCTCCGGGGCCATGACAGGATCCGCTCCCGCCGCGCGGTTCTGACTGCCGTCCGGCATCTCCCGCACCACTTCCGTAGGATTGCTGCCCGTCTCAGACCCCCACAATCTCCCGAGAAAGCGTCTGCCGCTCGACACGGTATTTCTCAATATGTCCAACAGAGACATTTTTTGTTCCTGTGTCTGTTTTTCGGCAATTTGGGTCAACGCAGAAGAAGACGCACGCATACCGCCCGTCTTCTCTTTCTCTGTCCCATGGTCATGAATACAGTTCGTCACATGATGCGAACTGCTGTGGCTGTTTAAGCCGGAACCGCCAATCCCGCCAACCTGCATAAATATCCTCCAAACATGATCAAAATGACACCCGTTCCGTCATTTTTTTCAAATCTTTAAAATAGGTCACTGCCACAACATATTTGCTATAGTTGTTATAAATCACAACCAGACAGTCATTCTTCGTTTTATTGTAATAAAAAATAGCATTTGAGGAACCCAGCACATCATCCGTCATGAGCCCAAACTGCCCCTCGTAATTATAGGTCATTTTATTTCGCACATCTGCCTCCGAATATCCGGTATGCAGCCCATACATGCTGTACTTGCGATTGTCTATATGTAATCCGACTTGTCTGCGCCCTATATAGACCACACTGATGCCGTCGGCGCTGTTCGTGGAAATGTCATCCTCAGAATAATGGTAGATCCGCTTGGCCATTTCCGCATTGGGGGTCAGCGTAATCCCTAACTCCGTCTCCAGCTCTTCGGCCTTCATCGTCACCATCTCTGTGACATCCACAGGTTTCGGTGCGAAGAAGTCCATCGCCTTTTTGCCTGCTATAATAAGAAGTACAATGAGAACAATCCTCTCGATCCAAGCAACCAATGCTCTTTTTTGTCTCTTTGTGGCCATCTCCACCTACCTCCTCACTATTCTATTTTTGCCAGAAGGTTTCTCACATTGCCGTGCACGTCGCCCTGAAACACTGCCGAGCCTGCCACGATAGCGTTTGCGCCCGCCGCGACAGCCTCTGCCACATTCTCCACACAGATCCCGCCGTCCACTTCTATGTCGATGGAAAGACCCTTGGCATCCGCCATGGCGCACACCTCTCTGACTTTTTCCAGACACCGGGGTATCAGCTTCTGTCCGCCGAACCCGGGTTCCACCGTCATGACGAGTACCATATCCACCATCTCCAGATAGGGCTCCACCGCGGCCGCCGGAGTATCCGGCTTGATGGTAATACCGGCCTTTTTCCCCAGAGAGCGAATGTCCTCAATCGTCTCCTTCACCCGTTCGGTAGCCTCGATATGAAAATTGATCAGATCCGCTCCGCACTCTGCGAACTCCCGAATATAGCGCTCCGGACGATCTATCATCAGATGTACGTCAAGAAACAGATCCGTCTGCCTCCTGACGCATTTAATGACAGGCATCCCATAGGAGATTGACGGTACAAAAATGCCGTCCATCACATCAATGTGGAGCCACTGAACTTTCTCCTGCTCCACTTGCCGGACCGCCTCCCCCAGATTCCAGAAATCCGCGGATAATATGGATGGTGCTAAGATATTCATAACCGTTACCTCTTTCAGCTTGTATCATAACAAAATTCGTCTGAAAAAGCAAACGCGGAATCAGCGTCACAAAAATTCCTTCACGGACTTATAAACACCCTCCGCATCCAGACCATATTTCTTCACCAGTGCGGCTGCGGAGCCGGATTCGCCGAACACATCCTGCATGCCGAGTTTTTTCACGAGAACCGGGTACTTTGCGCACAGACAGTCGCACACGGCACTGCCCAGTCCACCGATAACGGAGTGCTCCTCCACCGTGACAACCTTGCCGGTCTTTCGTGCGCTGTCTACAATAATATCCTCATCCAGCGGTTTGATGGTGCAGATATTGATCACCTCCGCACTGACGCCCTCCGCTGCCAGCAATTCTGCGGCTCCCAGAGCGGAATCCACACAGATTCCGGTGGCCACAATTGTCACATCGCTGCCCTCGCGCACAATGGTTCCTTTTCCGATCTCAAACCGATAATCAGGTCTGTCATTAATGACGGGCACAGGCGCACGCCCGAAACGGATATACACGGGACCTTCGTATTCCAGCGCGGCTCGTACCGTCGCTCTCGCCTCTACCTCATCGGAGGGACACATGACCACCATGCCGGGAATAGTACGCATCAGCGCAATATCCTCATTGCACTGGTGGCTCGCACCGTCCTCACCCACGGTGATGCCCGCATGGGTGGCGCCGATCTTTACGTTCAGATGGGGATAGCCGATGGAATTGCGCACCTGCTCAAAGGCACGTCCCGCCGCAAACATGGCAAAAGAACTCACAAAGGGGATCAGACCCGTCAGGGACAAACCTGCCGCCACGCCCATCATATTGGCCTCCGCAATACCACAGTCGATATGTCTCTCGGGATATGCTTTGCGGAAAATACTGGTCTTGGTGGCCGCCGCAAGATCCGCGTCTAACACCACAAGCTGGGGAAACTCCTCCGCCAGCTCCTTCAGTGCGTTGCCGTAACCCTCTCTGGTTGCAATCTTTTTGATCGTATTGTCTGCCATCACCCCTCAACCTCCTTCGCAAGCTCCTGCTCAATTCTGTCCAAATCAGCCATGGCCACGGCAAACTCCTCGTCGTTGGGAGCCTTGCCGTGCCAGTCGATGTTGTTTTCCATAAAGGAGACACCCTTGCCCTTTAAGCTGTGCAGCACGATGCAGGTGGGCATGCCCTTGGTCTCTCTGGCCTCCCGGAAAGCGGCGCGCAGCGCGTCGAAATCATGGGCATCCACATTGATGACATGGAAGTTAAACGCCTCAAACTTTTTGTCGATGGGATAGGGGGAGCAGACCTGATCAATGGGGCCGTCTATCTGCAGATTGTTGTTGTCCACGATGACGCAAAGGTTGTCCAGTTTGCGAAAACCTGCAAACATGGAGGCCTCCCATACCTGTCCCTCTTCGATCTCACCGTCTCCCAACATGGTATACACACGATATTCTTTGTTCTGCAGCTTTGCGCCCAGAGCCATGCCCGCCGCCGCGGATATCCCCTGCCCCAGAGAGCCGGAGGCCATATCGACACCCGGAATGTGCGTGTTGGGATGTCCCTGAAGATAGGAACCGAGCTTGCGCAGTGTCACCAGATCCTCCACGGGGAAAAATCCTCTGTTGGCAAGCGCCGCGTACAGACCGGGGGCCGTGTGGCCTTTTGAGAGCACAAAGCGGTCCCTGTCCTCTTTCTGAGGATTCTTCGGGTCGATATTCATCTCTTCAAAATAGAGAAAGGTAAACGCATCCGCCGCAGAGAGGGATCCGCCGGGATGCCCTGCCTTTGCGCTGTGCACTCCCGCAATGATACCCTTGCGGACGTCATTGGCGTGTTTTTTCAATTCCAGATTTGTCATGTATTCCTCCGTTTCCGAGCCGTCTGCCGCGGGGCAGCCTCTATCCAAGCATACAGTTCTATCATACCATGAGTTTGTCTGTTCGTCCATTTACAATTTCATTTTTATCGCTTTTTGTCGCTTTTGTCTTCCTCTCCTGACAATTTAATCAAGTTTTCGCATCCTGCCTTCTTTTTTCAATATAAACATCCCGTATTTCCCTGTCAATCATATTGTCATTATCCATACACCTTTCACACTATATACTCTGGCATTTTTATCTGTCATAACTCTGCGCCCGGCGGCATACAGTCAAATGAAATCTATCTGCCGGCAAGGTGATCTTATTTTGAAAAAACGTCCTTCTCTCTCCCCCCGTCAACTGATTCTATGTGCCGCCATCCTGCTGCTATTCACTGCTTTGGTCTTGTTTCTGTTCGGCCATAAGCGGGATGAAAAGCGCTTCTTGGGACTGACCCACGATCTGTTCGTGGAGGAGATGACTTCCAACACATTGAACATGCATTACACACTGGCTTCACCGGAAGATTTTGGAATCTATGACTATGTGCCGCTTCTACCCTGCTACAATACGGAAGACGATCAGGCGTCCCGTCTTGCTCTGGAAAATACGCTGACACAATTGTCGGGAATTCACCCCAAGAAACTTTCCCAGACGGATGCCTACACTTATAAGCTCTTGGTGCGCCAACTGGAAAACAATCAAAAACTCAACGACTTTACCCTCTACCAAATGCCGCTCTCCCCTTCCTCCGGCATACAGTCCCAGCTCCCCATCCTGCTGGCCGAGTATACTTTCCGCAGCAGCCGGGATGTGGAAGACTATCTGGCGCTGTTGGATCAGACCGATACCTATTTTGCCTCTCTGCTCTCCTTTGAACAGGAGCGGGCGGCCGCCGGCCTGTCCATGTCCACCTACTCGCTGCGGCAGGTAAAAAACCAATGCGACACTATTGTCACAAAAGAAGCTCTGGAAAGCGGCACCCACTTTTTGCAGACCACTTTCGAGGAGCGTCTGGACCGTCTGGTGGCGGAGGAATGTATCACCTCCAAAGAAGCCGAAAAATACATCGCCCAAAACAACCGTCTGCTGCGCACGGTGCTACAGCCCGCCTATGAATCCTTGGCCGACGGCCTGTTCCTTCTGGAAGATTCCGAGGGCGTGAAGGCTCTCCCCACAGGACTCGCTTCCCTGCCGGAGGGCAAAGCATATTATCGCTATCTGCTCATCTCCCAGACCGGCTCCTACCGTCCCGTGGAGGAGATCCAGATCATGCTGCGGGATACCATGCAGGCAGAATACCGTACCATTTGCACCATGATACAGGAGCATCCCGAACTCAAGAACTCCATTAAAGACGGATCTTACACCCGGCTCCCCTGCACGGAAGCATCCGCCATGCTGGAAGATCTGCAGAAACGGATGCAGGAGAATTTTCCGGCGCTGCCGGATCTTCCGGAGAACGACACCACCGGCGCCTACCCCGCCGTCCGAATCAAAACCGTCTCGGAAGACTTACAGGAATACTGTGCTCCCGCCTTTTACCTCACCGCCCCGCTGGATGACACCAATAACAATGTCATATATATTAATCCCCAGAATGCCTCCGAAGGACTGGAACTCTATACCACACTGGCCCATGAAGGATACCCCGGACATCTCTATCAGACGGTATACAACAACCGGGACTTCCTGAACACCGGAGAAAATAAAGTGCGGCAGCTGCTTTGGTACGGCGGCTATCTGGAGGGCTGGGCTCTCTATGTGGAATTTTACGGCTATGACTATGCGGCAGATCTTCTGCGGGAACAGGGAAGGATGGACGATGCGCTGTGTGCGGAACTGGAAATGCACAATCGCAGCCTGATCCTGTGCCTCTATTCCACACTGGACATTATGATCCATTACGAGAACGCCTCCCGTGAGGACGTGGCCGCATTTCTTGAGGACTTCGGCATACATAGCACAACGGCCGTCAACGCCGTCTACAATTACATAGCCGACGAACCCTGCAATTATTTGAAATACTATCTTGGCTATCTGGAGATGCTTGAGTTGAAGAAAACGGCGGAAACGCTCTGGCAGGAAGACTACAATGATCTGGCGTTTCACACTTTTGTGCTGAATGCCGGGCCTTCGGACTTCACCTCGCTCTCCGAGCTTTTTTATTGACACCTGTTTCTATTGACATATATTGACAAAAGAAGGGATTGGTCCTATGATAGGTAGGCGGAAAAGAAAGTGCGGATATACATCGCCATAAAACACAAAATTGCAATACGATATCGAGGATTTCCCATGGAACAACTGCTTTTTAGTTTAAACGCCACCATTCCCGTCTTTCTCGTAATGGTCATCGGTTATCTTGTGAGACAGATGGGTGTGGTGGATGAGCCCTTTGTCAAAACTCTGAACAAATTCAATTACAAAATCACCCTTCCGGTACTGCTGTTTAAAGACATCGCAGAATCCGATTTCTACAGTGTCTGGGATACTGAATATGTGCTCTACTGTTTTCTGGTCACTCTGATCAGCATTGTCATAATCTGGGTGACGGCAGGATTCCTATACAAAAATAAAGCTCTGCTTGGCGAGTTCGTGCAGGCCTCCTACCGCAGCAGCGCCGCCGTGCTGGGCATCGCCTTTATCCAAAATATCTACGGCAATTCCGGCATGGCGCCCCTGATGATCATAGGCACCGTACCTCTATATAACGTGGCCGCCGTACTGGTACTCTCTTTCACGGGCCCCGCCGCCCACGGACTGGACAAGTCGTCACTGAAGAAATCCCTGCGGGACATCCTGACCAATCCTATCATTATCGGCATTGTGCTTGGCATGATTGTCTCCGCCTGCAGAATCCGCTTTCCCTTTATCGTCACCAAGACCATCGGCAATATCTCCGTGCTCGCCACGCCGCTTGCCCTTCTGGGACTGGGCGCGGGCTTCGAGGGGCGTAAAGCGCTAAAGCAAATCCCGCCCACGATAGCGGCATCCTGCTTAAAACTGATCGTTCTGCCCGCATTGTTTCTGCCTCTCGCTGTCTCCATGGGATTTACGCAGGAGAAACTGGTGGCCATCCTGATCATGCTGGGTTCCCCCACCACCGTGAGCTGCTATATCATGGCCAAAAACATGGGACACGATGGTACTCTGACTTCCAGCGTGGTGGTAGCTACCACATTTTTAAGTTCCATCACCCTCACCATATGGCTGTTTGTGCTGCGAAGCATGGGCCTGATCTAAACCGTATTCTTTTTTGTTTTATTTGGAAGATCTCCGCCATAGAATAGAATATACCTTGGCAAAGCGAGACTGTCCATGAACGCCTTTATCCACCTTTCTGATATTATCATCCCTCTGATCATATTCTTTGTCGTCAGTTACGGCATGGTCTCAAAAGTAAAAGTTTATGAGAGTTTTCTGAACGGCGCCAAAGACGGGCTGAAGATTGTGGTGGATATTATCCCCACTCTCATCGGACTGTTGGTTGCGGTAGGTATACTGCGCGCCTCCGGCATCTTTGAACTGCTGGGCTCTCTTCTGGGTCCTCTCACGGAAAGGGTCGGTCTTCCTGCACAGCTCATTCCTCTGCTGACGGTAAAACTCTTCTCCTCCTCCGCAGCCACCGGGCTGGTGCTGGATATCTTCAAAACCTACGGCCCCGACTCTTATGCCGGCATGGTGACCTCCATCCTTATGAGCTGCACGGAGACGGTATTTTACACTATGAGCGTGTATTTTCTGGCGGCGAAAGTGACCAAGACGCGGTATACGCTGACGGGGGCGCTTCTGGCGACGTTAGCGGGGACGGTGGCGAGTGTGGTGTTGGCGGGGCGGATGTAGGGGAGTGACACAAACTTTTTGAATAGAATGCATTTCAAAGCTCTCTCCACAAAAACTGACACCTTATGCCATTTCTCGACATATATTATTAACAAACCACTTCTGAAATCCAGTCTGCACATTACGTGTTTCCCATCGGATAAAGGAGCGTCATGTCTAAAGAAACTGAATGGAACAAGCAATTTAACATTGGAGTTGATTCCATCGACAATGCACATCGGAAGCTTTTTTCAATCGTACAAAAACTAATCTATCTGAGCAGAGATGAAAACAACGGACAATGGGCATGTGCCGAAGGTATCAAATATTTCAAAAATTATACCATAGAACACTTTGCCGATGAGGAATCCTATATGCAGTCAATAGGCTATAAAGGATATGAGATCCACAAGCGTCTGCATGACGACATGCGGTATAAAACACTTCCTGCATTAGAGAAAGACCTTACGGAATCAAACTATTCGCAAGAATCTATCCAGCATTTTCTTGGTATCTGCCTTGGATGGCTTGCCACCCATATTCTAATCGAAGACCGCGCCATCACAGGTAAAATTTCAAACAGGTGGAAAACAGACCATTTCGGTGCCGATATGGATACCCTGAAAAATGCCCTGACTGCCACCTTGCAGCAAATTTTCAGATCACAACCGGAGATTGTGAGCGAACATTACAGTGGCGAGGACTTTGGAACCGGCATAATCGTCCGACTGGTGTATCGCCAGACAGCCGGCAAAAAGGTGCGGATTTTCATGGTTCTGGAAGCGAGTCTGGTATTGAGAACCGTCAGCGCTATGTTGGGTATGCCGCTTACAAAAATGGATAAGCTTGTCATGAATACCGGTAAAGAAATTTCATTACAAATTGTGAAACAGCTTGGCAAATATTGCCGCCAACCTTCGCAATATCAATTGGAGAGCAGTCATTTCATGACGCCGGAACAGTTTAGAAAGACCGTTTATTGGGAGATTTTTGACTACAGTTTACTGCTTAATACAGGACACGGTTATTTTGCTTTTTGTGTCAAATCAGAATAAGCCGTCATAACTCGATTGCTTCCTCTGTCGGACAGACAAAACGGGCAGGATAGATACTTCCATCCTGCCCGCTTTGATATCTGTAACCTTAAAACAATGCCCGAATGAAAGGCTTTTGCCTAATCTTGAAGTTCACAGTCTTCATTCCGCCATAGTTACCAATACCGCGGATCGTCACTTTTGCGGATGCAATACTTTTCCTGCATACTCTGATGTAATTCTTCTGATTAGTTATCCCTTTTTCCTCCCTTTCACCTTACAATACACAATCGCCGTCACCGTACTCACACACGTCGCCACGATCGCCGGTGCGATCACCCCCGCCGGATTCACGCTTCCATACTGCTGCCTGTAGGCGATCATATTCACGGGGATCAACTGCAGAGAAGAAATATTCAGGATGAGAAAATTACACATCTCCGTGCTGGCAATCCGCTCGCCCCCCGCTTTCTCCATATATCCCGCCGTCCCGCGCTCCTCCTCCAGTTTCGCCAGCTCCTCCATGGCCTTTAATCCCGCAGGAGTACACGCCCAGCCCAGCCCCAGAATATTGGCTATCAGATTGGTGGCTATGTACTCTCTGGCCGGATGTCTCTTCGGAATCCGCGGAAACATAAAGTCCAAAAAAGGACTGATCCCGCTTGTCATCTTTCGGATCAGTCCCGCTTCCTTTGCAATTTCCATCAGCCCCATCCAGAGCGCCACCACCCCCGCCATGGTGATGCACAGAGAGATCGCCTCTCCCGCGCTCTCAAGCGCCGCGTTGGTCACATCCTCCATATGCCCGGTACACGCCGCATAGACAACTCCCAGTATAATCATAAACGCCCAGATAAAATTCAGCATATTTCTCTCGCAGCCTCAAAGGACTTTCGCTCTTCCATATTTACCATAATATATGAGCAATGTCCGTATAAAAGACGTCCGAGAGAGGGACTCTGCTCCGCATTTTACGCAAATTCCCGCAGGATGTCACGCACATGTTCCAGTCCTTCGGCTCTGTACGCATTGCTGCCCGCAAACAACAGCGCGTCCTCCACCCTGCCCTCCGCCGCGTTCACCAACGCCTCGGTGATGCAATAGGGTGTCTCCGCCGGTTTGCAGGTACTTACACAAAGATGACATTTTCCGTGAGGAATCCGCCCCTCCTTCGTCCGCTCCAGAAAAGGATTGCGAATCGCCCGCCCGGGCATGCCCACGGGACTCTTTACCAATGTGATGTCCGCTTCTTTCGCACGGATATAGGCCTGCTTGTAGGCATCGGGGGCGTCGCATTCATAGGTGGTGACAAAACGTGTGGCCATCTGCACCCCGTCCGCTCCCAGAGCGGCCATATGCTCCGCATCCTCTCTGGTGTAGACGCCGCCCGCCACCACAACGGGAATCTCCGTCTGCCTCTCCGCAGCGCGCTCCTTCACAAAATCTATGATCCGCCGGATCTCCTCGTCATAATCCAGTTCGCCCACAAGATACCGTTCCAGTTCCTCCGTGGAGAATCCCAGATGTCCTCCCGCTTTCGGCCCCTCGATCACCACCAGATCCGGCAGCCTGTCAAATTTCTTCAGCCAATATTTGAAAATCACCTGTGCCGACTTGAGGCTTGACACGATGGGTGCAATCTTCGTCTTGCTCCCCTCTGTCAGCCCGGGCAGCGCCATGGGCAGCCCCGCCCCGGAGATAATCAGATCCGCCCCTGCCTCCACTGCCGCCCGCACATACTCCTCATATCCTCTGGTAGCCACCATGATATTCACACCGATGATGCCGCCCTGTGCGATCTCCCTTGCCTTGCGGATTTCCGCGGCAATAGCTTTCAGATTCGTCCCGATAGGATCCTCGTCAAATCCCTCCTCCCGAAAGCCGATCTGTGCGGTGGAGATAATGCCGATGCCGCCCTCCGCCGCCACCGCTCCCGCCAGTCTATGAAGGCTGATTCCCACACCCATGCCACCCTGTATCACAGGAACGGCCGCCGTCAGGTCACCGATTTTTAACGCGTTCAATTTCATTTTCATTGCAGACCACCGCCTTTTCTATTTTGAAGATCTTGGTTTCGATGCCTTCGCTCCGATCCATTACTTTTTTTACTTTGATTTTTGATTCTTCACTTTGTCCTTCTTGATTTGAATTTCAAGTTGTTTGATATTCAAAGTATATCACAAAGAATCCGTCTGTCAAGTGGCAGAAACACGCTTTTCAGATTTTAAGAAAGAAACGATTGTTACAAAACATGCATAACCCACCTGAAAAAGTACACACTATCCATTGTAAAAAAATATCAGGAGGTAGCACTATGAGCAATATTTCAGAGCTGGATTTACAGAATCTTCGCCATCTCATCGGCGGATTCGACACGACACACTGTAAGATGCAGGCCTATGCGCAGGAAGCACAGGACACCGAGATCAAGCAGTTTTTCGAGAAGGGCGCCAAGTCCGCCATGGACAACAAGCAGCAGTTAATGAAGTTTTTGAATTAGAAAGGTGGAGACAGAATGCAGGAGAAAATAATGGTAGCAGATACCTTGGCAGGTATCAACGGAGAGCTGACCCGCTATGCGGGCATGATCGCACAGTCCGAGAACAAGGAGCTCAAAAGCACTTTAAAGCAGATGCGCAATGCCTGCGAACAGTCTCAGGAGGAGCTTTATCAGATCGCCAGAGCGAAATCCTACTATGTACCCGCCGCCAAGGCGACCGACGCGGAGGTCGCACATGTGAGAGATCTGTTCTCTCAGGGTACTCTGTAAACAGCAGAAAAAATATTTGTGAGAGACAAAAGCGGCGCTTCCACAATGCCGCTTTTGTCTCTTGTATATTTATGAGTAAAAAAGAATATAGCCATAATGCAATCCACATGTCCTCTTCCCCACCGCTTTTATATACAGAGGACTTATTATACATATCTAAATTAAGCAAAATTTTGCCAAATTTTTGGCAAACATTGGAATATATTCCACTGGTATCTCATGACATAATGTGCTAAAATTGTTATATTGTATGAATCCATGCATGAATGCTCACACACTTTTGTGATACAGCACAATACATGGTTGACAAAATCGGATGCAATGGTAAAGAGGTGAGAACAAAATGCAATACTACAAATGGCTAATTGCTGTTGCCAGTGCAGGTCTCTTAGGTGCCTGTGGCATATTGGCCGCATGCGGATCGGGCAGAAATGCCTCTCTTGAACCGCTCGGTGATACAATGGATGATATCATCATTGTCCCGGACACAGATACCGTAGAATTGACAGCCTTTGCGGATACCGAGGAAGAAGCACAGAGAATCGCAGAATTATATCAAATAGAACTACAGTCCTTTTCGGAAGGTGTAGCCGCCTATACTACTGATAAGGATCCAAATGTATTGATTGCTATGGGACAGGAACAAGGATATCCGCTTCTATACGAAAACAACATAAAACAACTCTATTAAGGGGGAAAGAAAATGAACCGAAAAAAAACAAAGTTACTGTCAATTCTATTATCGGTCACTCTGGCACTTTCATCTACCGGATTTACCGTGACAGCCGCCGAAGATGTCGGACAGCCTGGTTCTATAGAGATTACGAATTTCAATGATGATATCATCTCTGCAGAGGGCGCAGGCGCTGACGGCCTTGATGCGGAAGCTGACCTTACTATGGAGAACGCCGAGGGCACTACCGACGGTATGGGAGAAACCGTAATCTCCCCGGAGGACACTTTGTTCCCCGGTCTGCCGGAGAGTTATATCCTATCCGAGGAACAATACAGCCAGAAAACTCTTCTTGCGGAACATACAGACGAGATCGCTCCTTTTGTGGAAGAGGATAACTCTGCTCTCTATGTAAAGGGGCAGCTGATCTATATGACAGACAGCGCCGAGGACGCACAAATGGTGGCGGATGCCTTTGGCAGCACATTAGACAGTTACGAACTGGGCTTTGCCTTGATCATTCTGCCTGAGGCCAGAACCGTAACACAGGCTGTTATGGCGGCCGCAGAACAAAGTTCCCGGCTTCCTGCGGTATGGCCCAATTACTACAAATATCTTTATGCAAACTATAATGATCCCGCGCTGAAGGAAGGCAATTCTGTGTATCAATGGCAGCATGAATTTGTAGGTGATTCCTACGCATGGGCCGCCGGTTATACAGGAAAAGGCATCAAGGTAGGTATTGTGGACTCCGGTCTTCAGGATGCTCATGAAGAATTTGCAGGCAGAGTTGTCAAACATGTTTCCACTGTGGGAACTTCAACGGTTTCTTCGACCACTGACCTCCAAGGACACGGTACGCACGTAGCCGGAATCGTTGCTGCCAACGGTAATAACGGCAAGGGTGGTGCGGGTATTGCTCCTAACGCTTCTCTTTACATATACGGTGCGGGTGCTGCTGACGGAACATTAACCACCTTAGCTACAAACAGAGCTATTAATGCGGCTATAGAGGATCATGTAGATGTGATAAATATGAGTTACGGTTCCGGCATATTCAACGGAAGTGAAAATCTGGTCATACAGAAGGCTTACACTAATGGCATTGCTCTCTTTGCCGCTGCCGGCAATAATGCCACCAATGGTAAAAGCTATCCTGCATCTTACAGTAATGTCTGCTCCATAGCATCCCTACAGCAGGACGGCAAGAAATCCAGTTTCTCCAATTATAATGATTCCGTTGATCTGGCATTCCCCGGATCCCAAATCTATTCCACTTATGTGGAAACAGATGCAAATCACAAGATCGTACCGAATTCTAAAAAAACAAATATCTATGCTTATATGGATGGCACCAGTATGGCCTGTCCCGTGGCTACCGGCGTGGCCGCGGTAATCCTCTCCGGTGCGGATCAGATTCCCGCATTGAAGGGCAAGACCGGCAAAGACCGTGTGGATGCCCTCTATAGAGTCATGCGCAGCAATGCCAAGAAATCTCCCTCGGCCGGAACGGGCGCAGGAACCACTTATCTGCCCTCCGTCTTTAACCTGACGGTTGACAACGCTGCCGCCGTTCCCGCAACACCAAAGTTTGATCTGAGCAACAAAAAGCCCATTGCGGCTGTAACGACTACTTTGAGCATCACAAGTGATACGAAGGTGGGCGTGTCCATTTACTACAGCACCAATGGCAAAAAACCCTCTTTCAAGAATGGCGTTGTGACAAACGGCACCCTGTATACCGGCCCCATCACCATTGGTAATGCCAAGAAAGTGACCGTGAATGCCATTGCCGTGAACCATGCAACCGGCAAGACCAGCAAAGTTGCCTCGGCCGCATATACCTTTGCGCCCAATCCCATAGGAGTCGGCATCACAGCCAAGGGTGATGTGACAAATCTAGCTCCCGGGAGCAGCCTTGCACTGAAAGCTGCCGTATACCCTTCCTTTGCGGTATCCAGCAAAGTGACATGGTCGGTGACCCCCGCAGATCAGGGCGTTACCGTGAACAAGTCCGGAAAAGTCAGCGTTGCAAGGGATGCTGCCGCCGGCAGTTATACCGTTCAGGCAACCGCGGTAGATAAGAAGAATCAGCCCTACACCAATGCCGCAATCGGAAATTATTCGATCACGGTCATTGAGCCTGCTTCAAGCGTGAAATCCATTGTACTGAAGAATAAGACCGCTTCTCTATATACTACAGATGAACTTCCCATGAATCTTGCCGAAGGATTCACCCTCACCTACGCCGACGGCAGTCTCGGAACGGCCGATGATGTGGTCTGGAGCAGCAGTAATCGCGACATTGTCGCTGTGACAAACAAGACACAAAATACCCCCGCCGGATTGGTAACCGGCAAGAAACCCGGCACCGCAACGATCACCGCAACGGCAAATGACGGCACCGGCAAGAGCGCATCCTGCAAAGTTACCGTCAAACAGCTTGCCACCGGATTAAAACTTGAAGGCCCCAACAAACTCGCGGCCGGCAAAAGCATTACCTTAAAAGCCACCATCTCTCCCTCCAATGTCTCCTCAAAGACACTGAATTGGAAAGTGGACGGCACGGGCGTCACCGTAAAGAACGGCAAAATATCCGCTGCCAAGAATGCGAGCGGTACCTACACAATTACTGCAACCACAAAGGATGGATCGGAAGATCAGCAGAAATCTGCCACCCATCAGATTACAATTATAAACGACATGATCAAGAGCATCCGTGTGCCCAAGACCATGACCCTGTTCACCACACCGGGCAATTTCCAAGCGCCTACCGAGGCATTTCTTGAGGCGGAGGTTAGCGGCGGAGACAGCACTGCCATAACGTATACCAGCAGCGCTCCGGGGATCGCCTCCGTGGATCCTTCCACCGGACAGATTCAGGCCAGATCAAGCGGAAAAGCCAAGATCACCTGCGCCGCTACCGACGGCAGCAACAAGAAAGCCGTGTGTACCGTCACGGTCAGCGTGCCCATGTCACGCCTCACCATTGTGCCCGCCGATACGAACGGAGGTTATGTGTCCGCAGGATGCACGCTAAAATTAAAGACACAAGCCGGCACTTCCTATGGCAAACCTCAGAGTACAAAAGTAAACTGGTTCGTACCGGATGAATATAAAGATTATTTTTCCGTCAACAGCAGTGGTGTGATCAAAGCCAAAGATATCAGCAAATATCTGAAAGACGATGAACTCTATGCCTCCGCCTACGTCATTGCAGAGGCGGCAGACGGCAGTAATGTTAGAACCGCATACAGCTTTAATATTTACCGCAAAATTAAATCATATAAATTGGTTCTTCAATCTGATGGAACAATTGATTATATTTTCCCTCGTGTGACCTTTGACAACGGGGTAGAGTATTGCCTTTCCTGCTTTGATGTATCCCTTTCAGCTCCTAAGGGAAAAGACATTGGTATGCAGCCAATAAACATAGAGGACTATGGCAAAGGCTTCTACCTCTGTCCGGCCAAACAGACTACTTTCAAATCTTCAAGCAATAAGGAGTGGTTTACAAGTGACGGAATCAAAATCAAACTGAAGATAAAGCAGCACGCCGCCAACAAAACCGCTACTTTTAGTGGTTATGTGGCTAGAACCTCCGATAACCACATTCTTCTTTTGAAGTAATTAATTCCTGCACAACGATGAAATCCCCTTCCGGGCACAATACCCGGAAGGGGATTCTAGATAATGCAGTCAGAGGAAGCAGCCTTTCAAAAGGAGCCCGCATGATGTATTTTTTAATGAATAAAAATGCGATTGTCGCAACCTATGATGTGGAACCGCATACCGAATTTTCGGACAGAGATTATCTGGAACAAAAGCAGCTCTTCGGAAAATTGCCCTTCGGATTCCAAAACATCAATACATGGATCGACGCAAGGAAAGCTTCCAAGCGCAATCATCATTTACAGGCTGTTATGAGACGGTTGGGGTGTGACAGTAACGAAGGTTTTGTTCACGCCACTCACGCCGCTGCCATAAACGATACTTTTTGGATGCGTTCCGATCGGGAAAAAATTTCGTGGGAACAAGTTTCTTTATATCACAATTCGTTTACCGAAACGATATCCAAACTTGCATTTGAAGAAGCTGAATTATATGGTGCTGTCTGTTTATCAGCTTCTCCTGAACTTACTTGTGACGGTTCCTTCAGAAAATGTTTTCGGAAAGAGCCCGAAAAGGGAGAATTTCTCTCGGATATTTTCCTTTACAAAAGAGGGGGAGAGTTGGGAGCAGGACTGGAACCTTATTGTGAACAAATGGCTTCTGAAATTGCGCGAATGATAAGCCCGAACAATGCAGTGAATTATGATTTAGTCAAACTGTATGACAGGACTGCTTCAAGATGCAATCTTTTTACAGATGAAAAATACGGCTATGCTTCCTTTGCCAAAATAACGGATGTGCGAAGAACCGATTTGAAGGGGGTTTTTGACTATTTTGCAAATTTAGGCTCAGAGCAGGAATTCAGAGAAATGCTTGTGATCGACTCTCTTTGTTTTAATCAGGACAGGCATTCGGGAAACTTCGGTGTTTTATTCGATAATGATACGCTTGAGATTGTCAAAATGGCTCCTGTTTTTGATCTGAACGTTTCATTACTGCCGTATGTCATGGAAGAAGAGTTTTTAAATATTGGTGAAAAGCTGTTTGAATATGCGCCTAAATTGGGAAAAGATTTTACCCGAATAGGTCAAATGGGTATGAACCCTGTTTTGCGGGACAGGGTAAAGGACATGAAAGATTTTTCATTTACATTTCGTGGTGACGATGTATTTACACCGGAGAGAGTAAACGTGATTGAGAATATTGTCAGAAGACAGGCAACAGCAATTCTTTCGAATGATAAGTTATATACAAAAGATATTTTCCTCTCGGAGCAATAGCTCCCTTTTTGATCTCACATCTGGTGCCGCACGACCCCATACTCGTCATCCGCCCGAAAATACGGGCACTCCTGCCCGGTTCCCGTCAGAAAGCGGTACATCTCATCCTCGTCCAGATTCACCATACAGCTATAGCACTCATAGTCCTCGTCATATACATAATTGACACACATGTCACATATACTCATGGTCTGTCCATCCGTGCGCAGCGCTTCCGCTTTTACGCCCTATCCTTTCACCCTTTTTCTTCCGCCTCACTCTTCCCCGTGCAGATACGCATAAATCTCCCGCTTTCCCACACCGCGATCCTTCGCCACCTGTTTCATGGCCGCCTTTGTGTCCATCCCCTGCTCCTCATAATAGGCCATGTGTTCCTCGATGCTCCTGTCCTGCCAGAGCGCAATTTCCTCCCGGCGCTTCTCGGCGAAACTCTTCCCCTCCAGCACCAATACATACTCTCCTCTGGGCTCCTCCGTCTGATAATAAACCAGCGCTTCCTGCAATGTGGTGGGCAGAACCGTCTCGAACTTCTTGGTGAGCTCCCTGCAGATTGTAACCCGCCGCTGCCCCAGCGCCTCGTACAGCTCCTCCAGTGTCCGCACCAGATGATGAGGCGCCTCATAGAGAATCATGGTGCGGCTCTCCGTCGCCAGCTCTTCCAGCACGTTCTTCTTCTCTTTCTTATCCGTCGGCAGAAACCCTTCAAAACAAAACCGTCTGGTGGACAGCCCCGACAGCGTCAATGCCGTGATACAGGCCGCCGCCCCCGGCAGAGACGTCACCGGCACACCGCTCTCATGACACATTTTCACCAGTACTTCCCCGGGGTCGGAGATCGCCGGAGTCCCCGCATCGGTGATCAATGCGATATCTTTCCCGCTCAATAGCTGGTCCACGAGCTGCCTCGCTTTCTCCACCTTATTGTATTCGTGGTAGCTGGTCATAGCCGTGTGAATCTCGAAATGATTCAGCAGTTTGATACTGTTGCGGGTATCCTCCGCCGCAATTACATCCACACTCCGCAGAGTCTCCACCACCCGGGGGGTCATATCCTGCAGATTCCCGATTGGTGTGGCGCATATAAACAAAGTTCCTGCCATGTCAATTCCTCCCATCCCATGACCATACGACCTTCAAGTAATCCGTTCCCTAATACCCATACACCTCTCGGATCTCCGACGTATACACACCCTGCCGCTCAAAGATAATGAGCGGTTTTTCCACTGTCATACGAGGTCTCCCGCCCCGGACCGCCTCGACCAGCACCATATTTGGCTCCTTATCCACATAGGGATAGACCAGTTGCATACGCTTCGGCTCCAGCCCATTTTGTGACAGTTCTGTCATAATTTCTGCCAACCGAAACGGCCTGTGCACCATAAAAAAATGTCCTCCGGGTCTTAAGAGCTTCGCCGTGACACGAATCACATCTCCCAGTGTGCATAGAATCTCATGGCGGGCAATCGCCTTGGGAGCCTCCGGGTTCGTCAGACCATGCTGCCCGATCATATATGGGGGATTACAGGTGATACAGTCAAAGGAAGCAGACTTCCATATTCCGTCTGCTTCCCTGATATCTCCTGTCACAATATCGATCACCCCGGACAGGCCGTTCAGCGCCACGCTCCTGCGGGCCATGTCCGCGCTCTCCTCCTGAATCTCCAGTCCGACCAAATGTGCACAGCGATACTTGGCGTACATCAAAAGCGGGATAATGCCTGTCCCCGTCCCCAGATCCAAGAGCATATCGTTCTGATTCGCATGTGCAAATCCCGTCAACAGTACCGCATCCATGCCAAAACAGAATTTCTCCGGATTTTGAATGATCTGATAACCGTTGCGCTGCAGATCATCAAGTCTCTCATTGGGTTTCAGATGAATTTCCCGCGTTTCCATTCTGCTCGGGCTTCCTTCCTGACTTATACTTTCTGTCTCTTCTGTAATGCCGTTCTCCGGAGCGATTCTCCTGATAGGAGTTCTCACGGCGGCCATTCTCCTGATGCTGACCCTCACGACGGCCATTCTCCGAACGAGCGCCCTCCTGACGATTATTGTCGAAGCGTCCGCCATCCCGGCGATTTCCGTCCGTGCGGCTGCGATCCCGCCTGTATTCGCCTCGGCCGTTCTCCTGACGGCCGTCCTCCTGACGATTTCGCCTCTCACCGCCTCCGTCCCGGTTCCCGCGCTCCCGTCTCTGCTCATTGCGGCCGCCCTCGGATCGGCCTCCCTCCTGATATTTGTTCTCCCGCTGACCGCCGGACCGGCCTCCCGCGCGGTGCTCCGGTTTACCGCTCTCCCGCTCCTCGGCCTGCGTCTCCTCCAGTTCCTCTTTCTCCAGACGCTCTAACTCCTGCAGCTCCTCGGGGGACAGTTCCATACGCTCCTTCTTGGTATGCTTCCTCTTAAAATGAAGCTGTCCCACCTCGTACTCTCTGATCTCCTTGGAATCGCCTTCCTCCACCAGCACTTTCACCAACTGTCTCAGCACATTGACGCTCTGCACCTCACCCTTGGTGCCGTCCTCCGCCGTGACCGTATCGCCCACGCTGGGAAGCTTGCGGTTTAACTCCTCATAGGTCTCCTCCTCATTTTTCAGACAGCACATCAGACGCCCGCAGACTCCCGAGATCTTGGTGGGATTCAGGGACAGATTCTGCTCCTTGGCCATCTTGATGGAGACCGGAATAAAGTCGGACAGATAGCTGTGACAGCACAGCGGCCTGCCGCAGATACCGATGCCGCCGAGAATCTTCGTCTCATCCCGCACCCCGATCTGCCGCAGCTCAATACGGGTCTTAAATACCCCGGCCAGATCCTTTACCAGCTCGCGGAAATCAATACGTCCGTCCGCCGTAAAATAAAACAAAACCTTATTGTTGTCAAAAGTATACTCCGCATCGATCAGCTTCATCTCCAGCTCATGTTTACGGATTTTCTCCTGACAAATCTTAAATGCTTCTTTCTCCTTCTGACGGTTGGTCTGTTCCTGCTCTATATCCCGCTTGTTCGCTATGCGAATCACAGGCTTCAGCGGCTGAACTACCTTATCATCTTCCACCTCGCGAATATCCGACACCACCGTGCCAAACTCAATTCCCCTTGCGGTCTCCACGATCACATGATCACCGCGCTTTATCTCATACTGAAGCGGATCAAAGAAATAAATCTTTCCCGCCGTGCGAAATCTTACACCAATTACTCTGATCATAATCTATACACCTCACTCTGATAATCTCACAGACCCACACCACCCGGCCTGTCCCTCTCTTCCATACACCCTGCCCTTGAGCAGACCATTGTATTATAGCACATATATTTTTAAAAAACCACTGTTTGATGCTATCTACAAATATTTTCCTTAACAGTTCAACCTAAAATCCTGCGAAACCTCCGGTATTGCAATTTCAGACCATATTCGTGAAGTCACGAATATGGTTCAACTGGGCAACGGCAATATTGACATCACAACCAAAACAAGCTAAAATACAACTAAATTTCAATATGGAGAGACGCGCGGAACATGCAGAAAATCTGGGCCCTAAAACTATGGAAAAGAAAACCAATATGTGTGATCACAGCTCTCTTCTCCTTTTTGCTGCTCTTCTGCGCAATCAAAATCATACTCCCCTGTCATCAATACCAATTCGAAGGCGGCCGCAGTTTTGACATTGGCATAGCCGCTCCCGACACGATTGTGTACGACGGCATTCACTTATCCCCCGGCGTATATCGCATAGAACTGCAATATGATACGGACACCGACCTGACAGCGGTTTGTACCGTGGCCGACGGCACGGTCTTTGAGGGCGGTCTTCTCTGCAACGGAGAACATCTCTACAGCGGCCTAAGCCGGACCGGATATCACATGTGGCTTTACGAGCCCGCCGACAATCTACAGGTGAACGTCTCCTACGGCGGAAACGGCAGTTTAGTAACCGGCAGTCTGCGAATTGTCGAGACCAATCTGCTCTGGACTATGCTTCTGACAGTCTTTCTTTTCCTCGGGGCAGCCGTCCTTGCGGCTCTTGTCTTTTACTACTATGATCAGGCCTATCCGATCCCCCGGGAGAAGAAAAACGCTTTCTTCTGGGTGTCGCTGATCGCTCTGGCCGCCTCCGTTCCGTATCTGTGCGGCTATAATCTCTCCGGAGGAGATCTGACCTATCATCTACAGCGAATCGAGGGCGTCAAAGACGGACTTCTGACGGGACAGTTCCCTGTGAGAATCGAACCGCGGTGGCTGTATGACCACGGATATGCCAGCGCCGTTTTCTACTGCAATACCTTTTTGTATTTTCCCGCCCTGCTTCGCCTGCTGGGCTTTCCCGTCACGGCCGCCTATAATGCCTATGGCATCGTCATCAACATTGCGACTGCATGGATCTCCTACCACTGTTTCCACAGGATCTTCGGCAGACGCCATATCGGCATCCTCTGCAGCGCATTGTACACCCTCTCCATCGTCAGAATATACAAATTAGTCATCACCGGCGCCGTGGGAGAGGGCACTGCAATTACTTTTCTACCGTTGATCCTCTATGGTCTGTACCGTATTTTCACCGAAGACCCCGAAGAGAAAACCTATCGAACCGCTTGGATTCCGCTGATGCTCGGCATGAGCGGCGTTCTGCAGTCCCATGTACTGACCTGCGAAGTCTCGGCGGGAGTAATTTTATTGTTCTGCCTTCTGTATCTACGAAAGGTTTTCCGCCGTGCCGCCTTTCTACAGCTTCTGAAAGGCGCTCTGGCTTCCGTATTGGTCAGCCTATGGTTTCTGGTTCCTTTTCTGGACTATTATCTGACACAGGATCTGCATATCCGGCACGTCTCCGGACGAACCATTCAGGACAGAGGGCTTTACCTCGCCCAACTGGCGCTCCATTTCTGGACCTCGGGCGCCAACACTCCCATGGCCGACAACGGTATGCAGGACTCCCATCCGGTGGGTGTCGGCATGATGCTGATGGCCGGTCTGGCGGTCTTTAGCATCCTCTGGTTTTCGGGTGCGCTGAAGAAAAGTGAGCAGAATCTGACCCGTTTTGCCAAAATTTCCGCGATGACGGGAATCCTTCTGCTGTTTATGAGTACCCGCTCTTTTCCTTGGGACAAACTTCAGGCCGCGAGTCCCGTCACAGCCGCATTGGTGAGCAGTCTTCAATTTCCCAACCGGACGCTGGGATGGGGAAGTGTCTGTCTGGTGTTTGTCTTTGGTTTCTGCCTGCAATATTTTGAATCTCACAGGCGCAGTGCCGCTCTGGCCATGGCTGCCGCCGCTGTTCTCGGTGTCACCTCCTCCGGCATGTATCTGTCGGACTCCGCCAACGCCGGGCAGAACTATCTGGAACTGTATAACGAAGAGGGCATGGGATTTGGCTATATCTCCGGTGCGGAATATCTGATCGAGGGAACCGACGAGAACAGGCTGACTTTCTCCGGCCCTGCCGCGGGCAGCGGAACGGAGATCCTGTCCTATGCGGGAGGCGCTCTGCGGGCAGAACTGGAATGTGTGAACTATACCCGCGACAACAGTTTTGTGGATCTTCCCTTTCTTCTCTATAAGGGATATCGGGCAATGGATGCGGACACAGGCCACAGTCTTTCGCTTTGCGCCGGAGACAATCAGACGGTGCGCGTTATCCTTCCGCCATATTATGCGGGAACGCTGAACGTACGCTTTGTCAGCCCTCTTTATTGGAGAATCAGCGAGGTGATCAGTCTGGCATCCCTGCTGATCCTGCTCCTGTCATGGTACAGATTCGGACGCAGGAACACTCCTTCGACTGTCCCTGCCCCGGCTGTCCCGTCCCCATCCGACTCTTTCCGGCATTTCCGGACACAGGCGAAACAACCCGGACAAGCCGCCCCGATATCCGCAGTGCTCCTCGTCCTACAGATTGTCCTGCTTTTTGCGCTGCTGCCGGGATGCTTTCGCGGCGCTGTCCTCACGGCCACTTTCGAAGGAGATCAGTCCATCCCCCTGATCGCTGTGGCGGACGGCGGAGAAATAACGGAGATGACCGAGGGAGCTACGGGCACAACACTGCGCCGGGATCTTCCTCCCCTCACACCCGGCGTCTATCAAGTCAGGGTGCGCACCAATCCTGCCGCACATGCGGATCTTTCTGTCTGTATACAATATGAAGACGAAATCTTCCACGCCGTGCGCAGTAACGGCATACACATGGACTCGAACAACAATGAGGGGGTTTTTGAGGTCTATGTATCCGATCGGGTGACCACTGCTTATCTACAGTGTGAATTTGCGGAGGCCGGTTTTGTAGACGCCGATTCTGCGGACGCCCTGCTTGGTCTTGAACTTTGGAGAACCTCCGCAGGAAACCGGATGCTGTTTTTCATCGCGGTTCTCTGTTTTGCAGTGCTGGATGGTCTGATCCTGCTGCGCCGCCGTATTCTGGCGGGCCGCGTGAGCGGAAGCGGACAGCTTCTCTTCTGGGGTCTGCTGGCAGGGGTATTTCTGGCCTATTTCCCCTATCTGACGGATTATATTTTCCTCGAAACGAACACTGCAGCCTGCCTGAACCGCATTGCCTCTCTGGCAGACTCCCTGCGGCAGGGAAAACTCTTTCCTCCGGGCGATATTCTTCTGTGGATTCCCGCCCTGCTTAAACTGATCGGATTTCCACTTATGAGTGCCTATAAACAGTTCGTGTTCCTGACGATCACCGTTACGGCAGTCTGCTCCTGTCACGCCCTTCGAACCTGTGTGAAAGAGAACCGGACGGCGCTCTTAGGCAGCCTGCTCTGCCTGCTGTCACCCTACGGCATATCCTGTCTGTATGAAAAAGGAGCCCCCGCAGAATATCTGGCAATGGCATTTCTGTCCCTGATTTTCTGTGGAGTCCGCTTACTGTTCCTAAAAAGGGAAACCGCCAAGAGGCGGCGATACGGCGTCCTGTATGTGCTGGGCGGCATGGCTGCTCTCTTGCCCTGCCTCGCCCTTTTTGAGCGGAAAACAGATCTTCTCCCTCTGGTCGGTCAGGTATTTCTCTCCTTCGCGGCGGCATTTGTCGTCCGACGGATCGCAGAGAAGCCCTCTCCTCTTAAAAAGGCTGTGGCAGGCATTGCAGCCGCTTTGTTCCTGCTGCTTGCGATATATCAGGTGAACCGCATCGCATTGGAGGCCGACCCGATATGGCTCTACAATATGCCCGAGACCTCTTATCTTTACACCGATTCGAAAGGAAGATGAGCAAATGACAACAAACGAACTTTTTTATACGATTTTGATTCAAGTGGGTACTTTGCTCGCTTCCCTGTTGTTTTTTGGGAGGCTCTCTCTCCCTGCGGAAGAAATCGGGAAAGAACCCAAAACAGAAAACAAATTGGAATTCAAATTAAATTCTTCTCTGCTGCCCGTCTCCTTCGGCGTTCTGTTATATATGACCTGTCCCTACAGAATCCGGCTCTCTCAGGATCCGGCCAATCTGGGGCAGGCGACGGCCATGGCGCTTCTGCCGCTGTATCTGTGGGCCATGACCAAAGTCTGGTTTCAAGGCAGACAACTCATCGGCATGGCCGTGGCTGCCCTTGCTCTGGCAGGAATAGGATATGCGGATATGGTGTTTTTTCTCACTGCGTCGGGCCTGACTCTTCTTGCAGGCCTGCTGTTTAGAAAACCGCGCCTTCTCCTTCCCGTGGCCGCCGGATCAATGTTATTCCTGCCCGGACTGTATCGTCTGGCCCGGTATCTGTTCTCCGATGCGCCCTCGCCCTATGAGGTTGCGCTGCGGTCCATCATGCCGGACGGCTACCGGCTGGGAGAATTGTTCCATTCCTATTTCTTCCGGGACAATCGTCCGGGATTGGGGATTGGCATGTTGATCTGCCTTGCGGCAGGACTGTGGATGCGATTCATAGACCGGGACACAATCCGTTCCGGGATCTGCGCCTTTTTCAGCCTTCTGTCCGTCTTCCTGCTGTTCCTTTCTCTGCGGCTTTTCCCATGGGATATGGTGCAGAGGCTGGGCGCATGGGCTCTGAAACTGGTGTCTCTCATCGGGACACCCACGGTGTTCGCAGGCATGGCTTATCTATGTCTCTGCGTCCCCGCGGCTTTCTCCATAGAACAAATCGGCAGACATAGAAACCGGACTCTCGCCTTTGCCATACCGGCTCTGGCCGCTTTGTCCTGCGTTCTTGTCTGCCTGCTCTCATACCGCCCCTTCTCCTGAGCGGTCAACCGTTTTCCTGAATGGTCAGGAACAATAATTCCATCACCAAGTCAAAATTCACATTGGCATCCAGCCTGCGCTTTGCCGTGTCCAACGCTTTGATAATGGTCTCAATCCCCTCATAGCTGCTTCGCTGGGCACACTTGCGCAGCGCCCCCAGCTCCTCGCGAAACACCAGACGATTGGCGTCCTTGGTGGCTTTAAAGAGCAACACGTCCCGATACCAGATCGCCATGATGTCAAAACAATCGTTGATCTCCAGCTTATATTCGCCGATCTTCTTGATGGCGGCCACGATCTCATGGAGCTCCATGTCCTCAATATATTTTAACAGAGACAACACTTCGTTCTTGATATTCTCAAAATCTTCGCTGGAGGCCAGCGCCTTGGCTTTTCCGATATTGCCGCGGGCGAACGCCACACACACATCGGCCTTATAGTCCGGCACCTGCAGCTCCTCCATCAAAAACCTACGCACTTTTTCGTCCGCCACAGGCTTCATGTTCAATATCACACAGCGGCTTAAAACCGTAGGAAGAAGCGCATTGCAATTGGTTGTCAAAAGGATGATCACCGCATACGCCGGAGGCTCCTCCAAGGTCTTTAACAGAGCGTTCTGAGCCTGCGGGGACATCTTCTCCGCCTCGTTCACCAGATAGATCTTATAAGGACTGCTGTAGGGTTTCACCGCCACATCGCCGTTGATCTGCGTACGAATGTCATCCACACTGATGGTATTGGGCTTTTCATGAACCACACGGATAATGTCCGGCTGATTGCCGGAGAGAGCCTGCTTGCAGGAATGACACTCCTGACAGGGCTCCGTCTCACCCTTTTCACACTGCAGCGCCATGGCAAACACCTTTGCGACGTACTCTTTTCCGGAAGATTTTTCACCGTTTATGACATAGGCATGGGAAACCTTCCCCGAGGATATCGCATTCAGCAGATGCTCTTTAATTTGTTCCTGACCGATAATGTCTGTAAACCTTGCCATCCGTATCTCCCCTTTATCCTCTGTACCTTAAATACATTAAGTAAAGATATCCAGAAGCAGCCCCCTGATCTCTCCAATCTTATCGAGAATCGCCAGATTGTCTTTCTCGTCCTTCATCAGTTCCTGAGCAAGCTGATCCAGATTCTCATCCACCAGCCGGATAATGCCGTAGACTCTGTGTCTCCCTCGTCTGTCCAGAAAATTTTCTCTGGAAAAAGCATGGGAATGTGTCACCACCTCATTGAGAAAATCCTTTACCAGCCCTCGATAGTGCTTCATATCCTTCACGTCCCGCCTTTTGGCCAGACGTTCGCCCTGCATGGTGATCTCCTCCATCAGAGAGTTCAGTCTTGTCTGCAGCTCGGCCTCCTCGATATTACTGGCCAGCATAAACTTAAAACTTCCGTCCGTGGGCGATGCCGTCTGCGTCTGCTCCACGGGAGCCGGCTGCTGTATCTGATTGACTTTGATTTCCACACGCCCACCTCCTGTCTATATTATATCGGTTCTTTTATCTCAAAACTGAATCCGTTCTCTTTTATGTACTCCCTAATCTGCCTAAGACACCGCTTTAAATCATCATTTTGAAAACGTATCGAGATCCCCGCCTCCCGGATTTTCTCCTCCGAGAAATCTTCGCCGTCCGCCAGAAAACGCCTGCACATCTCCTCATACTGCGGCCGCTCCTGCTTGCGCTCTCTGTCCAACGCCCTCTGCAGCCGCTCGCCGTCGTCCAGTTCGATCAGCACCGGCAGCACTTTCTCCGCCCCGAAATATTTCTGCATATTCCGATAGGCCTCCAATGTGCCGATCATGATGTAATCCTGCTCCCCATCCGGCACAAACTGTCCGTCGTCCACGGTAAAATACCGCCAGACACCGCAGAAAGTATGGTATTCTCTCTGTTCGATCACTTTTCCCGACGCCGTCAAACGCTGAAATCCTTCCTCGTCCGTAAAGTGGTACTCCACACCGTCCCGCTCCCCCGCACGGATGGGTCGGGTGGTATAGGGCACAATGGTGCGCATGTCATTTAACTCCTTGAAAATGGTATCCTTCCCCGATGAACTTTTCCCCATAAGATAAAATATTTTACCCATTAAACTTCCACCACTCTGATCATATTGGTATTGCCCGTGACGCCCATGGGCACTCCCGCGGTGATGACCACGGTATCTCCCTCCCGCACCAGTCCGGCTTTCTTGGCTTCCTCCACCGCATCCGCAAACAGCTCCTCCGTGGTTTCCTCCTCCCGGATCAGCAGAGGCGTCACACCCCACAAGAGATTGAGCTGTTTGGCCACGCGCTCTGACATGGTACAGCCGATGATGGGACAAGCCGGTTTAAAACGGGACACCGCCTCCGCCGTAAAGCCCGAGAGCGTCACCGTGATCACGGCTGCCGCCTCCAAATCCATGGCTGTGTGACAGGTGGCGTGAGCGATTGCCGTCGTGATATTTTTCTTATTCATATAAGGTGAGGAGGAAGCCTTCTCATACTTGGCCATCCTGCCCATATAATCAATATCCCTCTCCGCGCTCTCAGCAATGCGCGACATTGTTTTTACCGCTTCCACAGGGTAGAGACCCGCCGCACTCTCTCCGGAAAGCATGATGGCCGTTGTGCCGTCGTAGATCGCATTGGCGATATCCGTCGCCTCCGCCCGGGTGGGACGGGGATTTTTGATCATGGATTCCAACATCTGGGTGGCGGTGATGACATGCTTGCCCTGAATATTTGCCATCTTGATCATCTTCTTTTGCAGTACCGGCACTTCCTCCATGGGAATCTCCACTCCCATATCGCCTCTGGCCACCATGATGCCGTCCGACACGCTCAGAATCTCCTCCAGATTCTGAATACCCTGCATATTTTCGATTTTGGCGATAATTTTCATATCGCTGCCCTGCTCCTGCAGAACCTTGCGAACCTCCAGAATATCCTCCTTGCATCGCGCGAAAGAAGCCGCCAGAAACTCATATCCCATTTGGGCTCCAAAAATAATATCTTCCCTGTCCGTGTCACTGATATAAGGCATGGAAAGAATGGCTCCGGGCACATTGACTCCCTTGTGATTGGACACTGCCCCGCCATTTATCACACGACAAACGATCTCCTGATCCTGAATCTCCTCCACGCGCATCTCTATCAGTCCGTCGTCAATCAGAATCGTAGTTCCGACACTAATGTCATTTTTTAAATTTTTATAAGATATGGATGCCTTTTGAGAAGTTCCCAGAATCTCCTCTGTGGTCAGTGTGAAGGTCTGTCCCGATACCAGCTCTGCTCTGCCGCCCTCAAAGTCTCTCAGGCGGATCTCCGGGCCTTTCGTGTCGAGCAGGGTTGCCACATGCATTCCCATCTCGGTGCGCACCCTCACAAGACGCTCCAATTTCTCCCGCTGCTCTTCTCTCGTCCCATGAGAGAAATTAAACCTCGCCACATTCATGCCGGCCTGTATCAATTTTCTCATACATTCCTCGCTCTCACTGGCAGGTCCGATGGTACAGATAATTTTGGTCTTCCTCATGACTGGCTCCTATCTGCCTGTTTCAACAGGCGTTTTCTTATATTATATTGCTTTCCGACACAATACTTTTGATGTAATATTTTCCGTCCCGCATAATGATCCCCTGCAGATTCAAACCGTCTCTCAGACCGTTCCGAATCCGCCCGCACAGCTCCTCCGTCAATACCTCCCCCGGAACCAACAGGGGAATCCCCGGGGGATACAGCTTCACAAAATCCGCCACAGGACGGCCCACCGCTTCCGACAGTTCGGCCATTTCCCAATGCATATCCCATGCCTCCCACAGAGAATATGCGGTGACAGGAAGCAAAGGCTCTTCGCTCCGCGTTGTCATTACAGGATCCTGCCGCCCGGTCAACCGGGCATCCAGCTCAAACAGCGCCTGTTCCATTCTGTCATAGGCCTCTTGTCCGTCCGACAGTGTGAACATTGCCAGACAATAATCCCCTGCCGCCATCTCACACTGTAAGTGATAATCCTCCCGCAAAGCATCATAGATCCACTTGCCTGAGACACCGCTTCGGCCTGCGGCAATCACCAGCTTTCCCACATCCTGCCGCCCCCGCTCCACATCCCGCCAAGGCACAAAACATAACTGCCTGCAAGACTTAAGATGCTCGGACAGCGTCCGGTATCGCCGATAAAATGCCGCAAACAGTTCTTCCCCCTGTTCCTCCACCACATTCATGGCATCACAGATACCGGCCATCAGTACATAAGATGGGCTGCTGGATTGGTAAATATGCAGAAAACGCTGTAACAGCGCTCTGTCGATCAGATCTCCGCCAACATGCAGAAGCGCTGTCTGCGTGGGCGCCGGCAAAGTCTTATGAACACTGTGGATGACAAGATCCGCCCCCTGTGTGCAGCTCCCCGGAGCAAACCCTTCCGCAAATCCCAGATGCGCTCCGTGCGCCTCATCCACAATCAGAGGGATACCACGCTTATGAACCACACGGGCAATGGCCTCCACATTGGCAATACGCCCCTCATAAGTGGGCGATACGATCAGCACGGCGCCAATCCCTGCCTCGCGCGCCAAAGCCGCTTCCACCTCTTGGGCCGTCACCGCCTCGTCAAAGGAGAAACCGTCCACGCGCTCCGAGGCCAGATAAGTCACCTCAAGCCGCCGCAGGTACACCGCATGATATGCCGACTGATGACATCCTCTCGCCATCAGCAGATGTCCTCCCTCCGGCAGCGCCGCACTGAGCGCACTCAAGATTCCCCCCGTGCTTCCGTTAATCAGATAAAAAGTTTTTTTCGCCCGATACAGCGCATTGGCATGCTCCTGAAGATCTCTCAAAATATCCTTGGGGTCATGCAGATTGTCAAATCCGTCGATCTCCGTGATATCCGCCTCGAGAACCGCTTCCGGCAGACGTCCCAGACGTCTTCTCTTATGCCCGGGCATGTGATAGGGATAATAATCCGACTGCCCGTAACGGTACAGTTGCTCCAATAAATCGGTTTTCTCAGTCATTTGTTTTGGCTCCATGACCTCTGTGAATCCGCAGCGTCTCCAACAGGGAACACCATTTATCCGCCGCGCTCACGATCCATGCCTCCCTGCACACGGGCGGCACCACCGTCAGAGGCCACATATGCTTTTTGATAATGTCCCGCTCCCTCGGCGTCAGACGATACTCCGCAGAGGCATTCTTGAGCGCCGTTCCCGGATGGAAAAATCCATGCAGTTTCCAGATGGGAACATGCTCTTTGCTGTGCCAGTCATAGAGAAAATAGTCATGAAGCAGCGCCCCTCTGATCAATTCCTTCCGATTGCAGGGAATATGCAGCTTCTCGCTGATGGCAAGGCTGTATTTCGCCACGTTCATACAGTGACGATTCACCGACATATCCCCGTGTTGAATGTGTCCTCTGGTCGATTTAAAATTCGGAGACTGCAGGATGTCGGATGCCGCGTCTATTATTTTGCGATTTAAGTCCCGCTGTCTCTCAAAGTGTTTTTGCCAGCGCTGCGACATTTTTGCAGAACGCTTCTTTCTCCTCCCTACGTCTGTTTTCTTATTCATAACATACCCCACCTGTCACACATTACGATATTGTCACTCTTCTTCCGGCTGTTCCGGTTCCGCCTCCGGCAGCACTCCGGGAGGATAGTAATAACAGATAATTGGAAACCCTTCCGTCATATACTGATAGATCTCCTCCGCCTTGTCAAGCGGCAGATTCAGACAGCCATGGGAGCCGTCGTTCAAATAAATATCACCACCGAAAGTATCCCGCCACGTGGCATCATGCATCCCCACATTCCCGTTAAAAGGCATCCAATAGGTCACCGGCGTCACATAATCTCTTCCTCGCAGCACGGCGTTCATGGTCTTATAGGTCAGTCCAAACACACCCTCCGGCGTCATGTTGCCGTTACTCATATCCCCGGACACAAAATCTGTCTCCAGAACGATCGCGCCCTTCTGATACAGATACAGATGCTGATGGGTCATGTCGGCTTCCACATACGTATTGCCTATGTCATTCATACCCTTCCAAGGACCCTTTCTGGTATAGTTCGGCTCTCTCTCTCCTATTGTTCCCGCCTCTATCAATTCTATTAGCGCCTTGACTTCGGCCTCGCGATCCGTGAGCCAGCCAAACGCGCCTCCCGGCAAATCCAAATCATATCCGAGCGTCGTATGGAATATACGATTTTTGCCATAAGTGTCATGCTCTCCGGCATTCTCATTCACAAATTCCGCCACTGCCGCCTCGTCAAGCGCAAGCCGCCCATTTTGCAGAATCACCCATTCCTGAATCCGCTCTCCGTCCAACACGACCTCGCTGCCATTCCAATCATAGACAATCCGCGTCTCAAGCCATTTGTTGGCCTGCGCAATACTGAGCTGTAGATCCGAATCCGCAATAGTGACCGCAGGCGACGCGTAACAGCCCTGCTCCTCCAGATCCACCTGATCCTGTCCCTGTCTGATCGCCTGACGGACGCTCTCCAAAACGGCAATTTTGTCCGCCTGTGTACCGCGAACCTCCGGCACAAGCACAAAACTCTGCTCCGCTTTCGAATACCCTTCAATATAGGCGTCTGCGGGCGCCGTCATATTTTCCTCCCAAAAGACCTCCTGTTTGTCCAGAAACGCCTCCAGCTTGCTTTCGTCAGGCTCCATGGTACCCTCCAGCATATGGGCGTGAATCCCTTGGATATAGATGGGCCAGAGCCAGCTTTTCTGGCCTTTCAGCAGCCCCTGAATATCCGCCTTCTCAACCGTATACACCAGATCCACGTCCCGCGCTGCAACCGTGAAAAGTTCCCCGTTTTCCATCGTCTTGCTGTCCCGGCCAAACACTTGCAGAGAATAATCCTGTCGCGTCGTCATCATTGCCGAGGACACCGCCGCCAGATCCGCATCGGCAAAATCCATCCCGTTGATTGTAGTCGCGGGATAAAAATGCTCGCTAAAATATATGGCGGCAATCACATAAGCACCCAAAAAGAGAGCCAGCAGCAAGCCAACCACCACAGCAGCCACTCGGCCTTTTCTGCCCGATTTCTTTTGTATATAAACGCTCTGCATTTCTTCAGAGACTCTCACAGCACTGGATTCCATACCATACCTCTTATCTGTTCCGCAATGAAAATATTGCTTTAAACGAATTTTATCTTACTACTATCTCGTAATATATTCTTTGCCCTGCATATTCGGGGCAAAATGTCTCCTCGCTCTTCTTTACAAATTGAAAACCCGCACTTTCATAGGTATGTTGCGCGGGAACCAACATCTCATTTGTCGAAACGACTATCTTCTTGGCCCCTTGCGCAATCATGCGTTGAACCGCCTCCCGCATCTGTCGTTTCCCATAACCGTTTCCCTTGTATTTCGTCAAAATACAGTTGTGTCCGACTTCCGTTGATTCCGGTAGATTTGTCGGATTCCACGAGACAAACCCGATCGGCTTTCCTTCCAAGACTGTCATAAATCCGCTAAACTCGGCAATATGAGGATTATCATAAAAGAAGTCATCAAACTCCTGCCATTGCTTATGCCAATCGCGCTCGAATCTCGGTTCAAAAGAATAACCGTCTTTCAAAAGAGTCACAAGCGTTCCACGAGGAAACTCCGTTATTTTCCTAAATTCAATATCCATTTTTCCCCTATAATTTCCGATTTGGCACTATCGCTAGAATCTGTTTCCCACAGAAAATGGTTTTGAAAAAAGAATCTGATCTCAAACCAATGTAATTATATCATGGATATAGAAAAAAAAATAGCACTCAAAGGCTTAAATTT
>CAZSAJ010000028.1:0-35352 GCA_964604835.1 uncultured Acetatifactor sp.
CACCGGCTCCGACAGAAAGCAGCTCGACACATCCGACACCAGAATCTTTCCCTTGGTGTTGGGCAGCGTCTTGAACTTGGTGCCGTAGATGGTGTTGTTCTCACAGATATAGACATAATCCGCATCTTCGCTGATGGGCAGATCGGAACAGTCCGGAATATAAGAAAAAGTCTCGTCCTCGGAAGATGCGATCTTGTTGGCCTTTCCGTAGATCTGCGCCTCTTGATATGCCTTCTTCGCCCACTGGCCGGTCACGATATAGTCGGCCACTTTATTCTTCATCAGATTCATGGGAATCATCGCAAACTGCTGGCTTGCACCACCCTGCAGAAACAGTACTTTATAATTGTCGGGAATCTGCATCAGCTCGCGAAGGTCAGCCTCGGCCTCCTTGATGATATTGTCATAAGTCTTGGAGCGATGGCTCATCTCCATCACCGACATTCCCGAACCCTTGTAATCCAACATCTCGTCCGCAGCTTCCCGCAATACCTCCTCGGGCAAAACGGCGGGACCCGCCGAGAAATTATACACTCTTGCCATTTTCATTTCCTCCTCATGCATATGTACTGATACCTAAAACTCATTAAGTTATAGCATAAGCTTTCTTGTTGCTCTAGTCAACTGCATTGTTAATTTTTTTACAATTTGTCCGTTATATGCGGACATTTGTATCTGGTTTGTCTTTGGGAAATTACGTCCCGCTCTCTGCTTCCTCTCCATAGAACATCACCACCGGGGTGCCGATCTCCACCATATCAAAAAGCTCCGCCATCACATCCGGCGGCACATTGACACATCCGTGGGAACCGCCCGTCTTGTAGAGATCTCCGCCAAACTCTTCCCGCCAGTCCGCGTCGTGAATGCCGATGGCGTCCTTCACGGGCATCCAGAATTTCACCGGTGTGGTGTAACCCTCGCCTCTGAGGATCCGGTTTTTCTGTTTGCTGTAGACAAAGTTGACCCCTTCCGGCGTCCCCATTTTCCTGCGCATGTTGCCGCTCACCACATCCGTCTCAATCCGGCGCTCTCCATTCTCATAGTAGTATAACTTCTGCGTTCCCAGATTCACCTCAATATAGGTGTCTCCGATCTGTGCGCTTCTGTTATAGGCATCCCGCAGATACTCCGGTACACGCACGGCCGTCTCCGTGCCGCTTCCCGGTTCCCCGGAGGCGACCTGTCCTGCCGCCAGCCGTTCCAGATAGGAGGCAAGCCACCGGCTCTCCTTCTCCCTGTCGATCAGGGTGCCATAGGTCACACCGGGCACACGGACGATGTCTCCGTCCGTATTTTGGAAATCCCACTCTTTCCCGTAGGTGTCATGGAGATCCGCCATCTCCTCGATCCAATTCTCCGCGCTGTCCGGCACCAGAACAAAATGTCCTGCGCCGTCTGTCACAGGCAGGTAGGACTGGGGATCTTTCTCCAGAAATGCCGCCATTTGAGCTCTGTCGATCTGCACGGTTCCGTCACCAAAGTCATAATAGGGGCCGTTCTCCTGAAAAAGCTGTATCTTTTCCCAAAGCTCTTCCTGCCGCTTTTGCTGCTCCGTAAGCGGTGCGTCATAGTAGCATTCGGCCTCGATCAGATTCACGCTGCTCTCTCCCTGCTGGATGGCGCTGCGGATTGCTCCGTAGGCTTTTTCCTCATCCAGACAGTTGTGCATACCGTCATAGAGCAGGTAACCCACGCTTTCGCCGTACTCTATCCGGTAGTCCTCCTCCGCGTAAAGTCTGGATGCAATCTCCTCCCAGTATGTTTGCAGAACGGTCTTGTCATAAGATATGACAGCCTCCAGATCGTGTGCCTGCCGGGTTTTGAGATCCCGTATCCACAGCCATCCGTTCTGCTCCGTCAGATATCCCTTCAGCGCATCCTCATAGTTCCATGAACAGCGCAGTTCTTCCATGGATATCTGCCAGCTCTTCTCCACCGTCTCTCTTCCCGTTCTGTCATAGCCGATCACCGTCAGCGTCTCCGGCATCTGTGTCTGTTCCTGAAGCTGTGCGTTGACTTCATGGACGGTTCTCCCGGTACAGTATACACCGTTTATCCAAGTATTTACCGTAAAACCGCTCTGATAATACACTGCCAGCCCAAGATATCCCAGTGCCATCAACATTATTATGATAATACAGGAAATCCCGGCTCCCCTCATCCATCTTCTCATAGCATCATCCTACACTCTGAATTATTCGGATCTCGCAGCGAGATCATCCCCGTCAAATACCTCATCAATGGGCGCCCCTGCGGGAACCATGGGAAACACCTTGTCATCCTCCGGAATCACGCACTCAATCAATACGGGACGCTTCAATTCGATCGCCCGCTCAATGGCAGGGGCAACCTCTTCCTTGGTCATGACGCGGATCGCCGCACAGCCTAAACCCTCCGCCACCTTACAGAAATCCACGGCGTCCTGCAGCACCGTCTGGGAATAGCGTTTCCCGTAAAACAGAGTCTGCCACTGGCGCACCATACCCAAAACATGATTGTTGATGACGATCTGAATGATGGGAATGTTGTAACGGCTGGCGGTGGCCAGCTCATTCATATTCATTCTGAAACAACCGTCCCCCGCAATATTCACACAGAGTTTATCGGGCTGTCCCACCTGTGCGCCGATACAAGCACCCAGACCGTAACCCATGGTGCCAAGTCCTCCGGAGGAAAGGAAGGTTCTGGGCTTCGTATATTTGTAATACTGTGCCGCCCACATCTGATGCTGTCCCACATCCGTAGTGATCAGCGCATCTCCCTTGGTGACACGGTAAAGCTCCTCCATCACATACGGACAGGAGAGATTCTCCTGATCATATTTCAAAGGATATTTCTCCTTCAATTCCGCAATGGTCTGCATCCACTCCCCGTGCGCTTTCCTGCCCTGCGCTTCAATGCGCACATTCAGATCCGCAAGTACCGCCTTCAGATCTCCCGTGAGAGAGGCGTCCACACGAATGTTTTTATTGATCTCCGCCGCGTCGATATCAATGTGAACGATTTTGGCACCCTCGGCAAACTTTTTGGGATTGCCGATCACACGATCCGAAAATCTGGCCCCCAGAGCTACCAGAAGATCACACTGACTCACTCCCAAATTGGAGGTCTTGGTGCCGTGCATGCCGATCATACCCGTATAGCGCGGGCTCGTGCCGTCAAATGCCCCCTTGCCCATCAAGGTGTCGCACACGGGCGCATCAATCAGCTCCGCAAACCGGGCCACTTCCTCGGAAGCGTCCGAGATGATCGCCCCGCCGCCCAGATAAATGTATGGCCGCTCGGCCTCGCGGATATAGGCAAGCACCTGCTCCATATCGGCTTCCTGATAGAAGGTCTGCCGTTCGGCTGTCTTTGCCTGCACGGGAGTAAACTCGCACATCGCCGCCGTCACATCCTTGGTGATATCCACCAGCACGGGGCCGGGTCTGCCGCTTCGCGCGATCTCAAAGGCTTTGCGGATTGTATCCGCAAGCCGTTCCACATTCTTGACAATATAACCGTGTTTGGTGATGGGCATGGTCACCCCCGCGATATCCACCTCCTGAAAACTGTCCTTTCCCAGCATGGGAAGGGTCACATTGGCGGTGATCGCCACCATGGGCACAGAATCCATATAAGCGGTAGCAATTCCGGTCACCAGATTCGTGGCGCCGGGCCCGCTGGTCGCAAGACACACGCCCACCTTCCCGGTGGCACGGGCATAACCGTCCGCCGCATGCGCCGCACCCTGCTCATGGGAGGTGAGAATATGACGGATCTCTTCACTGTGTTTGTATAATGCGTCATAGATGTTCAGGATGGCTCCGCCGGGATAACCGAACACGGTATCCACCCCTTGTTCCTTCAAACATTCTACAACGATCTCTGAACCGTTTAAAAGCATGGGTACTCCTCCTTTATCGTTTTCCCGGTATCTCCAGCACCGCGCCCCTGTTACCGCTGGTCACAAGCTCTCTGTATCTGGAGAGATAACCGGTGGTCACCTTGGGCTCTCTGGGCTGCCATTTTGCCCGTCTCTCTTCCAGCACTTTATCGTCCACCAGCACATCCAGTCTGTTGGCAGGAATGTCTATCCGGATGATATCCCCTTCCTCCACCAGCGCAATGGGACCGCCCACTGCCGCCTCGGGAGACACATGTCCGATCGACGCGCCTCTGGACGCACCGGAGAAACGTCCGTCCGTAATCAATGCCACGGAGGAACCCAATCCCATGCCCGCAATGGCTGAGGTGGGATTCAACATCTCTCTCATACCGGGGCCTCCCTTGGGTCCCTCATAACGGATGACAACCACGTCACCGGCCACAATCTTGCCGCCCTTGATCGCCTCAATGGCATCCTCCTCACAGTCAAACACTCTGGCAGGGCCTTCATGCACCATCATCTCTGGTGCGACGGCGGAACGCTTTACGACACCACTGTCAGGTGCCAGATTGCCCTTCAAGACAGCGATTCCACCTGTCTCAGAATAAGGATTCTCCACAGGACGAATGACCTCAGGGTCTTTATTCACACAATTCTTAATATTTTCACCGATGGTAGTGCCGTTTACGGTCATGCAGTCCAGATGCAGCAAATTCTTCTTGGTCAGCTCATTCATCACCGCATACACACCTCCGGCCTCGTTCAGATCCTCAATATAAGTGGGGCCTGCCGGAGCAAGATGACACAAATTTGGCGTTTTTGCGGAAAGCTCATTCGCAATATCCAGATTCAGCTCCACACCGGCCTCTCTGGCTATGGCGGGCAGATGCAGCATGGAATTGGTGGAGCATCCCAGCGCCATATCCACGGTCAACGCGTTCATAAACGCATCCTCCGTCATGATGTCCCGGGGCTTGATATCCTTCTCCACAAGTTCCATGATCTTCATGCCGGCATGTTTTGCCAGCCGGATTCTCTCGGAATAGACAGCCGGAATCGTACCGTTCCCTCTAAGCCCCATGCCGATTGCCTCGGTGAGGCAGTTCATGGAATTGGCAGTGTACATGCCGGAACAGGAACCACAGGTCGGACATACCTTCTCCTCAAACTCGCACAGCTCCTCCTGCGTCATGGTGCCCGCAGCCACGCTGCCCACTGCCTCAAACATGGAAGACAGGCTTCTCTTCTGCCCCTTCACACGGCCTGCCAGCATAGGTCCGCCGGACACAAATATCGTGGGAATATTGACCCTTGCCGCCGCCATCAGAAGTCCCGGCACATTCTTGTCACAGTTGGGGATACACACCAAACCGTCAAACCCATGGGCCAGCGCCATACACTCCGTGCTGTCCGCAATCAGATCACGGGTCACCAGAGAATATTTCATGCCGATATGTCCCATGGCAATACCGTCACAGACCGCAATTGCAGGGAATACCACCGGCATACCGCCCGCCATGGCAACCCCCAGTTTTACCGCCTCGGTAATCTTGTCCAGATTCATATGGCCGGGCACGATCTCATTGTAGGAGCTCACAATGCCGATCATCGGCCGCCTGCGCTCCTCCTCCGTGTAACCCAGCGCGTTAAACAGGCTGCGATGAGGCGCCTGCGCATTTCCTACCTTTACGGAATCACTTCTCATGTTTATCTCCTTCTTTCCTAAATTTTATTTTCGTCTTATGCGCTCCACAAGCAGATCTCCCATCTTGGCACAGCCGACTCTCGTGCAGCCCTCGGACATGATGTCACCTGTACGGTATCCGTCCTGAAGCGTCTGCTTTACCGCATTCTCAATAGCGTCCGCCTCCGCGTCCAGATCGAAACTGTAGCGCAGCATCATGGCCGCACTCAGAACCGTCGCGATGGGATTGGCGGTATCCGTTCCCGCTATGTCCGGCGCAGAGCCGTGACTGGGCTCGTACAGTCCGAATTTGCTGTCGTTTAAACTGGCGCTTGCAAGCATTCCGATGGAACCCGTCACCATGCTCGCCTCGTCCGACAAAATATCGCCGAACATATTCTCCGTCAGAATCACATCAAACTGCGCCGGATCCTTTACCAGCTGCATGGCACAGTTGTCCACCAGCATATGTTCCAGTGTCACATCGGGATAATCCTTTGCGACCTCCTCCACAACTTTGCGCCATAATCTGGAAGAATCCAGCACATTTGCTTTGTCCACGCTGGTAACTTTCCCGCGGCGCTTTCTGGCAATGTCAAATCCTTTGACGGCAATCCGGCGAATCTCATTCTCATCATAGGTCAGCGTATCAATGGCCTTTCGCACACCGTTCTCCTCCACAGTCTTTCTCTCTCCGAAATACAGCCCGCCGGTGAGCTCCCGCATAATCATCATATCAAACCCCGCGGCGCTGATCTCCTCCTTCAACGGGCAGGCTCCGGCCAACTCTTCATAGAGTACGGCGGGACGCAGATTCGCGAACAGGTTCAACGCCTTACGGATGGCCAGCAGTCCCGCTTCCGGGCGCAGATTCGGCGGAAGCTGATACCACGGCGAGGTGGTAGTGTCGCCGCCGATAGAGCCCATCAGCACGGCGTCCGCCGCCTTTGCCGTGGCGATCGCCTCCTCCGTCAGAGGCACCCCATGTACATCGATGGACGCACCGCCCATCAGAATATCCGTAAATTTCATCTCATGTCCATAGACTTCCGCCACCTTATTCAGAACCTTTTTGGCCTCCGCCACGATCTCCGGCCCGATACCGTCACCGGGGATACAGGTAATGTTCAATTCCATGTTCTACACGCCTCCTGTTTCTTTTGCTTCTAATTACATTTCATTCTTATTATCATAAAAGCAGTCCCCAGAAGGAACTGCTCTTGCGCATCTAATTGTTCTCCGGCTTCTCCACCCTGCTGATGGCAGACTTATCCATAGGAATGCGGCAGTTCTTATTGTTACCAAACTCCACGATCACCGTGTCATCGCTGATATCAATTACGATTCCATAAAATCCGGATGTGGTCAGCACACAGTCTCCCAGTTCCAAAGACGCAATCATGGCTGCAACCTTCTTCTGCTCCTTCCTCTGCGGTCTCATCAGGAAAAAATACATTCCGCCAAAGAGCAGCACATAGATGATCACCATAGTTCCAATACCGAAGACATTGCCTGCCGCCGCGGCATCTGCCTCACTCACTCCTGTCGTCAATAAAATACCCATCTTTCCTCCATTCCGACGCCCTGCGCCTGAAATATTCTTCTTAATTTGTAATGACATCCAGATAATCATACACAGAATTTCGGAAGGGGGCAAGCCCCTTTTTGTGTATTTGGATAATTTTTCATAATTTTTTTAGAAAATTCCGCTCTCCCATTTTCATACTCACGCAAGCGGGGACGACATGCTCTCCAGCTTGCGCTTTTTGTACGCCGCAAACTCTCCCGCATCCAGCGCATCCCGGATCTCCGCCATCATGGTATTATAAAAATACAGATTGTGCAGCACACACAGCCGCATGCCCAGCATCTCCTTCGCCTTCAGAAGATGCCTGATGTAGGCTCTGGAATAGCGCCTGCAGGCAGGACATCCGCAGCCCTCCTCAATGGGACGGTCATCCGTCTCATACTTGGCATTAAAGAGATTGATCTTGCCGTGATTAGTGTAGAGATGCCCGTGGCGGCCGTTTCTGGTGGGATACACGCAGTCGAAAAAGTCCACGCCCCGCTCCACGCCCTCCAGAATATTCGCCGGTGTTCCCACTCCCATCAGATATGTAGGTTTCTCTTTCGGCAGATAAGGCACCACCTCATCCAGAATCCGGTACATCTCCTCATGAGTCTCCCCCACCGCAAGACCGCCGACGGCATAACCGTCCAATTCAAGTTCCGCAATTCGTTTGGCATGGTCTATGCGGATATCCTCATAGATGGCTCCCTGATTGATGCCGAAAAGAAGCTGGGAGGGATTCACTGTCTCTTCCAGCGCATTCAGTCGTCCCATCTCCCGCTTGCAGCGCTCCAGCCATCTCGTGGTGCGCTCCACCGAAGCCTGCACATACTCTCTGTCCGCCTTGCTCGGGGCGCACTCATCAAATGCCATGGCAATGGTAGAACCCAGATTGGACTGGATCCGCATACTCTCCTCCGGCCCCATAAAAATCTTTCTGCCGTCAATGTGAGAATGGAAATAGACGCCCTCCTCCTTGATCTTGCGCAGCCCCGCAAGAGAAAAGACCTGAAACCCGCCGGAATCCGTGAGTATCGGTCTGTCCCATGACATAAACTTATGAAGTCCGCCCATTTTGCGGATGATCTCATCTCCCGGCCGCACATGCAGATGATAGGTATTGGAAAGCTCCACCTGCGTCCCGATCCGCTCCAGATCTTCCGTGGACACCGCCCCCTTGATGGCGGCCGCCGTTCCCACATTCATAAACACCGGCGTCTGGATCACACCGTGTACCGTGGTAAATTCGCCTCTCTTGGCGCGGCCCTCCGTCTTCAGCAGACGATATCTGGCCTGAAAATGACTCTGTCTGTTCTCTTCCATCTATACACTACCCGTCTTTTTATAAATCTTCCCAGAATTCTTCCAGCGTAATCCCCTGTTCGGTAATCACAGTGGCCGCCTCCACTCCCACATAGCGGAAATGCCATGGCTCATACTGGATACCCGTGACATACTCTTTCCCCTTGGGATAGCGCAGGATAAACCCGAATCTGCAGCTGTTTTCCGCCAGCCACTTCCCGGCGTCCGTGTCCTCAAATTCCTGCTCCAGCTGGACGAAGCTGTCGCATGTGATATCCAGCGCAAGACCGATCTCATGCTCACTGTTGCCCGGCAGCGTATTCACCCGGCTTGCGCACTGATAGGCCTCCATATAGGACATGCCCCGATTCATATAATCGGTCACTTTATTGTTGAACAGATAGACCTGCCTCTCATGGGTCCTGTACGGAGAACGAACCCTCAGAGTGATTCCGTCATCCTTCGCCGCCTGCAGCATATCCGAAAGGTCGTCCAGAATCCGCTCGTCACATTTCAGCCCGCCCACAATGGTTCCCAAAGAAAAACTGTAGTCATCGGGAATGGAATGTTGTTTATTGATCAGCACGAGCCGCCAGTCATCCTTTGAAAATTCTCCTGATGCCGGAAGCTCCTGAGTCGTCTGCCCCTTTCTGTCTCTGCCCTCCAGAGACGCCAGAATCTCGAATGCGTCATAAATGTCTTCGTCGTCCGTCCCATAAAGACTATCCGCACTCCAGATTTCATATTCCGAGAGCGTTTCCTCATCCGTAAACAGCGCTATATCCTCCGGGCGAAGCTCGGGCTCCGGCGCAAGCTCCACATCGCTGTCCACATCCTCGGGATCCCATTCCGCTCCTCTGACATTTCCCGAAATGAACATGGGAAAGGAAAAACTGCTGTAGGTCACGAACAGACACAGCGTCACCGCCATCATTGCAAATCGTTTCCCGTTGTCCCTGCAATAGCTCACCGTATGAAAACAAAACATACTCCCGGCCAGCACAGGCAGCACAAGGAACATACATAACTTATTTTTTCTGCCAAAATGAATCAGCTTTTTCTTAACGCGTTCTTCCAGCGTGGGTTTCATCAATTTGTGCATCCTTTATCCACCAGATTTTCGTTTACAGACTCTATCATTTTTCCACACATTGCTTCCGACTGACATCGTAATGTACAATAATATATGTTATCATATCATAGTTTGCAATAAAATGCACTATTTTTCTCAATTTTTCTTATCACAAATTTTGGCACAACTTCCAATTCTTTCCCTGAAATGTCTGAGAGGACTTTTCCTTTCTTTACATCCTTCGCCCGCTCATGCTATAATGAAACCAGACAAGATCCGGAAGGAGGATGTGTTATGGCGGGTTCATCATACGGAACAATATTCAGAATCACCACATGGGGCGAGTCCCACGGCAAGGCTCTCGGCGTGGTCGTAGACGGCTGTCCCGCGGGTCTGCCTTTATGTGAGGAAGACATCCAGCGCTACTTAGACCGCAGAAAACCCGGCACCGGCAGCATTACCACCCAGCGCAAGGAGGATGATCTCGTGGAGATCCTCTCCGGCGTCTTCGAGGGCAGAACCACCGGCACACCTCTGTCTATGATGGTGAGAAACACCTCACAGATCTCCAAAGACTACAGCAATATCGCCTCCTGTTACCGCCCCGGACATGCGGATTATACGTTTGACCAAAAGTACGGCTTTCGGGATTACAGGGGCGGCGGCCGCTCCTCGGGGCGCGAGACCGTCGGCCGTGTGGCCGCAGGCGCCGTGGCAGCCAAGATCCTTCTTCAGATGGGGATCACCGTACAGGCCTACACCCGCTCTATCGGTCCCATTGAAGCCGATCTGACCGCCTTTGACGCGGACGCCATCCTGACCACTCCAACCGCCATGCCGGACAGAGCCGCCGACGAAAGAGCCGTGGCCTATCTGGAAGGCGCAAAAAAACGTCAGGACTCCGTGGGCGGCTGCATGGAATGTCGTGTGCTGGGACTGCCCGCGGGCATCGGCGACCCCGTCTTCGAGAAGCTGGACGCCAATCTCGCCAAGGCCGTCATGTCCATCGGCGCGGTAAAAGCCGTGGAGATCGGCGACGGAGCCTCCGTCTCCCAATACTGCGGCAGCAAAAACAACGACGCCTTCCGCATGAAAGACGGTCATGTGGTCAAATCCACTAACCATGCCGGCGGTGTTCTGGGCGGAATCAGCGACGGGGACGTACTGCTTGTGCGCGCCCACGTCAAACCCACGCCCTCCATCTATCTCACCCAGCAGACCGTCAGTCAGGACGGTCAGGAAACGGATCTCTCCATCCACGGCAGACATGATCCCATTATCGTTCCACGGGCCGTTGTGGTTCTGGAATGCATGACGGCAGTCACCGTTCTGGACGCCATGATGATCAATATGTCCGCCAGACTGGACAGCCTGACAGACTTCTACCGATCCTAGCACAAACAACGGACAGCACGCTCCGCGCACTGCCCTTATGTCCAAACAAATGACCGCCGTCTTATTTGCCCTATTTTTCCTATGCCCCTTTATGCCCTGCTGGTGCTTCCCAGTTTATGAAACGCGATACAGTTGGGCACGTCCACTTTGATGGGCGGCCCGTTCATAATCATATTGCCCGCCTCCAGATTCAGATGGAAGAAGGTCATGTCATTGCTCTCATGGTTCAAGGATACCAGAAATTTGTCATCCGGGAAGAACTCCGCATCCTTGGGATACTCTCCGCTCACGGGCAGACAAAATTTCCGCTTGAGCATTCCCGTCTGAATATCCACCTCAAACACCACGACGGAATTGTCACCCGCGTTGGAGGAAAGCATGTATTTATAGTCTTTGGAAAAGCTCAGCGCGCTGGCCGCATTGGTGCTGCCCTTCTCAGGTTTTACGGTGAGTATATTCTGAATTTTGTCGAAGATCGGTCTGCCGTTTTTATCTTCATAGGAATACACGTCGATACTACAGTTCCACTCATGCACCACATAGATAAACTTGCCGTCCAGAGAGATCTTGATATGTCTGGGCGCGGAATTCAACTCGCTGTGCAGAATATCCGCCAGCTCCACCTTACCCCACTCCAGATTCATTCGATATACTTTCACATGATCCATACCGGCGTCCGCAACGAGCAGATACTTGTTGTCATGGGTCATACGGGCGCAGTTGATATGTGGTCTGGAGTTGCGCTCCGCCACACTGCCCAGTCCCGTGTGGAACACCTCGTCCGTGATCTCGCCTATGGAACCGTCTTCTCCCAGTTTCAGCACGGTGAGTTTCCCGTCGTGATACCCGGCCACAAACAGATAGCTGTCCGTATAATCCGTGGATACATAACATCCTCTCATGCCGTTGATGGATGCGAAATTGATCATATCCAGATTGCCGTCGGGCAGGATATTGTAGGACTCCACGCCGAAATCCGTAATGGAATACAGATATTTGCAGTTGTGGGAAATGGTCAGATAGGAGGAATTGGTGATCTCCACCTTGCTCTTCTCCCGAAACCGCCCTTTTTCCATATCCACATCATATATTTTGATTCCGTGCTTGTCTCCATGAGTATAAGTGGACACATACGCCACGTATTTCTCCTTTGCCATAAACGATCAATCCTCCCTTACTGCAGACTGCGCCGCATATTCCTCTTGCATTCCCTAACAATATAGCACAATCCCTCTTCTTTTTGAATACCCTTTCCGAAAAATCCGACGCATTTTCCGTATAGACCATATAGATCTGTTATTCCCCAAACGCCGCCGCGCAATCCCTCAGCCTGTCAATAACGGAAATCTGCTGAGGGCAGGCCCTTTCACACTGTCCGCAGGCAATACAGTCCGATGCCGCCCCTGCGTCTGCAACGGCGGCCGCATAGCCGGCTTTTCCCTCTTCCAATTGTCCCCACACCGTCTGCTTGTTCCGCGCCGCAAAAATCTCCGGGATCGGGATTTGCTTCGGGCATCCGGCGGTGCAGTAATGACAGCCCGTACAGGGAATGGCCTTAACGCCGCCCATTGCTTCCTGCGCCTTTTGAATGACAATCTGTTCTTCGGCGTTTAACGGTTTGAACTGTCTCATATAAGAAAGATTGTCTTCCATCTGTGCCGGATTGGACATACCGGACAGCACTGTGATGATTCCCTCCAGAGAAGCCACATACCGGATGGCCCATGATGCAAAAGATGCGTTCGGACCGGCTTTGCGGAAGATGTCCTGAACCGCCTGCGGCGGATCGGCCAGCGCGCCTCCCTTGACCGGTTCCATGACAATAATGGATTTCCCGTGCTTTCTGGCGACCTCATAGTTTGCCCTCGCGGTCACGTCCGGATTTTCCCAGTCCGCATAGTTGATCTGAAGCTGGACGAACTCTGCATCCGGATGTCTGGTCAAGATCTCGTCCAGCAGGTCGGGACCCGCATGGAAAGAAAATCCCCAGTGTCTGATCAGGCCCTTTTCCTTCTGCTCTTTTACAAAATCCCAGATATGATATTTGTCATAAGTCTTATAATTTCCCGCCTGCAGGGCATGAAGCAGATAATAGTCAAAGTATCCCGCCCCGGTGCGCTCCAGACTGGTATAAAACTGCTGTTTTGCCGTCTTTTCATCATGGGCGCCCATCCATGCGCAAAGCTTTGTGGCCAGCGTAAAGCTTTCCCGGGGATACCGGTCCACCAGCGCCGCCTTGGCGGCACGTTCCGAATCTCCGCTGTCATACACATACGCCGTGTCAAAATAAGTTAATCCGGCATCCATGAACAGATCCACCATTTTCTTGGTCTGCTCAATATCTATTTTCCCCGCGCCGTCCTTCGGCAGTCTCATCAGTCCAAATCCCAGTTTAGGTGTCGATTCTCCAAAATACCGCTCCATACCATTTCCTCCTTCTGCCCTTCCTCTCTCCGGCCTCTGCGGTCCGCCGATTTTAATACTCCCAACATCCAAATTATACCTCAATTCTTTGCAAATTTCCAGTTCTATGACATCCACTCAAAAATCCAATCAGAAATCCGCATAGAAAAAGGGGATGCCGCGCCATTCCCCCACATTCCCCCGCCATCTGTGAAACTTTGTTTAAACTTATTGACATTCCCCCCGTTTCCCTATATTATTATCATAATTTGTGCATAAAAATATTGTCGTCAGACACGGTGTACGAACGATACAGGGAAGGAACTGCGAGAATGAAAAATGCTTTGGTGAATCTGGAAGGCATCACAAAATCTTTTGACGGCCAGACGATTCTGGATGATCTGAACCTCTATATCAAGGAGAATGAATTCCTGACACTCTTGGGCCCCAGCGGCTGTGGCAAGACTACCACTCTGCGCATTCTGGGCGGATTTGAGAAGCCCGACATGGGGCATGTAATCTTCGAGGGGCAGGATATCACCAATCTTCCGCCCAATAAGCGCAATCTGAACACCGTATTCCAGAAGTATGCCCTTTTTACCCATATGGACATTGCGGAAAATATCGCCTTCGGCTTAAAGATCAAAAACAAGTCCAAGGCCTATATAGACGACAAGATCAAGTATGCCCTGAAACTGGTCAATCTGGACGGTTTCGAGCACCGTATGCCGGATTCCCTGAGCGGCGGCCAGCAGCAGCGTATCGCCATCGCCCGGGCCATCGTGAACGAACCGAAGCTCCTGCTTCTGGACGAGCCTCTGGGCGCGCTGGATTTAAAACTCCGTCAGGACATGCAGTATGAGCTGATCCGGCTGAAGAACGAACTGGGGATTACGTTTATCTATGTGACCCACGATCAGGAGGAGGCTCTCACCATGTCCGACACCGTCGTGGTCATGAATCAGGGCTATATCCAGCAGATCGGCACCCCCGAGAATGTCTACAACGAGCCCGAGAATGCCTTTGTGGCGGATTTCATCGGCGACAGCAACATCATCGGCGCCATCATGATTCAAGACAGACTGGTGGAAATTCTCGGCGCACGCTTTGCCTGCGTGGACGAAGGCTTCGGAGAAAATAAACCGGTGGACGTGGTCATCCGCCCCGAGGACGTGGAGCTTGTGGCTCCGGAGGAAGGCGTGATCTGCGGCACGGTATCCCATCTGATCTTTAAGGGCGTCCACTATGAGATGGAGGTTATGGCAAACGGCTTTGAATGGCTGGTACAGTCCACACGCATGCAGCCCGTGGGCACCAAAGTGGGCATCAAAGTGGATCCTTTTAATATCCAGATCATGAACAAACCGGAATCCGAGGACGAGGAGGCTGTGGGTGTCAATGAATAGAAAACTTTTGTCCGTCCCCTACCTGTTCTGGTCGGCCCTCTTTATTCTGATACCGCTCGGCATGGTATTTTATTACGGACTGACCGACAAGACCGGCGCCTTTACGCTGGACAACATTCTCGCCATCACCACACCGGAGCATTCCAAGGCCCTGTGGGAGGCGTTGAAGCTCTCCTTGGTGAGCACTGTCATCTGCCTGATTCTGGCCTATCCGCTGGCCATGATTCTGAGCAACATGAACTCGCACAAGGACTCTTTTATCGTGCTGATTTTTATACTGCCCATGTGGATGAATTTTCTGCTGCGCACCATGGCATGGCAGTCTCTTCTGGAGAAAACCGGCGTTATCAATGGGATCTTGGGCTTTCTGCATCTGCCTGCCCTGAATATTATCAATACGCCGGGCGCCATCGTTCTGGGCATGGTCTACAACTTTCTACCCTTTATGGTGCTGCCCATCTACAATGTGTTGGCCAAAATTGACAAGAATGTCATAAATGCTGCCAGAGACTTGGGGGCCAATCCGTTTCAGACGTTTCTGAAAATCCTGCTGCCCCTTAGTATCCCCGGCATCATCAGCGGTATTACCATGGTGTTTGTTCCCGCTCTCACTACCTTTGTGATCTCCAGAGTCTTGGGCGGCGGCAAGATTCTGCTCATCGGTAATATTATCGAGGAGGAATTTACCAAGACCGGCAACTGGAATCTGGGGAGCGGTCTCTCCATCGTGCTGATGCTCTTTATCATATTCAATATGGTCATCTCCGCAGTGACCGATAAAGACGGGGAGGTGAATGCCCTGTGAACAGATTTTACGGCGCGGCCAGAAAACTGTATATTGCTTTGATTTTTATTTTTTTATACGCCCCCATTGCGACGCTGATCGTTCTCTCCTTCAACGCCAGCAAGACCCGGGCGAAATGGGGCGGCTTTACCTTCAAATGGTATCAGAGCCTCTTTGAGAATGATGTGATCCTGCAGGCGCTCTGGAATACGCTGACTATTGCGTTCCTCTCCGCTTTTATCGCAACCGTCATCGGCACCATTGCCTGTATCGCCATGCAGAATATGAAAAAACATACCCGTTCCCTAATTATCGGCGTCACCAATATCCCCATGCTGAATGCGGATATCGTCACCGGCATCTCTCTGATGCTTTTATTTATCAGTTTCGGGTTGAAACTCGGGTTTGGGACCATCCTGCTCGCACACATCACTTTCAACATTCCCTATGTGATTCTGAGCGTGATGCCCCGCATGAAACAACTGAATCCCAGCACCTATGAGGCGGCGCTGGACTTGGGAGCCTCTCACTTTCAGGCGTTTTTCAAGGTGGTGTTTCCGGATCTTCTGCCCGGTATCTTCTCGGGATTTCTGATGGCCTTTACCATGTCGCTGGATGATTTTATCATCACGCACTTTACCAAGGGGCCGGGTGTCGATACCCTCTCCACCAAGATCTACACGGAGGTCAAAAAGGGAATCAAGCCGGAAATGTATGCCCTCTCCACCATCATCTTTGTCTCGGTTCTGCTGTTACTGCTGTTGGTCAATTACACGCCGCGGGCAGGACACAAAAAGAGACAATGAGACATAGGTTTGATATCTGTCGCTAATAAAATACGGATTCATGTGAAATAATATCAGAACCAAGAGGAGGAAACAAATGAAAAAATTATCCAGAATGATGGCAGTGATCCTGTGCGTACCGCTCGCGTTCTCCGCTCTCACCGGCTGCGGCAAATCTTCCGACGCCGGCAAAAACGGGGAGCTCTATGTCTATAACTGGGGCGAATATATCGATCCCGACACCATCTCCATGTTTGAGGAGGAGACGGGCATCAAAGTCATTTATGACGAGTATGACACCAATGAGACCATGTACCCCAAGGTGGCGGCCGGCGCGTCCGACTATGATGTGATCTGCCCCTCCGATTATATGATTCGGAAAATGATAGACAATGATCTGCTGCAGGAATTAAACTTTGACAATATGCCCAACGCCGCGGCCAATATCGGAGCGCAATATTATGAGACGGCGGAAGAATTCGATCCCGGCAACAAATACTGTGTACCCTACTGCTGGGGAACCGTGGGCATCCTGTACAACACCACAATGGTGGACGAACCGGTCACAAGCTGGTCCATCCTCTGGAACGAGAAGTACAAGGACAATATTCTCATGCAGGATTCCGTGCGGGATGCGTTTATGGTAGCCCTGAAATTAAACGGCTATTCCATGAACACCTTGGATGTGGCCGAACTTGAGACCGCCAGAGACGCTCTGATCGCCCAGCGCCCTCTGGTGCAGGCATGGGTCATCGACGAGGTGCGCGACAAGATGATCGGCGGCGAGGCGGCACTGGGTGTCATCTACTCCGGCGAGGCCATCTACACCCAGCGCGAGAATGCCGATCTGGAATATGTGATCCCCGAGGAAGGAACCAATGTGTGGATCGACGGCTGGGTGATTCCCAAGAACGCCCCCAACAAAGAGAACGCAGAGAAATTCATCGACTTTATGTGCCGCGGCGACATCGCCCTGATGAATTTTGAATACATCACTTACTCCACCCCCAACACGGCGGCACAGGCCCTGATCGAGGATGAGGACATCAAAAATTCCAAGATCGCCTTCCCCGATCTGTCCAGCTACAATCATCTGGAGACTTTCACCTATCTGGGTGAAGAAGGCGACGAACTCTACAACAGATACTGGAAGGAAGCGCGTTCCCAGTAAACGAATCTATAAAAACATGCATCGCAAGGTGCAAATTGCGAGATGCAACGTGCGATGGGCACGACAAAAAAGAGCAGGACATGTGCCTGCTCTTTTTATGACTTCCGCTCCGCTTTCTGTCCGCGGTATTGCTTCCCGCAAAACCTAATTCTGGCATCCGCATCCGTCGTTGTAGTTGTAGTTAAAATCTGCTCTGGGAGGAGGCGGCATCATAGGTCCGTCGCCGCATGCCTCTCTCGCATCTCTTACAGCCTCTCTGGCGTCCCGGATGGCTTCTCTGGCATCACGGGTCGCTTCCTTTGCATCCCGTACAGCCTGTGCCGCCCTGCGCTCCTCACATCCGCACTCCCGCTCCCTGTTACAGCCACAGGAATTACGGTTCGATCCGGAGCAGCCGCAGTTACAGCCGCTTCGGTTGTTGCCACAGGTACTATTACCGCCGCAGCCAAACAACAGCAACAAAATAATCCAGCAATTCATATCTGATACCTATATACTTGAATTTACTGTATTATATTCCCCTTTCCGGGATTGTTGCCTGTCCTGCGTTTCTTTCCCTTTACCAATTCCTTTCTGATGCGTCGGAAGGTCTTCTCCTCTCCCTCCTCGGCCAGCATTTTCAGCATCCTCTCCAACACCCTGCCGGTCTTTTCATGGATACACAGACGCCCCGCCCCCTTTAAATAATACTCATAGGGCGCCGCATCCGTATAATCCTTCCCCTTGTATACCTTGCAGGCGGCAATGCGGTCCATGATCATCTCCGCAATATACCGATCCGGCATGGGTACGGGCAGCATCTCCCCGGGTCTGGCCTTTTTGTTGTAGTCGATCCAATATTCAAAATGATGTTTATTACGCCCCTTGTGATGAAGCCATGCGGCGGAATAGCCGTTCTGCTCCCGCTCCGCGTCATTGGGGCTTCTGGTGCCTTGATAATGCCGCACCCCCACCATAAACTCCGTGGGACTGTACTTGGACAGGTCGTGCAGGATCCCCTGTCTGTAAAGCCCTACCTGAAAACACCCCTTGGCCACCAGATATTTATGATAGGTAATCGTCTTAAAATGATTCCACACATTGCCCATAGATTCCATTGCTCCCAAAGTGCGGTCCCGTCACTGCAAAGCACGCTTCGGGCGCTTTCCGGACTTTCTCTTCTTACCGCGGTTTTCCGTGACAGGAACACCGATATAAAGCGCACAGCTTCGCCCCGGAACCGAGATCACTTTATCCGACAGATTCTCCGCCCCATTGTCCGCCGCACTCTCCTCCGCGGCTCTCTCTTTCCCTTCCGGCTCTTTTTTCGCCCTCACAGCCTGCTCCTCCGTAGATTTGACAAGCTTCCAGCGCATGTCCGCAGGGAGTCTGGGCATGGCAAGCTCCATAGGCTCCCAATACATATTCAGAGCCAGATAAAAGAAGTCGTCCTCCTCGTCCCGCCCGCGGCGGGCATATTTCCCGCAGTACATGACGCCGATCTGCCGGTTATAGCTCTCCGTGCGCGGCCGCCATGCGCTCTGCCCGTGATAGGACAGATCCGGATAACCGCAGGACATGTAATCCATGAGTTTCAACTCCGTCTCCGGATGCAGGATAGGATGCTCTCTGCGAAGCGCTACCAGCTCGCGCCAGAAAGTATAGAGATCCGCGTTTTTCCCAAGATCATTCCAGTCGAGCCATGTCACCCCGTTGTCCTGACAATAGGGATTGTTGTTGCCCTTCTGGGAATTGCCGAACTCGTCCCCCATGAAAATCAACGGCGTTGACTGGGACAGCAAAAGGAGCATCATGGCGTTCTTCACCTGCTTGTGCCGCAAATCGCGCACTTTTTTGCGTCTGCTGGGGCCCTCGTCCCCGCAGTTCCAACTGTAATTGGTATTGCTGCCGTCCCGATTGTCCTCTCCGTTGGCCTCGTTATGTTTTCTGTCATAGGACACCATATCCATCAACGTAAAACCGTTATAGTTGCTCATATAATGAATGCGCCCCATATCATACGGGATCCGACGCATCTGGGATAACACCGTATCCAGCATGCCCTCGTCGCCCTTTAGATACTTTCTCATGGCGTAGAGATAATCCTCTCCGTATGCGGCCAGATTCTTATATCCGGGGCCTTCTTTCACGTCGTAAATCTGTCCGGTGTCAAAATGATAATACCAGAGCTTGGTATCCGAGAGCATCTCGTCCGCGGCGATCAGATTCACCGGAAGATTTTCTCCCATGAGATGAAAACCGTCCACATGATACTCCAACACCCAGAATTTCAAAATGTCCGTGATCTCCAGCGTCTTCACCGTCTTGGGGAAATAAAACTGCATGACAATCTCCATGCCCCTCTTATGAAAAGCACGGATCATCTCCTTAAATTCGGTGCAGGGATCGTCCCCGGACGCATAAGCCGCCTTGGGCGCATAGTAATAACCATGCTTATACCCCCAATAATTGCACTTCTTCGGAACCATTGCGTCCAGCTCTTCGTCCGACACCTCATATCCGACGGCGGGAACCGGCAAAAACTCTCTGCGCTCCTGCGCCGTGGCCATCTCCGCAAACTCGTAGGCCGGCTGCAATTCCACCGTGGTGATGCCCGTCTCCTGCAGATAATCCAACTTTTCCGTCATGCCGCGGAAGGTCCCTCTGTGGACCACCCCGGAAGAAGCGTGTCTGGTAAAACCGCGCACGTGCGCACAGTAACAAATACTCTCGCTGTAGGGAATTCTGGGACATCCGTCTCCCTCCCAGTCGAATTCCTCCCCCGGAATCACGGCTCTCCAGTCCTGATGTTTTCTCTCCCTGCCGTAGGGCGTATGTCCCGCAAACATTCTCGCATATCTGTCCGGAACGACATTCTCCCCCTCATAAAACTGATAGGAAATTTCGTTCGGATCCACATCCGTCAGATATTTGCAATGAATGTTTCCGATGCGTTCCTCCGGCAGAAAAGCCGATTTCGACAGCCGCTTTCCGGTCTTTCTATCATAAACGAGAACCCCGCAGTCCTCCCTATGGGAAATAAAAGAAAATCTGACCGCTCCGTTCTCCGCGTGAGCTCCAAGAGGATATGGCTTCCTGCAAGTCAATTCGTGTTTAGTCATCCCAGCCTCCTACTCTAATCCAATCGCCTATATGTATCATAAATATATGTCATAAACCTACAGATAAATTTATTATATAGTATTGCGCTAAAAATCACAAGCAATTATAATGGAATTGTGCTTGTTTTATGTAATACGTATCGAAAGGAGAAGGCCATGACAGACAAAAAAGACTATGAAGACGAAGAGATGACCGTAGAATTAGAGCTTGAGGACGGTTCCTTGGTAAACTGCGCCGTCATCACCATCATCACCGTGGAACAAAAAGATTATATCGTACTGCTTCCGCTGGATGAGAAGGGCGAAAATGCGGACGGCGAAGTGTGGTTCTACCGCTATAAAGAAAATCCCGATAATCCCGACGAGGAACCGGAACTCAGTTATATTGAGGATGACGAGGAATATGAAAAAGTGGCGGATGCTTTTGACGAGTATCTGGACAATTGTGAATTTGACGAACTGATCGACGAGTGATCGGTCAACGGATTTAAAAAGCGTGAAATCAGTCTGGGGCGCTCTCTGGTACCGGTGGTGCAGAGAAGCTCCAGATGTTTTTTTGCTCTGGTCATTCCCACATAGAAGACTCTCCGCTCCTCTTCCACCGCCTCCCGGTCCGGCAAATTCCCGTAAGGATAGACTTTCTCATTACAGTCCGGCAGATAGACCCGGTCGAATTCCAGCCCCTTGGAGGCGTGTACGGTCATCAGACAGATTTCTCCCGTTTCCTCCCCGCCGCTCCGCCCTCCGCCTCTTGGCCCCGCTCCTCGTCCGTCCACAGAGGACGTTTGCTGGGCCTCTTCCCAAGCCTTGACGCTCTCATATCCTTTGGCGTCCTCTTTCAGAAAATCCAGTACTTCCAGCCATTCTTCCAGATGCTCCTTGGCGCCTTCCCTCTCTTTCAGTCCCGCCTCATACCCCATGGCATTGCACAGATATAAAACGGCAAGTCCCGGCGACATGGGGCGCATATTCGCAAGGTGTTTTTCCAGCTTCCAAAGCGTCTCCACGGCCTGCGCAGCATACGTCCCTCCTCTGGCGGCATACCAATCTCTCATCCTCTGAAAATCCACGGACGGCAGTCCCGCCAGACTCTCCCGGCTCAGATACCGCATGGGCCGGTTCATGACTCTCAGAAACACTTCCCGTTTTCTCTCTCCTGACGCAAGTGTCAGATAATCCATGAGATCCTTTGCGATAAAATGCTCATAGGGACTTCTCACCCGCTCCTTCATCCGGAAGGGAATCCCCTCCTTGGCAAGGAGCGCCGCCAGAATCTGCATACTGCCGTTGGTGCGAAAAAGCACGCCGCAGCTCTCCCCGGGATAGTCCCGAATCATGCGCTGCAATTCCGTTTTCAGATACTGCAATTCCTCCTTCCCGCCGGGAAAGATATGGACGGCCACACCACTTCCTGCCTCTTCTCGGGCGTGCTCCCCCGCGGCGTAGCATTCTTTGGCAAACCGATCCCGATTCTCGGCAATCACCTTCTCCGCCGCCGTCACGATCTCCTTGGTACTCCTGTAATTTGCATTTAGAATGATCCGCCTTGCCTGAAGTTCTCCCGCAAACTGCTGCAGACAGGCCGGGCTCGACCCTCTGAATCCATAGATCGCCTGATCGTCGTCTCCCACGGCAAACAGATTGCCGTGCCGCTCCCCCAGAAGCTTGATCACCTCATACTGCAAGGGATTGATATCCTGAAATTCATCGATCAGGATATGGGAAAAACGTCCCTGCCAGTATTTTCTCTGTGCCTCGTTCTCCAAAAGAAGCCGTCTGCACTCAAAGACCATATCGTCAAAATCTATGCCGCCGTCTGCTTTACACCGCCGTTGATACGCCTCGAAGATCTCCAAAAAACAATGCCGCCACCCGCCCGCAAGACATCCGGCGGCATCCGCATCCCGCGTATTCTTGTAAAGTGCAATGGCATTCAGAAGATGCTCCACATCGTCTACGGATGTCTCAGATGCATTTCGCTTTCTCTCTTTCAAAAGCGCGAGCAGAATCTCTTTTTTTCGGTTCTGGGTCAATAATGTGGAACCTGATCGGATCGTGTGGGATTGTAGAAGAATGTGATAGAAAACAGAGTGAAATGTGCCGAAATTTACCGGTTCGGTTCGACCGGTCTGGGATAGAAAACGCTGCTGCATGGACTGCGCCGCGTCCTTGGTAAAAGTGACCACCAGAATTTCTTCCGGCGGAATGTGCTGCTGTCTGATGAGATAGAAGATTCGTTTGACAATGACGGTTGTCTTGCCGGAGCCGGGACCTGCCAGCACAAGCGCAGGTCCCTCCCCGTGCGTCACAGCCTGACGCTGCGACGGATTCAGCCCCGCCAGAAAATCCTCCTGCGGGACAATCGTATCTTTAGTCTGCGACATGCTCTAAGAGCTCGATTCCTTTCCGGATGCGGGACAGACTCTCCTCTTTGCCCAGCACCTCCATAATCTCGGTGGCGCCCGCGGGGGTCATCTGTTTCCCGGAGACTGCGGTGCGGATCGGCCACATCACATAGCCGTTCTTTACCCCCTTCTCCTCCACATATTTGGCCAGCGTCCCATACAGCCCGTCATTACTGTAATCCTCCTGCTGCTCCAGAATCGGCAGAATCTCTTTCAAAACCTCCAGAGAGGTCTCGGAATTGGTCTTCATCTTCTTGTGAGTGTACATCGCCGCGTCATATTCCGGCAGCTCCTCAAAGAAATCCACATGGGCCGCAATATCAGGAAATACCTCGATTCGGGTCTTCACCATGGTGGCGATCTTCTTCAGATCCAGATCCTTTTTGAGAACCGCTCTCAGATAAGGTTCAGCCGTCTCATAAAACTTGTCGAAGTCCATAGCCTTGATATACTCGCCGTTCATCCAGCGCAGCTTCACCATATCGAACACGGCGGGAGACTTGCTGATGCGATGATAATCAAATTCCCGGATCAGCTCCTCCAGTGTAAAGATCTCCCGGTTGTCCTCGGGACTCCAGCCCAAAAGCGCGATATAGTTTACAATCGCCTCCGTCACGAAACCCTGCTCCAACAGATCCTCAAAGGATGAATGCCCGCTTCGCTTGGAGAGCTTCTTGTGATTCTCGTCGGTGATCAGCGGCAGATGAATATACACGGGACTCTGCCAGCCGAAGGCATCGTAAAGTCTCTGGTATTTGGGCGAGGAAGAGAGATATTCGTTCCCCCGCACCACATGGGTGATATTCATGGTATGGTCGTCCACCACATTGGCAAAATTGTAAGTGGGATAGCCGTCGGACTTGATCAGGATCATATCGTCCAGCTCCGCATTCTCCACGGTGATATCCCCATACAGCTCATCGTGGAAAGTAGTGCTTCCCTCGTTGGGGATATTCTGGCGGATGACAAAAGGCTTTCCGGCTGCAAGGTTCGCCTCCACCTCCTCCTTCGACAGGGACAGGCAGTGCTTGTCATAGATGCTGATCTCCTTGCCTTCCACCACTTCTGTCTTCAATCCCGCAAGTCTCTCCTTGTCACAGAAGCAGTAATAGGCCTCCCCCTTCTCCACCAACTTTTTGGCATGTTCCATGTAAATTCCGGTCTTCATGCGCTCGCTCTGCACATAAGGTCCTACGCCGCCGTCCTTGTCGGGTCCCTCGTCATGGATGAGCCCGGTCTTTTCCAACGTGCTGTAGATGATCTCCGTCGCGCCCTCCACAAAGCGCTCCTGATCCGTGTCCTCGATGCGCAGCATGAAATCGCCGCCGTCATGTTTTGCTATCAGAAATTCATACAGCGCCGAACGCAGATTGCCCACATGCATGCGTCCCGTGGGACTTGGCGCGTAGCGTGTCCTGATCTTTGTCATATATCCCTCCATTCCGAAGCGTCTGTGCTTCCTGTGATTCTCATTTTTATCGGAGCTTACTCCCTCAGAAAGCGAAATCCTGTGTTTTCTGCCTCCATAAAACGCGGGGGCTGTGTCTCCCGCGCACTAACGCAAGTATAACACAGCCCCCGTCCAAAGTCCACAGAAAGCATATCAACGTTTTTCAATTATTTTGTCGATCAATCCAAACTCCACCGCTTCCGCCGCGGTCATATAATTGTCACGTTCCGTGGCAACGGCAATCTCCTCCACACTTTTACCTGTGTTTTCGGCTAAAATCGTATTTAAACGCTTTTTGCTTTTCTGTATGTGGTCTGAGGTGATTTGGATATCCGTCGCCTGTCCCTGAATACCGTTTCCATGGATGGCAGGCTGATGGATCATGATTTCCGCATTGGGCAGGGCGATCCTTTTTCCCTTCGCGCCTCCCGCTAATAGAAATGCACCAAAGCTGGCGGCAAGGCCGATACAGATTGTCGAGACATCACATTTGATATATTGCATGGTATCATAAATGGCAAAACCGGCTGAAATAGAACCGCCCGGACTATTGATATAGAATTGAATATCTTTGTCCGGGTCCTGTGCCTCCAAGAACAGCATTTGCGCAATGATCACACCGGCTGAAGCATCGCTCACCTCCTCCCCCAAAAGAACAATTCTGTCGGACAACAACCTTGAAAAAATATCGTAACTTCGTTCCCCTCGACTTGTTTGCTCAATCACATAAGGAATTGTACTCATGCCGCCATTTGCCTCCTAAATAAACTATACATAAGGGAATCTCCATGAAGAGAACTCCTCATGCAGATCTTCGGTTGTTTTGGGTAGAACACGCCGTTCTTCCTATAAATCTTAGGCGTACACTCATATACTCGTTTAAATGCCAGTGTAAAAGCCTGCTGCGAATCATACTGCGCTTCGTACGCGATTTCAACAATCGGCTGCTTGGTTTCCACAAGCTTCCTTGCCGCCAGAGTCAGCCTGCGGCCCTGTATGTATCTATATACCGTACTTCCTGTTTCCTTGGCAAAAATTCTGGCCAGATAGTATTTGGAATAATGCAATGCGTCTGCTATTTTGTCAAGTGACAAATCCTCATCCATGTGTGTTTCTATATAGTCCACGGTCTTTTTTACAACTGTAATATTGTTCATATTATGATTCATATAATGACACTCCTTTCCACACTTAATATAACATAGTTTAATTAAATAATCTTAATAGAAATTGCCCTGATCAAATATGATATTGATTTTGAAACCGTGATGAATGGTTGATGTGGATCTAGAGTACATCCCCATAAGATTCGATACTCTGATGGTAAAGAGGAGCTCTTCTACTTTAATAAAAATGGGTCTACTATCCTCATTCTAAAATTTAATTGTTATTTATTCTAATTTATTATATAATATCTTAAAATAATATTATATGGGAGTTATTAAATATATGGACAATAAAAATTTATTAAAAAAATTTTCAAAAAACATGTATATACCAACATCAAAACAGACCAAAATACAAAAGGTAGACCCAAGCATAATACCTCCAGTAAAGCCAAAAGAAACAAAGAAAAAATGAGGTGATAATTTTGGATTGGATTATAGATTTAATAAATAGCATTCCAGAAATTATATCATACATAGTTTATGGATATGTATTCTTAGTTGCATATTATTGGATATCATTCAAAGATAATAAAGATTTTAATAATTTACTTATAAAAAGTATTGCTACAAGTTATTTCTTGACAACAATATACGATCTGCTTGTTTATAAATATGAAATTGTATTTGATGCCGGCTACCAGCAGATTATTATATATTTTATCACAAGTGCGGCTTTGGGGCTATTTATTGGCAAAATCGTATCTCATAGATATTTTAATTTAATACTTCATAAATTGCATATGGGGAGAACCACCAACGAAAATATATGGCACGATGTTATTAAACCCTGTACTTGGGTAAGGGTTTTTATGAAAGATGGCAGCTCATATCTTGGACAGTACCGCTATGGGGAATCATTTAAAAGTGAACCCATTATTGTGCTGGCAACATATCAAAAACTAGACTCTGATACAGATATTGTAATAGATAATTCACAAAATATGAATGAACTGATTATGCTAAATACAAAAGATTTCGATCGAATAGAAATTACCTATTTGCCCGTTGAATCAAAAGTTAGAACTAATTTGGCCAGAATCAAAACACAAATATTACATATAAACAAAAAGACTGATTAAAAAATCAGTCTTTTTGTTAAAGGATGCAGGTTATTGTCATCTTTGATATTTAGACAATATCATCATGATTGTAATTTAATAGTTATTGCAAAATTCATTCATCATGTTATAATAAGTAATATGGAAGCATAGCTCAGCTGGGATGAGCGCTCGCCTGACTAGCGGGAGGCCAAGGGTTCGAGCCCCTTTGCTTCCATTTTTTTAGCCAAAACAACCTGCATTATATTGTACCTTTTCTTAATTAGGATAGTGTCAAGATTTAATTAGTCCATCCGCCTCCACCTATATCACCTCATATTTTTCATCACAAAAATCAATCGTAATATTGCGATGAGCTACTACCAACGCCGTTTTACCAGTGATCAATTTTTTAATAGCTGCCTGAATTTCGGTTTCGTTATTATTGTCCAATGCCGAAGTTGCTTCGTCCATCAGCAGAATCGGAGCATTTCTTACAAAGGCTCTGGCAAGTGCGATCCGCTGTCTCTCGCCCCCCGACAAATTCACTCCGCCATCATGCAGTACCGTGTCGTATCCGTCCGGCAGATTACAAATAAATTCGTGCGCATTCGCTAATTTTGCCGCTTCTACTATTTCTCTATCATTGACTTTCATATTGCCAAATCGAATGTTCTCTCGTATGGTTTCATGAAATAAATAAGTGTCCTGCGGCACATATGCAATGTTATTTCTCAATAGCTCCGGATGAATAGAATTGATGTCTCTTCCCCCTATATAAATTTTGCCCTCCTGCAAGGGATAAAATCGCATTAGCAATTTGATCAATGTACTCTTACCGCTTCCCGTCTTCCCGATGATTGCTGTGCGCGCTTTTTCTTGAAAGACAACACTGCAATTGTGAATGATTTCTTTTTCTCCATATCCAAATGAAACATTTTCCAACGCTATATTACCGGGAGAAAAAGTGAGATTTTCTCCGCTTCTCTCTTCCTCTTCGTCCATAAAGTCAAACACGATTTCTGCCCTTGCAATACAATTGATTAATTCCGGAAAATATTTTCCAAGCTCCAAAAAGTTATAACTAAATGTTCCATACAAAGTGTAAATACCGGCCACTTCTCCAATACTGCACCAACCTTTTCCGATAAAAATAACAGAAATCATCAAAAAGCCCAATGCAAAAATCATGTCAAAAAAAGTGTTCCAACAGTTCAACTGTGCGATGCGGTTCCAATAACGGGAGCCTACCTCCGCATTTTTTGCATTTGTTTCATCATATCGCTCTTTTAAGAGCTGCGCTCCCGAATAAATTCGAATGTGATCACGTCCGTTTACAAGATCCATGAATCTCTGCACAAGCAGGCTTTTTGCCAACGATGTTTCTCTGCCGATGGTTTTCATTTCAGGAATATATTTTGTATTGATAAATAATGACACCATATTGATCAACACCAGACATACGGCTAACTGCGGACTCATTATCATCATTGGTATGATGTAGACGATCACAGACATCAATGGGGTTGTCACACGTCTCAGTCTGGAAGTAAAGATTTGACTTGCCGTATCCGCATCATTCATCAGTTTGGTTACAATCTCCCCTGTATGATGCTTTTCAAAATATTCCATGGGAAGCTTTAGCAATTTCTCAATCATCATTTTCTGTACAGCGGCATTTCCCCTCTTGGCATAAATGTCATATATGGCGCCAAACACGAAAAAGACGATAAGCGCAATGATATTGGCAATCACACAGGCAATCAGCAGTTCTGCAAAGCCATCCATCCCCCCTGTCTGAGCCATATCAATAAGTCTGTTTACAAAGTAAGATAAGGTCAAATACAAGAAATTATCCCCGACCATATGTATGATCATTGCAAACAGAAAAAGAGGCAACGCCTGTCTCATCAATGTTAAAAACCGGAAGAAAATTTTATGATATTTCATCACACACCTCCATTTTCCATAATTTCTTATACACACTGTCTGTCTCAATCAGTTCCCCATGGCTGCCCTGTTCCGAGATTTGTCCTGCATCTACCACAAAGATTTTATCGGCATCTTTAATCAGGGAAAGCCTGTGGGATATCAATATAATTGTCTTCTTACCGCTTAATTGTTTCAGCGTATTCATAATGATCTTTTCCGTTTCTGCATCAACAGAGGCTGTCGGTTCATCCAACAACAATACATCCGCCTCCGATACCAACGCTCTGGCGATACAGATTCTTTGCTTTTCACCGCCGGATAAACCCGTACCCTTTTCTCCGACAACGGTATTATATTGGTCTGGCAAGCTTACTATTTTATCGTGAATACCGGCGGCTATCGCTGCGTTTACAATGTCCTCCGTGGTCGCCCCGGCACGTCCGATCCCTATATTCTCCGCTATTGTCCCGCTGAAAAGAAACGCGTTTTGAGATACGATCGCACAGTTTTTATTGATATCACACTTCCCTGTATACTCATCTTCAAGTCCGGATAATAATTTGAATAAGGTTGACTTTCCCTGTCCTGACAGACCGACAAATGCATAGGTTCTGTTCGGCTCCAAAAATAAATTGACATTTTTTAACACCTTCTGTTCTTCTATGTACCCGAAACTTACATTTTCCATAAAAATATGATCGCAACTTACGGCTTCTGATGACCGCTCTTCCCGGACGGGAGCACACAAAATCTGATTCAGCCTGTCAATGGATACCCTTTTCTCTTTTGCATCTGTAATCAAAAACGGAAGTTGTTTCATATTTGACACAATCTTATTGATCAGAACGATATAAGCTGTCATCTCACCGATTGTGATATTTCCCCTTAAAACGAACAGTAATGCCATAATAGGGCAAATCATATTGGGAATACAAAAAAGAAATCTTTGCAATGTCTGCGAGAAATGCATAATCCATGCTCTTTTATATTCATTATCTAATATTTTACCGATACTATTTTCTATTTTGGCCATGAAAATCCCGGCCAAATTATAGCTTTTTACAATATCAATTCCTCCCACGCAATCGACAACCTGCTCAACCATGCTATCAATATTTCCCCGCCGCTTTTGTGCCAGCCGCTTCAGGATATTTCCCCAAAATGTCATAATCACTATGATGATCGGATACAGACTTGCCGTTATGAGTAACATGTAAATGTTCTTCCCCGCTACAAAAAAAGCAACCATACCAATGGATATCATTGCCTTGATAAGATCAGGTAATGTATTCGATGCAAATTTCTCCACTTCGGCAATATCTGAAGTTATTTTAGCAAGCAGCTTACCGCTGCTTTCTTTTATCCAAAATTTGTTTTTTACATTCAGTATCTTGTGTGCGATACTGTCTTGTATTTCTTGTATCACCTTTACACTATATTTGCCGACACACCTACTTTCCACAAATGATGCCATAGTCGCAACCGCAATGGCCGGAAGCACAACCCATAATAATTTCACAATATTCAGAGTTTCTGACGTGATCAGCACATCTATTTGCTCCGTAACGATGTCTGTACCTACGATAATACTGCGAGAAATAATCACCGAGCACAAACTGCTCAACAAAATCCACAAACCGTTTTTCTTAAGAATATTCTGAATTCTCATAGCGTTACCTCCATCTGTTTATGTCAAATTTATCACCCCTTTTTATAATTTTCTTGTAATTTTTTGACATAATGATAGAATATCTATAAAAATATGCTTATTCTGTAGTTATGTAGTATAATTGGGGTGAATGAGGAGGATGCCACTATGCCGCTGCCTTTAAAACCGGGATATAACTTTCATATTGATCGCCAATGCAAACCTTCCGACTACGAAATGAAACACTTGGAAGTATATCGTGATTACTATGGCATCAGTTATACCGTAAGCGGACACCGTAAGTTTATAATGCCTCACATGATCGGTTTTCTTAACAACGGAAGCGTCGGGATGACCCCTAAAAACATCTATCACCGCACATCCTTTGTAGACAATACTCCCTATGAGCGATTTGTCCTTAAATTTACAGATCGTGCCGTTGAACCACTGATCAATGTTATAGGGATGGAGAAATTTGAAGAATTGTATCGCTATCCGGTATACAATTTTGATCCTGATATACAAGAAAAAATCTACGGAATTTTTTGTGACATGCTCTATGAATATGAACACTATGAAAAGGAATCTGAATTGATCTTAAAAGGAATGTTGTGTCATTTAATGATAACTATCATGCGCTTTCACAAGCCCTCAACACCGGCTGACATTGAGTTGTCAAAGGCTGACACATCCATTTTGAAAGCAATAAAATACATGGAGAATAATTTTTTAAACTCACCCACCTTGGTAGAAACCGCGAATTATGTGAACTTTTCACCTGCTCATTTTTCAAGATTATTCAAAAAAGTAATTGGGGTTACATACTCTGAATATTTGAACTATATTAGAATCGAAATAGGACGCAATTTATTATTAACTACAGATCTATCAATTGGAGAAATTGCACAACTATCCGGTTTTGACAACAGTAATTACTTTTGTAACGTAATGAAAAAACTCCTTGGCAATAATCCTCGTAATATTCGGCGACTTAGATAGACATCTTCTGCGGGGGACGCCTACAAAACATAAGCGCCAGCTTGAAACAGTCTCCCGCCCAATAGTTGAGCTGATTGATCGTTAGCTTTTCAGATAACCATTTCGGCAAATAGCAACCACATCCGGAAAAATATGGTATCTGTAATAACTGCTGGTGGAAAATGAATACTTATACACTTTATGGGTCTCTGGTCTTCCAAATTTTTTCCTCCAAAAATTTTATCAAAGTGTATTTTAGAAGAATACCAACAAATTTTACCACCACCCGTTCTTCTAAATATGCACACAATAAAAATAAAACGGGTAACACGCAAATTCTCACGATAATGCTCTCAATCAAATTGATTACTACAAATACACATACTACACACATACAAAAATATGCTGCGAGATTTGCAATTAAATAGTATACAGAATCATCTTTCCAAGCAGGAACTTTATCCATCACAGCGTTATCTTTCTCATCCATCACAGCTCACCTCCCTATAAGCTCAAAAATTTTGTTTTAATTACGATTGTCTTTCAGGCAGACATTCAGCCCCATAAATTACTAAAGAAATTTTGCCTTTTTCTTTTTCTCAAATAATGCAATAACCATTGAAAAAAACTCCTGCCTTCATTCTCGAATCCTCCGTCATCATCATTACGGACTGCCTCTTTAGCAATTTCTTTTGCACGCTCATACTCGCCCATGTCAACAAGCACAATGCGCTGCAATGTATCACCGTTAAATATATTTTCTGCATTTTCAATCGCATATTCCGCAACCGTATGCCTGTCCAAGAAATCTCCCACTACCTCTTTTATTCTCGTTACCAACCGTTTTGCTAAGCCGTCTAAATCCTCTGCAAACTCAATAGAATCACTTTCCAGAATTATGTCAGGTGATTTAAAAGCACCACAGGCTCTTAAGGATTGCCTCTGCTTGCTATTTTCACTTATATCTTTTGAAATTTCAATTTTATTTAGGCTTTTATAAAAATTTTTCTCCATTTTACCTTTTGTGTTGCTGGCAGCCAATTTCCCGAACGTTTCGTTAAAATAATCAAGAGGACCGCTACCCATCATGGATAACGGTCCGATAAACAGGAAATTTATGTATGTGGAAAAGCAATATCAACCAATTCATCCAATGAAGTATCTTCAAATATTGCATCGAACAAATCATCAACGTTATCTATATTTGAAAAATTCACTTCAAAAAATTCTCTGTAAAAATCCATCCAATAATCTAACCGCATATTATCTGGTGCTTGTCCACTTTCAATAACTTCTCTTATTTGTTGCACAATGGATAGGAAATCCTCTTTGGAAATGGTAGACATTACTGGCACTTCCATGGTCAGTTCACCTACTAAACCATCTAAATCTGTCCATTCCTCATAGTGTTCAATCACCGTTAAATCCAACACCCTGTTCGATGCTTTGATAAATTGAGCAGCCTCCTTTAGTTTATCTTCAATAACTGAATTGTTCTTAGGGTTACACATAAGAGATTGAATTTCTCTAATAATTGATTTTAATTGTTTTTCAGCTTCTAAATTTCTACGCGGCTTTAGGTGGTCTTTCATATCTTTCCTCCTTACAAATCCCATTTTGCCACCACAATTATATCACGACCAATTCTACGTTTCAATCAGAATTAGCAAAATGCCAATGTCCAAATCCAACAACACAAAAGGTAAAAGGGACAAATTTTTATTATTTATCCTGGTGTATATAATCTTTTCAATCTATCTTTTTCTTTTAAGAGTTTATCTTCTATTTCATATTCAACTCTTTCGACTTCATTAGAATCAATCCAATTAAAAACAATAATTTGTGCAGTAATATCAACTAATATTGATACCCCTAGCTTATATTGAAGTTGTGAAATAGCATACCAAGCCTTTTGCATATCAAATCTACATTCTAACTCATCCACATTTAGCTTCAATTCCAACCACAAAATATTATTAGTATTTGTTTTTCTTTGATGAATAATAATATCTGGCCTGACGTTTCTTCTTATTTCTTCATGTAAATCTTGTCTCTTATTATCAAAACTTGTAATATAGATAGCTTTACTTATCTGTCCTTGTGTTTCATGATCCTTTGTATCTAACATACGATTATATTCAATATCCACATTTAAGTTTCCATTTTCTATCAAAGAAACATCAATCATAAAAACATTTATATACTGTGCCAGTGAGCTTGATATAGTGACTTCATGAGCGTTATTCTCCAATAGTTCATAGTCGTTTTTCAAAAGCATTTCAAAAGACTTTTTTAATATTAACTCAGAAATTTCTTTTAAATTTATTAGCTTCTGCATTCTTCATACTTCCCCTCTTCAATAATATAAATGAACATGGGCAAAAAAACTGACTTTTATCATAATGGAATCGTATTTCCTCAGTCAAACTCATTTAGAATTTGTAAAATCATTCTCCCTTCACAATTCGTTCATTTACATACATCTTAAATTCGTTAATTCTTTTATGATCCGGAACATCCGGAAGCGACGTATGATCCTTTGCATAATCAAATCTCTTTTCGTATTCGTTCAATAAATCATAAAATGCAGTTGTCGGCTGCCTGTTTTCATCCAAATATTCTCCATTTCGGATACTCATCAGTAAATCATGTTCTTCCGTCCTATATGTGATAATTTCTTCTTTTTCGAGAATATCAATGCACATCATATATAGACGAATCAAATGTGCCATGTGCTTCCCCAGTTTATTATGACTGATTGCGTTTTCATTGCGTTTACCCATTTTATTATAGCTGCTGACAATGGATTTCATTTCATTCCACATACCGGTCCAATCTCTCAAGGGATAATGTTTCAAACACACATCCATAAAAATCTCACTATCATATCCTTCTTGAACCGCTTTATCAATATATAGTTTTACATCGCTATCATTATGTGGATAATATCTGTTTTTAAAATCATACTGGGCATTCTGAATGCTATTCAGAATATAGGCTTCATTTTGTGCTTGACCGACTAATCTTATCGCTTTATTTTCCATTCTTCGGAGCTGACTGCCGGCATATCCCCCGAATGTATGAATACAAATCTTAGATAAGAACATTTTTCTATTCTCTAAAAGCGCTTTACCGATATCTGATAAATGCAAATAATGTTCCGGCTTACAGCCCAAAATTTCCACGGTATTCGGATTATTCGATGTAAGTAACTGGAGCATCTTATTAAATGAATACACTGTAGTATCGGTATCTACATTTACGACCTGTTCAAAATCTGTTCCTAACAGGATGTCCTCTTTAGAATTTAAAGCAATCCCTCTTACATCTAAATCAGATCCTTCCTTGTCCATACCATAAGCATGACTTCCTCCGAGCGTTAAGAGAATGATATTGCTGCCTAAGTTCTTATCTTCTCTTAGGAAATCGTAAACATTCGTTTTCAATTTCTCATGAATCTGATCTATATTCATTCTCTTAACCTCCTGATTGATCTTGCATACAGTATATATCCAAACTTATCCGTTATCAATGCATAATCTGCTTTTACATTCATCAATATGTCCGGTGTCAATTCAAAAAGCAGTAACTGTTTTTGTCATTTTTCATATTTATATTGTATTGGGAGTTGTGCTATTTGAAGGAGGGATTGATCATTTATGGCTATCGGTTATTTAATCATACAGGCACGGACGGCGCAGGATGCACTTCCGCTCAGCGGTGTACAGATTCAGATTATGGATGATCAGGATGAGAATATTTATCAGATGACAACGGATGAAAGCGGGGAAACGGAGAAGATTGCTTTAGAAACTCTGGACAGATCCCTGTCTCTGGATCCGGATTTTTCCGGAATGCCTTATATCAGTTACAATGTGCTTGCGCTTGCGGACGGTTTTAATTCGGTTCATATTGTCGGCATTCCGATTCTGGATGGGGAGACCGCCATTCAGCCCATTGAATTTGTTCCGATGCAAGCGATGCAGCGAACCCCCACCGTGACGGAGATTCAAATCGGCATGCCCGCCGTCTCCATGACGGGGAATCGCAATCAGAAGGGACCCGTTGCGGATTCGCGGGTACTCCGCCAAGTGGTCATTCCCAATCCGATCACGGTACACTTAGGTGCTCCCGGCGCATCCGCATCCAATGTTCAGGTGTCCTTTCCCGATTATGTAAAGAATGTTGCCAG
>CAZSAJ010000029.1:0-34143 GCA_964604835.1 uncultured Acetatifactor sp.
TCTGTAAAATGCCAGTTACCGCATCCTACTTAGTTATGTTTAATTTTAGCATCAAAAAAGTCAATTTGCAATTTTTTTGTGCATTCTTAATAATTTTTCTGCGAATTAGCTAAAATAAATCGGACGTTTTGGTCAACATTCACAAAGCGACAGCTGCTCATAATTCCCTTATTCCAGTTCTTTCCATTTTCTGTCAGAATTTTCTAATTCATATACTATGTCAGATTCTCATCCTTCTTTCGACAAATGATTACGCTCCCCTCTCAGATAATTGACAGATTCTTCTGTTTCGTCTATAATTAGCTCGCATTATTTAATTAATTCTACTTATAAAATTTAATATTTATGGATCCATTTTTGAAATTTACATATGGGATCCGAAGAATCGAGGTAAACTTTATGAAACCCATCGGTGTCCTGACCGACAGCCACAGCGGCATCACGCAGACGGAAGCCGCAAGACTCGGCATCCGGGTACTGCCCATGCCGTTCTATATCGAAGAAGAATGTTTTTATGAAGATGTGTCCCTGTCACGTCCCGAGTTCTATGAGCGTCTGAAAAGCGGCGCCAACGTTACCACCTCACAGCCCTCTCCGGCGGATGTGATGAAATTCTGGGACGAAGCGCTTCAGGAATTCGAGACCGTCCTGTATCTCCCCATCAGCAGCGGACTCTCCGGCTCCTGCGCCACGGCGGCGGCTCTGGCACAGGATTCCCCCTATGACGGGAAGGTGTTTGTGGTGGACAACGGAAGGGTCTCCGCACCCCAGCACCGCGCGGTGCTGGATGCGCTGGAGATGGTCTCGGAGGGCTTCTCCGCCGCCGAGATCAAGACAGCGCTGGAACAGGCACGGGCCGAAATGGTCATTTATGTAGGTGTGGAGACGCTGGAAAATCTAAAACGCGGCGGCCGCATCAGTCCCGCCACGGCTTCTCTGGGAACCCTGCTTCACATTAAACCGGTGTTAAAATTTGACGTGGGCACGCTGGACACGTTCAAGAAGTGCCGCGGTTTCTCCAAGGCAAGACAGACCATGATCGAGGCGATGCGCCACGATCTGGAAACGGTGTTCAAGGAAGCGTATGACAAGGGCGAAGTCTCTCTGCTCGCCGCATCCAGTGCAGACGAAGAGACCACCGCCTCATGGGTCGCCGAGATTCGGGAAGCTTTCCCCGACATGGAGATTTTGTGCGACGAACTTTCTCTGGGTGTCTCCTGTCATATCGGCGCCGGCGGTCTTGGCATCGGCTGTTCCTGCCGCCCGAAACGTCCGGAGCGTTCATAGGACATCGGAGGAAGCGTTTTGGCATGACATTTTTTGATATGACATTTTTTAATGGAAAATTTTGGAAACGCACTTATAAAACGTTGTTTTTACTTCTGATGATGAACAGCCCCCTGCTCGTTACCCGGCTGAGCGGATATTTTATATCCAATGCCTCGCCGGGGCAGGGGTTTGTTTCATTCGGGCTGCGTCTCACTGTCTATGCGGCGTTCGTCGTCCTGCTGGTGGCTTTGGAGATCCTGCCCTGCTATGAAAAAGGGCTGAATTTCCGTCTGCTGCTTCTGGCCGGCGGGTATGAACTGATTGTGACCTCCTTCTATGCGCTGGCCGCAGAGGCGGCGGTCTGTATTGTATTATTCCGCCATATGGGACTTTCTACTTTGTTTCTGACCAATCTTGCCGTCGCCTACTGTGTGCTGTTGTTCCATTATCTCAACGGCTTCTGGCGCACGGCCTTTTGCTCTTCACAGCTCGGTATGGGCCGCAGAATCCTTATGTTCTTTCTGTGGTGGGTCTTCCCGATCAATGCCTTTTTGTTTTTTCGATGGTGCCGGGTGGTTCGCAGGGAACTGATCACCGCCCGCAACAGATATCTTCTGGATGCGGCCAGAGTGGAGAACGCCGTCTGCCGCACCCGCTATCCCGTGGTGATGGTGCATGGCATATTCTTCCGAGATTGGCAATACATGAACTACTGGGGACGCATCCCCAGATTTCTGAAACAAAACGGCGCTCTGGTCTACTATGGCAGGCAGCAGTCCTCGCTGTCGGTGGCGGAGAGCGCCGCGGAACTGAAATCGGAAATCGAGCGCGTGCTGGCGGAAACCGGTGCGGAAAAGGTCAATATCATAGCCCATTCCAAGGGTGGTCTGGACTCCCGGTATGCCATCAGCAGACTGGGCATGGCGGATCGGGTGGCCTCCCTCACCACCGTCAACACGCCGCACCGGGGCTGCCAGTTTGCGGACATGCTTCTGGAGCGTCTGCCCAAGTGGCTAATCCGGTATGCGGAGAGACGCTACAATGCGCTGTTTTACATGCTGGGGGATGACAGGCCGGATTTTCTGGCAGGCGTCTCGGATCTGACCGCCGCATCCTGCGCCGCGTTTAACGAGGCGACGCCGGATGCGCCCGGCGTTTATTATCAGAGTGTGATGTCCAAGATGCGCAACCACAGAAGCGCCTTTTTCCCGCTGAACATCAGCTATCTGCTGGCCAAGAAATACGAGGGTGACAATGACGGACTGGTCAGCGTCTCCTCCGCGGTCTGGGGCAATTATCTGGGACTTTTGTCCGCGGGCAAAAAGGGGATCTCCCATGCGGATATGATTGATCTGACACACAAAGATCTCAAAGGGTTTGACGTGGGTGAATTTTATGTGAAACTTTTCTCAGGCTTAAAAGAACGCGGATACTAATTACATAGATTCTACTCAAAGAAAACATCCCGCAAGTCATATACCGACTTGCGGGATGCCTTTTTTAAATTCTTGCTACCCTGTTATCAGGGATCTTACAGCCCAAAGATTCTGGCAATATTGCTCCAGACATCGTCCTTCAGCTTCTGTGCCACAACACTGAAGGTTGCGGTCTTGCTGCCCACATAGCGGCCTCCGTCTTTCGCACCGACGATTACCGTCGCCTTGCCCTTCTCAATGTTGTTGACGAACTCTACGGAGATATTTGCATCCGCATCCCAATTCCCGGATGTCAATGTGACCGTATCACTGCCTACCTTGATCACGATACTGTCGGGATATACCGCTTCGCCGGTGTACTCCACCTTGCTCTGCTTATTCCCTGCCTTATCCTTGAACGTGATCGTTGCCTTGGAGAGATCAGCCTGATCTGCACCTTTTCTCACCACATCATACGTTCCCGTTTTCGTGCCGCTGTAGTTGCTCTTGTCCTTACAGGTAACAGTCACGGTGATTTCCTTGGAGTTCTCTTCTTCCGCAAGCGCTACTTTTTGCTTGCCGGCAATGACTACCTTCTGGCCTGCTTCATCAAGATAGGAGTACTCTACCGTATACTGAGAACTCTTTAACACCACACCGTCCACCAGTACATAAGGTGCGGACTTGTATGCGTTGGCCTTGCCGCTGTATACCTTGTCACCGGATCTCACATCCACATCCAGATCATCAAAGGATGCCTTGTCGATACGGAAGGTCTGATTCTTGATCACCTTGCTTCCCTTGTAGTTACCGAGGAAAGTGATTGTGTATTTCGCAGGAGCCCTGTCTGTGCTGACTTTCTTGTTGTTGCTGTAGCTTACCTTGTAGTCCTTACCCGCTGTCAGCTTCTCGGTCTTTGCCCCAGCCAGCTTATCGCCCTTATAGGTCACTACCAGTTCGTCTAAGGTCACGCCTGCGCTCTTGTAGCTGTAGCTGTTCTCCACACCGGTAATCTCGAACTTCGCGTTGTCATTCTCCACGAGAGGGCTGATCTTGTAGGTCTTCGTCGTGCTTCCCGTGTACTTGCCCATACCGATCACAGTAAATTTATGGGTTCCGGCTGATTTTATGTCGCGCGGATAGTTGATGATATAGTCTGTTCCTTCGTTCAACGCCGTTGTTTTTGACTTGTCATCCTTGTCGTATACCTTGATATCGGGAGTCTGATCCTCGCCGTTGTAGGTCAGCTTCGTCCTCGTGTCTACCACGATGTTGAGCTTCTGCAGCCTCTCTACCACGGTCACATCAAGGGTAAGAGGCGTGTCAGTCTTATAGTTGCCGTTTGCTTTTGCCTGAATCTGAATCGTTCCGCTTTCTTCAAATTTCTTCGAAGCATCATCCCTGTTGACAAATTCATAATCCTTAGTGCCGAGCTTCATGCCGTTGTAAATCAGAACGGGAACAGCCTTGCCCTTCTTGGCAACCACGATGTCACCCTTCACCACATCTTCATCATTCAGATCCTTTTTCTCGATGGTGAAAGTCTGTTTCGTCTTGCCGGTGAATCTGCCCTTACCGGTTACGGTGATGGTGGGTGCTTTCCTGTCGGTCGCTTGAGCCGCCTTCACATTGTTGCTGTACTTCACGGTGTAGTCCGTGCCTTCCGTCAGCGTCTCGTCGTTGTTGGTCACGATAATAGCGGGCTTGATGGCACTGCCGGTGTAGACATAGGTTGCATCGGGTACTGCCAGCTCTATCTGCAGTCCTATCTTCGGCTCCGTGGTACTGCTCTTCCATTTCGCTTTGATCGTCATGCTCTTGGCCGGCGTATAGGGTACGGTGATGACTTTGCCGTCTTCATCTATCCAGCCTTGGAAGGTGTACCCATCTCTGGTCAGTGTGGAAGGAAGATCGGACTCTGTCAGTGCTGTACCTGCCTTGATCACTTTCTTCACTGCCTTTGTACCATCCTGTTTGTCGATGGTGATGGTATATTGACCCGGCTCAGGGTTCTCCCCGGAGCCCCCCAGCTCCTTCGCCTTCTCGGCGATGGTATCGAACATCTCCTGCCCAAGGCTCTCCCAGTAAGTTGCTTTCTCCGTATAATCGCTATTAATATCGTTCGCAGTGAACTTACTGCTTCCGTTTACTACAAATACGGTTTTCCCGTCAGTGGTCTCGCCCATTACCTGACTGGGAGCCTTCACCGCATAGGAAATATTCAGACCCATATTCTGGATAACGGACGCGATAGCCGCCGCCTCGATCATGCCGCCCAGCTTATTATTGTGAGTCTTGTCTCCGGTATGCATGATCTGTTTACCATAGCTATCATTGCCTGCAGCCTTCCAAGCATCCTCAAAGAGTTTCTTGGTCAGCTCAAAGCCGTCCACCAGCAGGACATCCTGTTCCTCCGCCAACTGCCTCACCGCCGTCACATAGGCATTGTCGGAAGTCACCTGCGTGTTGGTGGTCTTATCCTCAGAATCATGATGAGGCTTGATGGTGCCGTCTGAGTTGTAGTACATTCTGGAGACGGGCGTCACCAGCACAGGAATTGCCCCGGCTTTTTTGGCCACATCAATATACTGTTTCAGATACCATTTGTAAGTACCGCCGCAATCGTAGGTATAGCAGGTAGCACCGTATTTATTGTTTGCAAGCTCCGCAGGAGTAGGCTTTTTCTCACCGGGAGTGGTGGGATATATGCCGTTTGCATCCGGCGTGCCAAGCGGTACATATCTGTCCGCCAGATAAGCCGCACCGTTTGCACAGTCATTGTGTCCGAACTGGATGAACAGATAATCCCCTTCGCCAATCTGTTCGGCAATCTTATCCAGAGATCCTTCATTGATAAAGTTTCTGGAGCTTCTGCCGCCATTGGCGTAATTGACTACCGTCACCTTTTCTCTGTCAAAGTAGCTCTGGAGGAATTCACCCCACGCGCCTTCGTTTCTGGCTGTTCCGCCGGAATTAATACCCGTTGCGGAATAATCCTTCACGGTGGAATCACCTGCCAGGAAGATATTTACACCGTCTCCCAGCTCGGCGCCTCCTCCCGTTGCATCGGGATCTTCATATCCGTCTCCCACAACAGCCTCAACAGTGCAGCTTTCGGCTGTACCTTTGTTGCCGCTTACGGTGATGGGCGTCACTACAACTTTGATATGGCTTCCCACATCTTCCTTTGCAATCTTATAAGTTTTGTCCTGAACGGCAGAGGTCTTAACCAAGGTTTCTTTACCGTCCTTTACACGATACCACTGAATCCGAGAAGCATCATTTGCATTATTCGCATCGCCAAGGGAATAACCCACCGTCAGTTTATGTCCGGGATAAGGTGTATTCAGATCGCCATTATCCGTGACAAAAGGCTTTGTCACAAATGTAACCTCTGCGGCCTCCTCCTTATAGAACGCAGGAGTCCAGCTTCCGAAGTAATCTTTCACCTTCACCGCTTCGGCCTCCGCCTGAGTCATCACAGGCTTACTGCGCTCCGAAGTAGTCACTGCGTCGCCGTTCAACAGGGTGGTGTTGTATTCCTTATAATATACTTTATTCAGAACTGAGAAGTCTTTTCCGCTCCAAGGACTCCATCCCTTGGCATCAATCATATTTGCACTCTGTAGTCTTGTGTTCAGGAACACAACCTTGGCGTCACCGTTCCAAGGTCTTCCAAAATAACCGGACTCCACGGTAAGCTTATCATTCGCGCTCACTGTACAATTTCTGAACAGATAGCCTTTGTCGGTTTGTCCCGCTGTAAATCTGTGAGCGGTGATATAGCCGCCCTGAGAATCTGCACTGTAACCCTTCCAGCTCAGCTCGCAGGTGTCGAACACTGCATTTCCTTCGCCAAATATATAGTCCGTCTGCCCTTCGATAAAGCAGTTCTTGAAATACATGCTCATTCCGCTCTGTGTGCCATATACGGTATCCTGACTGCTGTAGAAAGCACATTCATTAAATTCGACTTGATCCGCCTGCACAACGATAGCGGCCGCACGCTCGGTAGCAGCTTTAGACTGCACATCCACTCCGTACCTTCTGTCAATCTTAATTGTTGTGTTAGTGTGCTCTACGCCGTCCTCAAGCTCCTCATCCGTCAGATAACGGTTAAAGGAATTTTCAAAGGTGATGCCGTCAGCCCTAAAGCCCGTTGCGGTCGGCTGTACGAATACGGTGGTACCCCACTTCTCGGCAATATGCTTCTCGTATTTATCGTACGCCCTCTCAGGGTCATAGAAACCTTTCTCACCCGCACTGTAATACTGATACCCGATACCATAATACCAAGTAATCAGAACCTTATCATCCGTATCGTTCACAAAGCTGATATACGGAGTTGCCAGAACAATCTGCTCTCTGTAGGTTCCGGGAGCGATATGCACGGTAATGCGCTCCTTCTCGTTCTCAGGTTTCATTGCATCACAGGCTGCCACCGCATCCCTGATGGTGTCGTAATTGTTCTGCTGATCAGGATATCCCACATAAATATCAGATACAAGCGTCTGCTTAGGCACCTCCGCAGTAGATACAAACATCAAATCTCTGCTCACCGCCTCGCCTGCCACCACCACATGGGTCTGTGTGCGATAATCTTTTACAGTAGCCTTAGCCAGATAAACGCCGTCGCGGAGCTTGACAGAATAGCCATCCTGACTCACTGTCGCCGTATATTCATACTGATCATCCATATTGGTGAAAGTCAGCGCCGTCACCGTGGCACCGCCAAGTCCCATAAATCCGCCGCTCACATCGAACATGGGCTTCAGTCCCACCTCGATGTCCGCCTGATAATCAGTATTTTTCTCGACGGTCGTGCTGCTCTTTACTTCATAATCGTTGACTCCGGCAAGCTGAATGGTATAAGCCACATCAGGCTCCAGCTTGGCCGTGAAATTCAGATTCTCATCGATTGTTGCCGTCACTTCATCCAAATTGGAATCCGCGGGAGGCATCAAGGTGAGACTGAATTTGGAAATATCATAACCTGCCGCAAATCCGGTGATTTTACCGGAATACGTATAGGTACTCTTGGGCTCCACCACAAGTGCAACATTCTCTTTTCCGCTGACAGAATCTGCATCTGTGGTCACCACCGTCTTGCTGTCATTGGTAAACCCATATCCGGTTGCTCCGGACAGCACAGCCGTGTAAGTGTAACCCGCTGCCAGCGTAGTTGTGAACTTGTTGCCATCAAGAACCGCCTGTGTCTCCTTCTTCGTAGTCTGGTTAATAAACTTCACGCTGTGTCCGCTGCCCGAATACTCTCCAAAATCAATCGTACCGCTCACAGCCACACCGGGCACTCTCATCACTCTGTGATACATGGGTTTGCCCAGATTGTTCTCCCAGATTTTATAGGATCCCGTCTTTTCCGCCACAAACTCATACTTTCCGAACTTTTCATTCTTGGAGTCTACAGTATCCTTCTGACCGCTGGCTCCGCCCAATCCCTCAAAGAAGAACTGGGAGTCACTCTTCTGTACCACGCCCATGTATGCCACAATCTTATCCCCGGCCTGCACATTGGCTATGGTAAGATACCGTCTGCTTGATCCGCCGGTACCATTGGAATAAAAAGCACCTGCCGCCGTATACCCATCCTCAAATTCGTGCTGTGCATGGGAAAAGCTGCCATAGTTCAGGTCTTTCAGAGCAGGCTCATTCGTGTAGAGTCTGTCTCCGCTTGCATTGGAAGTGATCGTCAGATCACCGAAAGTAACGTCCTTTGTAATCTGTTTATTCGAAATTGCACCCGAGTCTATCCAATCATCAGGTGTAATATTGTTAGTGTAGAGCTTCTCATCAGTCTCCAGCTTACCGCCTATATCCCACACATCAATATTTCTGGGACCGACCTCTATAATATAGTCCACATAGATATCATGGATAAATGGTGTTCCACCGCCAAATGTCAGCTTAAGATCGCCCGCATCGGCTCCTTCTATGGTGAACTTCAAACCTTTTGCTGTATTCGACGCAGACTCATCCTCCTCTACGGAAGTAACTTTTCCCGAAGATGCGTTTATGGTCAGGGCAGTACCCGCGCCAAATGTGCATGTCTTTATCGTGATATTCGCCTTATGCTGAAGGCTCAGTGTCATAACAGAATTTGCGCTCCCACCCAATCCGTGCTGGGTGCCATTCCAGTTGAAATCCGTCAGAGTCATGCCCTTGATATGATTTGACGGAACAACATCATTCGCCGCAAAGCCTGTGAGTGCTTTAAAGTCATGCGCCCCTGCTTCAAGGTAGGACAATTCCTCCACCTTGATGGATCTCAGGTACGTATTTGCCGTCGCAGTGATGACAACCTGTTTTTTCTTTCCCTCACAGACAAAAGTATCTGCAGTCCCTGCCGCCGCTGTGGACTGTTTGCCGTCCACTGTGTAGTCAGCGCTATAACCGACCACAGTGACCTTGCAGAGTCCCGTCACCGGTACGGTGATCTTGGTCGTATTGTTAAACTGTGCCCAGCCGTTTGACATACTTCCTCTGGTATCAAATTTTCCGGTCGTGGCGTCAATATCAAGGCCTGCCAATGTACCTTTCGTACCTTCAAACACAACGCCGTTACCCGTATAGGTATCGTCCGCATTCTTTGTGCCTGCGATCGTGGCATCTTTCTGGAAGTCCCATTCCGTGCGCATCTTTTCAAACACGGCTTTCACTTCCACATCGCCTGCGGGCATTTTAAACTGATTGTTCTCGACAGTCACACCGCCGCTTACTACCTGCCACTCCTTGAACAGATAACCCGCATTGGGAGTCGCAGTCAGACTAACGGTCGTTCCCTCTGCTGCGGAGGTTTTATTTGCCTTTGCACTGCCGTTCTCGTCAGCAGTCACCGTCACATTATAATAGGTTTCTCTGGTATCGACAATCGTTTCCCCTGCGATTTCGAGATATATATCGCTGTATGTCACGTCAACGGTTCTTGATGCAAACATACCGATATAGACCTTGGCGGGATCCACCGCCGTAAGCGGAAAATCAAATCCTCCGTTCCGTGTGGTTTCCTTTCCGAATGTGCACTCATATCCGTCGCCATTGTATACAATTTTCAGATCATACGTTTTGTCCTTCTCAATTTTTTCCACAGAAAGAGGTGTCGATGTGTCCAACACTCCACTTTTACGATAAAAGCAGTTGGCCCCTGCAGTTCCCCCCAGAGATCCGGCCGCGACAAAATCCGTGGTAAGCGTATTGTTGGAATCATCAATATACATATCATCACGCGCCATAAGGCCGAATGCCGCCTGATTATCAATGGGGACGACATTAACCGTCGCTTTTGCAGAGAAAGTGAATTTCTTGTCCGCATCTACAGGATAATAATACATCGCCATGCCGTCCTGCGTCGCAGTGATTTTGCTCTTATTGTTCAGCGCAGCGATATGCATGTTGCCGTCGACATCGGTTTCAATCTTGTAGTTGGCAGCGCTAAAACCACCGCCCAGCATGCCGAACGCACTGCCCTTAAAATGAACCGCATTCTCCCCCTCGCCAATCACATAATCCTGCCAATGATCGCTCTGCTTCAACTCGCCGTTATACTCCGGCTCTTTATAATCCGGATTCGGCGCCAGAACGCTCTTTGCAGGCTCGCCCGCTTCCAGCGTGATATGGGCCGCAAGACCTGCAGACGATTCACTGACCGCGTTGGCAAACAGCCATGCAACCATTTTCGCACCATAGATGTTAAGATGCGTGTTATCGACGGAGGCAGGCTTGCTTGACGTCCATGCATGTAAATCCAATGTCCCTGTCGAACCAAGTTCCTCATACAATGTGGTCGTCAATTTGGTTAAATCAATCACGGTCACGTCCACATTTTCATCGTTTCCGAGATCACGAATCGCTTGGGCATAATCACCGTCACCGGTCACATGCTTTTGTTGGTCTGTAAGCGTATCGCCCCCCGGATTCCTGCGCACGATGGGCGTGCATAATATTACCTCGGCGTTCTTATCCTGTGCCATTTTGACATAATTGTCATAAAGGCACTTTGCAAAGGAACCCTCTGTAGTGTAGTCTCCTTTGGGACTGGTATATCTGTTGGGATTGTTTGCGTCATCCGCCTTCTCATCATTATGACCGAAGCCGACAACGAGCACATCGCCCTCCTTAATACCATTCTTTAATTCAGAATAATTGGCTTCGGCAAGAAAGCTCTTTGAGCTTCTTCCTGACAGAGCCAGATTCTTCACGGTGTAAGTATCATCCAGATAATTCTCTATCTGGGTACCATAGCCGTATCTTGGATAATAATACGAATCATTGAACGAACATACGGTAGAGTCACCCACCAGCCACAGCGTATGTTCCGCTGCCGCCTGCGTCACCACAGTGCCAACATCGGAGAGTACCCCCCCGAGCACCATGGAGGCCGCACAGACTGTGGCAATGACTCTCTTGCAAAAATGTTTCATTTTGTGATGCATTGCTTGCCCTCCTATCTTTTTCATAGATATTGTTAATAAGCTGTTCTTGTTTTTAGTATAAAGTATGACATAGTGTCACAGTCAAAATAAATCCCCCAAAAAAGTTGACAAAAAAGGACCGGCCGCATTGTCGAAAATGCCTAACCGATCCCTTGTTTTTATTTCCTGTCTTCCGCTCTATCCACCGGAACATGCATCAACAGATACTGCCAATCCTGATCGTTCTCCCGGGAAAACCCAATCTTTAAAGCCAGCACATCCCCTGCGGGCATATAATCATGCTCTCCCATATACTTCACAAAATCATCAAAAATCAGCTTCTTCATCTCGTCCGCCGCCATCTGTTCCGCATTCAAGAAATCCAGCGGCACACGCACAAAGCGCATCAGACATAAATGTTGCTCATAGGACTCCACCGAAGACGATATTTCCACACCATACTTTTGGGTGATTTTCTGATTGGCCGCCACTCCCGCACTCCAAGTCATGGTTCCCGACCGGAGATCCTCCCAGTCAAACAGATAAATATACTCAAACTCGGGACAGGTGGACATAAAGCAATGCAGCGCACTGCCCTGAACTCCTTCCGTACACAGTTCTCCCCTCTTTCGATAGAGCACATAATGAAAAGGGCTGCTCTCCAGCTCAAAAAGATCAAAACCATATTCCCGGATGCGGTTGATCAGAGCGATATCATCCTTCAGCAGGTGGCTCAGCGCCTTATATTCCGCAATCTGAGCGTCCAATTGCGCTTTTCTCTCGACCAAAAGCGCCTTCGCACTGTCGATATCCCGCTGTAAAAGCTCAGTGATATCCCTGTGGCCGAAACCGACTTTGCGGTACTTCCCCACATACATCAGCTTCTCCACATCGGACGAATCAAACTGCCGGTAACCGTTATCCGTATTCCGGATGGCGCTCAGATACCCCTTCTCTTCAAATCGTCTGATGGTGTTGGTGGACACATCCAATATTCTGGATAGATCGTTTGTGGTGTATTCCATCGTACCCCCATACCGCCACGCTGCGGTAATATACATCTTTTCACGGATCCTATAGATAACTCTTCAGCACTTCTGCTTTGTCCAGTCTCTCCCACGGCAGATCCACGTCCGTGCGGCCGAAATGTCCATAGCTGGAGGTGGCTTTATAGATAGGTCTTCTCAGATCCAGCATCTTGATAATGCCTGCGGGCCTTAAGTCAAAGTTCTCGCGAATGATCTCCACCAGCTTCTCGTCGCCAAGTTTACCGGTGCCGAAAGTATCCACCATGATCGAGGTGGGGTGTGCCACGCCGATGGCATAGGAGAGCTGAATCTCACATTTCTCCGCCAGCCCCGCGGCCACAATATTCTTGGCCACATAGCGCGCCGCATAGGCCGCGCTTCTGTCCACCTTGGTGCAGTCTTTGCCGGAGAAAGCGCCGCCGCCGTGACGGGCATAACCGCCGTAGGTATCCACGATGATCTTGCGTCCGGTAAGACCACTGTCACCATTGGGTCCGCCGATGACAAAACGCCCCGTGGGATTGATAAAATATTTGGTGTTTTCATCCACCATATCCTGAGGCAGCACCTCGTCGAAAATGTATTTTTTCACATCTTTATGTATCTGCTCCTGCGTCACATTCGCATCATGCTGGGAGGAGAGTACCACCGCCTCGAGACGTGCGGGCTTTCCGTTCTCGTCATACTCCACGGTGACCTGACTCTTGCCGTCGGGACGCAGATAGGGCAGCGTGCCGTTTTTGCGCACCTCGGTAAGTTTGGCCGTGAGCTTATGTGCCAGAGCAATGGCGTAGGGCATATATTCCTCCGTCTCGTTGCTGGCAAAGCCGAACATCATGCCCTGATCGCCGGCGCCCACTGCATCCAGCTCGTTGTCCGTCATACCCTTCTCGCCCTGCTTGAGCTCTAGCGCCTTGTCCACACCCATGGCAATGTCCGGAGACTGCTTGTCCAGAGACACTAACACCGCACAAGTATTGCCGTCAAAGCCCTTCTCGGAGGAGTCGTAGCCGATCTCCGTGACGGTCTTGCGCACAATGGCGGGAATGTCGATATTGGCCTTGGTGGTCACCTCCCCCATCACCATCACGAATCCGGTGTTGGTACAGGTCTCACAGGCCACGCGGCTGAAAGGATCCTGCTCCATCAGCGCATCCAGCACGGCGTCGGAGACAGCGTCACAGATTTTGTCGGGATGTCCCTCCGTAACAGATTCCGAAGTGAATAAATGTTTCTCCATGTTTTCCTCCTTTTCTATCCCGCAGGATCTGTCCTCCTGCGGAACGATGCGTATAATATTGGTAAAATCAAAGTGGAACAACCGGGCGCATGCGCTGCGTCCGCATAAAAATAAGGTCCACTTACAAGAAGCGGAAAGGTCCGCCTATAAGAGGCGGACCTGTCATTTTCGGTAGTCAAATCCTCTTATTGTTCGAGTTTATTCGCTCAGGGAGGCACCTTCCGTAAAGGGGTTGCCGTGGCTTCATCGATCCTATGTATCTCCACCAGCTCTGAATAAGAGAGAACCTATAAAATTGTTTCACTATAGCTACTATACAATGTGCTATGACGCTTGTCAAGACGTTTTATCAACCTGTTTTTAGTTTGAACTTCTGGAAGTCGCGCTCCGTCTCAATGAGCTCGATCTGCGCCCCCAGAGCCTGCAGTTTTATATGAAAATCCTCATATCCCCTCTCGATATAGCGGATATCGTCCACCGTGCTGAAGCCCTCCGCAGAGAGCGCCGCCAGCACCAGAGCCGCCCCCGCGCGCAGATCCGGCGCAGAGATTCCCGCCCCGGTGTATCTGGGCACACCGTTTATGATGGCAATATTTCCCTCCACCTTGATATTGGCCCCCATGCGGGTAAGCTCGTCCACATATTTAAAGCGATTCTCAAAAATACTCTCCGTCACGATGCTGGTTCCCTGAGACAGCGCCAGCGCAACCGCAATCTGGGGCTGCATATCCGTGGGAAATCCCGGATAAGGAAGGGTCTTGACCTGTGTGTGCTGCAGTGGTTTGGAAGCCACCACGCGGATACAGTCGTCCGCCTCCTCCACCTCGCATCCGATCTCCAGAAGCTTTGCGGTGATGGACTCCAGATGCTTCGTGATGATGTTTTTCACGGTCACGTCTCCCTTGGTGATCGCAGCTGCAAACATAAACGTCCCCGCCTCGATCTGATCGGGAATGATGGCATACTCCGTGCCGTGCAGTCTGGTCACCCCTTTGATTCGGATGACATCCGTCCCCGCTCCCTTGATATTGGCACCCATACTGTTCAGGAAATTGGCCAAATCCACCACATGCGGCTCCTTTGCCGCGTTCTCGATGATGGTCTTGCCCTCCGCCATGGTGGCCGCCATCATGATATTGATGGTAGCTCCCACACTGACCACATCCATATAGATATGGCTTCCCACAAGATGCTCCGCCTTGGTCTTGATCAGACCGTGCTCAATCACCACCCGTGCTCCCAGAGCCTCGAACCCTTTGATATGCTGGTCGATGGCGCGGCTGCCGATGTCACAGCCTCCGGGCAGAACCACCTCCGCCTGCTTGTATTTGCCCAAAAGCGCCCCGATCAGATAATAAGAAGCCCTGATCTTCTTGAGACGCTCGTCCACCACTTCGGTATTGTTGATGTTAGCGGCATTTAAGGTCACTCTGTGCCTGTCCTCACGCTTCATCAGCACGCCGATACTCTCCATGGCGGACAGCATCACCTGCGTGTCACGCACATCCGGTATATTTTCTATATAGACAGTTTCATCCGTCATCACGGACGCAGCAAGAATAGGAAGCGCCGCATTCTTGGCCCCTCCAATCTCAACCTCGCCGACCAATGGATTTCCACCCTTAATCGCATATTGTTCCATTTATTCCTACCTCATATATCCAGCGCACCGCCCCATCCGCCAATACCTGATGAGCGGACGATCCGCCATGTCATCAATCATCTGAACCTGATGATTTCTATTGTCCCAAATACAAAATATACTATACCTTATCAAGCTTTATACCATATTTTGGCGCATTTGTAAATAGAACCCATGTTCTGCCTTTAGTTCAAGTATTTCAGCGGATTCACCTGACTGCCGTTTATCAGAATTTCAAAATGCAGATGAGGCCCCGTGCTGACGCCCGTATTGCCGCTCAAAGCGATCCTCTCGCCCTGTTTCACGGTCTGTCCCGCCTTTACCAGCACCTTGGACAGATGTCCGTATCTGGTCTGGCGTCCGTCCTCATGGTCGATATAGACCACATAGCCGTAACCGCTTCCCCAGCCCGCCTTGGCCACCGTGCCGCCGCAGGAGGCATAGACTGCCGTCCCTGTGGCAACCGCCCAGTCCACACCCTTGTGATAGGTGCTGGCTCCCTTTGTGGGTGCGGAACGCCGTCCGAAACCGGAGGTCTGACGCCCGCCGGAGATGGGTCTGATATAGGTGGGCGGAATCTTGGTGCCGCGCTCCACGATCTTGGGCACCGCTTCCATGAGAATCTCCTCCTTGAGAATCTCCCGGGAGATCTCCCGATCGTTCAGATAGTGTACATCGGCTATAATCTTGCGGAATCCCGCCGAGGGCTGCTGATGTACCACCGTATGGGTGGTATACCAGTCATCGTTTTCAATATAAATGACATCTGCGTCATAAATTTCCTCGTAATAATTTTCCTCCATGCGCTCCACGGATAACTCCGGCTCCGGCACGGTGATAATCAGCTTGTCCCCCTCCCGGATGGTGGAGTTCTCATCCTCCAGCTTGTCCCGGTTGAGCTCCACGATCTTGTCCACGGGAATGTTCACTTTGATGGCGATCTCCGACAGTGTATCCCCCGCCACGATGGCGTATTCTCCGGGAACCTCCTGTTCCTTGATGACCTCATCCACCGCCTGCTCCAGCGTGGAGAGCTGGCTCTCGGGCAGGTAGGCCTCCACGATCTCCACCTCCTCGGCGAAGTTCATGGTTCTGATTCCCAGATCATAATCCTCAAACTCTTTCTCTCTGCCATCGTAAAGATTCCGGCCGATACGGGCCATGACTGTCTCCACGCCCGCCGCCACGAAAGGCTGCCTATCGGTGTCTCCGTTTACCCTCTCCGCCACCTGTACCGTCAGGGCGCCCAGCTCCCTGTCCGTATCCCTGACGAGATCCACGCCGAATTTGCCCTCCGTGTCATATTTGTCCACGGCGGCCTGCAGAAGCTTTTGAACCTCCGAAGCGCTTCCGAGGTTCACCATATATTCGTTCACTTTGAGGGTATAAGCGCGGTGCATGGTCACTTTGACATTGTCCCGCAGCACCTCTCCCATCCGCTCAAGCAAATCTTCCTCTCCGCTCAGTTTTCCCCAGAGTACCTCCTCGCCCTCCACGGTCAGATCCGCCGCGATGAATGTCAACGCTTCGCTTTCGGAGGCAATCTCCCTTCTGGCCTGCACCAACAGTTCCTCCGCCGTATCCCGCTTTGCCACGGTACCGATCTCCACACCGTTCAAGAAGATGTGGAAGTAGTTCTCTCCCTCGGAGCGAAATCCCTTCCATCCGTCCACAAACAGCATACTTACAAACAGGGTGAGCAGCGTCATTTTCACATATGTAAATTTGATTTTCTTCGTAAGGAAATCCATGGGGTCATCCTTCTGTAACATTTTTGTAACACTTTATGCCTAAACATTTTTATTCTACCAATTATTGTATGGCTTGTAAAGTGCTTATTTTCGGGTTAAAATGAAGATGATAAATCTGAAAAAGCAAGCGGCTTTCCGGGAGGATCTCATGAGCGATACCATCATTTTTCATATCGATGTCAATTCCGCATTCTTAAGCTGGACCGCCTTGGAGCGCCTGCGCGCGGGAGACCCCACTGATCTGCGGCTGGTTCCCTCCATCATCGGCGGCGACACTTCCACACGCCACGGAGTGGTTTTGGCCAAGTCCATTCCCGCCAAGGCGTACGGCGTCCAGACCGGGGAGCCGGTAGTAAACGCTTTCCGAAAGTGTCCGCATCTTCTGACGGCCTCTCCCGATCATGCTCTCTACCGCTCATACAGTGAGAAACTCATGGATTTTCTGTCCCGGATCTGCCCCGATATCGAGCAGGTCAGCATCGATGAGTGCTATATGGATTATACCCCCATTGCGTCAAACTATTCCTCCCCCGAGGAAGCTGCCGCGATCATCAAGGATTCCGTCTATGAGCAGTTTGGTTTTACCGTCAACGTGGGCATCTCCGACCGGAAAATTCTGGCCAAGATGGCCTCCGATTTCAAAAAGCCCAATCTGGTACACACGCTTTATTGCCATGAGATCGCCGAGAAACTTTGGCCGCTCCCCGTGGAAGCACTCTTTCTGTGCGGTCACGCAAGCGCACAGACCCTGCGCAAACTGGGCATCCGCACCATCGGCGAGCTGGCCCATACGGACCCCGAGATTCTGGAATCCCATTTAAAAAGCCACGGTCTGGCACTGTGGAATTATGCAAACGGGCGGGACGATTCCATCGTCAATTTAAAACAGGAACAGGCCAAGAGCATCGGCAATTCCATCACCCTGACCGAGGACGCCGCCACCAGAGAGGACGCCTGTCAGGCGATTCTCAAGCTTTCGGAGTCCGTGGGGAGACGTCTGCGCGCCTCCCACAATATGGCCGAATCCGTCTGCATCGAGATCAAGTACAATACCTTTCAAAGCGTGTCCCACCAAATGCTTCTCTCCGCCCCCACAGCCTCCACGGACACCATCTACCGCCATGCCTGCCGGCTCTTCGACGGACTCTGGAACGGTACGCCCATCCGGCTTCTCGGTGTGCGTGCCGCCAAACTGACACAGGAGGATGCTCCCATGCAGATGAGTATCTTTGACTATTGTGCACCCGAATCCGAAAAACAAAAGAAACTCGACGCCGCACTCGACAGCATCCGCGCGCGCTATGGGAAAGATGCCATAAAAAGAGGGAGCCTGTTAGACTCCCCCTGATTTGGCTAAATTTTTATCTTCTATTTTGAGACTACTTTTTCCGCACACTGTAGCCGAACGTGCCCAACTGTTCCCCACAGACAAAATAACTTCCGTGGGAGTAGACAATGGGCTCCGCCCGCTCCAGATGGAACTTATGGTTCTCGTCCATATATTTCTCATCCGCATGTACCGCCAACACATCCGCCAGAAACATGTCGTGAGATCCCAGCGCCTTCACTTCCCGCACACGGCACTCGATATTCACCGGACTCTCGGCGATGAGCGGCGCTTTCACTTTGGATGCGGGGAGCGCCGTCAAATGCATCTGCCGGAACTTGTCCACATCCCGTCCGCTCTTGACGCCGCAGTAATCCGTGGCAAACACAAGCTCTCTGGTCGTCAGATTCAGCACGAACTCCTCCGTCTCTTTCAGCGCACCGTAAGAGTGCCTCTCCGGCCTCACGGATATGGATACCATGGGCGGCTCGGAGCAGACCGTCCCGGCCCACGCCAGTGTGATAATATTATTTCTGCCCGCTGCATCCGCCACACTCACAAGCACCACCGGCAGCGGATAGAGCATGTTGCCCGGTTTCCAGATCTCCTTGGCCATCCCGTCTCTCCTAAAAATCTACAAATATCACAAAATGTGCAGCATGACAAGCACCTGTAGGATCACCCCGGCGAGCGAAACCGCCAATGCGGCTGCCGAGACATTGAATACCGTTTTCAATTTTGCGGCCATGGGTTTTATCAGATAATCCATATTGTCAGTCTGCTTATTATTCTCCTCACCCACCACGGCCTGCACATTGCGGTATACCTTCACACATTCCTTGTGAACGAACTCGTTGGCGCCGCCTAACTGGGTCTCCAGATTGGTCTTCATCTCATCCAGCCGGGTCTCCAGCGTACTGCTCTGCTGCTCCAGTATTTGGCGCATGGTGTCAAACTGACTCTCCTGTCCGCTCTTGATACCGCTGACCTGCGCTTTTACCATGGTACGCACGCTGTCCAACTGATCGTCCAGAGAATTGCGCACAGTCTCAAACTGGGCGTCCTGAAGTCCCTTCAAGTCGTCCAACTGACTGTTCTGCAGTCCTCTCAGCGTCTCGAGCTGCCCCTGCTGTAAGCCCTGAATACTCTCAAGCTGAACCTGCTGCAGTTTCTGTATGCTCTCGATCTGTTCCGTCTGCATGGCTTTGAATCTGTCCGTCTGTACAGACTGTGTTTCAATTACGTCATCGATCCGCTCAATAATTCTGTTGACGGCGCCATAGGTGCTCTCACCTTCCGATCCCTGCGCTTTCTGTGCATTCTGCATATCCTGCATATTCTGCCGGATCTCCATGAGCTGTTCCCTCAGCCCGTCCGTATTGAGCTGTACGGCATCCACTTTACTCCTTGCCGCTTCCGCCGTCTGCTCCATCTCATCGCAGAGCCGCTGCATGCGGTTCAGACATTCGGTGTATTCCTGCACCTGGATCTTCAAGCGGTTCATCTCCTCGGCCTCGGCTGCCGCGTTGGCCTTGATCATCTCCTGCGCCGTAAACTTCTGTGCCAGTTTGTCCATAAATGTATCCATATTGTTTCCTCCGAATCGTTTGCCGGTTAGTATTCTTATTTTATCATCTTTTTCCCGGCATGACAACTTATTTTGCCACTTGTCACACGGTGTTTTATTGTCTTTTACCGCTTATTTTTGTACATATTGTATATTTTTGCGCATCACGTGCTTTTGTTTTGGTAACTTTAACCAACTATTTACACGTCGTTCATAATCTGTTCACATTTCGCTGTTATACTTTATTTCAAGAACAGCTAAGACTTTAGACAATTTTTTCATAATAGCCCAGGCATCGAGAGGTGTCTGGGCACTCCTCATTTTATGGGTGTTACCCCGGGGCGCATACATAACACATAAACATTTGCGAAACCTATCACACACTTAAGAGAGGGAGGGGCATATCCCCTCCCTCTCAAATCTTCCAAAATTTTGCGCGGACGAATGCCGATGGTATCTATGCTTCCCGTCCGGTTTTGCTCAACACCAGAATCTCGTCGTTCAGAGAGAGCATTCTCGCGTCCAGATCGGATACCATGCGGGCGCACTCCACCAGTTCGTTACGGATATGCTCCGGCGCGTCCCCCTCAAACTTGTAGTGTATCTTATGCTCCAGACTCGCCCAGAAATCCATGGCAACCGTGCGGATCTGTATCTCCACCTTGGTGTCCACAATGCGGTCCGACAGATACACCGGTACCGTGATGATCATGTGATAGCTCTTGTAACCGCTCGCCTTGGGATAAGTGATATAATCCTTCACTCCGATCACCCGGATATCCTTCTGCTCACCGATCATCTCCGCAATACGGTAAATATCCGAGGTAAAAGAACAGATGACTCTGATCCCCGCGATATCATTGATATACTTCACCATATTGTCGATCGTAGACTCGTATCCGTGACGCTTGAGCTTTTTGACAATGCTCTCCGGGGTCTTGATACGCGATTTAATATGTTCTATGGGATTATATCGATGTACATGCTGAAACTCGTCGTTGAGTATCTCCAGTTTCGTCTCTATCTGTCTGAGCGCTGCATTGTAGACCAACGTCACTTCCTGCCAGCTATCGATGCCTTCTCCGTCTGCATGTCTTAAGTCCATAATGTCTCCTTTGTCTTGACCATTCGCTATTACGAATTCATTATACCATATGTTTGGATAAAAATGTATATAATTCACAAAATTTTAATCCTTTTTTAAGTTTTGTTGGTAAATTTGCCCAGCCAAAAGCTGCCACTTTACATATATATGTAAAATAGGCCACGAATATGACAGTTTCGGGAAAACAGTTTACACATACAAATTCCTTGAATTCCCTTATGAAAAAATATATGATAAAAAAGCGAGGTTGTGCCGGGTAAAATATGCGGCTGTAACCGGCAAAACCTGCACAATAAAAATAAAGAGGAGACATCGCATGCGCATCTGGGCCAAAATCATTCAGAACAATCATATGCTTCGCGATACCGTGGTGGAGGATGATCGTCAGGACACCAGAACACACAAAGTGTTCGGAGCATTGGAAGAAGTGTGCCGCCAGTTTGACTTAGGACAGCCCATCTGGCTGGACAAGAATATCGCGGAATTTAAGCGGCACGCCAAAACCCGCTTTTACGGGGACAGCTTTATCGAGCCTGTCAAATTTGATTATCTGGAATTTCATGTCTTAGAAGAGGACGTGTGATTGAAGAAGATTAGATTTTCTGTTGACAAATCCTTCGATTGATAGTAGTATCAAATACATAACATGTAGTTTTAAATACTACTTGTCATGTTTTTACATGATACTTAATGTATTTCTGTGCATACTATAAATATCAAAGTCTTATCATTTGAAACCAACCGAAGGAGGATCGGATATGCAGATAACAATCAGAGAACCGGGCAGCGCCATCACACATTTTATCGCCATGATGCTGGCGATCTTTGCCGCCGTGCCCCTTTTGGTCAAAGCAGGCCTTTCGGCCGGCGGTCAGCACTTTGCCGCCATGGTCATTTTCATCAGCAGCATGATTTTGCTGTATGGCGCCAGTGCCGCCTATCACAGCGTCAATCTCACGGGCAGACATCTGCGCATTTTTAAGAAAATTGATCACATGATGATATTCGTGCTGATCGCCGGATCCTACACTCCCGTATGTCTCATCGTACTGGACGGACAACAGGGATATCAGATGCTGACGCTTGTCTGGGGCATCGCTCTGGCCGGTATGGTCATCAAGGCCGTCTGGGTCACCTGCCCCAAATGGTTTTCCTCCGTGATCTATATCGCCATGGGCTGGGTATGTGTCTTCGTCTTCGGACAGCTCTGGAATACCCTTCCCACCGCGGCTTTTCTGTTGCTTCTCGCCGGTGGCCTCATCTACACTGCGGGCGGCGTGATCTATGCGCTGAAGCTGCCTATTTTTAACGAAAGGCACAAGGACTTCGGGTCTCATGAAGTGTTCCATCTGTTCGTTATGGGCGGAAGCATTTGCCACTTTATCTTCATGTACCTGTATGTGGCATAAATTTCCTCTTTGAATACTTTTGAAAATAGGGAATTGGGAAATGCTCATTTTTGCAAAGTGTCATTGGGCAGATTGTATATTCCAACGCAGAAACAGACAGCCTGCCGGTTGATGCCGACAGGCTGTTTCGCTGCTATTCCTCATATCCGTTGGGGTTGTTCTTCTGCCAGCGCCAAGAATCCGCGCACATCTCCTTGATTCCGTATTCCGCGCTCCATCCGAGCTCTTCCTTGGCGAGGGTGGCGTCGGCATAGCAGGTGGCGATGTCCCCCGCCCGTCTGGGCTTGATGACATAGGGGACCTTTACCCCCGTCGCCTCCTCGAAGTTCTTGACGATATCCAGCACGCTGTAGCCCACTCCGGTGCCCAGATTATAGATCTTAAGCCCTGCCTTCTCCTCGATCTTCTTCAGGGCTTTCACATGCCCTCTCGCCAGATCCACCACATGGATGTAATCTCTGACGCCGGTGCCGTCGTGGGTGTCGTAGTCATTGCCGAACACCCCAAGCTCCTTAAGCCTTCCCACGGCCACCTGTGTGATATAGGGCATCAGATTGTTGGGAATTCCGTTAGGATTCTCTCCCATGGTACCGCTGGGATGTGCGCCAATGGGATTAAAATAGCGCAGCAGGATCACATTCCACTCAGGATCCGCTTTCTGAATATCGGAGAGAATCTGCTCCAACATGGACTTGGTCCAGCCGTAGGGATTGGTACACTGCCCCTTGGGACATTCTTCCGTGATCGGAATGAAAGCGGGGCTGCCGTAGACGGTGGCGCTGGAAGAGAAAATGATATTCTTCACGCCATGTTTTCTCATAACGTCCACCAAGGTCAGCGTACCTGCGATATTGTTCTCATAATATTCCCAAGGCTTGCTCACGGACTCGCCCACGGCCTTCAGACCCGCAAAATGAATCACCGCATCAATCTTCTCCTGTTCAAAGATCCGCTCCAGCGCCTCCCGATCCAGAATATCCGCTTTGTAAAAAGGCGCTTTCCGGCCGGTGATCGCCTCTGCGCGCTCCAGTGATTTCTCAGAGGCATTGCAGAGATTGTCCAAGACCAACACATCATACCCCGCATTCTGCAGCTCCACCACCGTATGGCTTCCGATGAAACCGGCTCCGCCCGTCACCAAAATTCTCATGTTCGCTCCTCTCCGCCCTCCTCATCCCGACAGGGCCATGCATATTCTCAAACGTCGATTATAAAATGACGCCGTTTTGTTCCAAAAGCTTTCTGGCGCTCTCCACGGAATCCACCCCCACGGCATTCTTGATGGGTGCAAACTCCCGCTCGCGCTCCACCTCAAAGGGCAGACAGGAATCCAGCTCGTGAATCATATCCAGCACCAGACTCTCATACTTGTACCCGTTGGGTTCCTGCGGCTTGATCAGATTTCCGTCCTCGTCCAGACAATTGATTTTCTTCTCCACAATATGCAGCGGCATATGGGAAGCCATCATCTGCTCCAGATTCTCCACCCTGAACAGATAATTCAGGATCACACCGAAATAATAAGCGTAATCGCCCTGCTCATCGCGGGCATTGCGCATCTCGTCCGTCAACTCATAATATTCCACAATGGAGGGTCTTCCGTCCTCCAGACAGATCACACCCACCTTTTCGTCCGGATCGCTCTTTCTCACTACCTTCGCGCCCACCACACAGTTTTTCTGAACGGTAGCGCCCACAAAACAAGGATCCGCGATGCGCTGCAGCACATTGTCCACCGCAAACACATTCAGCCACTCGATCCCCTCGTCATGCACCAGATCCAGCAGACCGTTTCTCTGCAGCGAGATAAACCAGCCGCCGTTGCCGTTGGGGGAAGTTGCGATCCTGCCCTTCTCCTCCAGATAGATTTTCCCGTTATAATCGGTGGCCGCCGCCATCTCCTGCCTGAAGAAATGAATATACTCCGAGCGGTAGCCATAGTAATTCTTTTCCCGCATAAATCGCACGGTTGCGTCATGATTTTTCTCGCTGGTCATGACAAAGAGATGAATCCAGACGTCCGCCTGTCTCACTACGTCCATGAGATTATTGATCAGACATTCAAAGATCGAAAGATCCCTCGTGATCCCCACATTATACATTCCCTTGGGGTCGTCGGATCCCAGCCGTGTTCCCATGCCGCCGGCCAGAAGTACCGCACCCACTTTGCCCGCACGGATCGCCTCCAGACCTGTCTGTGTAAAGCTCTCCCTGCAGTCTGCGATCTCGTCAAGCCGCATCGCCGCAAGCGGTGTGATCACACCCTTTTTCGTCAGCTCCTCTCTGTGCCGACAGGCCTCCAGAATACTCATGTCCGCGGCGTCGATCTGGGCAAGCAGAGCACGCTGTTCCTCCGCAGACAATTCCTCATAATATTTCAGCACATGCTGCTGACCATACTTTGCAAGCTTCTCCTGCGCCCGCTCAAGTGTCATACCTCTCTTCCTCTCATTCCGCCGCGTATGCGGCATTTATGTATGGGGGACTTTGTTCAAGCATATCACAACCGGCCTTGTTCGTCACCTTTTTTAAGAAATTCATCATCATTTTTAAGAATTTTTTCCAAATGCTTCATCCCTTTTGTATCCCAAATCCGGATGTCCTACAATTCCAGCTCCCCGAAGAAATCCCTGCGCACCAGATGTTCCTCCTGAAAGCGTATCAGATAGGCCTTCAGCTCGGGATAGTCCCCGCCCGCATCCGTCAGCATCGCCTCCAGATTGTCCTCGTTGACACAGCCAATTTCCGCAAAGAGCCGAAAGTATACGCTGTCCTCCCCATGCTCCCGAAGCACCACCTGCCAGCTTTCCTCGTGAACGCAGCCCTTGGTATGAGCCCTCAGATAGTTTTCCATCTCTTCTCTGTGTTCTTCCGACAGCCCCCGGGAGTACAGAAGCCGCAGCAGGATCAGCCGCACTTTTACCTTGCGCCGCCCGCTCTCATAGGCCGCCGCATCTGTGCTGCCGTAGTCCTCCTCCCCGCAGAGCACCTGTTTGGAATACCCCTCCTGATCCGGGCTTCGCAGAACGGTCAGCATCCGGGCATCCCACTTCGCAAGCCATTCCCTGCCGCCCGCTTCCGCGGCATCCAGAAGATAGGGCGCATCCGCCGTGGTCACCGCCGCTGCAAGCAGCGCCGCCGTAGTCTCCTCCGCTCCGGGCGCAAGATCATGATCATGAAAATCCGGTCCGGCCTGTCGATACAAATCCGGCCAATTTTTCAAACCGTGCAAATAAAGAAACTGCAGACTGACGCACTCCAGAAAGACCGCCTTACCAAAGGAAAGTCGCCCCGCCGCCTGATCCGTCTCTTCATCCGAGTTCTCGAATACCACCGTGTGCAGACTGTCGCAATGGGCAAATGCCCAATCCCCGACCTCGCGCACCCCCGCGGGTACCGTCACTTTTCTCAAATGTTTCCTGCTCAAGAAAGCCTTTCGGGCGATGGCACACACCGGACGGTCCTCGATCCGCTCCGGAATCTCCACCTCACCCGCAAGTCCCTGCATACGGGTGATACAGATCCCGCCGCCCGCCCTCGGCGCTCCCTCCCGCTTCGTCCCGCTCCTCCCACTCCTCCCACGGAGAGCGGAATCCGACAAGTAATCCTCATCTGTCACCATATAATACAAACTCCCACCCGGTATCGGGTATTCTCGTTCCGTCTCCATAAGCAATATACTGCCTCTCTTATTTCTTTATAGTCGGTAATTGCACAACTTCAATTTTTGTAATCCGAATTGTGCAGATTGTATACTCCATAAGCAGACCCTAGCGTAACCGTATGCGATTTGATAAATCGCTTGTACTTAGCTGCCGTATTTTGGCAGCTTATGTACCGCTACGGTGAGGTGGGAGCGAAAGCGAGTCTGCGTTGGAGTATACAATCCGCACAATGACACTTTGCAAATCTTTATCTTTACAGCCCCAGCTCCGCAATCTGCGCCTTGATGTCGCCGCTTCTCTCGCCCAGCATCAGCTCCTGATTGTGCCTTGCATAATCGGGACTCCCGAAATTCGCAATAAACTGTGCGCTGGTATTGTCCACCGTGAGCTCCGTCATCAGAATCAACATCTCATTACCCCGCTCAAAAGCCTCCTCCACAAAGGCAAACAGGGACGCCAGCTCGGCCGTGACCCGCTCCGTCTCCCGCCGCATCTTTGCGACACATGCGTCATATTTCTCTTTGATATAAGTAAATGCTTCCTCGCCCGTGGACATATCGCCCGTATAAATTTCTTTTCTCCGCTCTTCCAGAAAACGAATGACGCGCAGATGTTTTCTGCCATCCGCATCCGACAGAGAATTGGCCGTCCGCAGATTCTCCATAAGTTTCCTCCTGCCATCGGCCAGAAGATCCAATTGTGATACCACCTGCTCCGCCCGAATCCCCTCCGCCTTCGCCTTCACGGCCTTTAAGGGTGTGAGCAGATCCGTAAGAAATGCTCCCTGTTCCATCACATCCCGCATATCCGCCTGCACCCTGTCAAGCAGCATGCCCAAGAGGGAGAGCCTTTCGTCGAAAGCCGCCTCCTTAGCTCTGGCGATGGCCTGCACGCTCGCATGTCCCTCCAGAATCTCATTGATGCGGTAATCTTTTTTGTATTTATTATATAGGTCATAATAGGCCGTAAACTCCTTCACGATGCGCTCATTTCGAATATACTGCCCCACCAGACTCTCCTCCACCCGCATCTGCTCCTCCTCATAGAGAGCAAGGATCAGAGACAGATCTTCCCAGCCTCTGGCCGTCACATAGCTGCGCCCCTTGGCGGTCATCTCCATCCGATAAAAACAGTCCTTCTTCAGATCCAGAAAACTGACGACCGCCGGATGAATCCGACGCTCTCTGGCGTACTCCTTCCAGATGTCAAAATCCGGCTCCACCTCCAGAATCTTCAACCTGTCCATGGTCACCACGTCAAACTCCCGCACCGACTTATTGTATTCCGGCGGATTGCCCGCCGTGACGATCACCCAGCCCTCAGGCACCTGATGCCGCCCGAACACCTTGTACTGCAGAAACTGAAGCATCGTGGGGGCTAGCGTCTCCGACACGCAGTTGATCTCATCCAAAAAGAGAATTCCCTCCCGGATTCCGCTTTCCTCCATGACATCATAAACGGAAGCGATGATCTCGCTCATGGTATACTCGGACACACTGTAGGTCCTGCCGCCATAATCCTTCTGTGTGATAAAGGGAAGACCCAGCGCCGACTGTCTGGTATGATGGGTCATGGAGTAGGATACCAGAGCCACCCCCAGTTCCTGCGCGATCTGTTCCATGACTGCCGTCTTGCCGATGCCCGGCGCCCCCAGCAGGAAAATGGGACGCTGTCGTACCACCGGCACGCGATACGCCCCGAATTCATTTTTCTTCAAATACAGATTGACGGAATCCTTGATATACTCTTTCGCCTGCTTAATATTCATCTTTATCCCCCTGCCCGCCCTCAAGGCTCTTCCAACTCATCGCTCTCCAACACCACCTTCAAACTCCACGGGGGCACGGGCGCGCGATTCTCGTCCTCGCCCACAAATGCGAAGATTACATCATAGTCCGGCATCCGTTCCGGGTAAATCCCATACCCGTCCGTAAAATAAATCAGTCCTTTCAGATTCTTGAACTCTCCCTGTTCCCTCAGCGTGTCCAGATAAGCAAACACCGGCCTGAAATCCGTCGCGCCGAAGCCGCCTAGCTTCCCATATTTCATAAAGATATCAAAATCTTCGTCGCTGGTGATCTTCGTGTCACTCTGCACCTCGTTATCGCACTGGATGATATGCACATTGATTTTATGGAAAAAATTCTCCCCACTCTTTAAGATGGAATACGTCTTTTGCAGAAAAGCTTTCACCACAGGCCCTCTGCAGGATGCGGAAGTGTCGATGGCGATGGCAAACTCTTTGACCTTATGGGCCTCGCGATATTCCAACGGTTCGATCAGCGGAAGATTGCCGTAATGATCCAGTCCGTAAGTGTAATAGATATAGTCAAACTCTTCGTCGTTCACCGTGATATCCTCCGCCATCACCATGAAACGACTGAGAATATCCGTGTAATCATAATGATCCCGGATGGCCTCCTCCAGATTCTTCTCAAGAGTCTCCGCCCCGGATTTCGCCTTGGTAAAAGACTTCAAATCCGCCTTGATGCGCTCGCTGATCTTCCTCCACTGCTCACCCGTGATTTCCAGATTCTCCGCAGGCAGCCACAGACTGTGTGCATCCTGATAAAATAATTCCCGAAGTTCCTCCCGCTCGCGGGGCGTGGGCGGATTATGGCGCAGATAACGGTAAACGCGCTCCGCCGTGAGCGCTCCGATATCCTCCCGAAGAATGTTCAATTTTCTCTCCGCATCCGCATCCCGCTCCAGCGTCACACCGGGCAGACGCAGATCCAATATCACGTTCTCCACGGCTATATCCGCCGCCAGATCCCACAGCTCCGTGTCCAATTTATCATACATAAAATAATGGGCGAACACACAATGAAACAGCATATGCAGATATATCCTCGCCACCCGTTTATCGTCCGCCCGATAGACCCTGAGCAGATACAGAGCGTCATAATAACAGACGCTCCCATCCGTGGCCATACAATCCATTCCCGGCCGCTCTCTCCAAGGAAGCCCCGAAAGCGCCGTATCCAGAAACCTGAGGTGCATCAGAAGATTGTCATGGACAAGCTGCAATATTTGATTCGAGAGCGCCGATACCTTCTTCCTGTCCGGTTCCATCAAGATTCCTTTCTCCCATATTATTTTATGGCCATCCGGCCGTCTCCTGCCGCGATTAAGGTTATGTTATATCATAGATTATACTGCATCCTCCCGTTTTTAGACAAGATGTCCGTTAGCAGTATTTATTTTTCTCGGAAAATATATTATAATCCCTATAGCAAAAACGACAAAACTGTTTTGATGAAAAACGTTTTGAAAAATTTCTTAGGAGGTCTGGACATGGCTTGGGCGGATATTCTCATCTTTGCGGTAAACTCCGTTTTACCCATTATCCTTTTGGTTGCGCTGGGATATCTTCTGAAGAAAAAAAAGTTTTTTACCAAGGAATTCTTAAAAATTGCCAACAAAACCGTATTCCGTGTCCTTCTGCCCGTGCTTCTGTTCACCAATCTGGCCAAGATGGAGAATTTCTCCGAGCTGAGATTGGACGCGGTTCTCTATGTGACGGCCGCGGTGGCGCTGCTCTTTGTCATAGGGCTGCTTCTCACACATGCAGCTACAGACCGCCGCCAGAAAGGAGTGCTGCTTCAATGCGTCTTTCGGTCCAATTTTGCCCTGATCGGCGTTCCGCTGGCCCAGCTCATGGCAGGAGACAAGGGTGTGCAGTCCGCCGCCCTGCTGTCAGCCTTCACCATCCCGCTGTTCAACATTCTGGCAGTGATCGCACTGTCCGTATACACCGCAGGCGCCAACAAAACCTCCTCCGCACACGCATTCGGCGAAATGACAAGCGTGTCAGTTCCCTTTTCATCCCGCATCCGCGAGATCTTTCTGGATATTCTGCGCAATCCCCTGATCCTCGGCGTGTTCGCAGGCATTGTATTTGTGTCCCTCAAACCGCTTTTTTCCGCTCTGCCGGATGGCGTCACCGCCGCGGCCGGCAAATTTACCTTCCTCGAAACGGCTCTGGACTATCTGGCCAAGGCTTCCACTCCCGTCGCACTTTTAGTGCTGGGCGGCCAGTTTGAAATAAGCCGCATCCGGGGTCTGAAGAAACAGATTCTTCTGGGCGTTATGGGGAGACTTCTCTTTGCTCCTCTGTTTGGACTCGGCGGTGCCGTGCTGCTGCAGCACATGGGGATCCTGCACTTCGATAATGGCATCTATGCTTCTCTGGTGGCGCTTTTTGCCACTCCTGTGGCCGTTGCCAGTGCCATCATGGCCGAAGAGATGGACAATGACGGTCAGCTTGCGGGACAGCTTGTGGTGTGGACCACTCTCTTTTCCTCCCTTGCCATTTTCGTGGCAGTGGTCATTCTGCGGGCCATGGGTTTTCTCTAAAAACAGAACAAGATCTCCACATTTCGGTATGTGCTTCTTAGCACACAGCAACAAGAAAAGTGCCGCCCCACATAGCTGAATTCATCAGCCTGTGAGACGACACTTTTTAATTCCTCTTAACTTCCCAATACCTGTTTATATCCTACAGCCAGAAAGAGGTCAGTCGCAGATTCCAGATGATATCATTCAACTGCTTCTGACAGTCGAACAGCTCTGTGGCCACATCGGCCACCTTATCTCCCAACTGCTTCATGGCGTCGCGGCTCTCCACCATCGCTTTCATGTACAGAGAGTAGATCTCCAGATTGCCCTCAAACTGGGTCTTAATCTGCATTAACAGAGATTCCAGCGAATTGCGGTAATCGTTACTATAGTCCACACACATGCTGTCCGCAATCTCCACCAGCATCTTCTCCACATCCTGAATAAATCCTGCCTTATCCAGATATTCGCCCTTAAACATCAGGAATTTCTCGGTTCTGCAGTGGGAATCATAGAGTTCACCCCAATTGGTGATACCGGGCTTCACTACCTGCGGAACCGGCACATCCAAGAAGAATTTCTTGGCGGCCTTGCTGATGTTGCCGTTCTCCATAATAGTCTGCTTCACGGCCTCCATGAAGATATCCCGTTGGCTCTCCAGCAGAATCTTTCTCTGCGTCAAGAACTTCTCCGTGTACTCATCGATGGCACGATTAATCATATCACGGACATTATCCTTGTCGCGGTCTTTTACCTTTACTCTTCCCAAGAGGCCCAGAAACCAACCTCTCAGCTCTCTGTCCATGTAGTTTTTCGTGTTGCCCACAATCGCACTGTACAGATTCGCTCTGTCCAGTCCCAACGTCCGGCTGGCCTCCTCTGGGAGCGGCATATTCTCCGGAATGGCAGATTGACTGTATGCCTTCTCAATGGCCTCATTAATGGTTCTGCGAAGCTCAACGATATTCTTCTCGATCTCCTTGATCTCCTCGCGATTGCTCTCGCGGAGAGATACCGCACGATTACTCAACTTCGAGAGCGCTTTGTCCACGCTGTCGATAATGGCCGAAGCCTTCACGGCGGAAGCATATTTCTCTCCATACTGCAAAATCTCGCTCTCCAAAGCGTAGAGACCTGCGGCCACCTCCAGAACCGAAATATCGTCCTTTTTCTCCTGAGCGCTGTTTAACGCTTCCTCACATCTCTCGATCATGCGCTTGGTGGCAAATTCGGACATGGCGCATCTGTCTTCCCGATAGCAATACCCGCCGAACTTGTCGGTCATATTATTCAACCCTCTGTTAAACTCGGACGTATCCTTCTCGGAGGCAATGCCGTTTCTCACGGCTCTTGCAGCATAACCATATTTTGCAGAGATAAAGAACAGCTTTTTATCCGCAAGTCTGATGGAGAAGGAATCATCGTCCTTGTACTTGATCTCCTCATGCTGCAGATCTCTTCTGGCGTCGGAGTCAATACAGTCGGACCAGTTGATGACAAACAGGGAACGACTGATATCGATGCTGGTCTTGCTGTTCTTCTCCTCGGCTTCCTTCAGATATTTCAACAGTGCATTGTTGCCGCTTCCCTCTGTCTTATTCGGCGCCGCCACGAAGATCAGAATGGACTGCTTCTGTTCCGACAGCGCATCCATCAACACAGTCTGATGCTCTGCGTAATTGCTGTCCGTACCCGGCGTATCATAGATAACATATTGTACATTGGGACTGTCTAACGCCACAGGAAAACTGATCTTGATATCCGCCGACACCGCATCCAATGCGTTCAAGACCGTAAGCAACGCACAAATCTGTTCGTGCTGTCTGAGTTTCTCCTCGCTCACCCGGTTGACCTCACGCTGGATCTCTGCCTTGACCGCACTCTCGCTGGGTCCCTGCGAAAATTCAAAACACATCTTCACCTGATTCCATTCCAGCTCCGCATATGCCCCCTCGATCTCAAAGGAGATCATGACATTCTCACCGGGTCTCGGGCTGGAGATCCGAAACATCTTGGCAGTCTCGGAAGTGATCTTCTCAGGGAGAATCTTATATCCCAAAAGAGCATTAATCAGTGTGGATTTTCCCGCACTATACACACCGGTAAAGCACAAACTGACAGCATTGTCATTTAAGCTGATAATCTTGTCGTGAATATTTCTCCGTTCTTCGTCGATCTGCTCGGCAAAGCTCTCCGCACTCTTTTTGACATTCTCGTTCTCCATCGGGATCTCAAAGAGATTCTGTCTGTGCCTGCGCAGGATTTCCGCAGCCTGTTCGCCATACTTCTTGACCTCGGCAAATGTGTGCGTCATATCGGGCAGTTCCGCAATCAGAGTCGGCGTGATCTTGCATGCACCGGGCTCCGCATTGTAATACTCCACCATCTGCACAAAGTCTTCATAATCCATCTTCGTGGTCACGACCTGCATCTCTATGTCTTTAAGGCCGTCAAACGCATTGGCTATATCTTCAAAAAAAGCGTTTCCATGATCCTGCAGTACAAACGTACCCTTTCTGTTCATATAATACATAAGCCGGCTGTCGCTTTTGATAGCAACCTCCTGCCCATTCTGGAAATGATGGAATTCCACTTCCTTTTTGGCCGGATGATATTTCATCTGTAAAACTTGCTTATTCATACTTACCTCCCATATGTCTGCGGTACAGTAGCCTTCTGCACCCAGTATGAAACTAGTATTTATTATAAACCATCTTTGTCACATAATCAATGTCCATTTCCACAAATTCCCCAAATATTTTTGACAAAATCCGCAGACAGGCCAAAACACATAAAAACCACCGCAGATCATTTCCACAGTGGTTTTTTGTCACAATATGTGCCTCCTGTCCATCAATCCAGATGACCTTTGTGCAGATATTTTTCCCTGGTTGCCAGTCCTCCCCGGATATGCCGCTCGGATTTATTTACATCCAATACCTTTCTGGCCTGTGCCGCCAATGTGGGATTAATCTGCGACAGCCTGTCGGTGACATCTTTATGTACCGTCGATTTCGACACGCCGAACGCTTTGGCTGTCTGCCTCACAGTAGCGTTATTATCGATGATATAATTTGCAATCGACACGGCTCGTTCTTCGATATAATCCTTCAAAAGAATACCCCTTAAGAATCTTTTTTACAATGTATGAAAGATTCTCAAGGGGTATGACTGTAATTGTGCTTTCTCAAAGCACTCCAAAGAATTCCTCCCAATGATCTCCCGTGATAAAAGGTCCTTTGCCCGAAAAACGAAAGAACTGCTTTGACAAACTTTACTCCCGTTTTCCATCCAACAGTTTTTCAAAATCTTGTTGGCAGACAGGACGTGAATAATGGTATCCCTGCAGCAGCGTGGCATTCAACTCGCCTACGATATCCGCCACTTTACTGTTCTCCACACCTTCTATGATTGAATTGTATCCCAGACGCCTGCACATTTCCAACAGGCTGTCCACGATCACATAATCTATGTCGTGTCCCGGCTGGGCAAGCTCCCTGATAAAGGAATGCTCCACTTTAATATAATCCACAGGGAGCCATTTTAACATTTCCATAGAAGCATACGCCGTTCCGAAATCGTCCAACGCTATTTTAAAGCCCTTCTCCCGCAGTCTGCCAAATATGGCCGCAAGCTCTTGGGGATTTTCTACCTGACAACTCTCCGTAAGCTCTATGATGATAGAATTCGGATTTGCTCCGTGCTTTTCCACACAGGAAATCGCCCTTTCCACAAATGTATCATCCATAAACTGCTGATAAGATACGTTAAAGCTTATCCGCAGCTCGCCGTATTTATCGAGCCATGCCGCCTGCTGCCGGATCGCCTGATCCATAACCCAGAAACCTACTTCATTAATGTCGCCGTAATCCTCTAAAACCTTAATAAACTCCATCGGATAAGAATCTTTAATTCTTTCCCCTTTCCAACGCAGAAGACATTCACAGCCCGCAAT
>CAZSAJ010000030.1:0-33968 GCA_964604835.1 uncultured Acetatifactor sp.
TATTGTTCCGTTCTCTTTTCGCGCAGTTGTACGGCGTTTGCGGCCCGTCTCCGCCGTTCCTGTTCCATGGCGGCATAATGCTTGCGGGTCGTATTGACATCCTTATGCCCCAGCACATCGGCCACCAGATAAATATCTCCGGTCTCCTTGTACAAATTGGTTCCATAGGTGCTGCGGAGTTTATGAGGAGTGATCTTTTTTAAGCTGGTGACTCTGGAAGCATATTTTTTGACCAGATTTTCCACGGACCGCACAGCCATCCGGCGATTCTGCAGGGACAGAAAGAGCGCGTTCTCATGTCCTTCTTCGGGAATGATCTGCTTTCTTTCCTCCAGATAGTCCAACAATGCCGTCTCTACCTCCTCACCAAAATAGATTACCGTCTCATACCCGCCCTTGCGGCGTATTTTCAGTCCTCCCTCGTCAAAATTCACGTCTCCCAGATCAATACCGACACATTCGGATACACGGATTCCTGTCCCCAGAAGCAGCGTCAGCAACGCAACATCGCGCACTTTTGTCTTCTGATGATATTCCAGTTCCTTTTTGGTCAGTTTTGTGCCGGATTCCACTTGATCCAACAAAATAGCGACTTCATTGGGCTCCAGACGAATAATCTCTTTTTCCGTCCGTTTGGGCAGGGGTACCAGAGATGCCGGATTGTTCTCAATCATTTCATTTTGATAAAAATAGTGATAGAAGCTTCTCAATGACGCAAGTTTTCTCGCCTTTCCGCGTTCGTCATTGGTGATTTCCCGCCCGTCTTTCTCGTACAGAGTCAGATACTCCAAATATTCCTCGATATCCAGTCTGGTGACGTCATTGAGCAGCGAGAGAGGGTAGTCCTCGATCTCCATTTTTGCACATACCGCATTCCGTTCATGAAGGAACTCAAAGAAAAGCCGGATATCATAAGCATAGGCCAGCCTTGTTCTGGTGGATGTGTATTCCTCGATTCCGCGGAAAAATGTTTTGCAGAACCCGGGAAGAGTATTTAGCACTTCCCGCATTTTCAGAATATTATTTCTGTTTTGTTCGTCATGATAATTGTCTTTATTCAATACCGCCAAACTCTTTTTCCCATCCTTTCATATGACCGTTCTTAATCGCCGTAAACATGCGCTCTTTCACGCCGGGAGTCTCATAATTGATCTCCCGCAGAAGCGTTTTCACATATTCCCGCTTGGTGTGGCCGTCAGCGGGACAGGGACTCTTCACGACCGGCAGATGATATTTATTGACAAAGCCGATCACATCCGCCTCATTCATATAGATCATCGGACGTAGAACCGTCAGGTCCATACGATCCAGATAAGTGACGGGAGAAAACGTGTGAAAACGGCCTTCAAATATCAAGGACATCAGCATGGTCTCCACCACATCGTCTTTGTGATGTGCATAGGCTATTTTATTGCAGCCTGCTTCCTTGACGGCCTGATTCAGCGCTCCTTTGCGCATCTTGGCACACAGAGAACAGGGATTGCTCTCTGCGCGCTCCTCAAAAATAATGGGCGCGATATCTGTCTTGACAACCGTATATTCCACATCCATGCTGTGGCAGAGTGCGCGAATATCCTCCAGATTCAAATTGCCAAATCCCAAATCTACCGTGACGGCATGAATCGAAAACCGCTTGGGATAAAAATTTTTCAAGCCATGCAGCGCATAGAGCAGTGTCAGACTGTCTTTGCCGCCGGATATGCCGACGGCGACCCGGTCATTTTCCTCAATCATGTGATAATCATCTATGGCTTTTCGCACCAGACTGTATAGCTGCTGTAATCTCATAACGCTTTCCAACCTTCCAAACATGCTGCAATCAACGCAGACCAATCTGCGAAACTGTCTTCCAAACATTATCATTTTACTATGTTTTCCAACATTTGTACAATAATTTGATGATTGATTTGGCGATTGATTTGACAATAGATTGATTTTATTCTTGTGATATGGATAGATTCGGTGTATGATATTTTAAGAAAGATTAGAAATGGGGGATACTTATGAAATTCCATTTGAATAATAAATACTCTCGTTGGGGGCTCACGGCATTTTGTGTGCTGGCAGCAAGCATCTGCTTTTATTATCTGATGTTTCATGGCGTAAATATCAAAATTGCTTTCGGCAAACTGACAAATGTACTGATGCCGATACTGGCGGGCTTTGTGCTGGCATATCTTTTGACGCCGGTGATGAATCAGATTGAATACCGCCTACTGCGCCCGATCTTTGAACGCATTCCGATGAAAAATGAGAAAAAGCGCAATTCTCTTATGCGAGGGATCAGCATTCTCATTACCACACTGTTGTTTTTCACAGTGATTTACGCCTTGGTCGCAATGTTTGTATCTCAGATCGTTCCCAGCATCACCAATCTGGTTGCGAATTTCGATACTTATGTCAACAATGTCACCAATATCATCAACAAAGTATTGGAGGACAATCCCGAGTTGGGCAGCTATGCGGTAGACCTGATCGAACGATATTCGGGCGAGATAGAATCCTGGTTAAATGACGACGTACTCAATACTGCCAGCAAGCTGAGTAAAACCGTTTTCATAAGCGTGCTCGGCGTGATCGGAGTAGTGTGGAACTGGATCATCGGGTTCATTATTTCCATTTATGTTCTTGGCAGCAAAGAGCTTTTTGCCGGGCAGGCCAAAAAAGTGGTCTATGCAATTTTTGAGAAAAACACCGCTAATATTATTATTCGTAATTTCCGCTTTGCCCACAAAACGTTCAGCGGATTTATCAGCGGTAAAGTCTTGGATTCCATCATTATCGGATTGCTGTGTTTTATCGGAACCACATTGTTGGGCACACCCTATGCGGCACTGGTCAGCCTGATCATTGGCGTGACCAATGTCATTCCGTTTTTTGGGCCTATTATAGGCGCGGTTCCCTGTACATTGTTGATCTTTCTGGTGGATCCCATGCATCCGTTAAACTGTGTCTACTTCATTGTCTTCATTCTGGTTCTGCAGCAGTTTGACGGAAATATTCTCGGTCCAAAGATTCTGGGGGATTCCACAGGATTGGCCGGATTCTGGGTGATTTTTGCCATCACACTGTTTGGCGGCGCATTCGGCGTTGCGGGAATGATTGTGGGTGTGCCTATATTTGCGGTCATCTATGCGGCAATTAAATCACTGGTCAATACCGCCTTGCTGAAAAAGAATATGCCCAGCGAGACAAGCGCCTATCTGACGGTAGGTTCCGTGGACGACGACGGATTGTTTCACGAATTTGTGCCGGAATTTAAAAAGAATATCGAGGAACAGAAACAGAGCCGTGAAATTAGAAGACAGGACCGGCGGACCCAAAAAGATAAGTCCGGCAAATAACAATATGTTTTGATTAGATGGATAAGGAGGAATTTGGTCCATGCGTTTTGTGGTACAGCGCGTGACGGAGAGCTCCGTTGCCGTAGACGCCCGGATAATCGGTAAAATTGATCGGGGGTATCTGGTTCTGATCGGAATAGACCGAACCGATACCAAAGAGAAAGCTGAGAAAATGGTTAAGAAATTACTGGGACTCAGAATTTTTGAGGACGAAAACGGCAAAATCAATCTTGATTTAAAAAGCGTCAACGGCAGCCTTTTGCTTGTATCACAATTTACTTTGTATGCAGACTGCCGAAAGGGAAATCGACCGTCCTTCATCAATGCCGGTGAACCGCAGATGGCCAATGAGCTGTATGAGTATATCATCAGTCTGTGCAGACAGGAAATCCAAATTGTGGAAACCGGTGAATTTGGAGCCGATATGAAGATATCGCTGATAAATGACGGGCCGTTCACCGTAATATTGGATTCTGACGAGCTGGGCATGTGATAGCCTGCAATATAGAACCAACTATTCGTTAAACTATGGTTTTGCGCATAGTTGTATTTCGCTCTCAGATTCATATTTCACTCTTCCTGTAGTGTTTTGTTCTAAACAATCCCCCATGTACGCAACAAATAAAGTAAGTTTAAGATAAATGAAAAAGACATCAAAAGAACAATATTGCCGGTCTTGCCCATAAAAGGATCGGCAGGACGAACGTCCTCATAAAAAGGTAAATTGTTCAATTGATATTTCAATTCCAGCATTGACATTGTATCGGAATCCTCTGATTCCGTGATCCGACGCCGGATTTGATTCATGGTATCTTTGTTCAAATAATAGCGGCTCAAGATATAAATCAGTTTTTTCTGTTCTATGCGATAAGTGGGCTCCCTGTCCGGCCTCTCCACGCGCAAGGTTCCTGCCCGGGGAGGTTCCGGATACTCTTCCGTATTCTCACGGTTTATTTTCAACAGATATACGGTTTGACCCAGATGGTATATCACAAAAGGCAGAAAGAACAAATATACACATAAAAGAACCGTTTGGAATAATACCAGAAAAGGAAGTACAAGCGATACGGTATACAGATTGTTGCATAGTAGGTAGATCGGTACAGGAAGTATCAGCATTGCCGCATAAAAGACAAGATCATGCCACAGGGCCTTCAATTTCTTGTTTACACTGGCAAGCTGGCGTTCTACCTGCTGGATGGCAAAATCTAACTGCGCATCTCTGCCGTTTAATTCATAGAGAAGACGGATATTGTTATCAGAGGTCATAATGTACTCCCATTTCGAAAATGTTATAACTTTCTAATCGGAAAAAACATATAATTTTTCCCTGTCTGCGTGCAGGTAAAATCATGAACTGCCCCCACCAACGGAATGTCATGATCTTGCAGATATTGTATGACATTTGAAAAGGTGTCATCATTCTCACATTCTACAAAAATATATTCATAGCCGGGAATGGTCCACTTAGTCCAACCGTCAGGAGCTTCGGCATCATCACTACATTCTACTCCCGCAAGATAAAGTCCTTTGCTGAAATCTTCCCACGGATGAAAGGAACGGGAAAAATCAGACATTGCTCCCCATATTCCAATATTTCCATTTTCATCCTTCTTTGCTAAATGATGAACTTCTTCAAAATGTGAATTGGCATCATCCCATAACTTCTGAATAAATCCTGCTCCGTCTAATGTTGAACCCTCTTTCCCTATTACGACAAAGGACTCTTTTTCACATCTTTCAATTCTCATCGTTCCTCCAACAATTCCGATTTGCCGTTTTATTCAATCCTCTCTGATCATTCAATACCCTGATAAATATGTCCGTTGGCATAAAGCAGCTATACCACAATCAACGGATTTTCCGCATGATTCATCATATCCAGCACGCCGGTAATGCATTTATATGCCATATCGCGCACCACATTCTCCGTGTAAAAAGCGGTATGCGGGGACAAAATCACATTGGGAAAAGACCGCAGGATCGCCATCGTGTGATTATTGATGGGATCACCCATGCGGTTGGCATAATAAAGTCCGTTCTCCTGCTCCAAAACATCCAGCGCGGCATGACCCACTTTTTTGCTCTCTATGGCGGAGATCAGCGCATCCGTATCAATCAAAGTCCCTCTGGCCGTATTGATCACGATCACATGATCCTTCATCATGCCAAAAGCCTTCTCGTTCAACATATGATAATTCTCCGCTGTGGCAGGCGTATGTAATGTGATGATATCGGATTGGGCATACAGCTCCTCCAGCGGCACATATTCCGCCATCTGGGCACATGCCTCGTTGGGATACAAATCATACGCCAGTATGCGGCATCCGAAGGCAGACAAATGTTTGATGACGGTTCTGCCGATCTGACCGGTACCGATTACCCCGACGGTACAATCGCAGATATCCCGTCCCATCTTCCCCTGCAGCGTGTAATCCTGTACTTTGGAACGCTCCAGAATATGGTAAATATTCCGACAGCACATCAGCATTAACATAATGGCATAGTCAGCCACGGTTTCCGGCGCATAGGAGACATGACACACCCCCATGCCCAGTTCTTTCGCATGCTTCAGATCAATGTGATCCACTCCGATGGAACGGGTTGCAATATACCGTACTCCCATCGCATAAAAGCGATCCAGCATATCCGTTCCCAGATCACAGGGCGTGGCGCTGATGGCATCATATCCTCTGGCAAGCTCCACATTTTCCGGACTGGGATATGCGGTGCTGTAGCCATACTCGCAGCCAAACTCTTTGGAAAACTTTTCAAAAAACTCCTTTTCATCAAACTCCCGCATAGCATAAGCAAAAATTTTCATCACTCTTCTCTCCTTCCAACTCTCTTCTTACTCTAGTTTCAATATCCATACTGTGCAAAGAAATATGCGGCCATCTGCGCTCTGGAACTGAAACGCTCCGTCTCCAACAGCTCTCTCACCGCCTCTCTTGTATAGAATCCGGCCTCGATCTGTTCGTTCTCCGAAGTGTGATCCGCAAATTCTCCCTCCGCCTCCACAAAAGCGATATAAGTAGTCATATCCGATATGGCCACCGCCGCATAAGAAGGCGGCAGAATCGTCTTGATTTTTTTCACCTGAAGGCCTGTCTCCTCATAAAGTTCTCTGGCGATACAATCCTCAATACTCTCGCCCTCCTCCAGCATGCCGGCGCAGAGATTATAGACCGCCCGGTTTACGCCCATGCGGAATTCATGGAGCAAGAGCAGCTCCTCCCCCCGTGTGGCCACAATGGAAACTCCGCTGGCGGCGTTTCCGATATCCTCCACAGAGTTTAACTCCCTGCGGCTTACGATCTCATACTTCTTTTCCTTCCCCGTCTTATTGAGATAGGTAAGCTCATAGTTTTTCAGGTATTTTCCGTCTTTGATTTTATGAATCCCAAGAAACTGAAATCCGTTCATGCAATACCCCCTTCACTCCTTCTATATTTTAAACCTCTGCGAAACTACTCACCCTCTGCCTTCCAACTGTTCCGCAAGCGGTTTTCTGGCCTTTTTGCGGGTAATTTCCACCAGCCCCAAGGACGTCATATCCACTACTTCCGTCTTCTGCCTGTCGGCGGCGGTGAGCGCGCTCAGTTCCTCCAAAAGCGCCGTCTGTGCTTCCCGCGAACGCATGTTGATAAAATCCACGATGATAATGCCGGACAGATTGCGCAGCCGAAGCTGCAGGGCGATCTCTCTGGCCGCCTCGCGATTGATGCGCACATAGGCCTCCTCGGAGGACTTAGAAGACTCATATTTGCCCGAATTGACGTCGATCACCGTCAAAGCCTCCGTTGTATCAATAATGAGATATCCGCCCGATTTGAGCCACACACGGCGTTCCAGAGCCGTCTGCAGCTTGCCCTCCAGTCCATACAGCTTAGAAAGGGGCAGTTCCTCCTGCTCTTCCCTGCTGTAGAGACGCAGAACTTTATCCGGCGGAATACTCTCCGCAGTCTTTAATTGTCCGTACAGCTCCTCGTCGTCTGTCAGGATCTCCTCGTATTCTCCCGGATAAGCCAGATGGGAAAGCGCATCCTCAAAGGGAGCCGGGGGCGCCAGCAGACAGGAGAAACAGGTTCGATGGAGCGCCGTCTTGAAAAGCTGCGCCCATTTCTCATAAAGGGCTTCCACCGCCTGCAGCACAAGCGTCTCCGCGCTGTCTTCGTCCTGTATCAGCTCCGCCGCGCGGGTTCGTACCACCAGTCCCACGGGAATCTGTCCGCCCCTTGGCAGCTCTATGGGCGGCGGTGCAAGATGGCCGCTTTTTTTAAGCAGGCTGCGAAGTCTTTTCTTGCTAGCCGCATCCAGTTTCGCAGAAAAACCGGTGTGCGCATCCCCCACGCTCAGCGCAAAATACTCGTTGGACATCGATAAGAGCGTGGTGACGGAGGGCTGTTTGGTCTTCTGCGCATCCCGTATCACCTGCACGGGGAATTCATCCCCCTCCAGAATCCTGCCGTCCCACACACGGTTCAGCAAAAACGGATGCGCGCCGTCCTTTTGAGATAAAAAGCATATCTCCCGCCCCGCGTCATCAATCTCCACAAAGCAGGCGTTCAGATTCTTGACCACATTCTTGACCTTGGCAATGTAGACCGCACCGAGCCGGCTGTTCTCCTTAGGAAAAAATTGCGCCGCCAGAAGTCTGTTATCCGAGATCAGCATGGCCGCCCGCTGGCCCATACAGTGAGTAAACAATAGTTTCCCACCTGTCTGCGGAGCGCGCTGATTCTCCGTGAGGCTGATTTTATTGTGATTGATAATCTGTCTGCTCATCCTGCCTCTCCCAAGGGGATCAAACGTCTCTCTCCCGCCTCTCCCACATCCGCATAAGTCTCCTCTCTGGTGACAAACAATGCGTTCTCCGGAAGTGCTGCCTGACACTCTCTCAAAAGCGCCTCCACCACCTGTGCGGGCTTAATGTTTCCCCCGCTGGAGGCATCCGTCAAAAGATGCAGACGACCGTCTTTATAGCTGCAGGAATAGATGCCGGGACGGATATCCACCTCCCGCGGCCCTCTTTTGCCCTCTTTGACAATATAGACCGCATCTTTTTGCAATAATTTCTCCACTGCTTTGGTCAGATCCGCCTTGGGCGCCCGGCCCGGAACAAATTCCACGGTGTAGGCGGCTGCGGCCACGCTTGCCATGGCGTTTTCGGCATCGTCCGACAGCGCATAGACGCCTGTCACCCGAATGCCGGGGACACTCGCTTCATTCAGCCGTCTCATCACATCCTCACAGGACGTATACGAATAAACCTCGATATCCATGTACTCCCCGTTGCTCTCAAGCCCCACGCCCAAAGGCGCCGCAAAGGACATGATCTGATGGGGACTGTAGCCCGTGGTATAGGCCACATCGATTCCCGCACGGCGGAGCGCTTTCTGGAAAAAGCGCATCACATCCAGATGTCCGATAAAGCGCACGGCCCCGTGCTTGGTAAATTTGACGCGCAGCCGCTTGTTGCGGCGTCTCGGACTCTCAAATCCTTCCGAAACCGGAACCTGTGTCTTGAGATCTGTCTCCATCTCTTTCGCGGCCTGCGCGATATGCCCGTCCCCATCGGAACCGCCCTGCCCTGCTTTTTCCATATTTTCCAAGTCTTGCCCGGAACACGCCTGCCGGGAATCCTCAGACCGTGCTTCCGTGCAGATGCCCCCGCCGAATCTGGCGGCGCCGCATCCCTGACACTTCAGCCTGCAGTTCTCGGAAATCTCTTCCCCCTGCGCTTTCTCCCACTCGCGTCTTAAGAATTCCTTCGTAACGCCGCAGTCGATGAAATCCCAAGGGAAGATCTCGTCCGCATCCCGTTTTCTGCTGGTGTAGAATTCCACGTTCAGCCCGCATTCCTCAATGGTCCGTACCCATCTCTCGTGATTGTAATATTCGCTCCAAGCGTCAAAATATCCGCCCTTTTTATAAACTCCAAGGATCACCTGCGAGAGCCTTCTGTCGCCCCTTGCCAGCACCCCTTCCATGACGCTGGCATCCGCCTCATGCCAGTTGTACTTGATCCGCTTTTGATTCAACTGTTCCGAGATGGCTCTTCTGGTCTGATAGGCTTTCTCGATGAACACTTCCTCGGTACATTGGGGTGCCCACTGAAAGGGCGTAAAGGGCTTTGGCACAAAAAAAGAAGTACTCGCCACGATCTGAACGCTGCCGTTTGCCCGCTTTTCCTTGGGCACCGTCTCGAAATAAGCCGCGGCAATCTTGTTTGACAACTCCGCGATCCCGCGGATATCCTCCTCCGTCTCGGTGGGCAGACCCAGCATGAAATAAAGTTTTACCCGCGACCATCCTCCCGCAAACGCCATGGTCGCCCCCTGCAAAATGACTTCTTCGGTCAATCCCTTGTTGATGACGTCCCGCAGTCTCTGGCTGCCCGCCTCCGGGGCAAAAGTCAGACTGGATTTTTTCACATCCTGCACCTTGCTCATCACATCCAGCGAAAAGGCGTCGATCCGCAGGGACGGCAGCGAAATGTTGGTGTGTTTTGCCTTGCATTCCTCCATCAGAAAGTCGATCAGTTCGGGAAGGCTGCCATAGTCGCTGGAACTCAGCGAACTGAGAGAAATTTCTTCATGCCCGGTGTTGCGCAGCATCTCCACGGCATATTGTTTCAAGACCTCCGCATCCCGCTCCCGCACCGGACGATAGAGCTGCCCGGCCTGACAAAACCGGCATCCCCTGATACAGCCTCTCTGGATTTCCAGCACCACCCTGTCCTGCGTCACCTTGATATAAGGCACCACCGGCTGCATGGGATAAGGAATCTCACTCACCTGCATGGCGACCTCCTTCAGAATCGTGGCGGGGATTCCCTCCTCCGTGGGCTTGAATTCCGCAATCGTGCCGTCCTCATGGTATCGGGCCTCATAAAACCGAGGGACATACATTCCGGGAATCCGGGCGGCTTTTCGCAAAAACTCCTCACGAGTGCCGCCTTCTTTGCGGTATTCCAGATAGAGATCCAGCAGTTCCCGGTAACGGGTCTCCCCCTCCCCGATATAGAAAATGTCAAAAAAGTCCGCGATGGGTTCCGGATTGTAGGCGCACGGCCCTCCCCCTATGACAATGGGACAATCCTCCCCGCGATCTTTAGCAAGAAGGGGAATCTGAGCCAGATCAAGAATCTGCAAAATATTGGTATAGCACATTTCGTATTGGAGTGTAATACCCAGAAAATCAAATTCCCGGACGGGGTCCTGCGACTCCAGCGCAAAGAGCGGAATCTTCCGCTCCCGCATGATCGCATCCAGATCAAGCCACGGAGAATAAACCCGCTCGCACCACACATCCTCCATGGCATTGAACATGCCGTAGAGAATCTGTATGCCCAGATGGGACATCCCGATCTCATACACATCCGGAAAACACATAGCAAACCGCACTTTCACCCGATCCTTATCCTTGATGACCGCATTTACTTCGTGTCCGATATAGCGGGCTGGTTTTTCGATTTTCATCAAAATATCATCCGACAATGCCAATTCAGCGCACATAAGCTTTCATCTCCTTCAAATCCGTCCGGCCGCAGGGCAGGCCGCTGTATCGGGCCTTCTCATAGACCGCCGCAAGTCCCGGCGTCCCAAGCTCTTCCGCACATTCTCTCGCCGTCATAATTTTAAGCTTCCCGGTATCGGGCTGCGCCTGCATCGCCCGTCTGCGGTACAATCTGCGAATCTGTTCCTCGATACTGGGGAAACCCAGCCGACGCACCGCTCGCTTTTTGTCCCGTCGCCCCGGCGCGATTTTCTCCCGCTCATCCGAAACCTCGGGAGAGTCTGCCGTCTCCTCCTTGCGAAAACGTATGCCAAAGCGTTCCCTCATTGTCCGTATAAAGAACCGAAACGTTTTCCACAGGGTCACACAGAAAGCGAGGAGAAACAATACAAAGGCCATATAGCCGATCACATCCCACAGCCAGAACGCTTCCCCTTCGGGGATGGGAATGCCTCCCCCGCCCCCCGGCGCGCCTCCCCCGGAGGAATCTATGTCCGGCATATCTTTTGTGGGAACGATATGAAACAATAGAATCAAAAGTCCCCGCAGTCCAAGTAAGAACAGTTGCAGAATGCTCCGAAACCATCCGATATCCGCCACCGCCATCAAAAAGACCGCCCCCGCCAAAGTATATCCTGCCGTCAGACGGATGCCCGAACCGAAAATTTCCCGCTCGGGAATATGGCTTGCACTACTGCTGTTCACCGTCAAAAAGTTCAGATAGTTCTCTATATAGGTCACAGGAAAATACAGAGAAAGCGCCAGAATCAAGGAGGCATAAATTAAATACTTCCACCCCTCCTGCCCGTAATACTGCAAAATAGAGAGACAGATTCCCGCAAGGACCGCCGCAAATGCCGGCGGCAGATTCCGATCCTCCCACATCCCGTCGTGCAGGCGCAGATAGAAGGAATAACCCACAAATCCCGCCGTCACAAGGATGCGGATGCCATGTGTCACACTGTCCGGCCCGGACCACATGAAAATACCCGCCAAGACTCCCGCATGTGCCGCCAGAAAGAGCACCGGCTTTTGCAGATACCGCCTGAACAGATAGAAGGAAAACGACAGCAATCCCATCGGAAGCAGCGAAAGAATCCCCGCCGTATGATTCCCGCCGCGGATCAGTGTCTGCAGCAGAAAGGCTGCCGGAAACAGCGTCCAGAAATTCAATTGTGTGACTAAAAACTCCCGTAGGAGCACAATCCCGGTTCGACGCATAGACGATTATTCTCCCAATATATTTTCGGATATGTTATTTGCGGATATGTATGATGCGGATTTTCGATGCCAGTGTCTTGGGAAGCTCCGGTTCCTTCTTCTCCCACAGCGGATAAAACCACAAATAATCCGCTCCCGTGGCATGAAAGCGCTCCATCAGTTCCACAAAATCGTCGTATTGATTCGGTGAGATGACGCAAGTAAATACATCTCTCCCCTCCCGCGTCATTTTTTCCTCGAACAAGGTCCCGAAATGTTCCGGTGTCCTGTCCGTATCCAGACGGGCCAGTCCTCTGTAGATGCCTTCCATCTGCCCCCTGCCCGCATTTGCTTCCAAAAGAAAAGGTCTGCCTGTCACCACGTCCGCTCCGTTGCTGTAACAGGCCACCCGAAATCCCTGACTCAAGAAGAAAGCGCTTAAGCCCGCCATCATCCCGATTCCGGCTTCCACCGCTTCCTCTCTTTTGAGAATACCGTTGTCCTCCACATTTAAGAACAAATTGACCGCCGGGATACAGGTATAATTTTTCTGATTGACCTTCAACGCTCCGGTCTTGGCGGTGGCCTTCCAGTTGATGCTTCTCATATCGTCAAAAGGCTGATACTCTCTGATACCGCGATACTCAAAGGGATCCTCCAAGAGCCGCCTTCTGGCCAGAATCTCCCCGTTTAACTGTCTGAGGGACACGCGAAATTCCCTGCTGTCGAACGGTTTCGGATAGACATAAAAAGTGCGCAGGATCGGTGCGGAAGCCGTCATCTCACGGGTCATGAACAGATCCGCCGCCGCAAGATCGATACCGTCTATCCTGTAATATCCTCTCCTGCCGCCCACAAACTGCAAAGTGCGGGTGATGCGCTCCCCTCCGCCGATCTGAAAGATGTCGTTGCGGTAATAGTGATCCGTGGTGCGGGAACCCTCTCCCCCGTCGAAGATCAGATTGCGGCTGGTGGAAAATTTCACCTTCAGCATGGGCAGGGGAAGACGTTTGCCATTCTCCACCTGCTCCCTCAGGATCCCGGTTTCCCCCTCAAAAATATGTTCCTGCGCAAAATCCAGATCTACCGTAAGCTGCCTTTTCCACAGCGTTTTATACAGTTTTTGCTGGGCCAGATACAGTATGACAGCCAAAATGCCGATTCCCAGTAATTGTATCATGTTTCCTCTTTCACTCTTCCGGACAGTCCGCCCCGTCAGCGATTCTCAAAATCCTCCGTAGGTACGACCGTCCTCTCCAGCAGCTTCGCCACAAGGGATGCTCCGCCCTCCTGTCCGCCCTGACCGTATCCCAGTACGATGCGGTGAGCCAGCACAGGCACGGCCAGCGTCTTTACATCATCCGGAATGACATAGTTTCGTCCCTCCAGATAAGCATATGTCTTCACGCTCCGAAGAAGCGCCAGACTTCCCCGGGGACTCACCCCCATGACCACGCCCTCGCCGTCTCGTGTACCCCGAACCAGATCCACCATATATTCCCTGATGCAGGGATGCACAAATACCGCGTCGGCGGCCGTCCGGCACTGCGAGAGTTCCTCGAGAGAAAAAACACTCTCCAACAGATCAAGCGGCTCCTCTTCCATCGCCATATAACGGTCCAGAATCTCCAGTTCCTCCGCCCTGTCCGGCAGTTTCATGGAGAGTTTCATCATAAACCGATCCGTCTGCGCCTCGGGGAGCGGAAACGTTCCCGCCGTCTCCACGGGATTCTGGGTGGCAATGACAAAAAAAGGATCGCCGGGGACATAACTTTCCCCGTCTATGGTCACCTGACGCTCCTCCATACATTCCAAAAGCCCCGCCTGCGTTCTGGGCGTGGCACGGTTGATCTCGTCCGCCAACAGCACATTGGTAAAAACGGGACCCTTGCGCAGGACAAACTCGCCTCTTTTCGTGTCGAAAACATTCAACCCCGTGATATCTCCGGGCAGAAGATCCGGCGTAAACTGGATGCGGGAAAACTGTGCGGAAAGCGTCTTGGCAAAAGCCTTCGCAAGCTTAGTCTTGCCGGTGCCGGGCACGTCCTCCAACAGCACATGACCGCCGGCAATCAACGCGGTAAGAAGCAGCTTTGCGATATGCCGCTTGCCCACAATCACTTTGCCGATATTATCCAGCACCTTGTCCGATACCACTTTTCCTCCATTGTCCATATTTCCTCTCATTCCGCCGCGCAAGCGGCATGCTAATCAAAGGGAACTTTGTGACGCTACGCGTCCCAAATTCCGAGATTGAAAATTCTAATTTTTATTATAGCACACTCGTCTCTTTTTCTGCAAGATTGGGACATTATCCGCATAAAATATAGTGACGGTTCAGGCTTGCAGCAAGTCACGCTGACGAATGGGCATTGTATAGCAATTATTATAATCCCTCAAAAGGAGGAATCTCTATGGGAAATTTCACGGTTGACAAAAAACTGGAACTGATGCGGCAGATCCGCTCCCGCTATCAGCAGAACCGCTATGACATGTTCCACCGGGAACGCCTGCTCTACGGCCGCTCCAACATGACATTCTCGGAGGAAGAGACCCCCGATGATCTGATGGAAGACACGGAACCCTACAATTCGTTTCCGCTGCGCATTCTGCTTGCGCTGGGACTGTTCCTGCTCATCATCATCTGCGACCTGTCCGGAAGAAGCATCTTCGGCATTCAGCCCTCCCAATGCTTTTCCGCAATCTCCGCAGACTATGAAAGCAGCATCAACGCATGGGTCGATGCCGCTTCCGCAAACAGTGTTTCCGACACGGAACTTTCCAACGAAAATCCGCCCGCCGGGAGCCGTCCCTAACGGTTCGCAAGCTCCGTGGTGATCTCCTCCCAAGTGACGTCTTTCTCGGCCATGAGTACCATCATGTGATAGAGGAAATCACTGATCTCGTATTTGATTTCGTTGGCATTGGGATTCTTGGCGGCGATAACGATCTCCGTCGCCTCCTCCCCCAGCTTTTTCAAAATTTTATCAATGCCCTTGTCAAAGAGGTAATTGGTGTAGGAGCCCTCCTTGGGATGCACCTTGCGATCCTTGATCACATCAAAAACCTCTTGAAAAACTTGCAGGGGATTGTCCGCCTGCTCATAATCTTTTTGGGCGATCTCATGAAAGAAACAGCTCTTCGCCCCGGTGTGGCAGGCCGCTCCCACCTGAGAGACTTTCGCAAGAATGGTGTCCATGTCACAGTCCGCAGTCAGACTCTTGACATACTGGAAATGTCCGCTGGTAGCGCCTTTGAGCCATAATTCCTGCCTGCTTCTGCTATAATAGGTCATCTTGCCGGTGCGCAGAGTCTCTCCATAGGCCTCCTCGTTCATATAGGCCACCATCAGCACCTCCGCGGTGCGGTAATCCTGCACCACCACGGGCACCATGCCGTCGCTGTTCAACTTAAAATCCGACCACTGATAGGCGGCTTTCATGGTCTCCACGGAAATATCATTTTGCATACAAAGCTCCTTTAGGGATAAAATGTCTTTTATATTATCGTTGATCGTATTTCCCGTGACACCGCACACATTCTCATACGCAAAAATCTCAATCAGCTTGTTCAGCGCAATCTGATTAATCTGCACCAAAAAGGGCAGCTCAATCACTTCCATGGTCTCCCGAATCTGGTGCGGGTTCATCAACACCATGCCGGAGACATATTTTTGAATCAGTTCTTTGTGATTGGAAAGCACCTCTGGGTCATTGTAGGAAAGAAGAATCTTGTCCTTGCCAAATTTCAGAGATACCTCCTCGGTGATGGCGATATTGCCCTCCTTCTCGTAATCCAAAATAGCGTGTTTACAGCCCGTGTAAAGAATTTTTTTCACGTCCTCCATGCGCTTGATATTGCCTGCACCGATCACATCCATCTCCGCCACGGCGCAGATTTCCTTCATCAGATCCAGATTCGCCTCATGCTCCTCGTCCCCCTCGGACATATCGAACACGATCAGTTCGTCGGCATTGTGCTCATTATAAAGATGCACCAGACGCAGAGGATCCGTCTCCACAATCGTGGTGTCGGACAAAGATTTTACCGCGTGCTGGCGGTACAGATAAATGCAGGGAACAAACTTTTTGGTAATTTGACTCATGTAGCGTTTCCTCTTTTTGTTCGTATCTTATTCCAATAATCTTATACGAGTGTGATCTCTCTTTGACCGCACCCGCTCCTAATCAGGTTACTCCAGACTGCCCTTGGTGGAAAGCACCTCCGTGGTGCGCGGTTCCGGACTCACTGCCATGTCCAGCGCTTTGGCAAAGGCCTTGAACATGGCCTCCGTCATATGGTGGCTGTTCGTGCCCGCGAGCATTCTGATGTGCAGATTCATCCCGGCGCTGTAGGATACCGCATAGAAAAACTCCCGCACCAGTTCCGTGTCCAGATACCCCACGCGCTCGGTGGGGAAACTGCACTGAAAGTCCAGATAAGGTCTGCCGCACAGATCCACGGCGCAGAGAGCCAGCGCATCGTCCATGGGCAGAATAAAATACCCGTAACGCTTGATGCCCTTCTTGTCACCCACCGCCGTCTTGATGGCATTTCCCAGCACGATACCTGTGTCCTCCACCGTGTGATGTCCGTCCACCTCCAAATCGCCCTTTACCTTGCACTCCAGATCAAAAAACCCGTGTTTGGCAAATCCTTCCAGCATATGGTCAAAGAAGCCGATCCCCGTATCCACGGACACATTGCCGTTCCCGTCCAACTGAAGGGAGAGTTGAATGTCTGTCTCCTTGGTAGTACGCTTCGTTTCCGCATTGCGCGCCATATCTGTTCCTCCTTTCCCGTATCACTTTTATAGGTCATTGATCACTCAAACCGTACCTTGATGCTGTTGGCGTGGGCGGTCAATCCCTCGCTCTCTGCAAACTGCTCGATCTCCTTATGAATCGCCTCCAAAGCCTCCTTGGAGTATGAGATAATACTACTCTTCTTGATAAAGTCATCCACATTTACAGGCGAGAAAAACTTGGCGGTGCCATTGGTAGGCAGGATGTGGTTGGGACCCGCAAAGTAATCCCCCAGTGGCTCCGAGGAATACTCCCCCAGGAAAATCGCCCCGGCATTCTTGATGCGAGTCATCACCTCGAAGGGATTCTTCGTGAGAATCTCCAAGTGTTCGGAGGCAATCTCATTCACGGCATCGATCGCATCCTGCAAGTTTTCCGCCACCAAGATATATCCGTAATTATCAAGAGATTTTTGAATTATTTCCTTTCGTTCCAACTGCTCCACAAAGCCCTGTACTTCCGAATTCACCTGTTCTGCAAGATTTCTTGCAGTGGTAATCAGAATCGCGCTGGCAAGCTCATCGTGCTCCGCCTGAGAGAGCAGATCCGCTGCCACATAACGGGGATTCGCCGTCTCGTCCGCCAGCACCATGATCTCGCTGGGGCCCGCTATGGAATCAATGCTCACATAGCCATAGACCGCTTTTTTTGCAAGGGCGACAAAGATATTGCCGGGTCCTGTAATCTTATCCACCTTGGGGATAGACTCCGTGCCGAAAGCCATAGCTGCAATCGCCTGTGCGCCGCCCACCTTGTAAATGGTATCCACGCCGGCGATATCCGCAGCCACCAACGTGCCGGGATTTACCTTGCCGTCTGCCCCGGGGGGCGTGGTCATCACGATCTCCCCCACACCGGCTACCTTGGCGGGAATCACGTTCATCAACACACTGGAAGGATATGCAGCCTTGCCGCCGGGCACATACACCCCCGCCCTGCCGATGGGGGTAATCTTCATGCCCAGAATCGTGCCGTCCTCTTTGGCGTCAAACCAGCTGTTCCGAAGCTGTTTTAAGTGGAAGGCACGAATATTCTCGGCCGAGTGCTTCAACACTTCAATCAGGGAGGCGTCCAGTCTGCCATACGCTTCCTCTATCTCCGCTCTTGTCACCCTGATATTGTCCGGGGACAGGTTAAATTTGTCAAATTGGGCGGTATAGTCGAACACGGCCTTGTCGCCCTTTGCCTTCACGTTCTCGATAATCTCATTTACGGTGGATTCATACTGCCCGTAATTGTTGGGACTTCTTTTTAATAAGTCATTTAAGAGATTTTGTCTTGTTTCCTTAGTCAATTCTATAATTCGCATATTTCCTCTCATTCCGCCGCACAAGCGGCATTTTAATCAAAGGGAACTCAAATTTATGTCAATATGTAGGCTTTACTGGGGCTTACTGGGCATATGGGGGTGTAAATCAGCCAGTCAGTCACGTCCTCTATCGAATAAACACCCTCGTCTCCCTCATGCATACTTGCCACCGCATAAGGTTCCTGCATCAGCTTTGCCCTGAATTTATCTCCCTCAAACCCAAGCAGTTCAAACCAAATATGTTCCCGCTCGTTGGGGTCACCATCGGCATCATCCCGCAAGAGACCAATTTTTATGATAATCTTATTGTCTGATTGTTCCGACTGTTCTTTCACAAAATGAAAGCGCTCTCTTGCCAGCGCGCGCATTCTGGCGGTCTCTTCATTGCTGATAAAGAACATCGGGTTGTCTCCCCACATATGATCGTACTCGCAGACTTTGCTCAGCTTTCCGTTCTTCTCGTCCTCCTCACTCTTATATACAAAAATCGGGCTTGTCCTGCTATTATGACTGTCTTTTCGATCTTCCGCACCGCCCAATAACAGCTTCTTATATTCCTTGATCCCCTCCGTCCATGACACGCAAGTCGCCACAACCGGATACCCGTTGGTGAGCACACCGATATACCGACTGGTTTTTCCGGGTATAAACGTCTCATTCTTGTCCATCAGGTGGCTTGCAAAGGTGGATAACATCTGATAATGCTGATTATAGTGTTTTGCGTCAGACTGCAGGATTTCCAACTCCGTGAGTCCGCATCTGCAGAGTCCGTGCGTATGTAACCAGACTTCTCCGCTTTTATCAGATACCGCTTGGGCGATAAAGAGATCCTCCGGTCCCGGTGTGACAGCAGAACCGGCCGCCATGACCGCCCATTTTGCACTGATCATTTTCTCCGAGCTCTCGTCCAAAATCCCGAGAAGATTCGGAACCATTGCCACAATAAGCTTTAACTGAATGTGAAATGACTTTTTACAGTCCTTATGGAATTCCATAAACAGGGTCAGCCCCTTGGTCGCCGCCTTGAATCCAGCCAACTCTTCCTCGGTAAAAAGGTAATTATTGATTCCCAACAGATCAGACCATCGGAAGTCACCCGCAAAAAATTCTGCCGTATATTCTTCTCCATCGTACTCAAAGACAACTTTTCCGGGCGCTTCCGCAGTTGGCAGGCATTTTCCCTGCAAGGTCAATCCCTCTATCTCTTTCACCCGGTCAAAAATCCCCTCCGACAGATCAACGGAGCCATTCTCGGGCAAAGCCATCATGTAAGACTTCTCCTCCCAGTATCCCAAAGGTGCCTCTTTTAAATCTTTCAAATTCTCTGAGTTCTTTTTCTTATTAAAAAACATATATGTTACCCTCCGGTTTCCTAGCTTTGTGTTATTGACACCCTTTTACTTCCGGACTGTCAAGTCATCTGATCGCTCTAAAATCATAGCATACGATCCTATATTCCTCCGGCTTTACCAGCAGACCGTAAGAACGGGTTCCTATACCCATGGGATCATATACGATGATGGTATAATCCCCTATCGGGGTGTCTGTTACCTTTTCAAACGGCAGTTTAACAGGAAAGTCATCGAGTCCGGGCGACTCGTCCGGTGGAGCCTTACAGTCGGAGACTTTCATATGATACCAGTGACCGTACCCGTATTTGTCGTCGGGTTTTGGCAGTTTATAATCCTTTTCTATACCCTTGATGTATTCATTATAATCCTCCTCCGCCAAAACAAAGGAATATAAAGATTGTTTGCTTAGGATAAAGAGGTTCCTATAGGCATACCTACAGTCATAGGCTCCCTCCGGTATTTCAAAATTACAGATGCCGCCTGCCTTTTTAAAATCCTCAAGGGATGTAAATGTTCTGGGTATATACGTAATGTAGCATATCAAAAAAAAGACTGTAAAAGTGGTAATTATGATAGAAACAACAAATAAGATATCTTTTATCAGCTTCTTTTTCTCCATTTAAGCCTGCCTTTCTTCTCCATCTAAGCTGATAAGCTGTTCCCGTATCCGAGTTACCAGACTACGGATACGTTCTGCATCCATCTGCATACTCACAGGATTGACAATCATTCTTGCGGACAGGGGACAAACCTCCTCCAGCACCTCAAGCCCGTTCTCGCGAAGCGTGGAACCCGTCTCCACAATATCCACGATCACATCCGACAGCTCCACCAAGGGCCCCAGTTCCACGGAACCATTTAACTTGATGATGTCCACGGTCTGATGCTTTTTATTGTAAAAATAGTCTTTCGCGATATTGGGATATTTGCTGGCCACGCGGATGCGCTCATGGTGCATCAGCAGCTCCCTCGCCGAAACGGGGCCGCAGACGCACATCCGGCATTTGCCGAAGCCCAAATCCAGTACTTCGTAAACATTGCGGTTTTCTTCCAAGATCGTATCTCTGCCCACCACGCCGATATCCGCCGCGCCGTACTCCACATAGGTGGGAACATCCGGTCCCTTCGCAAGAAAGAAACGCAGTTTTAACTCCTCGTTTACAAAAATCAGCTTGCGGGAACTCTTGTCCTTCATCTCCTCACAAGTGATGCCGATCTCCTCCAACAGCTCCAGCGTCTTATTGGCGAGACGCCCTTTTCCCAGCGCAAAGGTCAAATAACGCTCATCCGTCATATTAATCACCATGCCCTTCTGTAACCTGCAAACTTTGGGCCGCAGGCACAAATTTGCGTGTGAAAAATTCATTTTTCACACTATTCTGCCTCCTGTGCAAACGCACATGTTTGATTTATCTCTTTCTCAGACAATGTATTTTGCCGTTTCACACTTCCGCCACAAGTTCCACGGCTTTTCCCTCCGCCCGAAGCGCTTTGGCCCGGGACAGTTTTTCTCCGAAATCTTCCCTGTCACCTTGGCGATAGGCAAGCCGAATCTTGGGTTCGGGCATCGCAGGCTCCACTTTCTGACAGTCCAGCGCCTCGATCAGCTCGTCGATCACGACCATAAACCCGATGGCCGGCGCTTCTTTGCCAAACTGATGCAGCAGATTGTCATATCTGCCTCCCTTTACCACGGCATCCCCCACGCCGTAAGTATAAGCCTTGAAAATCACACCCGTGTAATAATTGTACTTACTGAGCATTCCGAGGTCAAAGGAAACATATTCCTCCACACCATAGAGTTTTAACACCTCATAGAGCTGCTCCAGCCTGTCGATAGCGGCAAGCGAACGATCGTTATGTACCAGCTTCCTCGCCTCGCTCAGGGAGGTCATACTGACGAACATATCCGCCACCTTCAACAGTACGCTGCGGTAGGGTTCCTGAACGTTTCGCTCCTCCAACAGCTCCTGCGCGGCAAAAAAGTTTTTCCCGGAAATACAGCTCCGCAGAGCATACTCCGTCTCTTCGTCCACGCCGGCCTCCTGACACAATCCCTTAAAATACTCCACCTGTCCGATGGCGATCTGAAAACGTTTGAGACCGGTATTGCGCAGGGCCTCGATCACAAGGCTGATCATCTCCGCATCCGCCTCCACGGATGAGTCATTGATCAGTTCCGCTCCCATCTGGGTTACTTCCTTCAGTTTCCCTTGAAGATTGGAAGTGTTGGTGAACGTATTGCCCACATAGCTGAAACGGATGGGGTCTTGACAATCCATAAAATATTTGGCGGCGCATCGTGCCATGGACGGTGTGAAATCCGGCCGCAGCACAAGGGTATTCCCCTCCTTGTCAAAGAATTTGTACAATTCCTTGCTGGGTGTCGTGCCGACCTCTCTGGAAAACACATCAAAGTATTCAAACGTGGGAGTCTGAATATCCTCATATCCATAGGTGGAAATCGTCTCGTGAATCCTCTGCTCCACCTGAAGTTTCCCGGCATATTCTCTCCCGTAGATATCCCTCACCCCCTCGGGGGTGTGCAGTAATCTCTTGCTGCTGTTTCCGCTCATGCTAACCTCCATGCGCCCGTTTCTGGGGGCGCTCAACTCAAGACTCAAAGGTATTTTTTTAGTATGCTTTCGCTTTATCGAATTAACGTGCTATCGTGCTAGCGAATTAGAGAAATAAACTATTTAGTAGTATATCGAAAAGCTATGCGGCTGTCAAGACTGCATCAAAAAAAGGATACCACCTCCAGCCGCCTTAGCCCATTCTCTTTTTTTGAATGAAATCGTCTATGCTCCCTCCACTATAGCAAACTTATTATCAAATTGCAAATTTTACGTTGATTGTATTACCGTCCCAGACCCGAATATTTTTAGAACTTTTAGGGTTCCTCTTGCAGAATACCGATTATTCAATTATAATAATCGCACAGGCGGAATTTAAAATGTGCCATGAGACAGGAGATTCTATGGCACAACAAAAGAGATTTCAAGATTTAAATTTGGCGGACGCCTATTTGTTCGCCGCCGCTTTGGAGGATGCGGAGACCTGCAGACTGACGCTTGAAATACTGCTCGGCAGGAAAGTCAGTCATGTCACCGTCCATGCGGAGCACACTGTGTTATTCAGCAAAGATTATCACAGTATCCGGCTGGACATCTATGCCAAGGACGATGAATGCAGCGACTACAATGTGGAAATGCAGGGCGAAAACGCAGGGAATCTTCCCAAGCGCAGCCGCTATCATCAAGCACAGATGGATGTGACGAGCCTGCCGCCGGGAAGCGATTTCAACGAGCTAAAACCCAATTATGTGATGTTTATCTGTCGCTTTGATCCTTTTGGAGACGGCCTCTACCGCTACACTTTCACCAACCGATGTGCGGAAAATGGATTGGAATTGGGCGACGGCACGATCAAAATCTTTCTGAACACCAAAGGAAAAAATACCGTGGACGTTCCGAAAGAATTAGTACATTTTCTGGAGTATGTTGAAAACAGCACGGCGGAATGCGCAGACAAGCAGGATGATGACCGCATTCATCACATTCACAAGCGGGTAACGGCTGTCAAAGAAAGCCGGGAATGGGAGCGAAAGTATATGACATTTGGGGAATTATTACAAAAAGAACACAGAGAAGGACATCAGGAAGGATTGCAGGAAGGTCTGCAAGAAGGACTTCAAAAAGGACTTCAAAAAGGACTTCAAAAAGGGTTTCAAATCGGTATCCTACTCACGCAGAAAATGATGGAGTCCGGTGAAGCCGACAAAATTTCCATGCTCTCAGACGAGAACTTCTTTGATGAAATGTGCCATAAATATGGCATCATGTCTGAAGCGAACTAATCCGCTGACTCTAATGGTTCCTATTTTTCATACGATCTTACATCCCTTAAGATTTTTCTAACATCATGTCTATCGCAATCTTTCTATGATTCCAATAATTATACCAATAATAATTTCAACAACAAACACACATTCAACAGCATGGCACTGAAATTCCGCCTGTCATGATGTATGCATCGACTATTTCACACCTCTATTTTTCCTATATGATTCCTAAATTTTCCTACCGTATTCCTAATTATTCCCGCTGTGCCGCTCACGCGCCTTTTGAGGGTTATCTCGCAACCCCAAGCGTACGTCCCTCCTGATACAAGCGCAGGATTTCCGCACTGTCACGCTCCAATATGTAAACCTTGCCGTCACAGACAATTTCCTGACCGCAAAGGACATTCGGATTGCGGCGGCACAACTCCTGCATAATCTCTTTGCAAAGTTTCACTTTTCCCTGGGTCTCCGTAAAAAGTCCAAGCTCTGTGGCTTTTTTATCCGATTTTGATAAGCATACCATGTGCCAAATGTCTGTGCTGTCAGAAAAAGCAACCGCTATGATATCATCCAAACGTCGCACATAAGGCTCCATGCCATTCATCACCATATAATGTTCCGTAAAAAAGCAGGCGACATAACTATCCTTTGCGGCATTGGGAGCCTTGCAGGTCACGATTGTTGTAGACGGGTCTGTCAGCTCGCGGTCAATCTGCAACAGCTCTCCCTCCGAATAACCGGTCTGCTCTTGATAATAAGACAGCCATGAAGCCGCTCTTTTGCGTTTCATAGGAATCCCAAATGCGATCAATAAAATTCCGGGCGCAGAGATAAGGATGGAGAATACAACCTCCGCCTTCGCTATCAAACCGAGAATTGTGATGGGAAGCGTAAAAATCAAAAGAACGATTCCTCCGGCAATCATACCTTTTCCTGCGCCCACACCGCTTCGCAGGGCTTGCAGGATACTATTGTTTCCTTTCTTTAGCATGTTCTGATAAAGCTTGTGTTCTGTAGATGCAATCATTTTTTATACCCCTTTCTTTATGTAAAAACATTTATACTTCCTTACGGGTCCGGTTTTTGATAAACAAAAATCCACCCCATAATAAACAAAATGCAGTAGCCACAAGGGTTCCAAACGGAATCCCGGGATGCGAAATCATCTCCACCAGATAATTGCCGTATTGATCACACAGATATTTCCCATTCATACTTAACATATTCTGTCCCTCGGCATCCGCGTACGACTTGCCATACACGGAAAAGAAAGAATCCGCTTCAAAGGGAAGGCTATCCAAATCCTGTATTTGAAAATATCCGCTCACCATCAGATCAAGTTCCTCTTTGAAACGGCTTGATAATTCGAGCTGTTCCGTCAAGCGTCCATTGTCACCGGGAGTAACCGAAATAAGCCACTCCTTCCCGTCACAGTCACAAAATCGTGCAATACAGTAAATCTCGCCATCCTCAGTGTCTGTTTTTGCGCGCAGAATCTGTAGATTCTCTATGTAATAAACCTTTTGGGGATCATATTGGCTTATGGCTGCCTGTACTTCATCTCCCCGTATCTCACTCACATTGCCCGCGTGAAACGGCAGAATCCACAAAAGAAATAATATAAAAAATGCCCCAACAAAAAGAAGGACTTTTCCATCATGAAAATCATTTTTCTTCTTTTGGTCACGATAAAGATTTCTTTTATATTCCGCGTAACTGTTTTCATTCATGAAACAGATCACTCCCTGTCATATAAATCCTTCTGCAGGGCATCCAGATACGGCACCAGAATCCCATGTTTGGAAGGCAAGACATACGCCGGATTCAGCTCGTCAAAATGAAAGCTCTTGCGTCCGCCGTCCTTCGCTCTCTGCCAGAAGAAGTCCAGCATCTCAAAGGGCAGATAATAGAGCAGATCTTTGTGCGTGTAATAGATGAGGAAAAACGCAATGCCGCCCTGCTTCTCGAATCTGCGCATAAATTCCACCTGATGCTCATGGATATTCTGTAAAGCAAAGGTATCCACGGCACATTCCTTGGCGTCAAAACATACCGGAATTCCCTGCACGGCGCCGATGTAGTCCACAGTACTCTTCTTCTCAAAATAAGCCAGTGTGATATGCCTGCTCTCCTTATCGATTTTGATGGGAGTGATGGGTGTGGGAATTTTCTGGATCAGCGCAAGTCCGGCCTCCATATATTTTTCATTTGTGCGGTTTACCATATCCTCCAAGGTGGATCCCCGCAGTCCTCTGGATTTCCAAGTCGCCATATCTCTCTCACTCGACCCCAACCGTGGCCGATTCCTTTTGTCAAATCGTGATGAATCGCTACTTCCGGGACAGCCCCAATCCCACCCCTTCCGCCACCGCTTCGAACAACGCCGGATACGGTGCGATGATCTCCCGCTCCCCGGGCAGAATGACTCGATAGGCATGCAAAAGTTGATACGACAAGCCGTATTTCGCTTTCAGCGCGTCATTTACAACTTTGTCTCCATATTTATAGTCGCCGATTAACGGGTGTCCGATAATGGCCAGATGAGCCCGTATCTGATGAGTCTTGCCGGTGACAAGTTCCACCTCCAACAGGGTATATCTGCGGCCTGACGCAAGCGGACGACAGATTGTAAGAATCTCCCCGCCCTCCCGCTCCTCGTCCGGACAGGAGCCCCGCGGCTTAATTTCCACTTTGTTGGTGCGGCTATCCTTGTGCAGATAGCCCTCCAGACGGAGTTCCTCTTTCATCTCGCCCACACAGATCGTGCGATAAAACTTGGAGATTCTCCTCGTTCGGATTTCCTCGCTAAACGTCTGTGTACCCGCAAGCGTTTTCCCGCATAACACCAGACCGCTGGTATTGCGATCCAACCGATTGCACACGGAGGGCCTGAAGGTGCGAAGTCCTCCGGGGGTGACGGCGCCGCTCTCCAAAAGATACCCGATCAGCCATTCGTTCAGGCTCATATCGGAGTCCTTGGCCTTCTGCGTCAGGATCCCCGCAGGCTTATTCAGAATCACCCGGTCCTCGTCCTCATAGAGCACGGTAATTCCCGCAAGCCGTTCGTAGGCATGCAGGAAACTGTCCTCGGAAAACTTCCCGTCAGAAGAACCGGAGAATTTTAAAAACGTTTCCTCGGCAAAAAACATCCGCACCACGTCTCCCCGCTGCAGCATTTCCCTGCCTTCCGCACGTCTGCCGTTCAATGTGATGTTTTTCTTGCGAAGCATCTTATATAAAAAAGCGTTTCCGGCAGACGGCAGACATTTTCGCAGCCATTTGTCCAGCCTCTGTCCGGCCTCGTTAGAGCCGATTTGAATCTCCTGCATACCGGCCTCCCTTCCGCCTTTTGCCGCCTCTCGGGCGCTTGCCTCTTAGGCGTTGCACCTTTGGGCGTTTGCAAGACACATTTACCCACCGTCTTTGTTCACTACAGGGAGACGCTGTTCAACGTGTTCAGTATTCCGGTGGTATTGCGCTCCTCCGCATCCAGTTCTTTTAACTGTTCCAGCCTTGCCGTGTATTTGTCAAGATCACGAAAGATCTTGACGGACACATCCCGAAATCCGTCTTTTCTCAACAGATTGATGATATGTTCATGGAACCGCTGCTCGTCAAATTTGCTGTCCTGCGTATAACCGCACAGGGTATTGCCTTTCACCGCAATATGCGCCACCTGATAATTGCAATCATAGGAGGTAAAGATCCTGTCATAAAGCCCGCTCAGTCCTTCCATATGACGCTCAATGGCATCCGCATGTTCCGCGCTGCATCCCTTGTAGCGCAGAAACATGAAGGTGTCGATGGCGCTCTTGCAGGCAGGAAGACAGCCCAGCACGGCGACGATGGTCAAAAGATTCATACGGCTTCCCGTTGCGACGATCCCCGCGACGAAGAGACTTAGGGATATGGCAAAATACAGGATTGTGCGGGCCAGTTCATAGCGGCCCTGCACTTTCAGATAATCTCTCGTACCTTTATAATCATCATACAAAAATAATCTGGATAATTTCATGATGTTCATACCTTCATCTTGTGCATACATTTCAGCGCAAACTCATGGGGAAGCACTTTGGACAAAAGCTCCACTCCCTTGATGGGCAGACTGTACACGGATTTCGTCTTTTTGTGCAGTGAGTCCCTGAGCGCTTTCTTCACCACCTGATCCGCCCGCACCATGGTATACTTTTTGATGTTCAAGGTCCGCCCATGCCGTTCCGCAATATCAAAAAACGGCGTGTCCACCGGACCGGGACACACGCTGGTCACATAGATCCCACGCTCCCTAAGCTCCTCGCCGAGCGCCTGTGAAAAACGAAGTACATAAGCCTTGCTGGCCGCATAGACCGCAAAATCGCTCTGGGGCAGAAACGCGGCGCAGGAGGCCAGTTGGACAATGCGGCTCCCCCGTCCCATATAAGGAATCATGCGATGCGTGATATTGGTCAAAGCCTCACAGTTGAGACGGATCATCCCCGTCTCCTCCTTGCGATCCTGCTCTGCAAAAGATCCCATAATGCCGTACCCGGCACAGTTTATCAGCATACAAACCTTGGCATGATTCTTTTTCACTGCGTTCTCCAGCCTTTCAAGCTGCACATTGCTGGTGACATCCATGGCAAAGACACGACTCTTGTGCCGCAGGCTCTTCGCCACCTCCTCCAATTTGTCCCTGCTTCTGGCCACCAGCCAGAATTGATCAATAGACGCAAAAGAATGATCCATCTGACGTGCAAACTCCCGTCCGATTCCGGAGGATGCTCCGGTAATAATCACAATATTCATACAATAATCTCCCTTTCCGCATAAATCTGTGCAATCATGTGTGCAATTCCCTTCATAGACACATGTGTATTCTCTTCCCGGGAACAGGAATTGGGCAATAGAGACAAATAAGGGCAGCCCTGCCACCGCATCCGGCGCCCGTTTTGTCTCTATTGACCGATTCCGTCCCTCGCAACAGTCCCTCTTTTCATCTTATGTCCCTTTCTTCTTATGCACATTCCGTATCGTCTTTTTCTTCGTCGGTCGGCCGTTTGCCCCTTTTCCCGCTGCGGCGCCCCGGCCTTCCGCTCCCCTCGTCTTCTGCCAGGTCTCCTGCTTCCGGGGACGAATCAGACACTTTTTGTCAAATCCGATGAGGTCTTTCCTTCCGGCTTTTGTCAGAGCTTCATAGACCAAATCGTAATTCTTCGGATTGCGGTACTGGATCAGCGCGCGCTGCATAGCCTTCTCATGGGGATTCCGACACACATATACCGGTTTCCCGTCTCTGGGGTCCACACCGGTGTAATACATCACCGTGGAAAGTGTGGAGGGCGTCGGATAAAAATCCTGCACCTGCTCCGGCATATAGCCCAGATCCCTCAGGTATTCGGCAAGCTCCACCGCCTCCTTCAGCGTGGAACCCGGGTGGGAAGACATGAGATAAGGCACCAGAAACTGATTTTTCCCAAGGGTCTCATTCAGTCTTTTGTACTTCTTCACAAAGCGTTCGTAGACGGCGTTTTCAGGCTTTCCCATCCGACACAGCACGGCGTCGGAAATATGCTCCGGAGCCACCTTCAACTGGCCGCTGACATGATGCTCCACCAGCTCCCTGAAGAATGTGTCGTCCGAATCCGCAAGCAGATAGTCAAAACGAATGCCGGAGCGGATAAAGACCTTCTTCACCCCGGGCAGCGCCCGCAGGCTGCGCAGAAGCTCCAGATAGTCCCGATGCGTCGCTCGCAGATTCGGACAGGGCTTCGGGTAGAGACATTGTCTGTTCTTGCACACGCCTTTGGTCAGCTGTTTCTCGCAGGAGGGATGTCTGAAATTGGCCGTGGGACCTCCCACATCATGAATATAGCCCTTAAAATCAGGCTCTTTTGTGAGGCGTCTGGCTTCCTCCACAATGGATTCATGACTCCGCACCTGAACCGTCCGCCCCTGATGAAATGTCAGTGCGCAGAAACTGCAGCCCCCGAAACATCCTCTGTTGCTGACAAGAGAAAACTTGATCTCCGTAATGGCGGGGACGCCGCCCTGCGCCTCATAGGAGGGATGGTAGGTGCGCATATAGGGAAGCGCATACACCGCATCCATCTCTTCCGCGGCAAGCGACGGCTGAGGAGGATTCTGCACCACGGCCATACCGCCCGGATAGGTTTCGATCAGCGGTCTTCCCGTACAGGCGTCCGTATTCTCATATTGAATCATAAAACTCTTGGCATAGAGCAGTTTATCCGTCTTCATCTCCTCGTAGGAAGGAAGCACGATGCCCTGATAGACACCGGACGTGTCCTTGGTCTTATAGACCGTCCCCGGAATAAAAGTGATATCCCGCACATCGATCCCGGACGCAAGCGCATCCGCAATCTCCACAATGGCTCTCTCCCCCATCCCATAGGAGATCAGATCCGCCTGACTGTCCAGAAGAACGGAGCGTTTAAAGCTGTCCGACCAATAGTCGTAATGTGCAAGGCGACGCAGACTGGCCTCGATCCCGCCGATGATAATGGGCACATCCCGATAGCTCCTACGGATCAGATTGCCATAGACCACCGTGGCGTGATCCGGACGTTTCCCCATCTCCCCGCCCGGCGTGTAGGCATCCGTGGCGCGTCTCTTCCCGGAGACGGAATAGTGATTCACCATGCTGTCCATGTTTCCGCCGTTTACAAGAAATGCAAGCCGGGGACGTCCCAGCGCGGTGACACTCCTCTCGTCCCGCCAGTCCGGCTGAGAAATGATGCCCACGCTGTAGCCATGTGATTCCAGAATGCGGCTGATAATGGCATGCCCAAAAGAGGGATGATCCACATAGGCATCCCCGATCACATAGACAAAATCAAGCTGTTCAATGCCCCGCTCTGCCAGCTCGGCAGCGCTCATGGGCAAAAATCCCTCGCTGTTCAACGCACCCTCCATGCCGACCCTCAAAGGAGTTCGGAATAATCCTCGATATAATAATCCGCCAATTCCTGTTTTTGTATACGGATGTCCGCGGAATAGGCATCCTCCACGGCGCAGACTTTCATCCCGGCGCTCCTGCCGGCCATGATGCCGGGGACAATATCCTCAAACACCAGACAATTCGCAACATCCGCCTCCAGCCCTTTTGCCACCGCCAGATAGATATCCGGGGCAGGCTTCCCCTTTTTAATCTCGCTGCCCGTCATCATACAGTCAAAATAATCCTGCAGTCCATGCACTGTTACAATTTGATCCAGCAGCTCCCGGGAGTTGCTGGTGGCGATGCCAAGCCGGATTCCCCGTTTTCTGCATTGATCCAGAAACGAACGCACGCCTTTTTTCAGCGGAACCTCATACCGATACTTGTCCCATGCCATGGCGTTCCAGTCTTCCTTGATCCGCTCCAACGAATCGGGAATGGCAAAGCGCTCTTTAAAATAAACGGCGGTCTCATGAAAACTTTTCCCCTCGATTTCATTCTGCAGCCTCTCGGGAAGATCGATCCCGAACTTTGCCAGATATTCGATGTCGATCTGCCGCCAGATCCACATGGAATCCACCAGCGTACCGTCCAGATCAAAGATCACGGCCTCGATATCGTCCCACGGGATCTGTATCTTTCCGGTCTTGAGCGCCTGAATCTCCGACTCCGTCAGCGCTCTGCACGCCCCGGGCGCCAGCCCCTCATCCAGTCTCAGCGTGCCGAGCCGCAGGCGCTTCAACGCCGTCACCTCGTTCCCCACGGCCTGCATCATACGTTTGATCTGATGAAATTTCCCCTCATGGATGGTCAGAAGGATGCGGTTTGCACAGAGCACCTCCGCCTTGGCGGGAAGCGTCCGTCTCTCCTCACCGATGTCCACCCCCGTCTCCAGTGCGTGAACATCCGCCGCAGAGAGCGGGGATCCCGTCTCCACAAGATAGGTCTTGTCCACATGTTTTCCGGGGGCCAGAAGCTCGTGAACCAGCGCTCCGTCATCCGTGAGAAGCATTAGTCCTTCCGTGTCTTTGTCCAGACGGCCCGCCGGCACAATCTGACGCTTGAGATCCCATTCCTCGAGCCGGGGACGAAGCAAGTCAAGCACCGTCTTGTCCGATACGTCTCGGGTGGCGGACACCACGCCTTTTGGCTTGTTTAACATATAATAGACATGAGGCCGATAACACAGCGTCGTCCCTTTACAGACAACGACATCCTGTACCTCGTCAATTTTCTGCTCCGGAGAAGATGCGGCGACGCCGTTTACGGTCACATAGCCCTTGCGGACGAACTGTCTGACCTCCGTGCGGCTTCCCATATTCATTTGACACAAGAATTTATCCAGTCGCATGTTTCCTTCCACCTGTCTCATATAATAGAATCAAATACACATGCCTATGGATAAACCCTATGCATAGAATTCGATTACATCTGTCCGGATATCTCAATGTACTTTACACGGTAATCTTTCTGATCTTGACCGCCTGTATGCTCACCCATTCCCGCCTGAGTCTCTATTATGCTTTCACGGGTCTGGAACTCTGGTACCGCAATATGGTGCCGACTCTTCTGCCCTTCATGATCCTCTCGGGCACCCTGATTCGCATGGAGCTGACAGAAGGGTTCACCACGCTGGTCTATCCCTTCGTAGGACCGCTTTTTCGCGTGAGACGCAATGTGTGCTATGTCATGATCATGGGTTTTATGTGCGGCTTTCCCATGGGAGCAAAATGCGTGAGCGATCTGTACACACGCGGAAGGCTCACCCGGAAAGAAGCTTCCTATCTGCTGGCCTTCTGCAACAATATCGGCCCCATCTATTTTGTGAGCTTTGCCCTTCCCGTGATCGGCTGTGTGAGAACCGCGCCCTATCTGTTCGGTATGTACGGCATTCCGCTTCTGTACGGTCTGGTGCTGCGTTACACGGTGTTTGCCGGACTGCACGCCACGGACTGCCAAGACGTGAGGGAACGTATTTTGGCCGGGGAGACAACAAATCCGTCTCATCCTCCGACACTGCTCCGCTCTCTGGACGAGTCCATCCACGCCTCCCTGCAGAGCATTCTCATGCTGGGCGGCTATATGATACTGTTCAATCTCCTGATGCTTCTGCCACATCTGGTTATGGGATATCCGCCGCGTCTTACCGCCCCGCTTCTGGAAATCACAGGCGGACTGAAACTTCTGGGAGACAGTGCGCCGCTCTGCTCTCTGATCCTTTTATCTTTCGGCGGATTCTCCTGTATTGCCCAGACCTACACCTGCATCCGGGACACCGATTTGTCCATTGGCAGCTATGTGGTTCATAAACTCATCCTCACAGCGCTGACCGCGGGTTTCTATGGCCTCTGCCTCCGCCTCTTTTTACGTTTCTGATAGTGAATCGTCTGTGCGGTCAGCACGATGACAAAGAGAATGATCACCAGAATCAGACAAAACTTTAAAAAGGTCAGAATGCCCACCGAAGTCTCTCCCTCTCCCTCTTCCGCACTGCCGACCACAGGCATGAACGTGGTGGTCCCGATGGATTTGTGCGGATGCTCCACCGGTTCCGTGGCAGGGGGAACAACAGACTCTTCCTCCTTGTCCGACTCTTCCCCGCCGCTCTCGCCGCTCTCACCGGCTGGGGACTCCGAGCGTTTTGTAAAGTTCTGTTCAAAGGTCAGCACATTGCTTTTGGTATACAGATCCGCCATATTATAGGCCCGCAGCACAATGCGCGGCCTTGTGCCTCCGGGAATGAGGAGATTGAGCCGGAAGGTATCCGTGTACTCCCCCGTCAGCGCATTGCTCCCCGGCCAGCTCTCCAGCTTCGTCCATGTCTGTCCCCCGTCCAGACTGTAATCATAATAGATCAACGTGCTGTCATAATCGGCCGCCCGGACGGTGAGCGTCATCTGACCGGTGTCAAAGTCACATTCCAGAATTTCGATCTCGCAGACGTCCGGAGCGGTATTGTCCATCAAAGTGGCCTGCACCAGACTATCCGCCGAAGCCGGAGCAAGGTCTGCCGCCTGCGCGCTGTAATCCACTCCCAGAGAACTGCTTTTTAATCCGAAATATTTTGCCACGGAGAGTGCGTCCGCCCTGCCGAACTCCGCAAATCCCTCCTCGTTTCTGACGTATTCCGCATCCCGCTCCTCGTCCACATAACAGTGTTCGATGATCACCGCAGGAACGGAGAGCGCGGCAGCCTCCCGGATAATCCCGTAATAATCAGTCCCCTCGTTATTTTTCCGATTCTTTACACCGCGGAGGAACAGCCCCTTCTCCGCCATGGACTGCAGATGCAGATAGCCGAACTGATAGCCATAGGCATTATAGGGTGTCTCGCAGGAGACCCAGACCTCCGTGCCGAACATGGAGTGATTCTCCGAGGCATTGTAGTGGATGCTGAAGAGAAAATCCGCCCCTTTCTCCGCTGCAAACTCGGCTCTCTCCTTCAGCGACAGATCCCGGTCATCCGAATGGGTCAGCCAGACTTCCACATTGTCATATTGTTCCAGCTCCCGCAGCATGGCCTTTGCGGTCACCATGGTCATCTCTTTTTCGATGGTATGTCCCGACGGCGTGCCGTTATTCGTCCCGCCGTGCCCGGGATCGATCACAATGACAATCTTATCTCCCACCGGCTGTACTCTCTCGGCCGCCCGGAC
>CAZSAJ010000031.1:0-32813 GCA_964604835.1 uncultured Acetatifactor sp.
GCTGTATGATGTAGGAGAGGGAAGGATTCTTGTGGACGGAACGGATATCCGGGAGTATACCAGAGGGAGCCTTCGGACCAATTATGGCATGGTTCTGCAGGAGACGTGGCTTAGGGCGGGAACGATCCGGGACAATATCCGTATGGGAAAGCCGGATGCATCAGACGAGGAGGTGACGGCCGCGGCGAAGGCGGCGCATGCCCACAGCTTTATCAAACGACTGCCCAAGGGATATGACACGGTCATCACGGAGGAGGGCGGCAGCCTCTCGCAGGGGCAGAAGCAGCTTCTGTGTATCGCGCGGGTGATGCTCTGTCTGCCCCCCATGCTCATACTGGACGAGGCGACTTCCTCCATCGATACCAGAACGGAGCTCAAGATTCAGAATGCTTTCGCCAAGATGATGGAGGGGCGCACCAGTTTTATCGTGGCGCACAGACTGTCCACCATCAAGGAGGCGGATATTATTCTGGTGATGAAAGACGGCAATATTATCGAGCAGGGGAATCATGAGGAACTGTTGAAGAGAGGCGGATTTTATGCGAATCTGTACAACAGCCAGTTTGCCGTCTGAGGCAGAACGGCGAAACTTTCGCCGACGAAAATTTTGCCTCTGGAAAATCCGCTGATAAAATTTCCAACGGATTTCTGGCGAGAGAGGTTAATTATTTACTCCTGTAATCCGATATATACAACGAAATGAGAAAATGCCATGACAAGGAGGGACGGGCATGAAGATAGAACAGAATATCACGCTGTATGTGGGAACTCAGCCTGCCGGCGCGGGACACATGGATGGGGCGGACAAGAAGCAGGAGAACCGCAAGACCGTGTTTGCAGGAGATCTGACACAGCAGAATATGACGTTGCAGGATCGGATCGAGCAGAGGAAAGCGCAGGCGAAAGAACAGGCCATGAAGGTCGTGGGCGATGTGTTCGCGGCGGAGCGCAGCATCGACGAGGATATGGAGAACCGCCGCACCCATGTGAAGGAGCTGCTGGAGGAGAGAAAGGTTCTGAACGAGCAGAGAAGCGATCTGGAAGCGGAGAAGGCGGGATTGGAGAAAGCCTTGGAGGCCGGGGACATCGGCGAGGAGGAATATGCCGAGATGAAGTCCCATTTGGCCGAGGCCGAGCAGGAGAGCAACCGCCAGCTTGCCGAGAACGAGTCGGAGTCCATGATGGAGAATTCCGTGATCAGAGAGACGAGGCGGGAGCGCCTGAAGAAAGATCCCATGGTGAATGCCCAGAAGGAGGCCGAGGCGATCATGGATGCCGCCAGAGATGACATCATAGGTATGGTTCAGGAAGAGGGCAAAGATCATATCGACGAGGAGGCCGAAGCGCGGGAAGAGAAGGCCGAGGAGATCAAAGAGGAGAGAGAAGAACGGGAAGAGCGCATCGAAAAACAGAAGGAGAAACGTGAGGAAGAAGAGGAACTTCTGGAGAATCTGCCTATGCGGGAGATGCTTGTGCTGGATAAACTGCAGGGGGATGTGCAGCAGGAGGTGCAGGACATCCTCAATAAGATGAAGCTCGTGGCCGAGGACATCAAGGGCGCGGCGGTGGATACGAGTCTGTAGGAAATAAGGGAACACTTTTAGAGCCTTCCACATATTCTGATAGAAACGGATGATGTAGGATCTGTCAGAGCATGTGGGAGGTTTTTTATGGCATTGGTAGTGCTTGACGCAGGACATGGGGGTAATAATCCCGGAGCCGTATACAACGGGAGACGGGAGAAGGATGACGCGCTCTCTCTGACGCTGGCGGTGGGCAGGATTCTGGAGGCAAATGGGGTGGATGTGTACTATACCCGCACCACGGATGTCTATGAATCCCCCTATCAGAAGGCGATGGAGGGCAATGAGGTGGGGGCGGATTACTTTGTGTCCATCCATCGCAACGCCAGTCCCTATCCCAATCAATATACGGGAATCGAATCGCTGGTCTATAACCGCTACGGCGGGGCCGCCAGACTCGCCTACAACATTAATTCCCAGTTGGAGCAGGTGGGCTGGGTTAATCAGGGCGTCAACGAAAGGCCCGATCTGGTAGTTTTGAATAAGACATCCATGCCGTCGGTGCTGGTGGAAGTGGGATTTATCAACACGGATGCGGACAATGTATTCCTTGACGAGCATTTTCAGGAGACGGCTCAGGCCATTGCGGACGGTATCCTGCAGACGATCGGATAGGGCGGCAAATTGATTGGATTGTGCGCTGCGGCGCGCAGATGGGGATCAATATGAAAATATCAGATATGCTGACGATGTTTGGAGGACTGGCGCTTTTCCTCTACGGGATGTACCTGATGGGAGAGGGGCTTTCGCAGGCGTCGGGAGGCCGGCTGGAGCGCCTGTTGAGGAGAATGACCGACACTTCTTGGAGGGCGGTGCTCACGGGAGCAGGTGTGACGGCCCTGCTGCAGTCCTCCTCCGCGACGACGGTTATGGTGGTGAGTCTGGTGGATTCCGGTATGATGAGGCTGAGTCAGGCGGCAGGTGTCATCATGGGAGCCAATATCGGCACAACCGTCACTTCATGGATCTTGAGTCTGGCGGGACTGGAGGGAGATTCCATGCTCTTGAATCTGCTGCAGCCCTCCTGCCTGTCCTCCGTCATGGCGGTGGCGGGCGTCCTGCTTCTTTTGAACGGAAAAGGAGAGCGGAGCAAAAACAGGGCCTCCGTTCTGATCGGATTCTCCGTTTTACTGTTTGGAATGGACACCATGACCAAGGCGGTCAAACCGCTTGCGGCCGTGCCGGAGTTTGCCGGTCTGCTCACGGCCTTCTCCAATCCGGTCCTTGGGCTTCTGGCGGGGGTGGCGGTGACGGCTTTCCTGCAGTCTTCCTCGGCTTCCGTGGGAATCCTGCAGGCCTTGTGTGCCGCGGGGACGGTAAGCTATGGGGCAGCCATACCGATTATCATGGGACAGAATATCGGAACCTGTGCGACCGCACTGCTCTCTGCCGTGGGAGCCGGGAAGAATGCGAAGCGGGCGGCGCTCATCCATCTGTATTTTAACGGGATCGGCAGTGTGCTGTTTCTGGCCGGGTTCTATGCCATCCATGCGGTGCGGCCTTTTATGTTTCTCCACCGGGCGGCGGACGGCATGGGGATTGCGATGATACATAGCGGTTTTAATCTTGCCGCCACCGTGCTGCTGCTTCCGTATTCCGGGAAACTGGTGCGGCTTGCCTGCCTCACCGTGAGGGAGGAAAAGGGGATGGGTGTCGGAACATACCGCAGGTCTGGAAATATTGACAAGGTTCAAGTTATGAGATAGCATATTAAGGAAAAGGTCTTGATGGTCAGGAATGTATCTTCCAGACGGCGCGTCTGCAGAAAGATCAATACGTTGCCATACACGAGAGGGAGTTTTATGTGGGACAATATTAAACAACAGATTGAAAATGGCGATTACGTATCGGCGAGGATGCTGCTGGAAGAGGAAAAGCGCTTGCAAAGAGACCGCATTGACGATATGTTTGCGATTCTGGATGCCAGTGTGTATGAGGCAGAGGCGGACAGAGCGGGAATGTTTGACGCCATTGTGGCGGGGCTTGACGTCAATCCGTTTAATTGTGAACTTTATTATATGCTTGGATGTTATTATCTGGATGTGAATCCGCAGCAGGCTTTTTTGTGTTTTGAAAATGCAGAATACTATTGCAATCAGGAAGAGGACAGGGATATTATATCCCGGGAAAAGCAGCGTCTGGCAGATGCCGGATTTTCTGTTCCGCGGTTTTCCTTCATCATTTTATCCTATAATTCAAAAGAAGAAATGAAAATTTGTCTTGACAGCATCAGACAATATGGGGGAGCTCCGGATTCTTATGAAGTGATTGTCATAGACAATGCTTCCACGGACGGCGTTTTGGAATATCTGAAAGAGCAGGAAGACATTCGGCTGTTCTGCAACACGGAAAATGTGGGATTTCCTGCGGGGTGTAATCAAGGAATCAAGATGTCGGAACCATACAATGACATTTTCCTGTTGAACAATGATACCGTTGTCACGCCCAATTCTATTTTCTGGCTGAGAATAGGGTTGTATGAACATGCTTCCGTGGGAGGGACAGGCAGCGTTACAAACTACGCTTCAAACGGTCAGACGATCGAGGAAAGCTTTGATACGGCGGAGGAATATTTCAAGCATGCCGTACGGCATAACATCCCCATGCGAAATCCCTACGAGAAAAAACTCTGTTTGACGGGTTTTGCTTTTATGCTAAAGAGAACGGCATTGGATGCGGTCGGATTGTTGGATGAACTGTTTACACCCGGGAACTACGAGGATGACGATTTGTCTTTCCGGTTGATTCAGGCGGGCTATCAGCTTCTGTTGTGCCGCAATTCTTTCATCTATCATTTTGGCAGCCGCGGTTTTGCCAAGGACATGGTGAAGTATAGGGATCTGATGCGGACCAATTGCGGGAAATTTAAGGAAAAGTGGGGGCTCGATTACAGTTATTACAAACATGAGCGGTGGGATCTGACTGCATGTATAGAAGATGATAAGACAAGTCCTCTGCACATTTTAGAAGTGGGGTGCGGTCTGGGGGCGACTTTGGGGTATCTGCAGAATCAGTATCCCAATGCAAAAGTTTTTGGCATTGAGCTGGATGGAAAGATTGCCGGCATGGCACAAAAATATATTCCCACGATTAGACAAGGGGATATTGAGAGCATGTCTTTGGAATATCCGGAGGGCTTTTTTGACTATATTATCTTTGGAGATGTGTTGGAACATCTGCATGATCCGCAAAAGGTTTTGGTCAAGATGCATAAATATCTCAAAGCCTCGGGAGCTATCCTTGCAAGTGTTCCCAATGTGCTGCATTATACGGTTGTTTTGAATTTATTAAAGGGAGATTTCCGGTATGAGGACGCCGGAATATTGGACAGAACCCATTTGCGTTTTTTTACATATAACGAGATTATCCGTCTGTTTAAAGCGTCCGGTTTTATTGTGGAAAAAGTGTTGCAGAAACAAGTTGTGGAGGGAGTGACCGAGGAACAAAAAGACATGTATGATGCGCTGTTAAAGATTCCGCATATTGTCTCGGAGGACCATTTAAAGACATATCAGTATTTAGTTGAGGCAAGAAAAATTGATTGAGCTGGTTAATGTTCGGTGGAATAAGACCTACCGTGACCGGAAAGAGAGAGAAACGGCTGATTATGTATTGGCCGTTTCTCTTATTTTATGATATTTTTTTATCCCGCGGCGGTCTCCTCCGCTTTCTCCTCCTCTGCGGCGCCTTCCTCGTCTTGTTCGGGGGGCAGCGTCAGGAGTACCTTGGAGATGCGGTTCTGCTCAATTCCCTGCACTTGTAATTTCATGCCGTTTTCCAGAAGGACCTCCTCGTTGTCCTCGGGCAGACGGTCCAGATATTCGATCAGGATGCCGCCGAGGGAGTCATAGTCCTCGCTGTCTAAGTCCGTGCCCAGAGCGTCGTTGACATCATCCAGCTTCATGCTGGCCTCCACCAGATAGGTGTGCTCGTCCACTTCTTGAATCAGTTTCTCCTCGTCTTCGTCGTACTCGTCTCGGATCTCGCCAACGATCTCCTCCAGCAGATCCTCCAGCGTCAGCATGCCCACCGTGGCGCCGTATTCGTTTAACACGAAAGTCATATAGGTGGTCTTTTCCCGGATCTCCAGAAGCAGATCGGCCACTTTCTTAAATTCATAGGTGTAGTGCGCGTCCCGCAGGATATTCTCCACCCGGAAACCGTCGGCGTTCTCTGCGAGGATAAAGTCTTTGATATTGATCAGACCGATGATATTGTCCTTGTCCTCCCGATAGACCGGCAGGCGGGTGTACATGGATTCCCGAAAGACATTCAGCACCTGTTCATAGGAATCGTCCACGCTCACGGTCACCATCTTGATGCGGGGGATCATGATATCTTTGGCCACGGCGTCGGAGAAGTCGAATACGTTATAGATCATCTCCCGTTCCTCGCTCTCGATGACGCCGTCTTCATGGCTGACGTCCACATAGGTTTTCAGTTCGTTCTCCGTCATGGTATTGACCTTCTTGTTCGGGTCAATATGTAGGAGTTTCATGATGAGCTGTGCCAGCGTATCCACCACGAAGATCACCGGGGTGAGAAACTGCATCAGTCCGAAGATGACGGCGGAATAGCCGAGGGCAAGCTTTTCATTGTTGATCATAGCCCATGTCTTGGGAACGATTTCACCGCAGAGTAAAATGACAATGGTCAAAAGCCCCGTCGCGATTCCCACGGCCAGATTGATTTTCATGGCGAGGGTGGTAGCCAGCGCGGACGCAGACAGGTTTACGATATTGTTGCCGATTAAGATGGCGCTTAGCATTTTGCTGTATTGGTCCAGAATTTTGTTGACCGTGACCGCCCGCTTATTGCCTTCTTCCGCGAGAGCGCGTATACGCACACGGTTCACCGTGGTGAGCGCGGTCTCAGCCGAGGAGAAGAAGCCGGACAGGAATACCAGAAAGATCAGAACGACAAATTGCAGAATATCCTCGGGTTGAAACATGGGATTGTTTTGTATGACACTTGGGTCCAAAAAAGTTCACTCCTTTTTGTAATCAATTTGCACCATTACAACAGTGCCGTTACTTGCCACTATACAATATGGTGTGGAAGTTGTCAAGTTTTTAGAAAGGGCGGAATATACTTTTAGTGACAATTCGGATTTACCGCAAATATGCGGGCAAATATGCGGTCGTGCAGGTCTATGAAAAAGGATATGACAGGGCGGGAAGGGAGAGCGATAGGATGCAGAATGAGACACATTTGAGAGGGAGGAATATGGCGGGGGAGGGCGGTATACCGGTTCTCTTTCTGCTGAAAAGCTTATTGTTTTCGTACATATTGACGGCGGGGCTGCTGTTACTTCTGGCATTTGTACTCTTTAAACTGGAGCTGTCGGAGCGGCCGGTGGCTGTGGCGATCATAGCGATCTATGTGGTGGCGACTTTTTTTGCGGGTTTTGTGACGGGCAAAAAGCTGGGAAACAGGAAATTCATGTGGGGACTGCTCATGGGCGCCGCCTATTTTGTGGTGCTGGCGTTAGTGTCTCTGGCGGTCAAACAGAGTCCGGACGCACTGGGGAATTCCTTTTTCACCACGATGGCGCTGTGCGCAGGAGGCGGAATGCTGGGGGGAATGGTTAGTTGACAGACGAAAGAGACTGTGTTATAATACTAAAAAATTTGTTCGTAGTTTACAAGGAGGCTTTTAAAGATGAAGCATATTAAGACTTTGACTACCAGAGATCTGAAGGAATCCATGAAGAAGGGCGGCTGCGGCGAGTGCCAGACCTCCTGCCAATCTGCGTGCAAGACTTCCTGTACGGTAGGCAATCAGAGCTGCGAGAAGATTAAATAATCGGACATCAATTAAATCGAGACTAGCGGTAAGCAGCGATTTCTTCGCTGCTTTCGTTGGACATAGGGACAGTGCGCGGAGCGTGCTGTCCGTTGTTGTGTCAAAGCAATCTGGAAGAAGCTTCCTTTTTCGATGGGTTTCGATGGATGATGTGAGAGGAAAGGGATGCCATGATACATCAATATAAAAGTAACGGCTACAATATTGTCATGGACGTCAACAGCGGCTCCGTGCATGTGGTGGATGATATCGTGTATGACATGATTCCTCTGGTGGAGCCGTTGGTGAACGAGGGGATCAAGGATGAGGCTACCATACGCGCCGCGGTCTTGAATCTGGCCAATCTACCCTATCCGCAGGAGGAGATCTGCGAGGCGGTGGACGAGGTGCTTGCGCTGGAGCGGGAAGGGCAGCTTTTTGCCCCGGATATCTATGAGAATTATGTGTTTGATTTTAAGAACCGTCAAACGGTGGTGAAGGCGCTGTGCCTGCATATTGCCCATGACTGTAATCTGGCCTGCGAATACTGTTTCGCAGAGGAGGGAGAGTATCACGGAAGACGGGCGCTCATGAGTTTTGAGGTGGGCAGGAAGGCGCTGGATTTTCTGGTGGCCAATTCCGGCAGCAGAGTGAATCTGGAGGTGGATTTCTTCGGCGGAGAGCCTCTGATGAACTGGGATGTGGTAAAGCGGCTGGTAGAGTACGGGCGCAGTATCGAGGAGGCCGCGGGCAAAAAATTTCGTTTTACGCTGACCACCAACGGCGTGCTGCTTGATGACGAGATCTTGGAATTTGTCAACCGGGAGATGGCGAACGTGGTACTCAGCATCGACGGGAGAAAAGAGATTCATGACCGGATGCGTCCCTTCCGGGGCGGACAGGGCAGCTATGATCTGATCGTCCCCAAATTTCAGAAGGTGGCGGAGAGCCGGGAGCAGATGAATTATTATGTGCGCGGAACGTTCACGCATCACAATCTGGATTTTGCGGAGGATGTGCTACATCTGGCGGATCTGGGATTTCAACAGATTTCCGTGGAACCCGTGGTGGCCCAGCCTGCGGACGATTACGCCATTGCGGAGGCGGACATCCCCAAACTCCTCTCCGAGTATGACAGACTGGCGGCGGAGATGTTAAAGCGAAAAAAAGAAGGACGGGCTTTTCATTTCTTTCATTTTATGATAGACTTGCAGGGTGGACCCTGTGTGGCAAAGCGCCTGTCGGGGTGCGGATCCGGCACGGAATATCTGGCGGTGACGCCTTGGGGAGATCTCTATCCCTGTCATCAGTTTGTGGGGAACGAGAAGTTTCTCATGGGCAATGTGGACGAAGGTATCGTGCGGGAGGACATCCGGGACGAATTTAAGTGCTGTAATGTCTATGCGAAGGACAAGTGCAGAAAGTGTTTTGCGAAGTTCTACTGCAGCGGCGGCTGTGCCGCCAACTCCTACAACTTCCACGGCAATATCAACGACGCCTACGATGTGGGGTGCGAGCTTCAGAAGAAACGGATAGAATGCGCCATCATGCTGAAAGCGGCAGAGATGGAGGAGGCGGGAGAATAACGGTAATAACAGGAAAAACAGGAACGGAACAAAAAACAGTATCAACATACAAAATAGTTTTATAAGGAAAGGACAAGAGAAAATGAAGAAGAGCAAAGCAATCGTAATCCTGCTCTGTGCGATCCTGCTCCTCGCCGGAATCAGTTATGTGGATATCAGGGGAGTGGACGAGGACGGTGCGGGCAGCGCATCGGACATCAAACTGGGACTTGATCTGGCCGGCGGTGTGAGCATTACCTATCAGGCCGTGGGAGAGGGGACGCCCAGCGTCACGGATATGCAGGATACCATCAACAAGCTGCAGCAGCGTGTGGAGAATTACAGCACGGAGGCCATTGTCTATCAGGAGGGAACCGACAGAATCAATATCGAGATTCCCGGTGTGAGCGACGCAAACGCCATCCTGCAGGAGCTGGGCAGGCCCGGTTCCTTGTATTTTATCGCGCAGACCGACGCGGACGGCAATCTGAATTACTCCCAGAGTACCATAACCGATGCGAACGGTAATCTGGGTACCGGCTATGTGCTCAACAAGTCCATCGAGGAGCTTGAGGCGGACGGGTCCATCGTGCTGGTGGGAACGGATGTGAAGGATGCGCGGGCGGTCACGACCCGTGACAATATGCAGAACTCCACCTTTGCCGTGGATCTGACCATGACGGAGGCAGGAACACAGAAATTTGCCGACGCCACCAGAAACGCTTATGAGAAAGGAGAGACGCTGGCGATCTACTATGACGGAGCATTTGTCAGTGTGCCCCGGGTGAACGGCGTGTTTACCAACGGAAACGCGCAGATCTCTCCCATGGAGAGTGCGGAAGCGGCGGAGAAACTTGCTTCCACCATCCGTATCGGCGGTCTGAAGCTGGAGCTGGAAGAGCTGCACTCCAAAGTGGTGGGCGCGCAGCTCGGCGTGGAGGCCATTGATACCAGTTTGAAAGCGGGCGCCATCGGCCTTGTCATCGTGATTGTGTTTATGATTGCCGTATACTTTATCTCCGGTGTGGCTTCCGCACTGGCTCTGGGACTGTATGTGGCATTGATCGTTCTGCTGTTAAACGGCTTTGATATGACGCTGACCCTCTCCGGTGTGGCAGGTATCATCCTCTCCATCGGTATGGCGGTGGACGCCAATGTGATTATCTTCGCCCGTATCAGGGAAGAGATCGGTACCGGAAAGAGTGTGGAGAGCGCCATGAAGATCGGCTTTGACAAAGCACTGTCCGCCATTGTGGACGGTAATATCACGACGCTGATTGCGGCGGCGGTGCTGTTTTTCCTCGCACCCGGCACCATCCGAGGGTTTGCACAGACGTTGGCTCTGGGTATCGTGCTCTCCATGTTCACGGCGCTGGTGGTGACCAGACTGATCATGCAGGCATTGTATGCGCTGGGGATCCGGGACGTCAAGTGGTACGGTGTGGCGAAAGATCGTAAGGCGATTAATTTCCTGTCCAAGAAGGGAATTTTCTTCGGCGTATCCATCGCGGTGATCGTGGCAGGATTCGTGGTGATGGGAGTCAACAAGGCGGGAACCGGCGATATCCTCAATTATAGTCTGGAATTTAAGGGCGGTACCGCGACCACCGTCATGTTCAACGAATATATGACGCTGGAGGAGGCCAATGACCGAGTGGTGCCTCTGATCGAAGAAGTGACCGGAAGTGCCGTACAGGTTCAGAATGTACAGGAGACCAATGAGATCATCTTCAAGACCAACTCGCTGACGGTAGAGCAGAGAGAGGCGTTGGACGAAGTGCTGACGGACAATTTCGGCGTTGCACAGGATATGATCACCTCAGAGACGATCAGTTCCACCATCAGCAGCGAGATGAAGTCCGACACCATTCTGGCGGTGGTGGTTGCCATCGTGCTCATGCTGATCTATATCAGAATCCGGTTCAAGGATCTGCGCTTCGGTATCAGCAGTATTGCGGCGCTGCTGCACGACGTGCTGGTGGTGCTGGCGTTCTATGCGGTGGCCAAGGTCTCCGTGGGCAATACCTTTATCGCATGTATGCTGACTATCGTCGGTTATTCCGTAAACGCCACCATCGTAATCTTCGACCGTGTGCGTGAGAATATGGCGGTGATGAGCAGGAAGGACGATCTGCAGGATGTGGTGAATCAGAGTATCACACAGACGCTGTCCAGAAGTATTTTCACCTCCCTGACGACCTTTGTTATGGTGGCCTGCCTGTATGTGCTGGGTGTGACCAGTATCCGGGATTTCGCACTGCCTCTGATGGTAGGTATTGTCTGCGGTGCGTACTCCTCCGTGTGCATCACGGGAGCGCTGTGGTATGTGCTGAGGAAGAAATTCCCTCAGAAGGAGAGGGCAAAATAAAGGAACCAAAAAGAATTTAAAAAGCAATCCAAAAGTTGAGAACCTGTGGCGTAAAGCTGCAGGTTCTTTTTTTAAAAACTACTTGACATATGCGGACTACAGTAGTAGTCTATACGTGTAGGGACTACTGCTGTAGTCCAAACGGAAAGCAGACAGGAGGGGCTTATGGACGGAGAGAAGAAAAAGCCGGAACGCGAAAAGCCGGAACGCGAAAAGCCGGAATGTGAAAAGATGGAATACGAAAAGTTATTTGATGCGGAGCTGAATGTGATGGAAGTGCTCTGGGATGAAGGAGACGTTACCGCAAAACATGTGGCGGAGAGGCTGGGAAAAGAGATCGGATGGAACAAGAATACGACGTATACGCTGATAAAGCGCTGTATTGCGAAAGGGGCCGTTGAGCGAAGAGAGCCCGGTTATATCTGTCATGCGCTGGTTCTCAGAGAACAGGTGCAGCGGGCGGAGACGGACGAACTGATTCAGAAGCTGTATGCGGGTTCGGTGGACAAACTTTTTGCGGCGCTTCTGGGCAGACAGGAGCTTTCTTCTGAACAAATCGGGCGTCTGAAACACATTGTGGACGAACTGCAATAGGGGGTGGAACAGATGACTGTATGGGAAATGAGCCTGACGGGAGGCATTATGGTTGTGGTGGTATTCTTGGTGAGGAGTCTGCTGCTGCATCGGCTTCCCAAGAAAACATTCGTGATTTTATGGGGAATCGTGGCGCTTCGGCTTCTGATTCCTGTTCGGATACCTTCGCAGTGGAGTTTTTATTCTTTATGGGATGCTTCCTCATGGAATGGTGTCTCTTGGAACGTTTCTTCGTGGGGCGATTCCTCCGCCGCGTCGGGCGCACATGGACAGGGTGTGTGGACGGATTTGGCGGAAGACGGACTGCGGGGACTGTTCGCGGCAGGCGGCGCAGAGCCGGAGGAGCAAAATGTATCCCAGAAGGGCGGAACCGGCAAGGCCGCGGACGGGAACGTCGGAGCATACGGCGATGACGGCCCGCAGGAAGGCATGGACCAAGCGGGCATGGAGACGCAGCCGGGAGTCGGTTTTGATGCGGACGGATCAGGAGCGGAGAACAAGGCGGAAGCAGCCGGAAGGTGGGCAGGCATCCTGTGGCGGGGAGGAAGTCTTCTGTGTGCCGGATACTTTGTGGCAGCCTATTTCCACTGTAGGCGAAGATTCTCCGAATCTCTGCCGGTGAAGAAAGCATGTGTGGAGGAGTTTCTGGCAGCGCACAGACTCAGACGGAAGGTTTCGGTGCGCTGTCTGTGGGGCATCCGGGCGCCGCTCACATACGGCGTATGGCGTCCTGTCATCCTGTTTCCTGCCGGAATCGACTGGGAGGACCGGGATCGGACGGAGTTTATGCTGACCCATGAGTATGTCCACATCCGGCATTTCGATGCCGTGCTGAAATGTCTGATGATTGCCGCCCTCTGCGTCCATTGGTTTAATCCTCTTGTGTGGGCGCTGTATATCCAGTGCAACCGTGACATCGAGCTGTCCTGCGACGAGACGGTGGTGCATCTCTTGGGAAGGCAGTCCCGGGGCAGTTATGCCATGACACTGATCTCCATGGCGGAGAAAAAGAGTCTTCCCATGCCTTTATACAACGGATTCAGTGAAAATGTTCTGGAGGAGAGGATCGAGTCGATTATGCTGACAAGGAAAAAGAGCCTCGGAATCGGTATTGCGGCAGCGGTTTTGGTGGCGGTGGTGGCCTTTGTGTTTGCCACGTCGGGAAAGCGGGTGGACGCAGGCGCTCCCGAGGGGGAGACGCAGGGCGGGGAGCCCTTGATTGCCGCGCCGGCGGATGAACAAACGCCGGATGAAGGGACGCCGAATCTCTCCGACGGTGCCCCGGAGACCAGCCGGGATTCGGAGATCAGCCGGAATCAGGAAGTCGGGATGCAGGCCGTCGGGGCACAGGCCGACGGTGCCCCGGATGACGAGCCGGTCTATGCCATCCGCTATATGGCGGAGGGAATGCCGGTGGAGATCCCCGCGCGGCCGGTGACGGGGAACGGTTACCGGATGCTTTTTCCCGAGGATGAGCGACTGACGTATGAGGAACCGCTGGGATTTCGGAGCGAAGCCAACGAGAATGTCTTTCTGCGGGTAGTCCTGTATGCGGGACTGGATGCCGGGGCGGTGGAAGAGCTTCTTCGGCAGGAAGGGTATGAGAAGACGGAGAGCGGAGTCTATCGGATGCGGACGGACAGACAGGGAGAAGCTTGTCAGGACAATATCCTGCTGGTGGAGGATGTCTACAGCACCTATGGCGTGAATTATGCCTATCCGGACCTTCCGGAGTATGAGGAGGGCTGGGGAACATTTCTGAACGCGGTTGCGGAGACCTTTCTCTTGAACACCGACGGACTGAGTGCCGACGGGGAGGCTCTGAAGGAGGCCGCAATAGCGTTTGGCGACGCCTATTTTGCCGGTGACGGGAATCGTTGTCTGGAGACTTTGAGCAGCGAGGCCGACGAATCCTGCAGACGGGATCTGGAGCGGGGCAATCTGGAATATACGGGCGCGCAGGCAAAGCGTCTCTGTATGGGAAGCGTGGAAGAAATCCGGGAGGGAGAGCAAGTGGAGCTGCAGATCGAGTGCAGCAATCCCGAACCGGACGAGGGAAATATATATTTGGATCTAGTTTTCCGCAAGGAGAACGGCGTGATGCGGGTTGTCTTTTTCGGCTGGGACATGTAAAATGGAGAGGTATCACATCGGGAAATGTCAAAGCGGGAGAGAAAACAGATGGAAAAATGGATGGTGGCGGCCAAGAAGGCGGATTTTGAAAAGTGGGCGGAGCGGTTCGGGATCAGTCCCGTTCTGGCGCGCATTCTGCGAAACCGGAATCTGACGGAGGAGGCGCAGGTGGAGAAGTTCCTGCGCGGAACGTTAAGCGACTGCTATTCTCCATGGCTGTTAAAAGATATGGACAGGGCGGTGGAAACCGTGCGGGAAGCCATCTCACACAAAAAGCGCATCCGTGTCATAGGAGACTATGATGTGGACGGCATCTGTTCGGCGTATATTCTGACGAAAGGACTGCGGGCGTTAGGCGCCGAGGTGGACACGGCCATTCCCCACCGCATCCACGACGGATACGGACTCAACGATCATCTGATCGAACTTGCCAGAGAGGACGAAATCGGGCTGATCCTTACCTGCGACAACGGAATTGCGGCGGCGGCTCAGATTGCGCTGGCCGCATCTTACGGGATGGATGTGGTGGTGACGGATCATCACGAAGTGCCCTATGTGACGGAAACCGTGGATGGAGCGGAGCGCAGGCGGGAGATCCTGCCGCCTGCGAAAGCGGTGGTGGATCCCAAGCGTGGGGACTGCACCTACCCCTTTCAAGGTATCTGCGGCGGTGTGGTGGCCTACAAATTCATGCAGGCTATGTTGGAGAAGGAGCGGGAAGCGGGAGGTGTGTCCGCGGACGAGATGTGGGATCTGATGGAGGAATGCTTGGAGTTTGCGGCGTTTGCCACGGTCTGTGACGTGATGGAACTGGCGGATGAGAACCGCATCATCGTGAAGGAGGGACTAAAGCGTCTGCGGGCGAGCCGGAATCTCGGCCTGCGGGCGCTGACGGAGGTCAACGGTCTGGAGGCGAAGAAGCTTTCCGCCTATCATCTGGGCTTTGTGCTGGGGCCCTGCCTGAACGCCACGGGGCGTCTGGACACGGCAAAACGGGCGCTGGAGCTCCTTTTAAGCCGTGATAAAATGGAGGCCATGAACGCCGCAAAAGAGCTTGTGGAGATGAATAACAGCCGCAAAAACCTCACGCTGCAGGGAGTGGAGCAGGCGGAGGAGTATCTTGCAAAGCATCACATGGAACAGGACAAGGTGCTGGTGATCTATCTGCCCGAGGTGCATGAGAGTCTGGCGGGGATTATCGCCGGCCGTGTGCGGGAGAAGCATGAGAGACCGGTTTTCGTGCTGACAAAAGGGGAGGAAGGAGTCAAGGGATCCGGCCGCTCCGTCGAGCATTATCATATGTATGACGCCATGACGCAGGTGGGGCATCTCTTTACCAAATACGGGGGACACAAGATGGCGGCGGGACTCTCCATGGAGGAAGAGAACGTGGAGAGACTGCGGCGGGAGCTGAATGAGCGCTGTGCGCTTGCGGAGGAGGATTTCGTCCCGGTGGTACATATTGACGTGCCTATGCCCTTGGCTTATGCGGATGAGAGACTTGCGGAGGAACTTGAAATGCTGGAACCCTTCGGCGTGGGCAATCCCAGACCGCTTTTTGCCCAGAAGAATCTGGTCTTTTTGTCGGGATCCAGAATGGGAAGCGCGGGAAACTGTGCCAGATTCCGGGTGCGGACGCCGGAGGGAACCGCAGAGCAGCTCGTATTGTTCCGAAATCTGGAGGGATTCGAGGCATTTCTCGAGGAAAAATACGGAGCGGGCAGTGTGGAGCGGCTCTATGGCGGACGGGGGGATTTCGAGATCTCCGCAGTGTATCAGCTCGGGCTGAACACCTATCGGGGCAGAACGGAGAAACAGTTGATCCTGCAGCATTTTTGCTGAGATCTGTCGGAGCGGATCCGCCGGGTAATTTATAAAAAACCAATTTTCATTTAAGAAAATCGTTATACTTTGGACACACTTTGGACACATCTTTCCATTATGATAGATTACAGATAGTTGAGAAAATCACTATCTCCCCCCTCATAAGAAAACGGAAAGCTCCCGGTTATGCCGGGAGCTTTCTGGTGTGTGTGAAAAAGAACTATAGAATGAAATGCGGAAAATAAAAAAAGGGTGGTAGAAACTGTCAAAATGGAGTAAAATAGATAAGAATGTATGATGGGATCTTATATGCGGGAAAGGATTCGCCATGAGGGAAGCGGAACTAATATCGGAATCAGAATCAAGGGCTATGCCCTTGAGAGAATTGCTTGAGGAAATAGAATACGAATGTGTCAAAAGCGGCACGGAGCGTTCGGTGAGCGGAGTGGTCTACGATTCCAGACAGGTGACGGAAGGGTGTCTTTTTATCTGCATCAAAGGCGCCAACTTTGACGGACACGAATTTGCCGCCGATGTGGTGCGGCGGGGGGCCGGCGTTCTGGTGGTATCGGACCCCGTGGAGGGGATTGAGAAGGAGGATGTGACCGTCATTCGGGTAAAGGACACCCGCTATGCCATGGCGTTTATCTCTGCGGCATGGTTCGGACATCCGGCAAAGAGACTTAAGACCGTGGGGATCACGGGCACGAAAGGCAAGACCACGTCCACCTATCTGGTGAAGTCCATTCTGGAGAGCGCGGGATTTTGCGTGGGGCTGATCGGCACCATTGAGGTGATCATCGGGGAGCGACATATCCATGCGGACCGCACCACGCCGGAGTCCTATCTCGTGCAGAAATATTTTGCGGAGATGGCGGATGCGGGACTGGACGTGGTGGTGATGGAGGTCTCCTCTCAGGCGCTGATGCTGCACCGCACGCAGGGATTTGTCTTTGACTATGGGATTTTTACCAATCTGGAACCGGATCACATCGGTCCCAACGAACATAAGGACTTTGAGGATTATCTGCACTGTAAATCGCTGTTGTTCAGACAGTGTCTGGTAGGGATCGGAAACGGGGACGACAGTCATTTTGACCGGGTGACGCAGGATCATACCTGTAGTCTGGAGAGCTTCGGCATGGGAGAGGACTGTCTGATCCGGGCCAAGGATCTGCGGCTGATACACAAGCCAGGCGAGCTGGGTGTGGCGTTTCGCGTCTGTGTGGACGGGGAGGCCTCATTCGAGGTGGAGGTGCCCACGCCGGGGCGGTTCAGCGTCTACAATGCGCTGACGGCCATTGCGATCTGCAGGCATTTTCAAGTGTCGGAGGAAGCTGTCAGGAGGGCTCTTCTGACAGCCCATGTAAAGGGGCGTATCGAGATGGTGAAGGTGTCGGATGCCTTTACGCTTCTGATCGATTATGCCCACAATGCCATGGCGCTTGAGAGTCTCCTTGCGACTTTAAAGGAATATGGGCCCCACAGGTTGGTATGTCTTTTTGGCTGTGGAGGCAACCGGGCCAGAGACCGGCGGTTTGAGATGGGGGAGGTCAGCGGACGGCTGGCGGATCTGACGATCATTACCTCGGATAATCCCCGCTTCGAGGAGCCGCAGGCGATTATTGAGGACATTAAGAGCGGGATTGCGAAGACGGAGGGCAGATTTGTGGAGATCTGTGACCGCAAAGAGGCGATCCGCTATGCGATTGACCACGGGGAGCCCGGGGACATTGTGGTGCTTGCAGGGAAGGGACATGAGGATTATCAGGAGATCAAAGGGGTAAAATATCCCATGGATGAGAGGGATCTGATCCGGGAGATCCTGAGGGAGTCCGGACGGCCCGAAGAAGGTTAAAGCGTTCGGAGACACCGCGGAATCCCCGCGGGTGGAATCGAACGGAGTACAGAGACGGATAAGGCGGAGAAGCGGTGCGGGAACAATATGCGGATATCATTGTGGATATCTCCCATGAAAAACTGGATAGACCCTTTCAATACCGGGTGCCGGAACGCCTGAGAGATCTGCTGGAGCCGGGAATGTGTGTGCGTATCCCGTTCGGAAACGGCAACAGACTCATCAAAGGGTATGTGGTGGACGTGGGGGAGGAGTGCCGATTTGATCCCGCCCGCATGAAAGAGATCGCGGGAACCGCCGCCGAGGATGTGGATGTGACGGATAAGATGGTGGCGCTTGCGGTCTGGATCCGCAAAAATTACGGCTCCACCATGATACAGGCCCTAAAGACCGTGCTGCCGGCCAAGCGGTCCGTCAAGAAGCTGGAACAGCGTCTGGTGGAGGTGGTCATGAGCCGGGAGGAACTCTGCTCCCTGCTGGGGGAGAGCATCCGGAAGAAACAGGCCGCCAAAGTCAGACTTCTGCGTGCGCTGCTGGAACAGGAGGTGTCGGCCGTACCCTACCGTTGGATCACCGGGAAGCTGAACGTGTCGGCGGGCACGATCGGCAGCCTTGAGAGGGCGGGAGCCATCCGCGTCGTCGCCACGGAGCATTTTCGCAACCCGGTGAAAATTGCGAATGTGCGGGAGCAGGAGAAAAAGCGTCTGAGCGAAGCGCAGCAGTTCATTGTGGATGAGGTACTCAAAGATTTCGACAGGGACCGAAAAGGAACCTATCTGATACACGGCATCACCGGCAGCGGCAAGACGGAAGTCTATGTGGAGCTGGTGGAGGGGGTGCTGAAACGGGGCAGACAAGCGATTGTACTCATACCGGAGATCGCCCTCACCTATCAGACGCTTCTTCGTTTTTACCGGCGTTTCGGAGACCGGGTCAGCGTGATCAATTCCACGCTTTCTCCCGGAGAAAAATACGATCAGTGCGAGCGGGCCAGAAGAGGCGAGATCGACGTGATGATCGGCCCCCGGTCGGCGCTCTTTGCCCCCTTTCCCAACATCGGGCTGATTGTCATGGACGAGGAGCACGAGGGAAGCTACAAGAGCGAAGGGACGCCCAAATACCATGCCAGAGAGACCGCCATGGAAGTGGCAAGGCTGCATGGCGCCAGCGTGGTGCTGGGGTCTGCGACCCCCTCCATGGAGGCGTATTACAGGGCACAGAGCGGGCAGTACCGGCTTTTTACCTTGAAAGAGCGGCTGACCGGCGGCACGCTTCCCACGGTTTATACCGTGGATCTGCGGGAAGAATTAAAACAGGGAAACCGTTCCATCTTCAGCGGAAAGCTACAGGAGCTTCTGGCGGACAGACTGCGGAAAGGGCAGCAGAGCATGCTGTTTCTGAACCGACGAGGGTATGCGGGGTTTGTCTCCTGCCGCTTGTGCGGCACGGTGATGAAATGTCCCCACTGTGAGGTGTCTTTGTCGGAGCATAAAAACGGAAAGCTGATCTGTCATTATTGCGGATACAGCGAGCCCAAGCCGAGACTCTGTCCCCGGTGCGGCTCCAAATATATTCTGGGCTTTCGGGCCGGAACCCAGCAGATCGAGGAGAAGTTACAGGAGCTGTTCCCGGGGGTTCGGACACTCCGCATGGACGGGGACACCACCAAAACCAAAGACAGCTACGAGAAAATCCTCACCGCTTTCGCGGGCGGGGAGGCGGATGTGCTCATCGGCACACAGATGATCGTGAAAGGGCATGATTTCCCGAACGTGACATTGGTGGGAGTGCTGGCGGCGGATCTTTCCCTGAGCGCTGCGGATTATCGGGCAGGGGAGCGGACCTTTCAGCTTCTGACGCAGGCGGTGGGACGGGCAGGGAGAGGCACACAGGGCGGCGAGGCTGTGATCCAGACTTATCAGCCGGATCATTATGCTGTGACCTATGCGGCGGCGCAGGACTATGAGGGGTTTTATCGGGAAGAGATTCTCTACCGTGAGCTGGGGAATTATCCTCCGGCGGCACATATGCTGGCGGTGCAGATTTTTGCCGGTGAGGAAGAGACGGGAGCGGATCTGGCACAGAGACTTTCGGAGGATGCAAAGGCGGAGGGCGCCTTGGTGTTGGGGCCTGCGCCTGCTTCCATCGGCAGGATTAACGACATCTACCGGTATGTGTTCTATATCAAGGACGGAGCCTATGAAAAGCTGGTTCGGATCAAGGACAGGCTGGAGGGGCGGCTCTCGGAGCAGCAGCCGGGGAATGCGCAGGTGCAGTTTGATTTTGACCCCATGAACTGTCTGTAGGAAATCAAAAATAAGAAGACCGGGGAGCGGTCCCCGTGGGGAGGAGAACAGAAATGGCAATCAGAAATATCCGCGAATACGGAGACGATGTACTGACCAAAAAGTGCAAGGAAGTGACGGAGATAACGCCGCGCACGAAAGAACTGATAGAGGACATGCTGGAGACGATGTACGAGGCCAACGGCGTGGGACTGGCGGCGCCTCAGGTGGGCATTTTGAAGCGCATCGTGGTCATCGACGTGACGGGAGAAGATCCCTATATTCTGATCAATCCCCGCATTGTGGAGAGCAGCGGGGAGCAGACCGGACCGGAGGGGTGTTTAAGTCTTCCGGGAAAGAGCGGTGTGGTGACGAGACCCGATTATGTGAAAGCGGTGGCGCTGGATGTGAATATGAAACCTTTTGAGGTGGAGGGAACGGAACTGTTGGCGAGAGCCATCTGTCACGAGCTGGATCATCTGGACGGACATCTCTATGTGGAGAAGGTCGAGGGAGAACTGCAGGACGTGACCTATGGGGAGGATGAGGATCAATGAAAATTGTGTTCATGGGAACCCCCGATTTTGCCGTGGGAGCGCTGGAAGCGCTGATTGCGGCAGGGCATGAGATCACCGCCGTAGTGACCCAGCCGGACAAGGCGAAGGGCAGAAGCGGACAGCTGCAGGCGCCTCCGGTGAAAGCGTGCGCGCTGCGGCACGACATTCCGGTGATGCAGCCAAGGCGGATCAAGACGCCGGAGGGTGTGGCGGAGCTTAAGAAATATGAGGCGGACGTGTATATTGTGGCCGCCTTTGGACAGATTCTCTCTCAGGAGATTCTGGAGATTCCCCCGTTTGGATGTATCAATATCCATGCCTCATTGTTGCCGCGCTATCGCGGCGCATCTCCCATACAGCATGTGATCATCGACGGGGAGCACGAGACGGGCATCACCATCATGCAGATGAATACCGGGGTCGATACGGGGGATATGCTGTATAAAAAGAGCATTCCCATCGCGGAGGATGACACCTATGAGACGCTTCACGACAAGCTCATGGTGTTGGGCGGAGAGGCTGTCACGGAGGCCTTGGACCTTTTGGCGGCCGGAAAACTTGTGCCGGAGCCTCAGGATGATGCGAAGAGCTGCCATGCGCCCTTGATCGAGAAAGAGATGGGGCGGCTGGATTTTGGGAAGAGCGCAGGAGAGCTGGACCGCCTGATTCGAGGGGTGACGCCGTGGCCCAGCGCATATACTTTCTATAAGGGAAAGCAGATGAAGATTTGGAGAGCCGTACCCACGGATGCGAAACCTATCCGGGATGCAAAATCTATCCGGGAGGAAAACCAAGAGGCGCTCCCCGGGGAAGTGCTTCGGGTGGACGGGGATTCGTTTCTGATATGCTGTGGGGAAGGAGCGCTCCGAGTGCTGGAACTGCAGATGGAAGGCAGGAAGCGCATGAGCGCCCATGACTTTTTGCTGGGGGTCAGGCTGCAGCCGGGAGAGGTGCTGGGAGTCAGGAGGTAGAAGGATGCCGTACGGATATTATGGATATTTTTATGATCCGACTTATTTTTTGGTGCTTGTGGGGATGGTGCTCTGTCTGGGCGCCAGTGCGCTGGTGAATTCCACCATGAGCAGATATAAGAAAGTGCCGAGTTCCACCGGATTAAACGGTGCGGAGGCGGCGAGAAGGATTCTTATGGAAGAGGGGCTTCACCATGTGCAGATAGAATGTCTGCAAGCCGATAGCGGTGATCACTATGATCCCAGAACCGATACCGTCCGCCTCTCCTATGACGTCTATCACGGCGCTTCCGTCACGGCGGTAGCCGTTGCGGCCCACGAATGCGGACATGCGATTCAGCATGCGCAGGGGTATTCGCCTCTGTCCGTCCGCTCGGCGATGGTGCCGGTGGTGAATGTGGCCGGCCAGCTTGGGCTGCCCCTGATCCTGCTGGGAGTATTCTTAAGCTGGAATCAGGTGCTGATTCAAATCGGAATCTGGGCGTTTGTGCTGGCGGTATTGTTCCAACTGGTGACACTGCCGGTGGAATTTAACGCCTCCCGCAGAGCCGTTGCCAAGATCACGGAACGGGGACTGCTCTCGGGGCAGGAGAGAGAGGGCTGTAAAAAGGTGCTCACGGCGGCGGCGCTGACCTATGTGGCAGCGGCGGCCTCCTCGATTCTGCAGCTTCTGCGTCTGATGCTCTTATTCGGCGGCGGCAGGAGAAGGAATGACTGAGCCTTGAGCTGGGTGGAACCAAGAGGGAAGAGAGAGGCGGAAGAGACGTGGCGGAGAACACCAGAGAAATTGTGTTGGACACTTTGCTCGCCTTGGAGCGGGGGGAGGAATTTTCCCACAGGCTGATCAAGGCGGTGCTGGATAAATATGGTTATTTGGAGGAACGGGACCGGGCTTTTATCAAGCGGCTGACGGAGGGAACCATCGAGAGACAGATTGAGCTTGACTATTATCTGGACGCATGTTCCAGTGTGCCCGTAAACCGGATGAAACCCCTGATACGATGCCTGATGCGCATGAGTCTCTATCAGATTCTCTACATGGACAATGTGCCGGACAGCGCGGTCTGCAACGAGGCCTGCAAGCTGGCCGGGAAGCGGAAATTCGGGAATCTGAAAGGGTTTGTGAACGGAGTGCTCAGAAGCATGGCAAGGCGGAAAGGGGAGCTTGCGCTGCCGGATCCCGGAGCGCATCCCCGGGAATATCTGTCCGTGAAATATTCTATGCCGGTCTGGCTGGTAGACCTTTTTACGGACGCCTACGGGGCGGAGCGCACGGAGCGGATGCTGCGGAGCCTTTTGGAGATTCATCCGGTGTCGATTCGTTTTCGGACGGATCTGCCGGAGGCGGAGCGGAAGGAGTGGGTGTCAGCCATGGAGCGGGCAGGCGCGAAACTGCGGCCGGGCGGACATTTTCCCTATCTTTACCTTGTGGAGCATACCGAGAACCTTGCAGAGCTTCCCGGTTATGAGGAGGGGATCTTTATCGTGCAGGACGCAAGCAGCGCTGCGGCGGTGGAGGCCGCGGGAATCCGGGAGGGAGACTTTGTGGTGGATGTCTGTGCCGCACCCGGGGGAAAGAGCATACTGGCGGCGGAGAAAGCCGGAGAGACCGGGAGAGTGGCGGCCAGAGACGTATCCCTCAAGAAGACCGCGCTGATCGAGGAAAATGCCGCCCGCATGAGGAGGAACAATATCACGGTGGAGATACAGGATGCCGCGGTGCCGGACGAAAAACTGTGGGAACAGGCGGATGTGGTGCTGGCGGATGTGCCCTGTTCCGGTCTGGGTGTTCTGGGCAAAAAGAGAGATATCAAATACCGTTTGACGCCGGAGAAGATGAAGGAGATCGGGGAGCTGCAGCGGCGTATCGTCGAGGGAAGCTGGCGGTATGTAAAGCCGGGCGGCGTGCTGCTCTACAGTACCTGTACCGTCAACCCGGAGGAAAATGAGCGGACGGTTCGATGGATACTGGAACGGTTTCCCTTTCTGTTGGAGGAGGAGAGACAGTTCATGCCGGGGGAGGACGAGACGGACGGATTTTACTATGCGAGACTCAGACGCAGGAGCTGAACTTGTCATCTGGGATGGAAAGCAGATGTGACCGGGCGGCTGCGGGGCGGTTTCGGCACGGGAGGAATCGGAGGCAGATGACATGGAGACGGGGCAACTAACCGAAGACAACAATCAATTGGATATCAAGTCCCTGTCCTTGGAGGAACTAGCGGAGGAGCTGGCAAAATACGGGGAGAAGGCGTTTCGGGCGAAGCAGATGTACGAGTGGATGCATGTGAAGCTGGCCCGGGGATTTGATGAGATGACGAATCTTTCCAAGGAGTTCAGAGAGCGGTGCGGACAGCGCTATCGGTACACGGCTCTGGAGCCTCTGCAGGTGCAGGAGTCGAAGATCGACGGAACGAAAAAGTTTCTGTTCGGACTTTACGACGGCAATGTGGTGGAAAGCGTGTGGATGCGGTATAAGCACGGCAATTCTGTGTGTATCTCCTCTCAGGTGGGGTGTCGCATGGGATGCAGGTTCTGCGCTTCCACATTGGACGGTCTGGAGCGCAGTCTGGCGCCTTCCGAGATGCTTGATCAGATCTATGCGGTCACAAGACTGACGGGAGAGCGGGTGTCCAATGTGGTGGTCATGGGCATCGGGGAACCCTTGGACAATTACGATAATCTCCTGAAATTTATCAGGATGCTCACGGACGAACACGGGCTGCACATCAGCCAGCGGGGGATCACGGTATCCACCTGCGGCATCGTACCCCGTATGCGGCTTCTCGCCGACGAAAAGCTTCAGATCACGCTGGCTTTGTCCCTCCACGCGGCCACCGACGGGAAGCGGAAGGAATTGATGCCCATCGCCAACCGCTATTCCATCGCCGAGCTGATGCAGGCCTGCAGGTACTATTTTGACAGGACAGGGAGAAGGATCACATTAGAGTATGCGCTGGTGGGCGGCGTCAATGACACGAAAGAGGATGTTCAGGCTCTCAGCGCACTGGCGGGACCCCTTTGCTGTCATGTGAATCTGATCCCCGTAAACCCCATAAAAGAGCGTGATTTCGTGCAGTCGGAGGCCGAAAAAATCGCGGCTTTCAAAAATAGACTTGAAAAAAACCAAATAAATGTTACCATAAGAAGGGAAATGGGACGAGATATCGACGGCGCCTGCGGGCAGCTTAGACGGAAGAAACTGGCGGCCGGACAGGCCGCGGCCTCGTCCATTCGGGAGGAATAAAACGTGTTAAAGACGTTTTCCATTACCGATATCGGTAGAAAAAGAAAAGTAAATCAGGATTATCTGTATACGTCGGAGGAGCCCGTGGGAAGTCTTCCCAATCTGTTTATCGTGGCGGACGGCATGGGCGGACACAATGGGGGAGACTATGCCTCCAAGCTGACGGTGGAGACCATGCTCTCGGAGGTTGGGGATTCTTTTGAGAAAAATCCGGTGAAGATCTTCGGGAAGGCAATCAGTGCAGCCAATGATCTCATCCGCAAAAAGGCCGCGGAGATACCGGACATGGAGGGGATGGGAACCACGGTGGTGGCGGCGACCTGTCTCGGAAAGTTCCTTCAGGTGGCTAACGTGGGCGACAGCAGACTCTATGTGGTGGGAAAAGAGATCCGTCAGATCACGAGAGATCACTCTCTGGTGGAGGAGATGGTGCGCGCAGGGACGATCTCTCAGGAGGAAGCCAGAAATCACCCGGACAAAAACATCATCACCAGAGCCGTCGGAGCCAGTGAGACCGTGGAAGCGGATTATTTTACGGTGGAGCTGAAAGAGGGCGATTTGGTGCTCATGTGTACCGACGGTCTGACCAATATGCTGGAGGACGAGGAGATTCGTATGATTCTCGGCGGGGCGAGAGATATTGTGGAGAAGGCGCAGGCGCTTGTGGACGCGGCCAATGCAAACGGCGGCAAGGACAATATCTCGGTGGTGCTGATAGAGCAGGATCTTAAGTAGTTTGAAGCGAAGAAAAGGATAACGGTATGATTAAAATAGGTATGATGATTGGCGACCGATACGAGATTCTCGAGAAGATCGGTACCGGCGGCATGTCAGATGTATATAAAGCGAAGTGCCACAAACTGAATCGGTTTGTGGCGGTGAAAGTGCTCAAACAGGAGTTTTCCGAGAATGCGAACTTCGTGTCCAAATTCCAGACGGAGGCGCAGGCGGCAGCAGGGCTTGCACATCCCAATATCGTCAATGTATATGACGTGGGGGAAGAGAACGGGATCCATTATATCGTCATGGAGCTTGTGGAAGGAATCACCCTGAAAAAATATATCGAGAAAAAAGCAAGACTTTCCTACAAGGAGGCCGTGAGCATTGCAATTCAGGTGAGCATGGGCATTGAGGCGGCTCACAACAATCATATCATCCACAGGGATATCAAACCGCAGAATATTATTATTTCCAAGGACGGTAAGGTGAAAGTGACAGACTTTGGCATCGCCAAAGCTGCCACCAGCAACACCATCACCTCCAATGTGATGGGATCCGTGCATTATACCTCTCCGGAGCAGGCCAGAGGCGGTTACAGTGACGAGAAGAGTGATATTTACTCTCTGGGCGTGACGGTCTTTGAGATGCTCACCGGGCGTGTACCCTTTAACGGAGAGACCACCGTTGCCATTGCCATCAAGCATATTCAGGAGGAACTGCCCTCCCCCAAGGAATATGTGCCTGAGATTCCGACCAGTGTGGAGAGCATTGTGCTAAAGTGCTGTCAGAAGTCTCCGGACAGGCGCTATCAGAATATGGGAGAGCTGATTGCGGATCTGAAGCAGTCGCTCATGAATCCGGACGAGGATTTTGTGGTGTTTGCGGATCCTGATCTGGAGGGCGGCACCCGGGCGATCAGCGAGGGGGACATGGAGCAGATCAAGAATCATACCGCATACGGCGGGGAGTATGTCTCCAGAGAGGATTCCCTGCGCCTGCGTTCCGACACGGAGGCGATGTATGAGGGGGAGGAAGAGTACGGCGACGAAGAGGAGTATGATTATGATCCCAAGATGGAGCGCGTTACCACGATTCTCGCGGTGGTGGCCGGTATCATCATTATTGTGATCATTATTATTCTGGCCGTCAAACTGCTGGGCGGAAACGCACCGCAGGGCAACAACGGGCCAATCCTTTCCACCGACGAGACAACGGATCAGGAATATGTGGAAATGCCGAATGTGAAGGGAATGACACTGGAGGATGCCCGGAATACGCTGAACACGATCGGGATTCTCACCGAGCCTCAGTATCAGGAATCCGATACCATTGACGCGGGAGTGGTCATCAGTGCAAATGTGGAAGTGGGAGCGAAGATCGAGGCGGGCAGCAGAGTCATTTTGATCGTGAGCGCCGGCACACAGGGCGTGGAGATCTCGGAGGTGACGGGCTATACCTTTACGGAGGCTTCCAACAAGCTGACAGGTCTGGGATTTTTGGTCAATAAGGCGGAGGCCTATTCCGACACGATCGAGAAAGGGATCGTGATCTCCCAGTCTCCTTTGGGAGGCACCAAGGCGCCCGCGGGAAGTGTCATCACGGTCACCGTGAGTCTGGGGAAAGAGGAAAAGAAAATCCGTGTGCCCAACCTGATCGGTCTGACCGAGGAGGACGGCACGTTTGAGGCAATCGAGGCGGGGATCACCATCCGAAGCGTGAGTTATGTGTACAGTCTGGAGGTTGCGGAGGGCTATATCTGTTATCAGAGCTATTCCCACGGATCTTATGTGGACGAGGGCGCGTCCATGGACATCAAGGTGAGTATGGGATCGGAGAAAGCGACTTACAAATGCAACGCCAGCATCACCGCGCCTACCACCTCCGAGGCGCCCGACTATGTGACGGGCACGGAGGTCAGCATCAAGCTGGTGACGGACGACGGGAAGGTACTCTTGGACACCAGAACATCCGCGTTTCCGCAGGCGGCCAACTATTACGGTCTGACCGCATCCGGCGGAACCGTCACCATGACCTACAAGGTGACTACGGCGGGCAGCAGCATCACCAATCCCGACACGGGCGAAGTGGTGAGCGTGCCCGGATCCTCCGAGGAGCGGAGTTTTACCAGAAGAATCGAATTTGTGCAGGAGTGACAGAGCGCGGGAACGAAATATGCAGGGAAAGATAATCAGAGGGATCGCCGGTTTTTATTATGTCCATGCGAAGGGGACATCAAAGGACGGCAGAGTGTACGAATGTAAGGCAAAGGGCATCTTTCGCAAAGATCACAGGAAACCTCTGGTGGGGGACGATGTGGAGTTTACTGTGCTGGACGAGGAGAAAGCAGTGGGCAATATCACGGCGCTCCTGCCCAGAAAGAGCGAGCTTATCCGACCGGCGGTGGCGAATGTGGATCAGGCGCTGGTGATTTTTGCCATTGTGAAGCCGCAGCCGAATTTTAATCTGCTGGATCGATTTCTGATCATGATGGAGCGGCAGGGGCTTCCCACCGTCATCTGTTTCAATAAATTGGATCTGGATGAAGACGGTCAGGGAGAGTGTTATCGGGAGATCTATGAGCGATGCGGGTATCACACGCTTCTGGCGAGCGCCGGCAGGAATCAGGGAGTGGAGGAACTGCGGGGAGTGCTTTCGGGGAAGACTACCACGGTGGCGGGCCCCAGCGGCGTGGGGAAGTCCTCGCTGGTGAATTGTCTTCAGGATAAAGCCAGAATGCAGACCGGCAGCATCAGTGAGAAAATTGACAGAGGAAAACACACTACCCGCCACACGGAGCTGATCGCCGTGGCGGAGGATACTTATATACTGGATACGCCGGGGTTTAGTTCGCTGGGACTTTTCGAGCTGACGAAGGAGGAGCTCTCCTCTTTTTATCCGGAGTTTGTGAGGTTCGAGAAAAACTGCAGATTCGCGGGGTGTTCGCATATGAGCGAGCCGGTGTGCGGCGTGAAGGATGCGGTGGAGAGCGGTGAGATTTCCCGGATGCGGTATGAGAACTATCGTCTGCTCTATGAGGAGCTGCGGCAGCAGAGACGGTATTGATCGGCGTGAGAGGAAATTCCATTAGATGAAAAATTGTACCATGATCATTGATTTTTTATGTCAATTCCATTAAAATATAATGGGTGATTACCGTGGTGGCAGATGCCCAAAATACTTTTGGAGGAAGTGTATGAAGAAACACAGATTAACCTTTTTGGCAACCAGTATGTTAATGGGATTGATTCCCCTGTTTGTGGCGGCAGTCACAATATCCGCAGTAGCGATTTATAAAGCAAAAAGCAATTTGGAAGAAAGAGTGTATTTACAATTACAGGCATGTGCCATATCGGTAAGGGAATATTTTGAATGGGATATCAATGAAGATATTCTTGAAGTGGATGAGGTCAGTCTGGATTTTATTGACAGCCTTAAAGTTCAGGATGTCGATCTCACACTGTTCATTGAGGATGTAAGGTTCATTACATCTATCTATAATGAGAATGGAGAACGGAATGTAGGGACAAAATCCTCAGCGGGAATCTGGGATGCGGTGAAAAAAGGAGAGGATTATCGCACGAATGGAACGATCATCGGGGGAAGGAAGTACTATGTGTATTATACCCCTGTTTGTAATGAAAGCGGTGAGATCATCGGAATGGCATTTGCAGGAATGCCGGAATCCCTTGTAAATGAAAATATAGCATCAAATACGATAAGCATGGTGCTTGTTGCCGTATGTACCGCCGCTTTTTGTATTGTGATTATTGTATTGATCGGGCTGAGCATCAGAAAGACGATCATTGGGGTGGCCGATTACACGCATGAGCTGTCAAAGGGCAGACTGGGCATCAGTACAAGCTGCACATCAAATATCAAGGAAATTGCGGCCCTGATAGATTCTACCGAAAATCTTCATGATAATTTGAAAAGCATTATTTCCAAAGTAGATGATAAAACCGTAAGGCTGAATCAGAATGTGAGAACCATTCATGATGGCATTGAGATTTCCAATGATGTGACCGAAGGCATTGTGAGAGCGGCAAATGAATTGTCGGAAGGCTCAATGCATATCGCGGATTCGGTTCAGAATACGGCAGCGTCCATGCAGAATGTGGGAGAAAGCATTTCTTCCATTGCCGACAGCGCGGCGGGGGCAGAGGCAGGTGCGCGGGACATTGAAGTCATTAATAACGAGGCAAAGGATAATTTGTCCCATTTAATCAATGCGAATAAAAATACGGTTACCATATCGGAAAATGTCGTGTTGGGTATCAATGAGGCAAATGCGGCAATTGAAAACATAAGTAAGGCGGCAGAGGCAATCAAAAGCATTGCGGCTCAGACGAGTATGTTGTCACTGAACGCTTCCATTGAAGCGGCAAGGGCCGGGGAAGCAGGAAGAGGTTTTTCTGTTGTCGCATCCTCCATACAAACGTTAGCCGGGGAATCCGATAACTCAGCCAAGGAAATTCAGAATATTATTAACGAAATTATTTTGAAATCCCAAAACAATGTGGAGCTTGCAAATCAAATCAAAGATGCCATCGATTCGGAGGGAGAGGCACTGGCCACGGTGAGCGACAGCTTTGATAAAGTCAGCGATAAAATCCAAATCACGGTTGATACGATTCATAACATATCAACGGAAATCGACGCCCTGAATCATGATAAGGAAAAGGTACTTGACGAAATAAGCAGCCTGTCCTCCATATCAGAAGAAAATACCGCAAGCTGTCAGGAAACCACCGCATCCATAGAAGAGTTGAGGAAAAATATTGAAATGATCAATGTTCAGGCGACAGATACGGATAATATATCGGAAGAGCTGAAAGAATCCGTTGCCTATTTTAAGTTGTGATGTTAATGGGGATAGATATCAGAGGTGAGGACAATTTGATTTTTATGTGAGGCTTTAGATCTTCATAAGGTTTTATGGGAAAAAGGCGGATCATACAAAACGGCTATGGAATCGAATCCATAGCCGTTTGTTGTGCGCCTTGCGGCGCACGTTTCACCCTGTCAATAAATCCCAAATATAACTTACCAATATGTAAAAGCAAACCCCGCAAGCGGCGACAGTATTATCATAATGACAGAAAATGAAAAGGATTCCGCAGAGGTGAGCGTTGCGCGCTGCTCAGAGGGGAACATATTCTGCAAAATGGCATTGGTCCGCACTTGTATAGCGTCGTCCCCCACAGCCGCAAGGAAGCCGCCTAAAGCCATAACCGGCCACATTGACGAATGTTCCGCCAGAACTCCCGCAAATACAAACAGTGCTGTTATAACAAACACGCTGCGGTACTTAAGCTTTGGCAGCTTCAATATCAGTTTTGCGCCAACAATACCGCCCATTTCCATAAAAAGCAGGGCAAATCCGAGACCCCATTCGGGCATTTTTTCTTGCAGCTTTGCCTGCAAAAAGAACAGCAGCAAAATGTCCACAGCTCCAACAAAAGAGTTGCACATCATTATTCCGATAGCTTTTTTTGCTTCTTTCAGAAAAGAAAGACTTTCCTTGATGCAAGCAATCAGCTCCCTGCCTAGATCTGTCGGGCTTCTGCGGCTTTTCTCGGCACTCTGATTTCCGGCGTAAACCTCGCAAAGAGAAGCCAGTATCAGTATCTGAATTGCGCCCGTAACAAGGTCTGTTCCGTATGCAATTTTGTGACCGAGGAAAAGAGCAAAACCTGCGCATAAGGTGGAAATGCCGCTGCAAAGGCGATATATGATAAGCTGATTGGATACATACTTCTCAAACCCGCTTTCCATTTTGGCGATTTTAAGCGAGTCGTACGCCAAAGCGTCGCCTGTGCCGGAGGAAAAATTATAGTTCAATGCGTGGAAGGCAATGGAAAGACATACCATAAACAGGTTATTGGAAAGTATCATTATGATATTTCCGATCATCCTCATAATACTGCTTACAATAAGCATTTTCTTTCTGCCGAACACGTCCGCCAGTATTCCCGACGGAATTTCAAAAATAAGGCTCGTGATGTGAAAAACAGTTTCGGCAATGCCGATTTCCACCAAACTGTAACCTCTGGCAGCTAAAATTGCGACCCATGCGCCCGTAAGCGACAAATTGCCCAGTACGGACAACAAATATAATTTCGATAATTGCTTTTTAATTTTAAACATAAAAAATCTCCTTAACTGAATTAATTGATCGTTAAGAAGATAATGCGCAGTTTATATCATTTGAAAAAACACCTCTGTGGTCATAACAATTGAGTGTGTTTACGACAAATTTCTCTAAAAAAAAGCGCACTATCCCTGTAAAGGAGATAAACGGAACCTTTTCCCAGTTGTAAATTTGTCATTTTCCAACACATAAACGCAACCTCTGAACTTATTTGTTACAAGTCGTTAAATATATTACAGCATACCATAAAAGAAAAGTCAATATAAATAAGGTGAATGGCAGCCCGAGAAAACGTTGACATATGTTGAAGTATTTGATAGCCTTAGAAAAGAATAACGCACTCATCTTTTGAAAAAATAATAATTAAAAACATTCTATTGGAAGAAGTGAGGAAAGGTTTGTGTGATAGGAAGTAAGAGAAATCGGGTTGCATGTGGAAATGTTTTGGATTAAAGCTGGGGAGGGAAAACGATGGAAGAATCGATGGTAGTGTTGGGAATATTTTGGGGTACTATGATTTTTATGCTTCTGATTATGGGTATATCCTATGTGCTTTTTGGAATTTCACACTCAAAGGCACTCAAGGCGTTAGGGTATGACAGACCGTGGATGGCGTGGATTCCTTTTGCAAATTATTGGACGTTTGCAGAGGTAGCAATAGACGGTGAGGAAAACGTAAATTTATTTGATTCGTTTAGCGTTCCGGCAACGCTGTTTAAGCTTTGGTGGTTAATTGCGTATTGTGTTTCGGTTGTTCCGGGAGTGGGAGCCATATTGAATATAGCCGTAAGGGTAATCTGTTTAGGTACCTGTTATATAAAGGTATATGCAAGGCTGGACGGGAAAACAGAGACGGAGACACAGGCACTTGGATTTTTATCTGGTTTCTTTCCGATTATTGCCGTAGTCAAGTTCCTGATGGGACACTATAATGCTTAGTCCGTTACTCGATCGTGTAAAGGAAGATTTGTTTGAGACCATCATTGGAGCCGTTGCATTGGACGGTGATTGGAATGCGGGAACCTTGGATGATTGTAGGCCAGCGCACTAAACTGTACTCGGCTTTTCATTCCTGCGATCGATACGGGTGGTTTTGCGGAGAGGTATTCCATTTGAAATGAAGCAGCCGCAGACGGCACCGCTGAATTACGGCTCTTTTACCAGAGAACAGTT
>CAZSAJ010000032.1:0-31556 GCA_964604835.1 uncultured Acetatifactor sp.
GGCGTTTGGAAAAGTTACGGAAGGTATGGATGTGGTGAACCGCATTGCCGAGACAGCGACCGATTATTCCGACAGACCGCTGGAGAAGCAGGTGATGCAGAGTGTCACTGTTGATACTTTCGGTGTAGAATATCCGGAACCGGAAAAGCTCTAAGGGGCTTCTCTTTTCTTTCCGTAAAACCGTGTGTAAATACACGACGAAAAACGTGGTAAAGGCGCCTGCATCACTGATACAAGCGCCTTTTGCTGTGCGCCATGCGGCGCACGTTCCATTATTCGGATTCACCAAACAATATCTTCATGTAATCCCTTTTTTCCATAACAATCCTGATAATTTCTATATAGCAATCGTATACACGATAGAATGCCTTATACTTTTTATAATTGACCGCATAAAAACCGGTAAAGAGCCCTCTGTATACAAGTGGTATTCCGGAAAGCGGAAATTGTTTTTTCTTCTCTACCTCGTCTATAAAATCGTTCACATACCTGTCAGCAACATCCGATTCTTTTGAAGCTTCATACACACCATCCCATACCGCATCCATATCGCGCATTGCCTCCGGTGTGTAGCGGATTTTATATTTTGTCATCTTTCGTTCCTTCTATTTTGAAAATGGCTGCGGAAATCATCTTCTGAAATCCATCCCTCCTCTTCTGCTGAGCGGATACCGGCATTTAGTTCGCACAGAAGCTGAATCATGGCCTCTGCTTTCTGGAAGTTTTCCTCATCCTTCATATCACGAATGCTGTATGCTCCGTGTCCATTCCGTGTTAAATATACAGGTGAGCCGGTAGATACTTTTTCCAAAACACTGCCATAATTCCTTAAATCCGAAACAGGTGCAATCGTTGGCATATACCCACATCCTTTCGATGAATTTATAGAAATATCATAACATAGTCTATTCATTCCTTCAACCGATTATTCGATGAATTTATCGTAACTTTTTGGTCCGTTCATATTTTGTTTACATTTCTTTTAAGATTTTTTCAATTTTGCATCATGTTTTAGACATTTCTGTGCCATATACTAGGAGTATCAGATAACAGCTCATAACAGTTACTTGTTTACAAAACTTTTTCATAATAAATGCCAAGGAACAGACGTTCCTTGGCATCCTCCCTTTCTGGGACTAAATTTTCCCATTTTATGAATCCTAAATCCACAAAATTCTTCTTGATTCATATGTGATAATCTAATATAATATTATATAACCATATATAGCACATTTTGTAATCTTGTCCCTTTCAAACAAGTCGTAACAAGATTCTGAAACCAGTACAAAAAATGAATGCAAAGCATTGAATTTCAAAGTAAGAATGATAATACGAAAGAATGACAAGGCAGGAAATCATTACAAATTTTATTGAAAGCTTGGAACGGGAGCGCACCTCTCTGGGATTGACACAGGCACAGATGGCCAAAGAGGTGGATATGTCTATCTCGGGATATAAGAAAATGGTTGCCGGTGAGACTGCCAAAGTTGATTTATTCATCGCACATCAGATGCAGGAGCTCACGGGCAAAGGGATTTCGGAACTTTGCGGGGATGACAGTTCACCCGTTCTGCAAATTATGCGTAAAATGCGCCAGTTGACTGCCACACAGTTAAGGTTTGTTTCCTCTATTGTGGATTTTGAGACGGAATTTCTGACGCAGGTGCCGCCGGATACGGCGGAGGACTATATCAGTCTGCTGACTCCCACAGGCAATCAAGAGGACGGTATGATCTGGGACTCGGTGAATGTGGAGAAGATCAATGTTTCTGCCTATAGAAAACGTTTTGGAACGGATCTGCACTGTGCGATCCGCATCACCAGCAACTATCTGAATCCTGTCTACTGTATGGGAGATATTTTGTTGATGTCCAAATCCATTCCCCGTGACGGAGACACCGGACTCTTCATCAATACGGAGACCAGCCGTGCTTATCTGCGCAAACTTCATCAGGCACAATCATTTATTCTGGAACCGTTAAATGACTATGGTGTCACATTTACCATAGAGAACAATAAAAATGATATGGAAAAATGGTTAAAGTTTGGACGTGTGCTGGCTAAGATGCGGGAATAATGGAAGTAATATATGGAATGAAACCGCATTGTCAGTTGACAGTATTTCCCCTATCCGCTATAGTTGTTTTAGATTGTCTGTGCCGACTGTGTAAATATGACGGGAAGGTTGACGGACAGCGGAAAGGATGGGGAGCGTGAAATGATAAAACGAGGTTTATCCATCGCAGTGATCGCAATGGCGGCGCTGTTTTTAATCGCAGGGACTGCGGTGCTGTTAATGCAGCATTCTTATCTATCTTATTATCTGCCGGATACCACGCCGTACAATTACTATCCGCTGGGAGTCATTGCACAACTATTCTTCACGGGCATTCCCTGTCTGGTCTTCGGGGTGCTTGATCTGGTCCGCAGAGATTCCGAAAAGGGAAACCTGTGGCTGTTTGTCACCGTATACTGTTCCGTGATTCTGATTACCCACAATGTGCTGGGGACGATTTTTGACCGGGTTCAGATGACCATAGGAGCCAGAATTAATGGCGCGCCTTATGTGGCAGGATTCAGCGTTGTCACATCCGCATTTTCTCAGGTCAGGATTTTTGCAAACGCAGCGCTGGTCTTTCTGCTGATTCTGAGTGTTCTGCGGATTGCGGAACGAACCGCGGACAAAAATGCTTGACTTTTTAATTTTCTGTGTGATATTATTTCAAAGGTAAATTTACTCGGTAAACCTACCGTATGACCGGTCAATACGATAGAAAAAGCACAAAAATTATATAGTTATTGCTAAAAAAACGAAACATAAATGACACAAGTGGTGCCTCGCACGTAAATCTGATCACAGAATTATGAAAGCGCCGCTTGTGTCTTTTTATGTCCTTTTATCTATTGATTGGTTCTGATTGGTTTGCAAATGTTGCAATCACCAAATAAAACTTTTATATGAAAAGGAGAATAATTATGCCCCAAAATCAATCACAGCGAATGGTCTTCGCACTGCTGACCGTACTTGTCACCGTCCACGCTTATGTGTTTTTCAGCCTGTATGTCATTAACGGCAGTACCTTTATGACATTGACCGGAGAGGCCTCCGTTCTCGCCGCCATAAATGCCATGGGCGGCATCTCGGTGCTGGGAAAAGCCGTACCCATCTGGGCCGTTGTACTCATCGAGTTTGTGCTGGCTTATCTTCTTGAGCTCACCGTGGGAAGTCCTGTGTCCTTTAAGCTGGCCTGCCGCGTCTTTGATATCAGAAAAGATCATCCCATGTTGTTTGAGACCGCCATCATCTGTGCCACAGTGGGTCTGATGTGTCCTATGATGAGTTTTCTCGCAGCCATTCTGTACTATCCCTACTACAGCGGATTTCATATCCTTACGCTGCTGGCAAACTGGTTGAAATTGGTATGTTTCAATTTCCCGTTTGCGTACTTTAGCCAGTTGTTCTTCATCCAGCCCTTAGTCCGCACGGTCTTCCGATGCCTGTACCGCCAAAACCGCAAGGCTCCTGAAGTATACGACGCGGCCGGCTGATTCCCGCGAGGGTCACATGACCCGTTGCTCTGCAACGGGGTTGTTTATTTGCCCAGTGCGGTCTTCTGCGGCACGGTAGTCTCTTTCTCGTAACACCGGAAGGCCTCCTCCACCAGTTGGCTGTCGGGTTTTTTGGTAAACAGGCTTACAGCCGGTACAATCACAAGACCCGCCAGCATGGCGATCACACCGCAGTTGATGGGAGACTGTATGATCTCCGGGAAGGAGCTGCGGAAGAAGATATTCAGCACCATCAGCACGGAACCGAATAGAAAACTTGCCCAGCAGGCCGCCTTGGTGACCCATTTTGCGTACAAGGAATACAGGAAGGGCGCCAGAAATGCACCTGCCAGCGCTCCCCACGACACACCCATGAGCTGGGCGATAAAGGTGATGGCGCTCTTATACTGAATCAAGGCCATGACGGAGGAGATGACGATAAACACCACCACCAGAATCCTCATCAGAAGCACCTGCTTTTTCTCGCTCATATTTTTGATAAAATTATCTTTCAGAAAATCGATGGTCAGGGTGGAGCTGGAGGCCATGACCAGAGAGGACAGCGTGGACATGGAGGCCGACAGCACCAAGATCACCACCATGGCGATCAGCATGGGACTCAGACCGGAGAGCATGGTGGGTATGACGGAGTCAAAACCGTTCGCTGCGATGTCGATCTGATCCGAGAACAGTCTTCCGAAGCCGCCCAGAAAATAGCAGCCGCCGGCTACCACCAACGCGAAAATCGTAGAGATGATCGTTCCTTTCTTGATGGACTCCTCGTTTTTGATGGCGTAGAATTTCTGTACCATCTGCGGGAGTCCCCATGTTCCAAGGGAAGTCAGCATTACCACAAAGAGGAGATTCAAGGGATCCGGTCCGAAGAAGGAGGCAAAGATTCCGGGGGTCTCCGTCACCGTGGGATCAGTCACCTGAGCCAGTCCGTCCAAGGCTGCCATAAAGCCTCCTTTGCTCATCAACACGGCGGCAATCACCGCCACAATGCCAAACAGCATGATAATTCCCTGAATAAAATCGTTGATTGCCGTGGCCATATAGCCGCCCGCAATCACATAAATCGCCGTCAGTACTGCCATCAGCACGATGCAGACGGAATAATCAATGTGAAACGCCATTCCGAAGAGACGGGAGAGTCCGTTATACAGGGAAGCCGTGTAGGGAATCAGGAAAATAAAAATGATCACGGAGGCACCGATCTTCAAACCCTTGCTCTGAAAACGCTCTCCGAAGAACTGGGGCATGGTCGCCGAATCCAGATGCTGCGTCATCACACGGGTACGCCTTCCCAGAACCACCCACGCCAACAGCGAGCCGATCACGGCGTTTCCGATACCCGCCCATGTGGCGGCAATACCGTACTTCCAGCCGAACTGTCCCGCATATCCCACAAACACCACCGCCGAGAAATAGGAGGTGCCATAGGCGAAAGCCGTGAGCCATGGTCCTACGTTTCTGCCGCCCAGCACAAAGCCGTTCACATCGGTCGCGTGTTTGCGGCAATAGAGGCCAATGCCGATCAATACTGCAAAGTAAAGTACCAATACAACTACTTTCATGTCTTTTCCCTCATTTTCTTCTGTTTATTAATTTATGAATTTAAAGTGTAGCGCTTTAAACCGTAACACTTTAAATCGCTAAATTAATTGAATTTTAACATAGATGGCAGAAAGTTACAAGCCCTAAGGGCATTTTCCTAGGACGGGGTGTTGGGATAGGATGTTCCGCAGAGCACTGTGAAAATCCAAATGATGAATTTATATTGACAAACCCAAATAAGGGATTGACGGGGCATAAGAAATGGCTTATCATTGACAATAAGAAATGGGTTTTCACCGTACAGTATTTTTACTCAAGCGGGCTGCTCGTTTCTTTTTTTATTGCCAAAACATCATAAAGATATTTCTTGCCATCGTTTGCATGACGAACCAACATACTTGCTGAATAAATATTATACCTTGCTACTTTCCCCGTTTTATCATCATATACAGGCAATGCAAACCTAATCTCATACCGGTACCATCCATATATCGCATCTATCTCATGTTTTTCTTTCCGGTTTGCCTCATGTTTTGGATTAACTGCTATTCTTATGAGTTCTGGAATAGCCCGTGCATACGCATACTGCTGTCCTTATCCGAAAAGCTCATTGACAAGCGGTTACTGTATTGATAATGGCAGATATAAAGATGTATATGATGTGAGACGGATGAAACGATACGGAAGGCTGGGAAATTTGGGAGTAGTGACATCAAATATCTTCCCCCAATCGCCCGAGAGTCTCCTCCAGCGCCTCGAAATAATTCTCAAATGTCTTCCGGCAGCAGCCGGGATCATGGATGGCGACGCCCGGAACACGCAGACCGATCAGAGCAAAGCCCATGGCCATGCGATGGTCGTCATAGGTGTTTACCACGCAGGATTTGGGGGTGCCGGGATAGACGGTGATGCTGCCTAAAGCGCCATCCTCCTCGCAGCGGATTCCCATACGGCCAAGTTCCGTGACAATGGCTTGTATGCGGTCGCTCTCCTGAAAGCGGATATGTCCGATTCCTGTGATGGTGGTGGGAGAATCCGCAAAGGGGGCGATGGCGGCAAGCGTGATGGCCTGATCCGAGCAGGCGGACATGTCTGTGGTGACACCATGGAATGTATTGTCTGCGGGCGGCAGGACGACGATTCCTTGTTCCCTTTCCTCCAAAGTGCACCCCATCTGCTCCAGAATCTTCAGAAAGGCCACGTCGCCCTGTAAAGAGTCAAAATGTACATGTTCTACCAACACGGGAACGCCCAGCAAAGGAGCGAGGGCGTAGAAGTAACATGCGGCGGACACATCGGGTTCGATTCGGTAGTCCAGAGCCTGATACTGCTGCCCTGCGGCGATCCGGAAGGTTCGGGGATCCGTCTGTTTTGCGCACACGCCGAACTGTTCCATCATCCGGCGGGTCATCTCTATGTAGGCCATGCCGTGGCTGCCCTGTACTCGGACGGTGAAATCTTTACCCGCAAGGCAGGAGGAGATGAGCAGGGCGCTCAGAAACTGACTGCTGTGTTCGATATCCACGGTGATGGCGTCACTGCCGAAGCCGTGGCTTTTTAATACAAAAGGAAAGTACCCTTCGCGGGGAAGATCCTCCTCATAGAGGATCTCGCAGCCTAGCTCTTTCAGAGAATCCAGCAGGGGGGCCATGGGACGGCGGCGCATTTGCTGGGAGGCGTCCATGTGGTAGATTCCCTGAGAGATGCCCAGATATGCGGTAAGAAAGCGCGCCGCAGTACCCGCACTCCCCACATACAGGGAGGCTTCGCTTCGGGGGACGGCCCCACCGCGGCCGGTGACACTGATCGTCTTGTCCGTCTCGTTCACCACAGTCTCAAATCCCAGATCCTGCACACACTTCAGAAAATGTCTGGAATCATCGGAAAACAACACGCCCCGCAGGACGGAGGTTCCCTCCGCCAGAGTTGCCAGAAGCAGCGCGCGGTTGGTGATGCTCTTGGAGCCGGGAACATGTACGGTGAGGGGTTCCCCGTCTAAGATCCGTGTGGAACGGGAATTCTCTTTCTTATTTCCGATAAACGGAACCTGATATGTATCGGTATCTGCGTTATAATGGGAACCGTAGCTCATAATCGACCTCCCTATAGCCGGTATTGTGAATGGTTTATCTCTTAATATATATCTACATAATATATGTTTACATCGCTTATTTCATATTGAAGCAAAACAATAAAAAAGTCAAGGAAAGGCATTACGGAATAAAAATTTTAAAATAAGTATTGACAGACAGGAAAAGGAGGAGTATCATACAAACAAATAAAACCTATATGAATAGTATGAATTAGTGATGCGAATATTTTCACATTCATAAAACAGGAAACGGAGGGAGTTCATATGAGTAAAATTTATACCAAAGCCACGGAATTGATCGGACATACGCCTTTGCTTAAGACGGAGAATTACAGCAAGGCCGAGGGAATTGACAACGCCACGATTCTGGCGAAACTGGAGTATCTGAATCCGGCGGGCAGCGTGAAGGACCGGGTGGCCCTTGCCATGATCGAGGACGCCGAGAAGAAGGGAGTCCTGCGGGAGGGTTCTGTTATCATCGAGCCCACCTCCGGTAACACGGGCATCGGTCTCGCCAGTGTGGCGGCGGCAAAGGGTTATCGCACCATCATCACGCTTCCCGAGACGATGAGCGTGGAGCGCAGAAATCTTCTGAAGGCATATGGTGCGGAACTGGTGCTGACAGAAGGGGCCAAGGGCATGAAAGGGGCGATTGCCAAGGCGGAGGAACTGAAGCAGTCCATCCCCGGCGGCGTGATTCTGGGGCAGTTTGACAACCCCGCCAATCCGGCGGTTCATGCAGCTACCACAGGTCCTGAGATCTGGGAGGATACGGACGGACAGGTGGATATCTTTGTGGCGGGCGTGGGAACCGGAGGCACCGTGACCGGTGTAGGTGCGTATTTAAAGTCCAAGAATCCCAATATCAAGGTTGTGGCAGTGGAGCCGACGGACTCTCCCGTACTTTCCGGCGGTCAGCCCGGACCGCACAAGCTGCAGGGTATCGGAGCGGGTTTTGTGCCGTCCATTTTGAATACACAGGTTTATGACGAGATCATCACCGTGACGACGGAGGAGGCGTTTGCCGCCGGCAAGGCCATCGCCCATAAAGAGGGCATTCTCGTGGGAATCAGCTCCGGCGCGGCGCTCCATGCGGCGAAAGTGCTGGCCAAACGGCCTGAGAATGCAGGTCGGACCATCGTGGCGCTTCTGCCCGATTCCGGGGACCGGTATCTGTCCACGCCCATGTTTGCAGACGAAGTGTAAAAAGATTTCCATATAAAGATTTTAAAAGGGTTACACTTGCAGGAATGTCGGTGACGTGTTAAAATCTTCGAGTATAGACGGATAAAGAGAAGGTTTACGGAAAGGAAGATACCAATGGAACCGATTATTCGGATACAGAACGTGAGTAAGACCTTTATCGGTAACGGCAATCAGGTGGAAGCCCTAAAAGGTATCGATCTGGATATCAATCAGGGAGAGATCTACGGCATCATCGGTATGAGCGGCGCCGGCAAATCCACTTTGGTGCGTTGTCTGAATTTTCTGGAGCGTCCCACGTCCGGAACGGTGTGGATCGAGAATAAGGATCTGTCCACCCTGAAAGAGCGGGAGCTCCGCAGTGTCCGGACGGACATCGCCATGATTTTTCAGCATTTTAATCTGTTGATGCAGAAGAGCGTGCTTGATAATGTCTGTTTTCCCATGGCCATTGCCGGGGTGAAACGGGCGGACGCGGTAAAGCGGGCCCGAGAGCTTCTACAGATCGTGGGGCTTGCGGAGAAGGAATCCGGCTATCCCGCGCAGCTCTCCGGCGGACAGAAACAGCGTGTGGCCATCGCGAGAGCACTTGCCAACAATCCCAAGATTCTGCTCTGCGACGAGGCAACCAGCGCTCTGGATCCCACCACCACAAAGGCAATTCTTCAACTGCTTCGGCAGATTAACAAGGAATTTGGCATTACCATCGTCATCATCACTCATGAGATGAGTGTGGTGCAGGAGATTTGTTCCCATGTGGCAATCATAGATTCCGGTGAATTGGCGGAACACGGAACGGTGGAGGAGGTCTTTAAGAGTCCGAAATCCAAGGCGGCCAAGAAGCTGGTGTTCATGGTGGATGCCAAGGCGGAGAAGATGGCGGGTAAGCGGTGCATCCGCATCGTGTTCAGCGAAAATTCTTCCTATGAGCCTGTGATCGCCAATATGGTTCTGGAGTGCAAATCCCCGGTGAATATTCTCTTGGCCGATACCAAAGACATCGGCGGGATTGCCCACGGACAGATGATTCTGCAGCTCCCGGAGGACGAGGCGGTGGCCAACCGTATGATTCATTATCTGCGGGAGAGAAAGCTTGCGGTGGAGGAGGTGAAGTCCTATGTCTGATATGATGATCTTGCAGCCGGAGATCTGGAAAATGTTAGGCGGGGACATCCTTGCCACACTTTATATGACACTTGCGTCAACATTTTTGGGATATGTGCTGGGACTGCCCATGGGGGTGCTGTTGGTGATCACGGCCAAAGACGGGCTGCGCCCCAATCGGGTGATCTATAAGCTCTTGGATTTCGTGGCCAACATTGTGCGCAGTATCCCGTTTTTGATTTTGTTGATTCTGGTGATTCCGCTTACCAGAGCCATCGTGGGCAAATTCTATGGACCCACGGCCACGGTGGTTCCCCTGACGCTGGCGGCGGCGCCTTTTATCGCCCGCATGGTGGAATCCTCCCTGCTGGAGGTGGATAAAGGGGTGATCGAGGCGGCTCAGAGTATGGGTGCGAGTCTGTGGACCATCATCACAAAGGTATTGATCGGAGAGGCCAGAACGTCTCTCATCGTGAACGCCACCATTGCGCTGGGCACCGTGCTGGGCTACTCGGCCATGGCGGGTGTTGTGGGCGGCGGCGGTCTGGGAGCCACAGCCATCAACTACGGTTACTACCGCTATCAGACGGATATTATGCTGGTGACAGTGGTTCTGCTGATTCTGCTGGTGCAGATCATGCAGTGGCTGGGAACCAGACTGGCCAAAAAGCTGGACAGGAGACTGAACTGACAGCAAAAGATGTAAGGTGGCGGACGGCTTTGGCCGTTTGACATAGAGTGTCCGTATCGGTGCGCCGCAGGATGCGGATTCACGATATTTTCAAAATCATTTACACAGAATACATAGCGGTGCAGAAAAGAGGAGAACATTATGAAAAAGAGAGTATTGGCACTGATCGCAGTGGCGGCATTGGGCGTGAGTGCGCTCACCGGCTGCGGCGGCAGCAAGGATGACAAGGTAATCAAAGTGGCGGCGAGCGCGGTACCTCATGCGGAGCTTTTGGAGCAGGCTAAGCCGATTCTGGAAAAGCAGGGATATACTTTGGAGATCCAGATTTTCAATGACTATGTGCAGCCCAATAATGTGGTGGAGTCGGGAGATTTTGACGCAAACTTTTTCCAGCACATTCCTTATCTGAACGATTTTAACGCGGAGAATAAGACCCATCTGGTAAATGCGGGCGGTATTCATTATGAGCCCTTCGGTCTCTATCCCGGAAAGGAATCCGATCTGGCCAATATGCAGGGAGCGACCATCGCCGTTCCCAATGATACCACCAATGAGGCGAGAGCGTTGCTGCTGCTTCAGGACAACGGCTATATTACCTTGAAGGAGGGTGCGGGACTTGCGGCGACCAAGGTGGATATCGTTGACAATCCGTACAATATCCAACTGGTGGAGCTTGAGTCGGCACAGATTCCCAGAACGCTGCCGGATGTATCTTTTGCGATCATGAACGGCAACTATGCGATGGAGGCCGGGTATTCCGTGGCGGACAATGCGCTGGTATTTGAGAGTGTCGAATCCGAAGCCGCGGCCACTTATGTGAACGTCATCGCCGTCAAGGAAGGCAACGAGAACAGCGCAAAGATCAAAGCGCTGGTAGACGCGTTGAAGTCCGATACGATCAGACAGTATATCACGGATAATTATGACGGTGGTGTCATACCGTTTGACTGATTCCGGGGATAATCGGTGCGGTATCTCAGGAAAAGTTTGCAATATGCGGGGGTATAGCAATGAAAATCTCGACTAAAGGCAGATATGCGGTGCGGGTCATGCTGGATCTGGCGCTGAACAATACGGGCGAATGTATTAAAGTGAAAGATATTGCGGCCAGACAGGGTATTTCCGAGAAATATCTGGAGCAGATCATCGCCGCGTTGAGCCGCGCGGGATATGTGAAGAGTGTCCGCGGTGCGCAGGGCGGATATCGGCTTTCCAAGGCGCCGGAGGATTATACCGTCGGTATGGTGCTGCGAGTCACGGAAGGAAGTCTCGCTCCCGTGGCCTGTCTGGAGGACGGGGCGGATGTCTGTGAGAGATGCGATACCTGCGAGACGCTGAGCGTCTGGAAAGAACTGGCGCAGGCCATAGATCAGGTGGTGGACGGGGTTACCATCGCGGATCTGGCGGACCGCCACAAAAAGCGGACGGAAGCATTGGATTATAGTATCTGATAGAACAGTAAAAAATCTCCCGCGGCCTTCTCTAGGAAAGCCGTGGGAGATTTTTTGTGTTGTCAATCTTCCCGGTGGTATACTTTTACTTCTCTTCCAAAGTCCGTCATTAGCTCATTTTCCAGCGCCTGCATTTCGGCAGTTTTCTTGTTTATGATACTCTGCGCTTCTAGATAGTGGGCGTTTTGCTCGTCCTGCAAAATTTGTATTTGGGCATCTAAGTCTTCCAAAGCCTGCCTTAGGGCGTTTTGCTTCTCTTCCAAAGTCTGATTTATCAGCGCATTTTCCAATTCTTGCTTTTCGGCAGTTTTTTGATCTATGGTACTTTGAAATAATTGACTGTGGATACCTTGCTCGTCCTGCAAAGCTTGTATTTGGGCATCTAAGTCTTCCAGAGCCTGTCTTATGATGTTTTGCTCCTCTTCCAAAGTCTGCCTTAGAGCGCTTTGCTCCTTTTCCATCATAGCTGCTTCTGCTTGAGCATGCCGTCTGCTTTCTTCGTTATCTGTGTAGAGTCCTGCCGTGCCGGAGAGTTCGGTCAGGTCGTTTTGATCCGCTGAATCCGGTCGCACGGCTGATGTGGCAAATAAGGCGATGGCAGCCACCAGTATGAAGATGCTGACAAGAATCGCTCCGACGGTTAAGTTTCTTGTTTTCATAATAGCAGTAATCCTTTCTTTGATGGCAGATTTGTTGAAGTGATTATACAGCGGCGCAAGACCGCTTTTTCCGGCTTCCATGTCGATGAGCATCCGTGCGTAATCGGACTTGGAGTCCACTCCCATATATTGCACCACGCTTTCGTCACAGGCAAGTTCCAGATCCCGATTAAAAAGGAAATACATCATCCATACAAGGGGATTAAACCAGTGGATGCACAGAGCCAATATGGCAAGCGGTTTTTTCACGGAATCGAAGTGACGGATATGCATATATTCATGCAGGAAAACGTATTCCAATCGCTTGGTGTTTTCCCAGTCTGTCTTCTTCGGCATGAGGATAACCGGGTGAAAAATACCGTAGGTTAAGGGTGAGGCAATGGTATCCGACTGCCTTATGGAGATTGGCCGTCCGGCGGGGTGTGTTCTCAGCCATTGCTCCGCAAAAGCATTGTGGACAGGCAGAGAGGTTCGGAAGCGGAACTGGCAGTGCAGATAAAACAGGATAAAAAACAGTGCGCACAGCATCACTCCCACACACCATACAAGGAAGCCCAAGGAGACGGCAGATATACCGTCCACGGGCAGCCGCTCAGCGGTGAAAGTATCGCCGGGCTGTTCCGGTGTAATCGCGGGGAGAAGATTCGGACTGTGCTCCGGCATGTGGGCAATTCTTTGAGGAATCAGAGAATAGATGCTCAGCGCAGACGGAATGGAAAAAGGTATCAGCAGTCTGAGCAGGACAATTCCCCACAAGGCCACAAAAGTTTTTTTGGGCAGCCGATTGATTCCAACGGCACGAATCGCTGTAACTGCCAAAATCATTACCGCTCCGGCAAAGCTCATTTTCAGCAAATTCATATCGCTCCCTCTTCCACAATTGCTTTCAGTTTGTCGATCTGCTCGGCGGAGAGTTTCTTCCTGCCTAACAGAGCAGCAAACAGCTTGTCGGCGGAACCGTCATAAATCTTGTCAATCAATTCGTTCGTCTCCGCTTCCTGTACCTGTTCTTTGGTGATCAGCGCCCGACACATGAAATTCGGTTCCGTGCGCCGGATTGCCCCTTTCTTGATACACCTTTTAATCAGGGTGTAGGTGGTATTGACATTCCAGCCGACCTCCTCTTGCAGGACGGCTGCGATCTGTCTGGCCGTGACATCGCCCTCTCGCCAAAGCACGGTCATCACTTTCAGTTCCGAGTCAAAAAGTTTGATGTCCATGGGGTTTCTCCTTCCAAAAAATTATAGGGTAGGTATTTGCGAAACTTTTGTTTTTGCAAAAGTGCCATTGTGCGGATTGTATACTCCAACGCAGACCCGCTTTCGCTCCCACCTCACCGTAGCGGTACATAAGACACCAAAGTACGGTGTCTAAGTACAAGCGATTTATCAAATCGCATACGGTTACGCTAGGGTCTGCTTATGGAGTATACAATCTGCACAATTCGGATTACGAAAATTGAAGTTTTGTAAATACCTAATTCGTAGGATAATATATAAGACTGCGGTAGTATAGATATGTACTACTACAGTCTTATGAAGATGTCAACATATTCTTTCATTTTTGGGTGCGTCTGTATATATTTCAGCTTTTCCTAGGGCAGCCCGGGCAGGGAGAGGTTTTTATTCAGACCCTTGAAAAACGCCGGCATTTGGGCTGCGTACTTTGCGGCCCTAGTGCCGCTGCGTTTTTCACGGAGCGAGAGCGTGTCTGAATAGGAACCTCTCCCTGTCCGGGCGGAAACTTCCAAAAAATTTGAAAAATCTCCCGCGGCCTTCTCTTGAGATAAAAGCCTGTGGGAGATTATTACTGTGTCGATTCCATGCCGGAGCGATTGTCCACACCACTTTTTCCGCCCTCCGTATCAATGTGCCTTCGTGCGTAATCGGCCTTGGCTTTCTTGTACTTCAAAGGAGAGCATCCGACTTGCTTTTTGAATGCATCGCAAAAATAATTACTGTTCTGATATCCGCATTGCCCAGCAATCTCCGAGACGGACAAATCCGTATTGAGGAGCAGCTTTCTGGCGTGAGTGAGCTTGACTTCCGTGAGGAAACTGGAATACGTAGTGTCCATCTCGCTCTTGAATAATCTGGAGAGATAGGCGCTTGAAATATGCACCGCTTGGGCGGTCTGCTGCAAGGAGGGATCCTCCGCATAGTGAAGCTGGACATAGCGCAGCGCATCCACCAGCGTCAGATGTTTCTCTTTTAATAGCACATGCGATTCCGGCATCTCAATCCGACCCCGTAGCACGGTCACAAAAAACTGCAGTATCAGACTTTTCATGACAGCGTCAAAATACGGATCGCGGCGGTTCCACTCCTGCTCCATCAGTGCGGTGATCACGTCGATCTGTTTCGCTGCTTCCGGCGTCAGAGTAATGCAGATCTGTTCAAACAGCATATCGAACTGTTCCCGCCCGATAATCGAGATGATATACTCCGCAACAGATTCCCGGAATTTGATATCCATATTATCATAGAGACCTTCGGACATCCATGTGGTGCGATGATACAGATTTTTGTGCATAAACTGGACAGAGCCGGGATGCACAAAGACTGTCTTGTCGGGCGTGATGATCATGCGGTCCCCGGAAATCATATAACCTATGCCATAAATATCTCCGTATACATTCACATTGGCCATCGTAAAATGATTGTCCCGTCTTTTGTGATTCACTTTGAAATTATATCCGTAAGGAATCGGTTCGGTCATGGCAATTCCCCTTTCGCCGTTCGTCGAACATGCAGGCATGCTCTCCTCACTAACGCTCATTATATCATATAATCTGAAAAATGAGGAAAATCTATAAAATAATCGGAGGAAATCTCACAAAAACTTTTATACAATTATATTCAAATACACACAAGGAGGAAGAGCATGAGACAAACAGGCAGACAAAGCATCCTGAACCCGCTCAAAAAATACTGGTATTGGAGTCTGGCGTATGTGCTCAGCTCCTATGCCCTGATACAAATTATCGTGTGGGGAAGCAGCGGCATCGCGGCAGCCACCGACAGACTGTTTGTCGGTGAAAATTTGATTTTACATGAGCTGATCGCGCCGTTTATTATCCTGATGCTGGCCGGAGGACTTGCGGCAGCCGCCAAGAGTTATGCCAAAAACAGTCTCAGCGTCCGCACACAGGCGGATATCCGCAACATGTTGGTGTCAAAACTGGTGCGGATTCCCTATGCCTATTTTGACACCGAAGGTACGGGGACCTTGATGAATAAGCTCTTCTCCGACATCTATCAATTAGAGGCCCTCTTCTCTGAGACCATTCCGGCATTTCTGGTGATTATCATCACCACGGTCACAATCTGCACCTATATCGGCATACAGAGCCCGCGTCTTATGCTGGTCACGTTGCTCTGCTATCCGCCGTTATTGTGGCTGGCCAACGGACTGAGCGGCAAAGTAGGAAAGGCAGCGGCGGTGAGAAGGAGTCTCTATGACGAACTGGAAAATGTTTCTTATGATACCATTCAGGGAATGTTGGTGGGAAAAACCTTTAATTTATATGAACTGCAAAAACAGCGCATTTTCCATATCATAGAACAGATTGTAGAGAACGAGCGCGGACGCACCCGGGTTCTGGCCGTCACCTTTTTTGTGGGGCATCTGGTGCAATGGATCCCCGGACTGGTCTGCTATCTTTTCTGTCTGTACGAGCTTGGTATGGGAAGACTGTCCGTGGGCGCCATGCTGGCGTATGTAATGCTGTTGAACAGACTTGCCGCTCCCCTTGGAAGTATTCCGGGATTTCTTGTGGATATCAGAGAATACCGAGTCTCCGCCCAGAGACTTCAGGAGGTTCTCGATCAAGAGGAAGAGCCGTCCGGCGCAGGCTGTTTTGAGCCGGAGGGAGAGACCGTGATCCAACTGGAGCACATCGGATTCGGATATTCACAGGATCGGGAAATATTAAAGGACATCAATCTGACTGTGCGCAGCGGAAGCAATATTGCTTTCGTGGGAAGCTCCGGCAGCGGAAAGACCACGGTGATGAAATTGTTATGCGGCTTTTACTATCCTCAGAAAGGCAGCTACCGGATGTACGGGCATGATTTTCATGAGTGGGATCTTGGGGCCCTGCGGAGCAATATCGGTCTGGTCTCGCAAAACGTATTTCTCTTTCCGGGAACCGTGGCGGAGAATATTTCCTACGGGAAACCCGGGGCATCCAGAGAGGAAATCATAGACGCCTGCCGCAAAGCAGGTGCCCATGACTTTATCATGCGGCTGCCCATGGGATATGATACGGAGGTGGGAGAACGCGGCGCAAAACTCTCGGGCGGACAGAAACAGAGACTGTCCATCGCCAGAGCTTTTTTGAAAGATGCGCCAATTCTATTGCTGGACGAGCCTACGTCCGCCGTGGATGTGGAGACGGAAGCGGGCATACAGGAAGCTTTGAAGAAAATTTCGGAAAACAGAACCGTGATAACCGTTGCCCATCGGCTCAGCACGATCGAGGACGCGGATGAAATTTATGAGTTTGACAATGGGGAAATCGTCAGACATACAATCAGAAAGGAAGGGATATGACATGGCATTCAGTGACCAGATCATCAGCCAATGCGATTCGCCGGATATGGACGGCACCAAAGACCTGAAAACCCTGTGGCGCATGCTCAGACTCATGCGGGGCGGATTTATCAAATACCTGTTTGCCATCATTGCCATGAGCCTTGCTCTGTCCGGTTTTGACACAGTGACTGCGCTTCTGCTCAAGAGTATTCTCGCCAGAGCACATCTTTCGGAAAATCGGTTTGCGGACCTGCCCGGAGAACTTCTGGCCTGTGCCGCGGCGGGAATTGCCATGCTGCTCGTCTATGGACTGGCCTTTTTTGTCTATACCATGGAGGCCAAGAAAGGCGGGGCAAATCTGCAAAAACTCCTGTATTCCAAGTGTCTGCGTCTGCCCTACTCTTATTACGAGACGGTTCACAGCAGCGATTTTATGTCCAAAGTCATTTATGACTGCGAGCGGGCCTGCGGCATCTACGGCTCCAGATTTCGGAGGATTCTGATGCCCTTTCTGATGACATGCTTTTACCTGCTGGTCATGTTCTGGCTTAATCCGCAGGTGACACTCTGCCTGTTTGGAGTCAGTGCGGTGCTGTTTCTCATTAACGGCGCTTTCATAAAGCCTATGCAGCGAATCAGCCGGGACATGTCTGCCACCAATGTATCGGTGACGGAGCAGATCTCCAATATTTTATCCGGGATGGAACAGATCAAGATCTTCTCTCTGAAATCCGTCATGGTAGACCGATACATCCGCGACAACAATCAATTCTGCAGACAACAGCGCAGAATGAATCGGATGTCCGCCATACTGGACGGGTTGAATCAGCTTTTTGACCTGATGGGTTCACTGGTCTTTATCGCTCTGGGGTTATTCTTTGTGGGCAGAGGAATCACCAGTGTGGACAAGCTGGCCGCAATCTATCTGCTCTACGGCTCCATGAGCTGGAATCTGCTGCAGGTCGGCCTCTACCTTCCGTCCATGGCCAGTTATCTGGCAAATGCCAAAAGAGTCTTTGCCTTTCTGGAGACTGAGGAAGAGCCTGAAATCCGGCAGATTACGGACATGCAGACAGATGCGCCTCCCGGGCCGGAGAACATGGTCTGTATCAGAGGACTGTCCTTCTCTTATAATGATGCTCCTGAAAATGCTCTTGAGGATGCTCCGACTGATAAAAGAGAAGTTCTCCACGACTTTTATCTGGATATTCCGGCAGGAAAATGCGTAGCCATAAAAGGAGAATCCGGCAGGGGCAAGAGCACCATCGCCAAACTACTGCTTGGCTTATATCCCATCAAAACGGGAAGCATTTATATCGCGGGAAAACCCATGGGCGCATATACGCTGCAGGAGCTCAGGAAGCAAATCGGCTATGTGCCTCAGGAACCCTATTTATATGATGTGAGCATCGCGGAGAACATTCGGTATGGCAGACCGGATGCCGGCGAGGAAGAGATCATAAACGCCGCGAAACTGGCCAACGCACACGAATTTATCATGGAACTGGAAGGCGGTTATGAGACCCGGGCCGGCGAGCGGGGCAATCACCTCTCAGGCGGCCAGCGCCAGAGAATCGCCATCGCAAGAGCCATCTTAAAAGACGCTCCCCTGCTGATTCTCGACGAGGCCACCTCCGCATTGGACAACCACTCCGAACAACTGGTAAATCAGGCATTGGACAGACTGATGCAGGGACGCACCACCATTGTCATCGCCCACCGGCAATCCACGCTGGAACATGCGGATACAATTGTTTCGCTGTGAGCCTGACGGCAGGATGGTTTTGCTGTATCCGGTCAGTGACATCCTCTCCTATATTTTTGTGGTAAATAGAGGGTAATAGTGGTATAATCAAGGCAGTATAGCTGCAGAGTGATATTTGAGGAGAAGAAATTTGGAGATAAAGACATTTGATATTTCATATCTGCAAGAGACGAAGGCAGTATTAAAAAGTGCATTTTTTTATGAAGGAAGTAATGAGACCTTCAATGAGTGGGAGTTTGCGGAAATCGTATTGGGATCAAGTGGATATTTGCCAGAGTTATGTGTGATTGCTTTAGACGGGGAAGCTGTAATTGGCTATAACGCGCTGACCCAAGCTGAAATCAATGGGCAATTCGGTCTGGCATTAGGACCATTAGGAGTGCAGAAAGAATATCAAAATATAGGTGTAGGTTCCGCACTTGTAAAAGAATGTATCAGAAGAGCGGCGGAATTAAATTATCCGTGGATTGCTTTGTTGGGAGGGGACTATTATTCCCGGTTTGGATTCGAGAGCGGAAAACCCTATGGGATCACAGTATCGGATAATGAGTTTGATAATGATCATTTACAGATTATGTTTCTGGATAAGTCGGCAAAGAATACGACTTCTGGAAAACTGATTTATTGTGACGCGTTTTATGATTCAGACGGAAATTTATTGTAGTTTTTTAGTTTATAGACACTGGGAACATGAAAACAAATGAAGGCAATATAGACGATACAGAGCAAGGAGCGTAGAATACTATGAAACTTGTAGATTTGACTTGTAATCATTGTGGAGCAGTGCTTAAGGTTGATGCGGATAAAAAACAAGCGACTTGTGATTATTGTGGATCTACGATCTTGATAGATGACGAGGTACAGCATATTCAGTATGATAATGCCGAGGAGGCCGGGTATAGCTTTGAAAAGGGGCGCCAAAGAGCGCAGGCGGAGGCAAGACAAGAGCAAATAAATAATATCAGAATGCAAGCACAGCAAGGATCTGTACCGAATCAACCCTCAAAAGCAAAAAAAGGCGCTTGTTGGAGGGTTTTGCTGTGGGTGTTCTTTTTTCCGTTCATGTTTACTATATTTTTGATAAAGACTGATAAATTGAAGTTACCCGCTAAAATTGTTTTGATTGTAGTATTTTGGATTTTTGTTCTTGTTTCCGGAGCGATGAATGATGATACCAGTGACAAGACGGATCCGGATGCGACTTCCACTAATACGGAAATTGATGTAGGCAAGACATATGATGAAACGGAGCAGTTGATTGCAGCCGCAGAAAAAAGTGAGGAAAATAGTTCTGATGAAACGGGGATAGATGCGGTAGTTTGGCAAGAGTGGAGATCGGGGTATGGAGATGTAACAGTACATTTCAACGCTGAAGATTTAACAATTAGACGTTTGTAAAATTCTCATTTTTTACAAAGGAATGTGTGAAACAAAGTCTGTAAAACTGATCTTCTATGATAATGGTTGGGCTGGAGGCTCTTAGATGAGCTTCCAGCCCTTGCTTTATTTATAACCATATATGCCGGCCCCCACAAACTCATTGAAAATATCCCATGAAAATGCTACACTATTGATAATGATAATCGAAAGGAATCTGACAAATGAACAATGAACTGGAACAAATTGTCGCACAGGTCAATCAGGTGGTAAAGGGCAAAGACCGAGTGATCCGAAAAGTACTCGCCGCCGTGCTTGCGGGCGGACATGTGCTGTTGGAGGATATTCCCGGAGTGGGCAAGACCACGCTGGCCATGGCTCTTGGAAAAGCCATGGAGCTTTCCTATAAGAGAATGCAGTTTACGCCGGATGTGCTGCCCAGTGATATCGTAGGTTTTACCATGTATAACAGCGGCACCGGTGAATTTGAATACAAGCAGGGAGCGGTATTCTGCAATCTGTTTCTGGCGGACGAGTTAAACCGCACCTCGTCCAAGACGCAGTCGGCTCTGCTGGAAGTGATGGAGGAGGCCAAAGTGACGGTGGATGGCGTGTCCCATGCGCTGCCCAAACCCTTCACGGTCATTGCCACGGAGAATCCTTTCGGTTCCTCCGGCACACAGCTTCTTCCGGAGTCGCAGTTGGATCGTTTTCTCATCTGTCTGAATATGGGATATCCCTCCCATGAGGCGGCGGTGGACATTCTAAAAGGAAGCGCGGGCGTGGGTTTGGATCAGGTACAGAGTGTCATCACCGTGGAGCGTCTGACCGAGCTGAGAAAGCAGGCGGAGACGCTTCATGTGGAGGATAACATTCATGAATATATTGTAAATCTCACGGAGGCCACCAGAAAAGATTCGCGCATTGCGCTGGGTGTCAGTCCCCGCGGCAGCATCGCTTTGCTCAAGATGGCCAAAGCCATGGCGCTCATGCGCGGCGGAGAATATGTGGTGCCGGAAGATGTGCTGGCGGTGATAGACGATGTGTGGCGCCATCGTATTCATCTGAATGCCAAAGCCCGGGCGGAAGGCATGGACGTGTCGGACGCAATTCTGGAGATTACGGAAAGGATACATGCTGTCTGATGGAGAACAGGCTGAGACTGAGCATAAAAGGAACCCTTCGCTTTGTCATATTGTTTGTACTGCTCTTGTGGATGTGGGATTTTTTCCGCAGTTATATGCTGTTTTTGATGCTGGTTCTCATGGTGGGCGGTGCGATTGTCTCGGTGTTCTTGTTGTGGCGTGGCCGGGACAGACTGTGGGCGGAGGCCGTGCTGCCGGCGGACAGAGTGGGGAGAGACACCTCATTTTCTTTTGATATCCATGTGGAAAATACCGGGAGATTCGCCGGGTTTGCCGCGGATGTGGCTTACAGTTGGCGCAATGTGTTTACAGGGTATTCGGAGCAAACGAAGGAGCATCTCTGGGTGGCTCCCGCAGGAGGGAGCCGGATCCGGCAGAAGCTAAGCAGCCGTTATGCGGGATGTGTGGAGGTCAGGATCGAAGAACTTGTGGTGTACGATCTGCTGCATCTGTGTTATCTGTCGGGATGCAGGAGAACAGGTGCGGCCACGGTGGTCTGGCCCGCTTTTTCCGAGGGGGAGGAGACGGAGGAGCTCTTTAGCTGTGTGGAAGGCTTCCCCAAGGAAAACGAGAGCAAGAAAAGAGGGACGGATTACAATCCCGAGTATGAAATCCGGGAGTACATTCCCGGGGACGAGTTAAAGAGCATCCACTGGAAACTGTCCGCCAAGCAGGGAGAGATGATGGTCCGGGAGCGTCTGGCGGCCGGCCGGGAGAAGATCAATGTGCTGCTGCCCTTGGGGGAGGATAAGGGACAGAATGACGGTCTGATGGAGGCGCTGTATGAGCTGTGCAGACTATTGCTGCACAAGGAATATCCGATCCAGCTCTATTGGCCGGGACGGGGAAACGAGCTCAGGGGACGTTTCATGGCCGAGCAGGGAGAGCTTGAGAACGCACTCTTTGAGATCTTGAGCGACAGCGGACTGCATCAGCCCGGTTTTGTGGAGGAGCAGATGTCCATCGAGCATCCCGGAGAAAGCTATATACGGATTCAGACAGGAGTATACAAGGGTGCATATATTCAGTAGAGAAAAGAAACGGCAGGAGTCGGAACTTGCTCTTGTGCAGGTGCAGGAGAAGAGAAAATATGATTTTTTTGCGGCGCTTGCCAAGGCGCTTTTGCTTATCCTGCTCGTCTATGGCACACTGGGCGGTTTTCTGTCCGCCTATGAGATAGAATATAATAACGGCGTCTGTATGCTGCTTCTTTTTCTGCTGGCTCTGTTTATGAGCGCGGTCTATGAAACGGGAAAAAGGTGGCTTACCAATCTGTGTAGTCTGGGGCTCTTCGGAATATACATTTATGTCGCCTTTACAAATTACTGGGTCATCAACAGTGGTTACTATGCCATTCTCAACAGGATCCTTACAGTGGCCCGATCTTATCTGGGAATCCAGAACGGAACGGAATACGATCTGATCGTGGAGGACGAGTATCTGGCAGTCACGGTTTTTGTGCTGTTCATGGGTATGGTGATGATGATTTTGTTCAATATCAATCTGCAGCGGAAATGCAGTCTGCGCAGAGTGATTTCGGATACCCTGATTTTCTTTGTGATACCCTTTTATTTTGAGAGAACTCCGGACATGATCTATGTGCTTCTCCTGCTGACCGGGTATATGACTGCGGCAATTCTGCAGGGAGGGAATGTGAGAAGCTCCCGCATAGGGGATCAACTCACGAGGCGGATGCGGTATGCAATTCCTCTGGCGGCAGTGCTGACCGTGCTACTTGTGAGGGGCGTGTCGTTTCTCGTGCCGGAGCAGATCTATACCGGAATTGTACCTGACAATGCGGTCAAGGTGACAACGGGCCGTCAGATGAGCAATTTGCTTCAGTACGGTCTGAGAGCTCTGTTTCGTTCCGATGACAGGGGAGCCGGTATCAGCGGCGGTATGCTGAGCAAAGGATCATCCGTGATGCCAAGTTACGAGACGGATCTGATCGTGCGCTATACGCCGTACAGTTTTGAACCCGTGTATCTGAAGGCCTTTACAGGGCGCGATTACGAGGGGACGAGATGGACAAAGGCCGACGAGGGACAGCCGGATGACGGGCTGATGTATGAGACCGTGTTGAGTCGCAAGTCGGCATATGAGGAGGACAGCTCAAAGCAGGGTAGAGGCGTCATGGAGGTGCAGTGCGTGGGCGCTTCGGATGCTTATGAGTATCGTCCGTATTATACGGGTACGAGCAGTTTGGGCTTCAGAATGTTTGTGGATGACGCTTCAACGCAGAACTCTGGGACACCGTATCCGTATGACATAGATGATATAAGAGACTTGTACCCCGGTGGTTCGGTTTATAATATCTATACCTATTATCCTGCGTCCAAGGAGGCCCGGATGAATGTTGAGGGTCAGGCGGAGGAGGCGTATCTGACAGTGCCTGAGAGCTGCCGAAGAGCGGTGCAGAGAGTGTGTGAGACGGCGGGCTTTGCCGGTACGGAGGAGGAGATCGCGGATCAGGTTGTGGAGTATTTTGCCGAGAATTATTCATATACGCTGCGCCCGGGCTATTATTTCGGCAGTTCCGACTATATCACGCACTTTCTCATGGAGAACAAAAAAGGATATTGTGCGCATTTTGCTTCGGCAGGCACCATGCTGCTTCGCAATATGGGGATTCCCGCCAGATATGTGGAGGGTTATGTGTTTTCCTACACGGACGTGGTGTTAAACGGTGTGCTGGTGGAAGACGCCGACTATAAGGAGTATTATGACGGCTATGCTCCACTGGGGGAGACCGCTCTGATAGAACTGGAGATCCCGGACGCCTATGCCCACGCATGGGTGGAGATTTATGTGCCGGATAAGGGATGGATCGTGGTGGATCCCACGCCGTCTTCCGCGGAGGAGGAAGACAACACATCTTTCTGGGACGATTTCATGAATTTTAGCGGCGGAAACGCAGAGCTGAATCTGGGTGTAGGCAATCTGGGAGGATATCTGGAGAGCGCTCTGGGTGTTATGACCTATGTACTGTTTCTGGCGGCCGTATCGGGCGTGATTGTGCTGACTGTTGTGAGAATCCGGCGCATCCGAAAGGAGAGACGGCTTCCGGGGGAGGAGCGGGTTCGTCTGGAATACGAGAGGATCCTGCGGATTCTCAGGAAGAAAGACGGGGATTACGCTGCGCTGCGCACTCTGCGGGATCAGTCGAACCGGCTGAGAGAGGGGTATGATCTGGAGATTGACCCGGAGCAGGAACAGGCGCTTTATCAAGTATTTTTTGCCGGCAAAACGGACTATGACTGTGACAGACTTTGCAAGGAGCTTCGGGGAATTAAAAGAAGACTCCGGCGAAGACGCAGGACCCGGCAGGCTAAAAAATAAAGAACAGGACTGCGGCCAGGCGATCATGCGGCAGTCTCGAAAGGATGGGTTTGTATGTTATTTATTGGTGTGGATTTGGGAACTTCCGCGGTGAAGCTGCTGCTCATGGATCAAGAGGGACAGATTCAGAAAATTGTATCAAGGGAATATCCCCTGTCATTTCCCCGGCCCGGCTGGTCCGAGCAGAATCCGTCCGACTGGTGGGAGCAGACAAGGAGCGGTATCCGGGAGCTGATAGAGGGGACGGATCCCTCTCAGGTGGCGGGCATCAGTTTCGGCGGACAGATGCACGGACTGGTGCTTCTGGATGAGAAAGATGAGGTGATACGCCCGGCGATTCTCTGGAATGACGGCAGAACCACAGAGGAATGCGAGTATCTGAATGAGACAATCGGCAGAGAACGTCTGTCGGAATACACGGCCAACATTGCTTTTACCGGATTCACGGCGCCCAAGATCCTCTGGGTCAAAAAGCATGAGCCGGAGCATTACGCGCGTATTGCCAAGATTATGCTGCCCAAGGATTACATTGCCTACAGACTCACGGGAGTTCATTGCACCGATGTGTCGGATGCCTCGGGTATGCTTCTGTTTGATGTGAAGAATCGCTGCTGGTCCGAGGAAATGTGTGAAATATGCGGTGTGGACAAAAGCTGGCTTGCACACTGTTATGAAAGTTACGAGAAAGTGGGCTGTGTGCTCCCGGAGGTGGCGCGGGAACTGGGACTCTCCACAGACTGTATCGTCGCGGCCGGGGCGGGAGACAATGCCGCCGCCGCGGTGGGGACGGGCACCGTGGGAGCGGGCGGATGCAATCTCTCTCTGGGCACCAGCGGCACGATCTTTCTCTCCGCGAAGGAGTTTCGTGTGGATGAGAACAATGCGCTGCACTCTTTTGCCCACGCGGATGGCAAGTATCATCTCATGGGATGTATGCTCAGCGCCGCATCCTGCAACAAGTGGTGGATGGAGGAGATTCTGCATACCGATCAATATCAGGCGGAACAGGAGGGCATCACACCGGAGAGGCTGGGTGAGAATTCCGTGTTCTTCCTGCCCTATCTCATGGGGGAGCGTTCGCCCCACAATGACCCCAAAGCCCGGGGAACCTTTATCGGCATGACCATGGACAGTTCCCGGACCGACATGACGCAGGCCGTGTTGGAGGGAGTGGCTTTTGCGCTGCGGGATTCTCTGGAGGTGGCGAGATCCTTGGGCATCTGCCCGGAGCGCACCAAGATCTGCGGCGGCGGAGCAAGGAGCCCGCTGTGGAAGAAAATTATCGCCAATGTCATGAACCTCAAGGTGGATATCATTGAGAGCGAAGAGGGACCCGCATTGGGGGCGGCAATGCTGGCCGCGGTGGCATGCGGAGCATACCCTTGCGTGGAAGTTGCGGCGGAGCGGATCGTGAAGGTGACGGAGACGGTGGAACCGGAGCCCGCACTGGTGGCAAAATACGAGGAGCGATATGCTAAGTTTCGGGAGATTTACCCTGCCTGCAAGAGCGTGTATGATATCATGAGCAAGTAAAAATTAATATAAGAGGAGGATGATCTGATGAACAATTTACCCCAAGTGAAAATCGGTATTGTGGCCGTGAGCCGGGACTGCTTTCCGGAGAGCCTTTCCGTGAACCGGCGTAAAGCGCTGACGGACGCTTACAAGGCAAAATATGACGGCGCGGAGATCTATGAGTGCCCGGTGTGTATCGTGGAGAGTGAGATCCATATGGTACAGGCGCTGGAGGATATTCGCAATGCGGGCTGCAATGCTCTGTGCGTATACCTCGGAAACTTCGGTCCCGAGATTTCGGAGACTCTTCTGGCCAAGCATTTTGACGGTCCTGTCATGTTTATCGCCGCAGCGGAGGAGAGCCAGAATGATCTGGTCGGCGGAAGAGGAGACGCTTATTGCGGTATGCTCAACGCCAGCTACAATCTGAAACTGAGAAATGTGAAAGCGTATATCCCCGAATATCCCGTGGGCACGGCGGACGAATGCGCGGATATGATAAAGGAGTTTGTGCCCATTGCAAGGGCGATCATCGGACTCTCCGATTTGAAAATCATCTCTTTCGGCCCCAGACCTTTAAATTTCCTTGCCTGCAACGCGCCCATCAAACAGCTCTACAATCTGGGTGTGGAGATCGAGGAGAATTCCGAGCTGGATTTGTTCGAAGCGTTCAAGAAACATGAGGGTGACGAGAGGATCCCCGCCAAGATCAAAGAGATGGAGGAAGAGCTGGGTGCGGGCAATTTAAAACTCGAGGTGCTACCGAAACTGGCACAGTACGAGCTGACACTCTTGGATTGGGTGGAGGCGCATAAGGGGTATCGTAAATATGTGGCGATCGCGGGAAAATGCTGGCCTGCTTTCCAGACCCAGTTCGGGTTCGTGCCCTGCTATGTCAACAGCCGTCTCACGGGCATGGGAATTCCCGTATCCTGTGAGGTGGACATTTACGGATGCCTGAGCGAGTTCATCGGCGCCTGCGTGAGTCAGGATGTGGTGACTCTTCTGGATATCAATAACTCCGTTCCGGCTGACATGTACGAGGAGTCGATCAAGGGCAAGTTTGACTATACTCATAAAGATACCTTTATGGGCTTCCACTGCGGCAATACCTGCTCCAAGAAACTGGCATTCTGCAATATGAAATATCAGATGATCATGGCGAGAAATTTGCCGGAGGAGGTGACGCAGGGTACTCTGGAAGGCGATATCGCTCCCGGTGACATCACCTTCTATCGCCTGCAATCCACGGCGGACAACAAACTGCGCGCCTACATCGCACAGGGAGAAGTGCTTCCCGTGGCGACCCGGTCTTTCGGAAGCATCGGCGTGTTCGCCATCCCGGAGATGGGACGTTTCTATCGGCATGTGCTGATCGAGAAGAATTATCCCCACCACGGTGCGGTTGCTTTCGGCCACTACGGCAAAGCGTTGTACGAGGTGTTCAAATATGTGGGGGTTCCCGTGGAGGATCTGAACTTCAATCAGCCGAAGAATATGATGTATCCCACGGAAAATCCGTTTGTGTAGGAATTCATTACAGAAAATAAATAATAGAATAGGGACTAATTTAAAAAACTAAAAAGCATGCCCTGCGGATATTGTTCCGCAGGGCATGTTTATAATTGCTTATAGAATGTCCGAAATTCAGTCTTCCACATCCTGATCGGCGGCAACGGCAGATACAACGGAGGCGACTACTGCAACAACCACGGCGATGATAATGATCAACATTCCTCCAAACAATATAATAGACATAGCGATATGGTCCTCCTTTGATTTGCTCTGATTCCCGCTTCCGCACCGGTGTTTGATGCACAGGAATTATATAAAATTGTAACACATTTATCGGACAAAAGCAACCGCGCTGTTACAAGATTTCCAATATTGACATGAATTTGCAGGCTTGTTAGAATACAGATATCAGACATTATTTTACAGATATGAAGGAGAAGCTGGAATGTACGATTGCCGTATTCGTTTTTATCTGACAGGTCATCCGTGCCGTGCGTTTGAAGTGATAAAGGAGATGTCTTCACCGGAACATTTCACCTATGTATTCTCGGAAAGCGACAGACCGGAAAAAGCTCTGGCTGTAGAGTCGGACGTGATCATAGCCGATCTGTCGGATATGGATATCAAAGAAGCTCTGGAGATTCTGCTATCCGGCAGACCAGGCGACTGCGAACTGATTTTGTTGGCGGATAAGGATCAGATGCATGTTCTGGCGGAGGATCCGGTTTTGGCAAAGATCAAAGATGTCTGGATCAATCCCATGTCGGATGAGGAAGTGCGGTTTCGTTTCACAAGGTGGCAGCAGACCAATAAGATGAGCAAGGATTTCTGGCAGACCAGCCATTATCTCGAGGCCACCATCAACAACATTCCGAACCTTGTATGGTATAAGGATAAGAACGGTATTCATGAGAAAGTAAACGACAGTTTCTGCAGGACGGTCAATAAGACCAAACAGCAGGTGGAAGGGCGTGGGCATGCCTATATCTGGGATGTGGAGCAGGACGATCCCGCTTGTATAGAGTCGGAGAGCGAGGTCATGAGCAAGAGGCAGACCTGCGTGTCCGAGGAGCTCATCAAGGCGGGAGACGGCATGAGAACGCTTATGACTTATAAGTCGCCGCTTTATAATCTGGACGGCAGCGTGATGGGAACAGTGGGCGTGGCAATCGACGTGACACAGGAGCGCGCTTATGAACAGGAGATTATCAATAAAAATCAAACTTTAGAGACGATTTTTACCACCATAGACTGCGGAGTGATGCGCCATTCTATGGACGGATCAAACATTCTCAGCATCAACAGGGCTGCGCTTGAAATTTTGGGATATGAGTCTCAGGAAGAATTGGAGGCGGCCGGATTTTATCTGATTGCGCCATCCGTGGTAGAGGAGGATAGGGACAGAATTCTGGAAAGAATCAAGACGCTGAAGAAAGCGGGAGACAGCGTCAGTCTGGAGTATTCTGTGCGGCATAAGGACGGAGAAATACGGCACGTTATGGCTAATATTAAGCTCTTTGAGGAAAACGGGGAACTGTTTTATCAGCGTTTTCTTTTGGATTGCACGGCTCAAAAGCTTCAGGAGAAGGAAAACGCGAGACGTCAGATGGAGCTGGTTCAGGCCTTGAGTATCGATTTCAATCTGGTGTGTTCTGTGGATCTGGACACCGGCATAGCGATTCCGATCCGAAATGAAGGGAAGGATACCATTTCTATCTTCACCGGAGAAATCCCGCTGGAAGAGAGTATGGAACGCTACATACAGAAATGTGTGTATGAGGAGGACAAGGAGATGCTGCGGGAGGCGGTATCTCTGAGCGCATTGCGAAAAGAAATGACGGAAAAAAATCTTTTTTCCGTGAATTATCGCAAAGAAAAAGATGGCGAGATCACTTACTTCCAGATGAAGGCTGTGCGCACGGGGGTAGGCGACAAAAATGGCGGTTCGGGAATCGTTCTGGGATTTCGCAGTGTGGATGGAGAGATCCGCAAGGAGATGGAACAGAACAGTATGTTGGAGGCCGCACTTTCACAGGCAAACAGAGCGAGCAAGGCAAAGAGCGTATTTTTGTCCAATATGTCCCATGATATTCGCACGCCGATGAATGCCATTGTGGGATTCACGAATCTGGCCATCACTCATATTGACCATAAGGAGCAGGTGGAGGAGTATCTCAAAAAGATCCGGACGTCCGGCAATCATCTGTTGAGCCTGATCAATGATATATTGGATATGAGTCATATCGAAAGCGGCAAGATCCAATTGGAGGAGAAGCCCTGCAGCCTTTCGGAGATTCTGAATGGGCTGCGCAATATCCTGCAGGCGGATATCCATGCGAAGCAGCTCGAGCTGCAGATCGATACGGTGGACGTCTTGGACGAAGATATTTATTGCGACAAACTCCGGCTCAATCAGGTGCTTTTGAATCTGCTCAGCAATTCCGTGAAGTATACCGGTGCGGGAGGTGTGATTTCCATGCGGATCACGGAAAAACCCGGAGCACCGACCGGGTATGCAAACTACGAGTTTTATATTAAGGATACCGGCATGGGTATGAGCAGCGAATTTGTGAAGCATATTTTCGAACCTTTTGAGCGGGAAAGAAACAGCACGATCAGCGGAATTCAGGGAACCGGTCTTGGAATGGCTATCACCAAAAATATCGTGGATATGATGAACGGTTCCATTGAAGTGAAGAGTGAGCAGGGTGTGGGTACCGAGTTTATCATTTCTTTTACGTTCCGTTTGTGTTCTGAGAGCAGGGAACTGCTGATACAGTCAGATGAGACGGGGGAACAGGGTAATGCCGCGGAGAAAGTGAAGCTTCGCACGGGGCGTATTCTGCTTGTGGAAGATGTGGAATTGAATCAGGAGATTGCGGTGGCGATTCTGGAGGATGCAGGATTTACCACGGAGGTCGCACAGAATGGCAGGAATGCAGTGGATATGGTGAGACGGTCCGAGCCGGGATATTATCAGTTGGTGCTCATGGATGTCCAGATGCCGGTGATGAACGGTTATGAGGCGACTCAGGAGATCCGGAATCTGGAGAACAGGAAGCTGGCCTCCATACCGATCATAGCCATGACGGCCAATGCCTTTGAGGAGGATAAACAGGCGGCTTTAAAATGCGGAATGAACGGGCATATAGCAAAACCCATTGATATCTCCAAATTATTTGAGACTTTGGACAGTGTGCTATAGCGTGAGAAGAACTTCTAATGCTCATGCCGGAGGGCATGAGCAAAGAAGTTCTATGTCTCGCGCCGAAGAATGCCCGGGGTACGGGCATTCTTCTCGTTGATGATTTATACTGCGGGAGCCATCTCGCAAGATCGCTTTGGGGGGACGGTCAGCCCTCGATAGCGATATATTTGTTCTGAGCCACAGCCTTTGCGTCCGGTTTGGGAATCTCCAGTTTGAGCACGCCGTTTTTGTATTCGGCACGGATATCCTCCTGCCGCACACCGCTGCCCACATAGAAGCTTCTCTGCATGGTGCCGGCATAGCGCTCCCGGCGGATATATTTGCCGTCTTTGTCCTGCTGATCGTTATCCAGAGATCTGGCGGCGGTGACGGTCAGATTGCCGTTTTGAAGTTCCGCGGAGATCTCGCTCTTCTCGAAACCGGGAAGTTCGATGGCCACCTGATATCCCTCATCGTGCTCCTGCACATCCGTCTTCATCATGTTCTTGGCATGTTTCCCGTACAGACTTCTGTCGATATTGGCAAATCCCGCAAAAGCATCCTCCATCCATTCGTCAAATAAGTTTTCTCCCCAAAAATTACGTATCATCATAGGTCATCTCTCCTTTTCAATTGAAATTGGTTATTTGTTCTAGGTGTAATATAACACACATTGTTAGCAGAGTCAATAAGTGAGTGCTAAAATTGTATAAACAATTTCTAAAATAATGATAAAATAAGGGTTTTTATCACGACATTGCAAAGTTCTTGACGGTTAATCGGGGAATTTAGTGGATTTTTCTTGAATTTTACCGCCGGATGTGCTATATTATAGACAGAAAAAGGGAAAGCCATAGAAGCGGCTACCCTC
>CAZSAJ010000033.1:0-31434 GCA_964604835.1 uncultured Acetatifactor sp.
GGAAATATATGTCTTCATATCGCACACATAAATGTAAACATTGTCAGATGCCGATGCAAACGCTTCAAACAATTCATTATTGAAAACATCACTCATACTATCACCCTCCAACCTTTCTCAATTCAGCCTTTTCAATCCAGCCTGCTTAATCCGGCTTTCTCAATCCAGCCTTACGACCTGATTTTTTCCGGCGGCCTTTGCCATATAAAGCGCTTTATCTACTCTGTTATAAAGTGCGTCTGCGGTTTCCTCCTTTGCCTGTGTCACTCCAATGCTGACCGTTTGGCAGCCGGCTGCTTTATAAGATACCGAAGCAAACTTCATGCGGATCTTCTCTGCCAGCATTACCGCGTCATCCGCATTACTATCCGACAGCAATATCATAAATTCCTCGCCGCCCCAACGCCCCAAGAAGCAGGAGTCTAATCCTGTGGTTGTATTCCTGAGAACGTCAGACAGCGCCTGAATCACGCAGTCTCCCTCTTGGTGTCCATAGATATCATTTACCTTTTTAAAATTATCAATATCCAGCATAATTAAGGAAATATCGTTGCTTGTCCCTTGATAGGTACGTTTATCCAAGGCACTGCGAATCCTTCTCTCAATCTCCGCACGGTTATAGAGTCTCGTCAGCCCATCCGTAATAGAATTTAAAGCAAGCCTCTGATTCATTTCCTCTAACTCCGCGGTAGACGCCTCGATAAAGGATACAAACCGTCTGATAATGGGTATCTTTTCGTTATTGTCATTGTCAATCTGAGCCTTGGCAATATTGACTGTTTTGCCGGTCTCCGGCAGGTCTCCTTCTCGCATGGCAACAAGCACGAGGGTCACATTGAAATTGAGCATATCGCCCTTCATGCGCAAAAACTCACCATGTGTATAAAAACCCGTTGTAGGCGCGACACTGTTAAACAAAATCGTCTCGTCGCTGATATGTTCATCTCCCCAAAACGCCTTTCTTGCGGCACAGGAAAAGGTCTGTATCACCTCCGGCCCAAAATCCGCTATCTTCTGTCCATCCTCTCTGATACTGGCAAGAATTGTTTCCGGGTCTCCGTAGGCCAGCCTGACAACCGCATCTTCCTGTACGTCAGAGGACATCACAAGAGAATCATCATCATTGACTGCCAGAGGACAGCGCAGAATGTCAACATCGCCATGTTCCAAAAATAGCGGAAATTCCAGTGTATTGGAGAAAAATTTTTCATTTTTGTTGATATTCAAAAATTTCCGGTATACGTCCAAGGCAGGTTTGCCGTCCAGCTCATACAAGATCTCCCTGTCTGCCTTTGTGACCCTGAATTTTCTTTTTAAGGGCTTCCATCCCGAAATAAAGGTGCTGTATGTATGGAAGTCGTTTCCGCCCAACAGCAGGAAAATAATACCATGCTCCAAAAAACCGTTTCCTTTGGAAAACACCAACGCCCTCTCATCATCCATATCTGGATTAAATGCACCGCCGCCAAATACCTGAATATCCTCCCGCAAACGGCTCATTTCCTTACAGAACTCCATCATGGACATATCCATGATCGTGGCATGCATTTCCACTGCATGAACCCACGGATTTGCATCACAGTGTTTCTTAAGCGCCGCCACATCCTGTGCCGCATTTTCTTCCGTAAAAGGAAGCTGCAGAATTTTTGCCTGAGTGGTCTCATACTCAAAAATGGTACAGGTTAAAATAATTTTGGCATCCGACAATGCCCCGTCTATGATATTGGCGTTTGCCGTGCATCCCAAATACAGCGCATCCGGCATTTCATCATCCAGACAATCGCAGATATGCCGGATATGCTCAAGCTCCATATCCTCCGAATATATTCTGAATATGGTGACATAACCCGAATGGGAAGTACGCCACTCTTTAATTTCCTTCAGCTTTTCAAGCAATCCCTCATCATCTTTATAGAGAATTTGAAATTGTTTCATGACCCTCTCCTATGTATCGCTTCATAACCTCTTTCACGATATATTATAATTGGTATTTCTTGGAAACACAAGAATAAAACCATCTCTTAATATCTTTTATCTAAGAGATGGCTTCCTATTATCCATTTGATCCTTCCTATTAACTGATCTTTTTTGTTATCAACGCATGATCCGTCATATGTATTTCATAAAATAAATGTCTGCTTTCTGTTGCACACATATTCAAGATACCGTTTTTTAATCTCCGAGCATTTCCCATGCGCAATCGGAATTTTTTCCAGATTATTCAGCGTAATTGCCTTATAGGAAATGCTTTGGATATACTCCATATTGACCAGAAACGATCGGTAGGGCCGCAGAAAGCTGCCCTGCTGCATCAGTTCGCTGCAAAGATCATCCAGACTTCCGATACTCTCAAAATTTACGCCGCCTTCCATATGAAATATCAAGGTTCGTCCGATTACTTCGCAGTATACCAGCTTCTCCAGATCAATCCTTGTAATACCGCTTTTACAGCGCAGTATCAGACTACCCTTTTTTTCTCTTTCACACTCGGAAATGGCGGAATCCATCAGACTGCAGAAAACTTCCGCCTTGATCGGTTTTACATAATAGAAAAATGCGTTAACCGTGTAAGACTCCACCGCAAATTCGGAAGAAGAAGTCAGGAAAATTATTTTTACGGTATGGTCATGCTGACGGATTTCTCTTGCCACATTAATTCCGTTCTGTCCCGGCATAATGACATCCAGAAACAGGATATCAAAATGTGTTCCCATTTCAACTTCCGCCATTAATTCCAAAGGACTGTGAAATACCGTACATGCAATTTCTTGAGCGCTCTCTGCACAATATTGACTAAGCAACGAATTAAGCTCGTTTATCGCCAAAATATCATCATCGCAAAGTGCCGCTTTTATCATACTGGCAACCGTGTCCTTTCCTCGGGCTTTCCCTCTTAAGGCCAGCCGCATCCGCCTTTCCCACAAATGTCAAATACCCTGCGGCAGAACTCCGGGAGAATTGGACCATTGGGGGAATAGCCAAGATATAGAGACTGTTCTTGACATAACAACTGACTCTTATTAGAATATTAAAAAAGAAAGGCCAAAAACCGTCGCCGGCGCAAGCGGTAGCCGAAACTGCGTGAACGGTATCGACAAGGCCGCCAAAACGCACAAAACTAACACATAAACAAATAAACACATAAACAAACATAAGAAACGGAGTGTGTAACACTTATGAAAATACAACTGCGGCTTGCCGCAATGTTAGCCGCCCTGCTAATCACATCAAATGTTTTTCCGGTATATGCAGCAAACGCTGACAACCTGCCTGAAACGCCGGATTCCTCATCCAACGATGCCTTACTATCCGACATGACAATTCCGGAAGAATCGCCTGCATTCAGCGCCCACATAGAATATTCTCCTGAGGGATATGTTGTAGAATGTACTTTTACAGAATTTCTACCGGATACCAGCCTTGTCCGGCCGCTGTACTCTCTGGACGGGGAAGTCTGGCAGACCTGCCAAACGACATGGAACTTGCAATGGCTGGGCAGTGAGGACGCAGATGAGCTGAAAGCGCTGCAGAATCAAACCTGTCTCTATGCCAGCCATGAACCGCTGGCCGATTATCTGGCAGGACGGTTGAATCATTTTTATCTGAAACTGCAGATTACTCTGGAAAACGGAATTACCTATGAAACGCAGGCGGCAGTCATTGACCGCGGCGACCCGCAGCCGCTTCCGGAAGAGCTCCAGCCTGTCGCCGTTTTTGTGCCTGACATGCGTATTGTCCGTCGGTGGATGCCGTTCCAAAGTTATGGACAATACCAGATCACCGTGAGCGCCAATGCCACACCGGAGGACATCTCCTCGCTTTTGCCGGATACACTCCCGATTGCAATCCAGCTTTATGCAGGAATTGATTTTGTCACAGACGCAGTGGTGGATTGCCCTGTCATATGGAACCCTCTATCCCTGTCCCGGCTCACCGCGGGCGAAAGTGTGACCGTCGCAGATGCCGCGGAAGAAATCGTCGTTCCCGCCGGCACCTTGCTGAATACACCAAACGGTATCTTTCAACTGACCGAACCGTTGGGCGTTGACCATGACGAGCTCAGGCTGGTTCTGAATGTGGTCGCAGAAAATGCGGATCCCACGGGAGCGCTGGCATATGAAATAGACGGCTTGCAAATCGCCTTTCACTTAAAGCCCACCGGCGCTGCGGCAATCCGGGCGTATACTCTTTCGGAAGGCGAGGCGGACTGGGTGGAAATTCCCGATCCCCTGCTGCCGGAAGAGGTCAACGCCCCTTCCTCCACCGCCGGCAGTGCCTATACATTCGTATTGAAAAATACTTCGGAACCCTATCAGTCTTATCTGGCCGCATGGAACGCGGGAGAAGAACCGGTTCCTTTCTTGGTGGGCATAAAGATCGAGGGTGGTGTTTATGACGGCCGACAGTTGATTCTGGCATGGCCGGATACCTATGAGCTCCCCGCTAAAGTGCCGGATCTGCGCGGCTCTGGTGGAAATGAGGGCAACGCCGGTTCAGACAATAAGAATGACAGTACATCGGAAGGTCAGCGGCCGGGACTGCCTAAGGATTCGGAGGACACATCGGACGCGCAAGAACCGGAACCGCCGCAGGAACCGCAGAACGATCAGAACGTGCAGGATCCCGAACAGCCGCAGATTCTCCGAGAAGAACCAAAGGACCGGCAACCGCAGCCGCTTGGATCCTTTGAGGATGAGACAGATGAAGATACATCCCCGAAAGATGATTCTTCCATACGGATTTCTAAGGCCGGGATGCTGCCAACCCAGATTGCCGGAGCAGGAAATGTGGCATCAATCCCTGCGGGCGGCGTGGAAATCGGCTACCCGACGGAGGGAATAACCGCCCATGGAACAGAATACAATTTGCACGGACTTCTTCTCCCCGCCGCGGCAATTGCCATTGGCATCTGCATCATCGTGGCAAGCCGGAAAAGTTATGGCAGACTGTCACATATCCTGCGGGAAATCCATGAGAAATTTCGTGCCTTTTCCTAAGGTGGATCGAACGCTGATCGTTCCACCCAGCTCCGTCACAATACTGTGAACAATGTACAGCCCCAGTCCCGTGCCGGTCTCTCTGTTATTCGTTCCCACATAAAACCGCCGGAAAATAAAAGGTAATTCCTCTTCCGGGATCCCGCAGCCGGTATCCTCCACGGTCACATGGATTCTGCCGCCTTCTGCCAGAGCGGACACGGTAATGCTGCCGTCAGGCGGCGTGGCCCTGAGCGCATTATAAATAAGATTTTCGAAAAGGATATTAAGCTTCTCCGGCTGAGCCATAAGAAGTGCATCCTCCTTCGGAGGCTCTACGGTCAGATACACAGACTGCACCTCGGCTTCTCCATGATGGATATCGTAAATCTCCAAAAGCAGCTCCCGAAGAGATACTCGTGTCCGTTCCTCGTCGATTCTATCTAACGCATTAATTTCGGAAAGTCCCTGAAGACGCCGGGCCATTTCCCACTGCTTGGCTTCCGCCTGATCCAGATACCCCTGTAGCTCCACGTCCACTCCCACACCGCTCTTTCGAATGGCTTCTATGAAAGACCGGGTGGCAAATACCGGCGCTTTCAAATCATGAGCCATATCGGAAAAGAAAGCCTTGCGCTCCTCCAAAAGCTGGGTAACTTCCTCCGTACGCTTCTTCACCTGCTCCTCCAAATGGTTCGTAAGCGTTTCATTTTCCCGCATGATACGCCTGCTGTGTGATATGATCATGACACCGAACAAAAACACCAGCAAAAGTCCGCACCACTCAAACTGCCAGAAAAAGCGAATCGGTTCAAAACGATTGGAAAAAAAGAGATTAATCAGCAATCCTGCTCCAAATATCGTGCAGCCGGTCAATGTATAACGACTTTCCCAGCTTTCCGCCATGATTCCCCGCACAGCAAAAAAAGCCGCACAGCCAAAAATGAAAATATAGTAAAAATCTGTCAGCCTGCCATGAACCCGGACCGCCCAAGGCAGCATCGGAATGAGCACACATAACATCAATAATACCGCCTGCAGCGTTAACAGTACCCTTTCTGTCCGGCGCCACGCTCCGGATTGTCTGTCACCGGAAGCCAGCGCGGTTAGCCGCACCACACAAAAGCACAGACCATACAGCGCCAGATTCTGTGCCAGAAACCAGTACTGAGCAACCGGCATAGAGAAGAGAAACACAAAATAGTGAAGCAGATACAATGCATAACAGACACACAGCAGCCCAAACCATCGGCTGATACTTCCTCCCGTCCGCCAGAGAAAAAGCGTAAAGACGGCCAGTGAAAGCGAAAGCAGAAATGCAAACGCATAGGAAAAACTCTGTACACTGCTCACCCTCCTAATCGTCTCAACGTTGCCTAAAGCGGGAGGAAAATACATTCCACTATAGTATCCCAGCTTTGATGAAGTCTCCACCGTCAGGACATGATCCCCCGAGGTCAGCAGAAAGGTGATTCGTCCGCTGCCCATGCCCTGACTGAGCAATATCCCATCCACAGAAACAGCATATTTGGAAGAAAGCTGAGGAAAATCCACTGATACAATCTGCTCCTTGCCGGCATAACGCAAAGTCAGCTGATATCGCGCCTGCCCGTGAGGCGAAATCCAAGGATTTCCCCGTTGGAGATTGGAAAATTCGCCGATATAGGTGAGCCTGTCCGCTTCACGCCCATCCGTAAGCCGCCATCCGTCAATCAAAAAAACAGGCGTATTCCTTTCCAGATCCCGCTCCTTCAACGTTATCATACCGGATTTTCCATAAGGAGGCGGTGTCTGATACTTATTATCCACATAAAAAAGGAACGTGAAAAAGACCGTCAGCAGAATCAAAACAGCCGGCAGCTGCCACCAGACTTTTATCCGTTTCATGTACACCTCCTTATTAAGCCAACAAACCCGCCGGAATCAATCACAGGTTGGAGTAAAGCGATATCCCTGTCCCCAGACCGTCTCAATAAAATGATGCTCTTCCCATGCCTTTTCCAGCTTCCGCCGAAGTCTGGACATATGTGTCTGCACCATCTTCCCGCCATCCCACGGCTGATCCCCCCAGACCATGTCAAAAATCTCCTCCGGTGTAAAAACATGATCCAAATGTTCTGAAAGCAGCCACAAAATATCGAACTCAATAGGCGTAAGAAACAGTTCGTTATCATTGATCAGCACCTTGCGTCCCGTCAGATCAAGAAGAAGCGGTCCATACCGAAACTGAGTGCGGTCCGACACAGCCTGCTTAATTCGGGTCTCTACCTTTGCCCAGAATAATTCGGCGGGCGTGTCTTTCGTAATATAGTCTATGCCGCCGGCCGAAAATCCCTCCACCTGCCTGTCCGACTCGGTCATGCAGCTCAGAAAAATGACAGGCGCGTGCGTCAGCTTACGAAGTCTCTCACAAATAGAAAAGCCATCCTCTCCGGGAAGCATTACATCTAACAATATGCAATCATAGATTTCATCTGCCGCCAGCTCAAGCGCATCCGCACCATTTTCTGCCGGATGCACGACACATCCGTGACGTCGCAAAACATCTGCCCAGAAATCCCGGTCAGCCGAATCATCATCCACTATCAGTATCCGCCACAGACCGTCATTACGTTCCTGCTTTTCAGAAGATAATACAGCCTGTCCATCCGACACGGAAAGGGGCGTTCCTGTCCGATTCCAAAAGTTCATATAGGCATGTTGAACCTGATTATGTCGCTGCCGCGATACCGGAATGCTATGTCCTCTCTTCGTCATGGCGGAATAGAGACCAATCGTCTCAACACAGCCAAGATTGACAATATAAGAGCGATGAGTCTTTATAAACTCCTGTCTTGCCAAAAGCTTCCCCTCAAGATCCGCCAAGGCAGCGGTCACTTCACGAATTGTACCGTCTGTCAAATGAAAAGAAACCTTCTTATTTAGGACTTCCACAAATTCGATTTCCGCAAAGGACAGCCTGACAACCCCCACGCGATTCTTCAGCACCAATCCCTGCTCCTTCTGCATGGACAGCTCTTTACAGATTTTATCCAGCAGCGGAAAAAGCGTATCCGCACCTATCGGTTTCAGCAGATAGTGGTATGCATCCACACGATAGCTGTCCACTGCAAATTCCGGGGACAACGAAATAAAGATGAGTTTAACGCTTTTGTCCTTCTCTCTTAATTCCTGCGCCGCTTTTATTCCGCTTACACCCGGCATGACCATATCCAACAAAACAAGATCGTAATCTCCGGCCGTCATATCACATAGAAAATCAATGCTGTTATGAAAAAAACGACATTCAAGGTTCACCCCGCGGCTTAACTGATATTCTGTAATCAGCTTTGAGAGATGCTCAATCTCCCACTCCTCATCATCACAAACTGCTACCCGCATGGTTCCAACCTCCCCGCACAGAATTCATGCTTATTATACCATCACTCTCTGCCTTCAAAAGAATACCCCTTAAGAATCTTTTTGCGATGTAGGAAAGATTCTCAAAGGGTATGACTGTTTGGAATTTGATAATGTCGTACTTGCGCTATACGATCCTGCGCACCGCAAGAATGGTTCGATACTGCGCGTTCCCCACTTTGATTCCGGTCTTCTGAGTGCTGGCATGGACAATCATGCCGCCGCCGATATAGAGCGCCACATGACCGCTGTAACAGATCAGATCCCCCGGCTGTGCGTCACTGTAATTCACGCCCGTCCCGGCGCTCCTCTGCTCCGTGGACGTCCGAGGCAGCCGATATCCGAAATCGCTGTATACCCGATAGGTGAATCCGGAGCAGTCCGCCCCATTTGTGAGGCTGGTCCCGCCCGCCACATAAGGATTGCCGATATACTGACAGGCATACCGGGCCACCTGTTTGCCCAGCTCGCTGCCGGTTGCGCCGTCGATAACGGAATTGTAATCGGTAGTATAGGTGCCGTTTGCCGCATTGCTTCCGCCGCCGGCCTGCAGCTTCTTCAACTCCTGCTGTTCCTGCTGCAGCTTCTTCTTGGCCACGTTGGCCTCCTGTCTTGCCTTCTTGATCTCCGCGTCATAGTTGGCGGACTGCTTCTTTTTTCTGTCCAGAAGTCCGTTCAGCTCATCCTTCTGATTCTCCAGATTCTCCCTGTCAGTCTTCAGATTCTCTTTGGCCGTCTCAAGCTCCTGTTTCTCGAACTCCAACTGATTCCAGAGTTCCAATACCTGATTGCTGATCAGCGCATACTGATCCAGCATGGTTCTGTCATACTCGTAGACACTTTCCACATAATCCATCCTGTTCAGCATCGTTCCGAATCCCACGCCCGAGAGGAACAGATTCAGTCCGCTCTCTTCGCCGTTCTCATACATCCTGCGCAGGCGCACCACCATGTCCTCATACTGTTTTTCCTGACGGGCCTTGGTCTCTTCATACTGCTCGGCCGTGTCCTCAATATCCGCCGCTTTGACCGTAATCTCCGTCTCTTTCTCGGCGATCTCATCTTCCTTCATCCCGATGCTGGTCAACGTATTGAGAATCTCCGCATTCAGATCCTCCATCTCCTCCTCGAGAATATCCTGCTTTTCTTCCATCGTCGCAATATTCTGATTCAGGGTATTGATCTCATTGTTGAGCTTGTCAATATTATCCTTGACACGATCAATCGTAGTCGCCCTCACCGAAACAGACTCTTCCACGGTATATTTGACCGCCGGAAAAGTAAGTGCCAGTATCACGATCCAACTAAGCAGCCTCTTCCCTCTTGTCTTCATGTAATCCCTTTCTTCCGTTTTACAGCTCACAGTTATTGACTGTTCTGGGGAACGGAATCACGTCGCGGATATTCCCCATACCTGTCAGATACATCACGCATCTCTCAAATCCCAGACCGAATCCCGCATGGCGCACGGAGCCGTATCTGCGCAGATCCAGATAGAAGTCATAGTCCTCCTTCTTAAGTCCCATCTCCTCCATGCGCGCCTCCAGCACTTCCAGCTTGTCCTCGCGCTGGCTGCCGCCGATGATCTCTCCGATGCCGGGCACCAGACAATCCATGGCCGCCACCGTCTTCCCGTCTTCGTTAAGCTTCATGTAAAACGCCTTGATCTCCTTGGGATAATCGGTGACGAACACAGGGCGCTTAAACTCCACCTCCGTCAGATACCGCTCATGCTCCGTCTGCAGATCACAGCCCCAGAATACCTTATAATCAAACTCGTCGTTATGTTTCTCCAAGATCTCCACGGCTTCGGTATAGGTCACATGGCCAAAATCGGAATTCACCACATGATTCAGGCGCTCGATCAGCCCCTTGTCCACAAACTGATTGAAGAAAGCCATCTCCTCGGGAGCATTCTCCAGCACATAGCGGATAATATATTTGAGCATGCTCTCCGCCAGTATCATATCGTCCGTCAGATCCGCAAAGGCCATCTCCGGCTCGATCATCCAGAACTCCGCCGCATGACGGGTTGTATTGGAATTCTCCGCGCGGAACGTGGGTCCGAAGGTATACACATTCTTGAACGCAAAAGCGTAGGTCTCCACATTCAACTGTCCGCTCACGGTGAGATTGGTCGCCTTTCCGAAGAAATCCTCCGAGAAATCAACGCCGCCGTCCTCCGTCTTGGGCAGTTCGTTCAGATCCAGCGTGGTCACCTGAAACATCTCGCCCGCGCCCTCACAGTCGCTGCCGGTAATGATGGGCGTATGCACATACACAAACCCTCTCTCCATAAAGAAAGTATGGATTGCATAGGCGATGAGCGAACGCACGCGGAACACTGCCTGAAACGTGTTGGTTCTGGGACGCAGATGGGAAATGGTGCGCAGATACTCAAAGCTGTGGCGCTTCTTCTGCAGCGGATAATCCGCACCGGAAGGCCCCTCCACCATCACCTCCGCAGCCTGCATCTCAAAAGGCTGCTTGGCCTGCGGCGTCTCCACAACGGTTCCCCGCACGATCACGGCGGCTCCCACATTCATCTTGCACAGCAGATCAAAATTATCCAATCCGTCTCCGTAAACCACCTGCAGAGGCTCAAAAAAGGTTCCGTCGTTAATGACCAGAAAACCGAAATTCTTGGAGTCACGGTTGCTTCGCACCCAGCCTCCCACGGTTACCTCCTTGCCGATATACTCTTCTTTTCTGCGATATAGATCCTTGATGTCCGTCAGTTCCACAATCTCCCTCTTTTCCGCGCTCCTTGCGCATTTTATCCATATTTCCCGGTCATGCTACTCTGCGGTATTCACCGCATTATCCACCAGATAATTCAAGACGTCCTCGTAGAGAAAACTATTCTTGAAATCCTCCTTCGTCAGACCGTTCACCAACAGTGAATCCACCGTGATGCCGGACGACTTCGCATACTCTTCCAGTCTGGCGTCCAGAATCTCGTCCGAGATATTCAGTCCCTCCTTGTCCGCCACGGCCTGCACAATCAAAAGCTGTTTGGTATACTGTTCTGCATATCTGTCCAGCGTACTCTCATAATCCATACCGCTCATGGCGATATAGGTAGCTCCGTCCATGCCGTAGCTTCCGGCCACCTGATCCAGCCAAGCCGCATAATCCTCCCTGTTCTGTGCCAACATATCCTCCGGCAGCTCCCCGAACGCAGAGTTCGCCATGATCTGCCCCAGCACGGCATCCCCCGCCGCGGAAAGATATTCGTTCTTCGCCTGCAGGTTCAGAACCCCTCTCACATATTCCCGCAGATCGTTCAGCGTTTCCACATTCTCGACGCCTACCTCCGCCACTTTCTCTTCCTTCATCTGAGGAATAAAGTTCACCGTGACGGTAAATACCACTTCCTGCCCCGCCAGCTCACTGTTGCCGTAATTCTCCGGGAATGTCAGATTCAGATCCACCGTCTCCCCGGGCATCACTCCGATCAGTCCTTCCTCAAATCCGGCGATAAACTGCCCCGAACCGATCAACAGAAGCGCTCCCTGCGCCGTTCCGCCCGCAAAAGCCACTCCGTCCTTCTTGCCCTCATAATCAATATTGGTCATGTCCAGAAGTTCCACCGGCCGGTCCGTGATTCCCTCCGACTCCGCTACCCGATCAAAATAGAGCATTTTTGTCTGAATCTCGACCTCCGTATCGTCATATTCTTTTGCGGGAGTCACACTGATCTCCAATCCCTTGTACTGCCCAAGCGTCACACAGTCCGATACTTTCGTTTTCCCTCCCGGATCCTTTACTCCTCCTAAGAGACTTTCTCCCGAAGAACTTCCCTCCTTATTCCCGCAGCCGCACAAAAGCGCCGCGCTCATCACAAGCGCCAGTGCGCCGATCCATCTCTTTCTCATAATCTTTTCCTTCCTGTTCAAAATTCCCTCCCCATATTATACAGTTATACCACAAAAACAAAGGATTTAAAAGCCCCTTTGCCCAACAAAACGGAGCGAAACAAAATAAAATGTCAAAACCGTCCCTACAACAGCGGAGAGAGCAGTCTGCATACCTGCTCCTTCAGCCGCACACGCAGATTTCTTCCGGCATATTTATCTCTGGTGATCTGGGTGCAATACCGCAGATCCTCCTTGAAGATCCGCTCCATCTCCGCTGCCTTCTCCGGGTTATAGATAACCGCATTGACCTCAAAATTTAATGCGAAACTGCGGATATCCATATTGGCGGTGCCGTAACAGAGCGCCTTGCCGTCCACGATCATACCCTTGCTGTGCAGAAATCCGTTGTCGTAGGTGTAACATTTCGCCCCCGCCATCACCAGCTCTCCCACATAGGAATAAGTGGCCCAGTAGACAAAGGGATGATCGGGCTTACAGGGAATCATGACAGAGACTTCGATTCCGGAACGGACCGCGATGCGCAGCGCATTAAAGATGGACTCGTCCGGTATAAAATAAGGTGTCTGGATGTAAATACTCTCCTTGGCCTTGGCGATCAGACGCAGATAATTGTCCCGGATCTGCTCGGAAGTGTTGTCCGGACCACTGCTGATGATCTGCATCTTACATCTGTCCCGCACCCCCGGCTCAATTCCCTCGAGCAGCATTGCATTTTGCAGTACATTCTCCCCCGCGGCATAATTCCAGTCCATGATAAATCGAATCTGCAGCCCGAGAACGCCTGTCCCCCGGATGCGCAGATGCGTATCGCGCCAGTAACCGAATCTATCGTCCAGATTAATGTATTCCCTGCCCACATTGAACCCGCCCAAATAGGCCACACGGTTGTCGATCACCACAATCTTGCGGTGATTGCGGTAATTCATGCGAAGCTGAAATCTGCGAAGCAATGCCGGGAAAAACTCTGCGGTCTGAATCCCCATCCCGTTCAGTCTGCGCCAATAACTATGACGCACGGATCGGCAGCCCATGGCGTCAAAAAGAATACGAACTTCCACGCCCTCCGCCGCCTTGGCCGCCAGAACCTCCACGATCCGCTGAAACAGCACATCGTTTCGGATGATGTAATACTGAATATTGATAAAATGCTCCGCCCGTTTCAGATCTTCGATCAGCGCATCAAATTTTTTATTGCCGTCCACAAAAATATCCACATCGTTGTCATCGGTGAGCATGGCCCCGGAGGTCTCCAGATTATACATGATCAGATCCGTAAAGTCCCCGATATCCCCATCCTGAGAGCCGGGCTCCGTCATCTTGAGCTGATGCTCCTGCTGCCTTATGGCCTCGCTGAGATGATCCTCCACCTCCTTTAGCCGAAACATCCTGCGCTTTCGCATATTCTGCCCCAGAAAAAGATAGAACACAAACCCCAGCACCGGAATAAAAAACAGCAAAAGAAGCCATGCCCAGACACTTTTGGGGTCCCTGCGCTCAAAAAAAACAATAATCACCGCAAACAGCATATTCCAAATGAGAAAATGCTGAAACACAAAAACCAAAACTTCTCTTGCAATCTCCAAAATATTTCCCATAAAACAGTCTTTCTGCCCGCCTCTGCCCAAGATCATACCTCAAACACATCGCATCTTGCGCAGATTCCTTCTTCTCGCTACCGCTCATTATATCACAGTTGTTCCTTTTTTAAAATGTTTTGTTGCGGATAGGGTCATTTCTGTGTTATAGTTATCATTAGACAAAAACAGGCCGCATATGCGGCGGATGGGAGGACATATGCCTGCAGGACTCATTGTATTTCTGGTGATAATGGCCGTGTTAGCCGTGGCTATGACCGTATTATATTTTCTCGGCAAAAAGGCTCAGAAAAAGCAAGCGGAACAACAGGAACTGATGGAAGCCAACAAACAGACCGTCTCCATGCTGATCATCGACAAAAAGCGGATGAAGCTCAAGGAGGCCGGGCTGCCACAAATTGTTCTGGATGAAGCTCCAAAGCTCATGCGCAACACCAAGATGCCCATCGTCAAAGCCAAGGTCGGCCCCCAGATTCTTTCCTTAATCAGCGATGATAAAATTTTTGATTCCATTCCGGTGAAGAAAGAAGTGAAAGCGGTGGTCAGCGGCATCTATATTCTGGATGTGAAAGGACTTCACGGCAAGGTTCAGAAAGCTCCTGAGAAAAAGAAAAACTTCTTCCAGCGCATAGCGTCCTCCATTCAGGAAAAAGGCGGCGCAAAGCCTATAAAATAGCACATAGGACAAGGAAAGCGGAATACTCCGGCGCAGGGTATTCCGCTTATTTATTTTTGTTATCAAGGCTGCCGCGTCACAAAATTGCATCTTCTCCTATGTTCAAACCGGATAGCGGTCATTTTTCGCCTATTTCTTTCAAGATCATCTCAACTGCCGAAACCATCAAATAAGAGGCGTTTATTTCCTCTTTCGTCGACGAAATAGACAAATACATTGGGATATGAATTGTAACTATTCATTTCTGTCAAAAACACACCGCCATTATCATCTGCTGCTTCGATATAACTTCTCTTTCCATCTCCATATTCATCTGGTTCCACATCACATATCGTTCGGAGTGCATTGGTCTCTAAATCATACTCCATAACTCCGGTTTCCTCATCATAATAAAACACTTTACCATTTGAAAACTGATAGTACGAAGGCAATATCTGCGGGAAAATCCTCCACACTGGGTCGCCCTGCTCATATAATTGCACGATATTCACAGTTCCATCCCCATGCCTTTGCTGCGAGAAAAGATTTCCTGCCCATCCCCACAACTCTATCTTATATTCATCAGGTATAAAAATCATCTGTTTTCTATCATCATTATACTGATATTGATAATACTGTTCCACGTCGGCTGAATAACAAATAAGATAGTCCTTTTCATATGCATACACCATGCCATCCAAATCAGAATTCCCGAAATCATATTCGAATATTGCTTCCCCTGTGCTGGTATCTATCTGTTTAAAAAAATCATTCTTCATTCTACACGAAAGAATGCCATCCTGATAACATACTGCAACAACACCTTCTGCCAGCAGAACCACATCGTCTCCTTGGCTCCCTAATGGCTGGCTAAACAGACGCATACTTTTTGCCTCGTAAATACTATCTGCCACAGTTCCGTCATCCTCAAGATAATATAACATATCATCTACAATATAAAAAGCTTCCACATAAGGTTTTCCCTGATACTCTCCTGTAGTTCTCTCCACTACAGGCAGATTTCCGCAATAATATACCTCTCCTTCTTTATATTGGTATTTTCCTAAATATCTCTTAGCGAGCTTTCGAAGCTCTCCTTGTCCGTCCCATACGGTAAACTCTGGTGTCTTCGGTTGCTCAGGTATGGAGGATGTTTCTGATGCCGAAGAATCTTCCTGAGGAACTGACTGGAAGGATTCTTTACTCATGGATTCACGGGATGTGGTGGATGGTATATCTGTGGTTGCTTCTTTGGAATGTTTTACAATATTTTGGGCACATCCCGTCAGTATGCACAGCATAAGTGTGCATACTGACAGGACATATTTCATATAATCTTTTTTTCTTCTCATAGCTCATGTCCTCTTTTATGAATTGCTTTATTTTACATAGATTATAACATATTTTGTCAAGTTGTTTGCCGATACGGCGATTTTTGTAGTGCCGGGGCTTTTGGCTGTCATACAGCCTTTTGGGCTTACTTCCACAATATTAGGATTTAAGGATCTGTAGGTAACCGGAGCAATGGGTTCCACAGTGACTCTAAGGTTTGCACTTTGTCCGATTCGGAGGGTATTGGAAGGAACGGACACACTCAATTTGGGTTCTTTCACCGTTACCGTGCAGGTTCTTTTGATGCCGTGGGCGGTGGCGGTGATGGTAGCCGTCCCTGCTTTTATGGCGGTCACTTTTCCGGTGCTGCTTACTGTGGCAACTTTATTGTTGGAGCTGCTCCATTTAACGGCTGTATCGGGTACAGGGGTCGCGGTAATCGTTCCTTTGTATCCCCGGTATAGGATCATTGAGCTTTGATTAATCTGAAAGGTGGGATCTTCTACCGTTACTTTGCAGGTTCTTTTGATGCCATGGGCGGTGGCGGTGATGGTGGCTGTTCCGGCTTTGACACCGGTCACTTTGCCGCTGTTGTTTACTGTGGCTATCTGGGTGTTTGAACTGCTCCACTGTATGGTCGTATTGGGAGTGGGTGAGCCCTTGATGGTTTTGGTATAACCTTTGTAAACAGTCATGCTGGTTTGGTCAATCTGGAAAGTGGGATCTTTTACCGTCACCGTGCAAGTTTTCTGGATGCCGTGGGCGGTGGCAGTAATGGTGGCTGTCCCTGCTTTGACGCCGGTCACTTTGCCTTTGTTGTCCACTCTGGCTATTCCGGTATCGGAACTGCTCCATTGGACGGTTGCTTTGGGTGTGGGCGTTGCCTTAATCGTCCCGGTTGTTCCCGGATAGACACCGAGTTTGGTCTTGTCGATCCGGAAGATGGGTTCTTTCACCGTTACTATGCAGTTTTTGGAGATACCGTGGGCGGTGGCGGTGATGGTGGTGGTTCCTTTCTTCACGCCGGTGATCTTGCCGTTATTGTCCACTGTGGCAATGGAGAGGTCTGCACTTTTCCATACAATCTCCGCCGTGGGAGTGGGGGTGCCTTTGACGGTTGTGCTGTTGCCCCGGTAGACGCTGGTCTTGATCGTGCCGATCTTGAAGGTCGGTTCCTTCACAGTGACGGTGCAGACAGCTTTTGCTCCGTTTGCCGATGCGGTAATTTTGGTGGTACCTGCTTTGAAACCCGTAATTTTTCCCGTGTTGTCTACGAACGCCACCTCGCGTTTGGAGGAGCTCCAAGTGACGTCAGCCTGCGGTCTGGGGGTAGCGGTGAGTGTCTGGGCATAGGGCTGTCCGATATAAACGGTGAGTTTGGTTTTGTTTAGTTTTACAGTCGGGGTTTTGACTGTTACCGTACAGGTTTTTGTAACGGTTTTATTAGCGCCGTTCTCCGCTGATGCAATAATTTTGGCGGTGCCGTTTTTGACAGCGGTGATTTTTCCGGTGTTGTCAACGGTGGCTACCTTGTCATTGGAGCTGCTCCATTGTACGGGGGCCGCAGGAGTTGTCTTGGCTGTAATGGTTTGGGTCTCTCCCCGGTGCAGGGTAAGGGATGTTTTGTCAAGGCTGATCTTTCTTGCCATGACATTCACGACATAACTTCTTTTAATACCGTGGGCGGCTGCCGTGATGGTGGCGCTTCCCGGATTCAGTCCGGTAATGGTTCCGTTTTGGACGATTGCCACGGAAGGTTTGTCTGAGTACCATAGGATGGGAGTCTGCGGGGACGCCTCGGCATTCCATTTCACCCTCTCCCCTATATAGACGGTTTTTGTGACACCCTTTACTGTCAGGGTTCTGGGCAGCACGGTGACCTCGCAGGTTGCTTCGAGAGGTTTGGCTCCGTCGGAAGTGAGTGTCACTTTGATGGTTGTTTTTCCGGCTTTATTTGCAGTCACCAGTCCGTTCCGATCCACGGAGGCTATGGCGGGCTTGGTGGATTTCCAAGTGATTTTTCCTCCCGGGGAAGCTGTTGCGGTCAGTTGGAAGGTGTCCTTGGCATACAGGGTATGGGAGGTGCGGGAGAGTGTCAGGGTGTCGGCACTTTCTACGGTTTTGCTGCGGTATAGATAGTAGCCGGCAAATACCAATTTTTTATTTCCTGAACTATCTATTGTTGTTCTATTGATAAATTCACTATATGAACTGTAACTTCGCAATTTCACGTCTGGCACCGTTTGTTCTATAGTCTCAATTTTACCTATATTTCCGTCTACATCATATTCTACACCCACAATAACAACAACATGATCATTTTTCTTATTGACAATATCTCCCACTTGCAGCCCCAGAAAATCCCTTGCATCTGCGTTGATTTTTATCCCATAATTGACGATATATTCTGTCGTATGTCTACTTTCCAAGTCCCAACAATAAGATGCAAAAGTACTACAGTCACAAGCATATTTGGGACCATACTTTACTACTTTTTTCCCATTCTCTTTTGTTTCTCCCCATCCCCAATCACTTTGATTTGTACTATATAATTTACTATCGACAGAGGCTCTTTGCTTTTTATAATCCTCCCACGACATGCCGTTCGGATCCAATACAAAAGTACCGTTATTGACAGGCTGCCCATAAATAATACCATGAATTTCTGTATTCTCGGATATATATTTTCCGGCGCCTTCCGAACTCCATTGTCTCACAGTACCTAAAGTTGTCCACACATCATTATAGATGGCCTCGGCCCGAGCTTTAATTGCCTTCTGGCTATCGGTTATTTTTGCAGGAGTCAATATAGAAGTCGTCTCAATTCCCGAATTTGTTGTCCTCATATTCGGCTTTGTTCCCTGAATGGTCACGATTTTTTCATCCGCACAGGTAGATTCCATCAGAACAGTTTTGATTCCCTCTAACGATTCCTCCTCATATTCTGTAGGAATAATCTCCCTCATCTGCCGCTGAAATTCTTCCACGGAGATAGTATCATAAATACTTTCGTCCGTATACATTTTCTCGATATCCACAGGACCAAAATCACTTGCAAAGATCCCCGGTATCTCCAAACGATATTCAACTCCATTTAAAGTATATACCAGAATATCACCCTCCTGATAATAATCGGAGACATGTTCCACAATCTTGTTTTCTTCTGCATAAAGTGTATAATCAAATAAAGCACCTTTTGCATACAAAATACCGTATCTTGTCGGAATAAAGCTGAAAATGTCCTTATATTCCCGATATAATCCTGTTTCCTCGGTCTCCAGATCCAGAAAATGGATCATTCCTTCACACGAGAAGACCAGATAACGGCTGCTCATCAAATATAAATGTTTTATGTGAAAATCTGGCAGCTTAAAAGATTTTTCCAATACTTTTTCTTCTATATCTATTATTTTAATATAATCGATACCATTTTGTGTGGTGGTATAGTAGAGCTTTCCGTCATCAATATTTAGATTTCGTGCTTTATCTTCGCATAAAAAGTACTCTTCCCCTGTACCCTCCTGCACACAAATACCATTTTCCAGTCCATAGATGGTTCTAATACCGTCCGAAACCATGTTTGCCCCATTAATAATGTAATAGCCAACAGTTCCCAGAGAAAATCTGGCATTACTATCCAACAAAGTTCCTGTTTGTGTGTATAATCGTCTGTCCTGTCCATCTTGCGATGACACGTGTTCAGAGACATGATTAATCGAAATATCCGTATTCTCAACCGCATCTCCTTCTGATGCTCCCAGTTCATTCAGCAGATCATTTCTATACAGATCTGTCTCACTGGCCAAGTCTCCATTTACTTCTTTGGCGTAACCACATATCGGCGTTAAGAATAATATTACCACCAACAATAGGGAACACACTCTTTTTCCTTTTAACATGTTTTTTTCCTCCCTCTTTCGAATGAATATTAATGCTTTTCTTTTGCACAAGCTTTTCCAGTTTAGCATACGCACTATTATAATGCAACATTAAATTATCATATTTAAAATTTATATATTATCAAATTAAATCGGTCTATCACTCCGATTTCTTCCTTTTGAGCATAAAAAGGCACATGAGTTACATTGCTGTTCCATGTGCCTTTACGTTCTTCTTATTAAAAAATTTGTGTTAATATTTTTTCCTGTACTGCCTTCAAATCCTTTCTCATTCCCTGTCTCCGGAATCTTTTGAATCCGAAGCTCATACTCCCCCAGCAGCTCCCCCTGATCTTCCAGACTGTATCTGATCTTCACATCCGGCCAATCCCCACAGTCCTCTCCGTTCTCAAAATTCTCCGGTTCCGCACCACATCCCTCAATCTCCACGGAATGCGTTACAATATCCAGCAAAAGCGCCCCAAACGGCGTGCCATACTCCGTCCGACAGCACTTTCCCGCCTCGAACACCATACTGCCGCCCATAGGGCCCCGCCTTTGGATCTCGACCCTGCTCCCCTTTCGTTTCACACGGGTCTTTAAGATTGCAGGATACCCTTCAGGCTGCTCCTCATAAAACAGATAGTGGCTCTCTTCCTTCTGAAAATAGCGTGCCTCCACTTCCTGCACCGTGATCAGGGGCTCGTCCTCCGCAGCAAAAACCCGTTCCGGCCCCTGAGGCCGAAGCGGGTACTGAAGTCCTGTGATGATCAGTCTGCACGGTTTTCCTTTTGACTGATCCGTAGTTTTGTTGTCATTTGTAGAATTGTCCGTATGATTTTTCATCTTTTTTATAATTTATCTTCTTAATATTCCTCAATATTGATGGTCTTGGCGGAGAGAATGCCATACTTAATGATCGAGTTGGCAAAGCGCTTGAATTTCTCCGCACCGTCGCTGACATAAAACTGATACGGATTGGCCCCGAGTGTGGGCGGTTCCTGATTGAGGATCTCCCTTTGTTCCAGCATCTCCTTTAGTTCCAGCGCCGTCTCGTAGGCGGGATTGACCAAGGTCACCCCTTCTCCCATCACCTTGCCCAGCGTGGAGCGGATCAGAGGATAATGGGTACAGCCCAGAATCAGCGTGTCAATGTCGATATCAATCAGCTCCGTCAGATACCGCTTGGCGATCTCATCCGTCACGGGATCCTGCCAGAGTCCCTCCTCCACCAGCGGGACAAAAAGAGGACAGGCCTTGCCGTAGATCGTCACATCTTTGTTCAGTTCTTTTATGTATTTCGTATAAATCTGGCTGCCGATGGTGGCCTCCGTGGCGATGACGCCGATGCGTCCGTTTCTCGACACCTCCGCCGCGGTCTTAGCCCCGGGCTTTACCACCCCGATGACCGGAATGTCCGTCTCCGCCTCCAGCTCATCCATGGCGTATGCGCTGGCCGTGTTGCAGGCCACCACGATGGTCTTGACCTGAAATGTCTGTAGAAACCGTACAATCTGCCGTGAAAAGCGGGTTATGGTCTCCCGGGATTTACTGCCGTAGGGCACTCTGGCCGTATCTCCGAAATAGACGATTCTCTCATTGGGCATCTGCCGCATGATCTCCCTTGCGACCGTCAGGCCTCCCACACCGGAATCAAAAACTCCGATGGGGGCGTCCGCCTGCAGTCCGCTATTGATTTTCTGACTCATGAACTTCTTCTCTCCTATGCTCCCTAAAGGCATTCCAATCTGTGAGCAGTCTGCTTTTGAATCTGATCCGGCTGCTGTCCGCATTTAAAATATTCCAGTAAAGCTCGCCGCCGTCGGCTTCCGCTTCCTCCGCATTTCCAATGGGTGCATCCGCTCCCTCCTCGCACACGATCTCATAGGTTCCCTGCAGCAGGGTAAACTGCGGATAAAGGGCGCCCCACCAGCCGAATGCCGCACAGAGCATCAGCACAGCCGACAGCACCCTCTTCTTGGTCACCTTCCGACAGTCCGACACCTCTATCAAATCAATCCTTCTCTCCATGACACGAATCCTCCTTATAAAAGCTCTTGATCGCAGATCTGATCTGCTTTAAAAAGAGGATTGCCGGATCTCGTTTTCTCTATACCCGGCCATGGAAAAAGTTAGTTTTTCTCCCGATCCAGACGAATCTGGCGGATGATCGCCTTTTTCTGGTTGTCTATGTGCAGTTTTGCAGCCTCGGAAGCGCGCTCCTTATCCTTGCTCACCAGACTCTCATAGATTATTCTATGCTCCTTCGCCAGTCTCTCATGCTGGTCAATATCCTTAATATATTCAAAGCGATATCGGTACATCTGTTCTGACAGATTGTTCACCAGTTGGATCAGACGCCTGTTGCCGGTGGCCTGCAGGATGATGTCATGCAGCTCCACATCCGCCTGAGCGATGATCTTCACGTCTTTCGTCGCCGTGGCTTTCTCAAAATTCTCACAGGCTTCCTTCAGCCGCACCAGTTCCTCCTCCGTAATGCGTTCACAGGCAAGCTCCGCGCACAGCGCGTCCAGAGTGCGTCTGACCTCCAGCACATCGCTCATGCTCTTCTCCGTGATCTGGGCCACCTCCGCCCCCTTACGGGGCACCATGGTCACAAGACCCTCCAGCTCCAGCTTGCGGATGGCCTCCCTGATCGGCGTGCGGCTCACCCCCAGCATATTGGCCAGATGAATCTCCATGAGACGCTCGCCGGGCTTTAATTCCCCGGTGAGAATCGCCTGCCGGAGCGTATTGAACACCACATCCCGAAGCGGTAAAAATTCATCCAGTTTCACCTGCAATTTCTCCTGCATACCAGTCCCTCCGCATTATCCCTCTATGTGCAAATCTACACGAATCTCGTCACAAACACTTGCTTGATGTCAGGCAGACTCTTCAGTTCCTCCGCAGCCTCCTCCGCAGCCGCTTTCGCATCTTTCTCAAAAATACCGAACACGGTGGGACCGCTTCCGCTCATCAGACTGCCCAGCGCTCCTCTCCTCATGAGAACGGTTTTGATATTGCCGATGACGGGACATTTCACAAGCGTCACCGGCTCCAACACATTGCCGAGACGCGCGGCCACACCCTCGAGATCGTTCTCCCGTATGGCGGTCATCATGCCGTCAATATCGGGATGGGGATAATCCGTTTTGGCGTCCAGAAGACCGTAGATCTCCTTGGTGGAAATATTGTGATCCGGCTTTGCCACCACCAGAACACACTCCGGCGCCTGCGGAAGTCTTGTCAGCTTCTCGCCGATTCCTTCCGCCAATGCCGTGCCGCCCATGATACAGTAGGGCACGTCCGCCCCGATCCGCACGCCCAGCTCCGCCAGCTTCTCCTCGGACGCCCCAAGCTCGTAGAGTTGGTTGAGTCCATGCATTGTCGCCGCCGCATCCGCGCTTCCCCCGGCCATGCCCGCGGCAATGGGAATGTGCTTGCACAGATGAATCTTCACGCCGCCCTGTATGTCGAAGGCTTCCCACATCAGCTTTGCGGCCCTGTACACCAGATTGCTCTCATCCGCCTCAAGTTCGCCGCAGTCGGTGGTGAGCACAATATCGGAGGCCGTCTTTTCAAAGGTCAGCTCATCTTGAATATCCACGGACTGCATGATCATCCTGACCTCATGGTAACCGTTGGGCAGCTTCCCCAGCACGTCCAGACCCAGATTTATTTTAGCATATGCTTTTCTCGTATAGGTATTCATTCTGTCTGCCCCCGCGGTAATCAATTGTTTAAATCACATTGTATTTTGTATACATAGATTGTATTTTATTATATACAAAGCCTTGTATTTCGTCAAGGTGTGACACGCCTCATTAAAAGCAATAGAAAGTTTCTCAAACCGCGCGGACATCGTCCTTCTCCCTCTTCCAAATTGTATTTCTGAAGCAAACAGCCTATAATGATACTGATCACAAGCCGGAAATAGGGAACTAAACAGGAGACAGATGTGTCTCATACGGAAAAACAGAACATTGCCCGCTTTATGTCCTGTTCATTTATGTATATGAATTGTAAGCTGTCAATGAAAGGAGAAATCAGAGCGATGGATCAACAAAAAATCGGTACGTTTCTAAAAGAGCTTCGGAATGAAAAAAAGCTTACACAAGAACAATTGGCAGAAAAATTAGGTACTTCCCGCAGAACGGTTTCCCGTTGGGAGACAGGCATCAACATGCCCGATTTAGATCTCCTCATTGAGATGGCGGATTTTTATGCGGTTGACCTGCGGGAGTTACTTGACGGAGAAAGGAAAAGTGAGAAAATGGATAAAGAGTTAGAAGAAACTGTCTTAAAAGTGGCCGACTACAGCAATGAGGAAAAGAGGAAACTGACAGGAATCCTGCATTGGTTATTTATAGGCGGTATTGCCTCTTTTATTGTTTTTTTCGTCTTATTTTTTATCGAACCGGAAGAGCCCGGCATCTTATTTGGATTTCTGGAAGGGGTGACGCTTGGAATTCCTCTTGCCATGCTTTCCACAGGCGCGATTATGACCAGCAAACACGCGGCTAAGATTCGTGCTTTCAAGAAAAGAATTTTTTACCGTCTATCCGGGTTAGATCCGAGCGGATTAAATCAGAGCGGATTAAATTAGAATAGGTAACATCCGTTGGCACAGAAAAGAGTTCGTTTTATCCCAGCTCTTTTCTGTGCCCTATGTGTATGCCAATATGCCCGATACCCAAGATGATCACTGCCAGCAGCATCCATATGACTTTACCGTATATTCCAAGCATAAAAAATGCAGCAACGGGCAGGGTTGCCCCGGCAAGCGGTATGCCGAACAGACTGCTGTAAAAATCCGCCAGTCTCCGTTCGCTCCGAAAATAGCGCACCCACCATACTTCATACAATGCCATCAACAGAAAGGCGCCGATCAGCCACCAAGACCAAGCCGTCCACTGATGTATGTTAAAATCAGAAAACACCAAGGAACAACAGCAGGTCAGCGTTTCCCCTATTCTCTCCAAAAGCAGCAAAACTTTATTTTCTCCTTCCGAGGTGTATCCCTCCGGCTGTTTACCGGCCCATATCATATTGGGAATAAACAACAGCAATAAAAACAGTAGTCCTATATAGGAAAACCCAAAATGTCCAAACATTCCATTTCCCTCCGTTCGCCGCTAAAGACTTTTGCCTCTTTCGGATCCGTATCTTGTTCTGATTTTATCACCCTTCGCCTTAACCCGCAAGGCTGCATATAATTTTTTAATTATACCAAAATAATTTTTCGCAACATTTTTCCGAAAAAATTCCATTCCCCCCTAAACTTTTCTGTCCCGTATGTCGATAACCCTTACACAAGTCAAGGAAGACGGTCTCTTTGCGCCCATTTGCAGAGAGCGATCAAACAGACGCATAGGCGTCGGAAAAGAGGTATGTTATGAGTGTAAAAGGAGTTACCGATCAGGCTGCAGCTTATTCCTACAGCTCCACTACGGCAGCAAAAGAGAACACTTCAGCCGAGCAGACATCCTCCACCAAGAAAGCGGAGGAGACAGGTGCGGTGTACGAGCCTTCCAAGGAGACGAAGACCGACTCTGCCAAGAAGACCTATACTGCGGACACCAATCTTGTAAACAAATTAAAAGCAGATGCCGATGCGAGAACATCCCAGCTTCGCAGCCTTGTGGAGCAGTTGATGAGCAAGCAGGCAAACACCTACGGCAACGCCAACAATATGTGGCAGTTCTTAAAGAGCGGCAATTATACCGTGGATGCCGCTACGCAGGCACAGGCTAAGGCGGATATTGCCGAGGACGGCTACTGGGGCGTGAAACAGACTTCCGACAGAATCATCTCCTTTGCCACCGCATTGACCGGCGGAGATCCCGATAAGATCGAAGAGATGCGTGCGGCTTTCCAGAAGGGCTATCGTCAGGCAGAGAAGACTTGGGGCGGCAATCTTCCCGATATCTCTCAGCAAACATATGATGCCGTGATGAAGAAATTTGACGAACTCGCTGCACAGGTACAGGCAGTTGAGAAGTAATTTTTCCTAATCGGACAACAAGCGAACAGACAGAGGCTGCGGAAACGATTTTCTCATTTCCGCAGCCTCTTTTTTGAACTTCTTTATCTTCCCATAGATCGGGCTGTCAGAAGCTTCAGCTTCCCTTCACGATCAATAGCTTCTGGCCGATCTGCAGATCATCGCTGCTCAAATTGTTCAGCTCTCTGATCTTATCCACCGGCACATAATATTTTCTGCCGATGTTCCACAGATTGTCGCCGTCCTTCACCACATAGATGATCATTCCCGGCAGACTGCTCATCAATGCGCTGTCCGGATCCGTCACCTCAATCTGGCTGATCAGCTCTACGGGAATACTCTCGAACACCATAGTGGAGAAACAAAGCACCGCTTTGACATCCATCTCTTCCCCGTCCAGCATGGTGACCTGAAGCTGTTCCACCTCGGCGTGGACTTTGCCCATATCCTCCGGCAGGATGCCCGGCACTTCCAAAGTATAATGATAGGGAATCTGGGCTTCCGCGCAAGCGTAAGGATTCTCGTCGTCTCCCGTGATATACAGCACTTTCACCAGAATGCCGCCCTTTACCGTGATCCCGTTCTCCACGGTACTCTGCTGCTCCTGACTCACCTTCGCCTCGCTGTGAAGAAGCTGCAAGATACCCGAGCTTCCGCTGGGAATGCGCATATGATCCGTGACTTTAGTCTTGCCGGTGACACAGGAACGCACCCTGCACAGATTAGCCCTGTGCGTCTGCGTATGCACCTCTTTGTTCACACCATAGATATCAGAGAGGATCTCGATGGTCTCCTCCTCATAGATACGGATATTGATGTCCAATGCCATCTCCAGACTGATGCATCTCTCCTCACCGTCCAGATCGGGACGAACCGACAATTCCTGCTGTCCCTGTACATATCGGATATCGGGAAGCATCCCCTCCTTGCATCCGTGGCACTCCAGCTCTCCCGAGAAAGGCATGGAGGTCTCAAAGGAGCGGATCGGTCTGTCCTCGCCCTCACCCTCATAGAGGAGAAAGAGCTGCACCTCTCCCCGGATCCCCAGTTTTTCATCCATGACCTTAAATTCCACATCCCCCAGATGCACCGTACTCCATAAGATCCGGAAGACATTGGGATAATTGGCGGGCAGTGTCACCTCGTCCCGAATTCGGAAAATATCATTTTTACAGATGGCGATCTGCGCAAGCTGCATGGGCTGCCTGCGGTACTCCAGCCAATCGGACTTCTCCCCGTCCCCGTGGATGCCGATGGGCGCCTCCTCGTCATAAAGTTCCTCCACGGAAGCGTTTAAGGTCACAAGGGAGCGGATGCTGAGTTTGCGGGAGTTGATGATTCCCACACTGAAATCCTCCACTTCCCCCGAGGCGTTCACCGTGTCGGAGGAGGTGACACCTTTCATGATCAATTTCTCCTCAAAGGGGATCTCCCCCTCAAAAGGCACCAGACTGCTGCCCGTCTCCTGTGTGTGATAGAGAATCGAAAAGTGCATGTGCCCCCTGAGATTCACCACATCCGTCCCGGGCTTGATCTCCTCGATGACAATGTCCGCCTTCTCCAGACCGATACTGCTCACGTCAGGTTTGGAGTCCGGAATATTCCGGTCATCCTCCAAAGTGATCTGCGTGACCGCCTCACAGCGGACGCGGTCCATATGTATATTTCTCTTTAACAAGTCCACAAAAAAATACCTCCATACAGATACTGATATACCTATCTATATGCAGGCATTTTTCCATTTATGAAAAAAGTTTGAAATATTTTATGTCAGTCTCGTGGTCTCAAAATAAAATCAAAAACAAGCTGCTCGTTTATCTCACTCACGGTTCCGTCTTCCAAAGTGCCCTGACCCGTAAAGGTCAAAATGGTTTGCCCATCCTTAATTTCTACATGGGTTTGGAGAACTCTTGGGGAGTGGTATGTGGTAAGAAGATAGCGTTCCATCTCGCTTTCCTGCTCGTAGTAGATCGCAATATGTTCATTTACCAAGTCTGAATGGCCCCACATACTTTCTCCGCTGATAAGCAGTCGGGGCAAGGTGGTTGTACCATCCGCCGATACAGCGTATCCAATCTCCAGTTGCGGATGGTGGTATCGGTAAAATTGTACTGCTCCAAATATGGCGATCATAATAAATCCTGTAAAGGAGAGGATGCCTAAAACAAATATTATATTCCTTCTCATGGAAAATATCCTCCCTTATCCCAAATACCAATAGCCCGAATAATAATTTATAGTATTTCCATCTGCCGCTACATACTGCAGCAGTTCAGCGGTTGGACAACTTTTCTGTGCACTAACAGGTCATATAACTTATGGCAATGCAAATTGAACTTCAGCAAATATACGAATGAATCAAATTCCATCTATCGTTCCATAAACAATCAATAAAATGTCCAAACATAAATTGTGAATTTGACAGACAGCATCCTATCGCATAATTGTTTGCATATAAAACAAAACTATCAACCACTAATTGCTGGCACATTCTATCAGACGATTTAATAAAATTTTAATTGACGCCATAGAAATCATAAAATTCTGATTTAAATGCCTGTTGTATCAATATATCTATATTTTCAGACATATACTTTAACTTCTCCCAATACTTTTGAATGCATATATTACTTATGCTTTCATTTTCTCCGGTACATATGTAATAGCCATATGGTTCACTAAAAGGAGAAATGAAGCGCTGGCTATCCCCTATAATGTCTTTTACCTTATAAGCATCCATGTCCAACGCTTCCATCATTCCACACCTCTAAAACTATGCAATTGCTTTATCTTTTTTTGCCATAAGTATTTTATGAATCCACCGCTCCAATCAGGTCCGTAAGATTTTCCACATGGTAACGCTCCATGTAGGCCTCGATCCCCTCTGCCACTTCCACCGTGGTATAGGGATTGACAAAATTCATAGCGCCGATGCTCACCGCGCTCGCCCCCGCCAAGATAAACTCAATCGCATCCTCCGCCGTGGCGATACCGCCCATGCCGATGATGGGAATCCCCACCGCATGAGCCGCCTGATAGACCATGCGAACCGCCACAGGTTTGATGGCAGGGCCGCTCATCCCTCCTGTTTTGTTGGCAATGGCAAACGTTCGTCTGTGAATATCGATCTTCATACCGGTAATCGTGTTGATCAAAGACAGAGCGTCCGCACCGGCCGCCTCCGCCGCCTTGGCCATCTCCGCAATATCCGTCACATTGGGGCTGAGCTTCATGATAATGGGCTGTTTCGCATGACGCTTGATCTCATCGGTAATCTGATAAAGGGCGTCCGCACGCTGCCCGAAGGCGATGGCCCCCTCTTTCACATTGGGGCATGAGACATTGATCTCCAGCATGGCGACCGCCGGTTCCTCTCCCAATTTCTCCACCACTTCCACATAATCTTCCACTGTCTTGCCGCAGACATTGACGATGATTTTCGTGTCATACTGTTTCAAAAAAGGAATATCCCTCTCAAGCAGCACGTCAATTCCCGGATTCTGCAGGCCGATGGCATTGAGCATACCGCCGTACACCTCCGCCACTCTCGGCGTGGGATTGCCGGGCCACGGCACATTCGCCACACCCTTTGTCACCACCGCGCCGAGCCGGTTCAAATCCACGAATTCCGAATATTCCATACCGGAGCCGAAAGTCCCGGAGGCTGTCATCACGGGATTCTTAAAAGTCACGCCTGCAATCGTCGTCTGTGTGTTCATCAGATATCCACCTCCCCCGCCTCGAATACCGGTCCGTCCGTGCAGATGCGCGCATTGTGTACATGAGAGTGATGGTCCTTCTCTTTGGTCTTAACCACACAACCCAGACAGGCTCCCACACCGCAGGCCATATGCTCCTCCAGAGAGATATAGGCACTGATCCCCTGCTCTTCCCCATATCGTTTGATGGCGCGCAGCATGGGCATGGGGCCGCAGGCATAAATCAGATCCGCAGGACAGGCCTCCTGTATCGCGTCCAGCACGTTCCCTTTCGTCCCCACGCTGCCGTCTTCTGTGGCAATAAATACCTGTCCGTGACGCTCCAGATCCTCCCGCAGAAAAGTCCTGTTATCGCGATACCCTACGACAATCCGAATCTTCTCCTTGTCCGTCACCTCATTCAGCGCCTTGGCAAGCTGCAGCATGGGCGGAATGCCGATGCCGCCACCCATGAGAAAAACGCTTTTGCCCGCCGCCTTGTCCACGGGAAATCCGTTCCCCAATGTGCCTAAAAGCGCAATGGAATCTCCCGCTCCGTAGCGGGCAAATTCCGCCGTTCCCTGTCCCGCCACTCGGTAGACGATGCGAAGCGCCTTTTGGTCCCCGCTCACCTCACAAATGCTGATGGGACGTGGCAGCAAGGTGCTCTTGTCCTTTGGATACACACAGAGGAATTGTCCCGGACGGGCGTCCTCCGCCAGATCAGTCTCTATCCACATATCATATATCATGGGGGCGATCTCCCGCTGGGACATCACCACCGCAGTCTGTTTTCGTTTCACCCTTTATACCTCCTGCGTGCTCTGGCGCACACTTCCATCAAACTTCCCCGTCTTTCGCCGCACAAACGGCGCTTTGTCTGTATACCACCTTGCCGGCGCAGATCGTGGCTTTTACTGCACCCGTAAGCTCCCATCCCGTAAAGGGACTGTTCTGCGCCTTCGATTCATAATCCCCCGCCACGGTCGTCTCCTTCGTGTCGATCAGCACCAGATCCGCCGGACCGCCCTCCGCCAGATAGCCCGCATCCAGATGATACATAGCCGCCGGATTCGTACTCATGGCCCGGAGCAGCTGACACATGGTCAGATACCCCTTCTGCACCAATTCCGTAATTCCCAGAGGGAGCGCCGTCTCCAGACCGATAATGCCGCTTGGCGCCTCGGTGAGTGGCTTTGCCTTCTCCTCCACACTGTGGGGTGCGTGATCCGTGGCAATGATGTCGATGGTGCCGTCCGCCAAGCCCCGGAGGATCGCCTGCCTGTCCTTCTCCGTGCGAAGCGGAGGATTCATCTTGGCCAGTGTGCCATATTGTATGACGGCTTCTTCCGTCAGCGTAAAGTGATGGGGGGTCGCCTCCGCATGGACATTCCGCCCTCTCATATTAGAGCCGCTTCCGCTCACGCCTTTTTCCTTGGCCCGGCGCACCAGCTCCACCCCCTCGGCCGTGCTGATGTGCTGAATATTGACACAGGCTCCCGTCTCAAGCGCCAGCTTCAAGTCCCTGTCGATCAGCCTGATCTCCGCCTCTCTTGGAGACCCTTCCAAGCCATAATGCTCGCTGGCTCTGCCGCGGTTGATACCGTTCTGTGCGATGAGAGCCGGATCCTCCTCATGGAAACTGATCGGCATATCCAGACGTGCCGCCCGCTCCATAGCCTGCCGCACGATCCTCTCGTCCAGAATGGGAATGCCGTCATCCGTAAATCCCACCGCGCCGCTCTCCGCCAGCTTCTCCATATCCGTGAGTTTCTCACCCTTCATGCCCACGGTGACATTGGCGCAGGTTGTGACATGTATGTCAGTTTCCTCCGCCCTCTTCAGAACATACTGAAGCGTCTCCTCATTGTCGATGGTCGGCTTGGTGTTCGCCATCATCACCACCGTGGTGTACCCGCCTTTGGCCGCGGCGGCCGCTCCCGTAGTGATGTCCTCCTTGTGGGTAAAACCGGGCTCCCTGAAATGTACATGCACATCCACCAGCCCCGGCGC
>CAZSAJ010000034.1:0-31086 GCA_964604835.1 uncultured Acetatifactor sp.
TGCGGAAGATGGGACTTGAACCCACACGGTATTGCTACCACAAGATCCTTAGTCTTGCTCGTCTGCCAGTTCCGACACTTCCGCATCACGCAAATAATATAATATCACTCCCAAACCAAAAAGTCAATCGCTTTTTTTAATAATGCCAAATCTAGCGAATCCATCCCCAGCCAATGGCGAGAAACTCGCCCAAAAAATACATCCCACGCAGCCAGATAAAAACCCCCACGGCCGCAAGCGCCGCTTTGCACAGCCTGCTGTCCCTGCTTTTTAGAACCGTGGCAGCCTGAGAAAACGCCACGGATAAAAGCAGGCACATGGTTCCGAAAGACGCCCTGTCGGGATAATGAGGCGAGAGAACCATGGCGCCCCATGACAAAAGCGCCCCAAGTAGCAAAAGTTCGTCTTTTCTGCGCAGGCGATTCCCCAGCACACAGATATTTACAAAGAGCAGCGCCGCCGTCACCAATAGAACCGGAAACAAATATTCCCATGCGCCCCGACACACACTGTACATCCTTAGAAAAATCTGCCACAGAATACCTTTCCCGGTCCCTGCCGCTTGAGCGCTGCGCACCCCGTTCCCGGGAGCAATAAGCATCAATGCACTCCCCGCCAGACATGCAAGGCTGCCCAGAGGCATCCAAAGAGGAATGGGCCGCTTCCCACGTCTTTGAAGCAGCATCACAAGCACGGTGAGCACCCACACCGCAGGCCCCATGTTCTCATTGGTCCAGCCGCTCAAGAGTCCTAACACCGGAGCCAGCACGATCAGCCCCGGAATTTCTCCGGCTGCCTCGTCCCCCACCGCTCGCAGATAAAACCATAGAAATACCAGTATGATCACCGTGGTATAGAGATAATTACATGCCCCTGTCTGCCAGTACATGCTCATCTTCCAGTTGGCGTTCAGCCCGTGAAGAAATCCCACCGTCAGCGTCACGAACGCCAGCCGTCGCTCTCCCGCCACCGTGTCGATCATCCATGCCAACAGCACGATCATCGCCACATTCAGCACATTTGCCGCCTCTTCACTCAAATACAGGAAAATAAGCTGTGCAATGGTATGAGCCACTGTGCGTCCGCCCCAATTATAATAGTGCCAGATCTGAGCCTGTATGATATCATTCAGGGATGCGAGAGGCCTCTCTGCCGAGAGTATGGTACTATACCACTCATCGTCCATCATGACGGGCACTGCCCGCTGAGTCATCCACATACAGAGCAGCCCTGTCAGAAACAGAAAGATCCAGAATATCGTATTCAGTTTTTGCGTTTTCCTATATTCCTGCTTCATACTCTCCCTTTACCCTGCCACCGCATCCGATGCTCGTTTTGTCTGGTATGCTTATAGGAACCAAAAACACAGGTGAGCGCAAGGCCCACCTGTGTATCCGTTCTGTCAAGCAATTAGCGCTGTACGCGTCCGGAAGCATCGCCGCCTGCAAGAGTCTCAACCTCTTTTCTGGAAACCAGATTGAAGTCGCCGGGGATGGTGTGCTTCAGAGCGGAAGCTGCCACGCCGTACTCCAGTGCGGACTTGAAGTCCTTACCGTCCACAAGGCCGCAGATCACGCCGCCTGCGAAGGAATCACCGCCGCCCACACGGTCAACGATGGGATGGATGCTGTACTCCTTGGAGTGATAGAACTCCTTGGTATCTCTGGAGTAGATACAAGCGGACCAGCCGTTGTCGGAAGCGGAATGGCTCACGCGCAGAGAGGAAATGCAATACTCAAAGTTGTAGTCTGCAACCATCTGCTCGAAGATGGACTTGTAACCTGCCAGCTCCAGATCACCGCTGGTAACATCGGTATTGCCGGGCTTGTAACCCAGTACCAGCTCCGCATCCTCCTCATTGCCGATGCAGACATCCACATACTTCATCAGATTCTTCATAACCTTCTGAGCCTTCTCGGAAGACCAGAGTTTCTTACGGAAGTTCAAGTCTACGGAAACCTTCACGCCATGCTTCTTTGCAGCAATCAGAGCCTTCTCGGTCAGCTCTGCTGCGCTGTCGGATACGGCGGGAGTGATACCGGTGAAATGGAACCAGTCAGCGCCCTCAAAAATCTTGTCGAAATCGAAGTCTGCCTCGGTTGCGGTGGAGATAGAGGAATGTGCTCTGTCATAAACCACCTTGGAAGGTCTCATGGAGGAACCGCTCTCCAGATAGTAGATACCAAGTCTCTCACCGCACTTTGCGATATTCTTGGTCTCAACACCGTACTTTCTCAGTGCGGCAACTGCGCACTCACCGATCTCATTGTCGGGAACAGCGGTAACGAACTCCGCATTGTGGCCATAGTTAGCCAGAGATACGGCTACATTAGCCTCTCCGCCGCCATAGCATACGTCAAACTCGTCTGCCTGAATGAACTTCTCGTTGTTGGGGGTGGAGAGTCTGAGCATGATCTCACCCATGGTAATTACTTTTGCCATTGTTGTTTGTTTCCTTTCTTCTTTTTATCTCTAGGCATCTGCGAAACTCTTTTCTGCTCCTGCGGACAGTTATCGCCGCTTGCAGCGGATGTTCCGCAGCACCTATTTTTACTCCTGCTTTCGATTACATTTCATTGCTTATACTTTTAAAATTCTGAGTTCAGCCGTTCGGCTTATTTCTGCACAAGATGCACGGCGAAGCCGCCGATCTCTTCCTTCAGGTAGATTGCCTTCAGGCCGCCCTTGGCATCCTTCTTGGCAGTGGAATCGTCGAACTCTACGCCCAGAACAGTGCTCAGATAATTCACTGCTCTCTCGATGTAGTTGGTGCGAACCGCAATGTGACCGTTCTTGCCAAGATAGGGGCTCTTCATCACTTCCAGAGCGGTGCCCGCAAATACGGAACTTCCGCCAACCTTGGCAGGCATGCCGAAGATAAATCCGAAGCGGTTGGCCGCCTTCTCTGCCTCCTCGGCATTCTCTGCGTTCACACCGATATGCGCAAGCTCAAAGCCCAGCATGGTCTGAACCGCCTCGCGGGTCAACTGCTCAATCTTGTCCCACTCACCCGCATTGATCAGATCGCCGGGAACCATCCAAGAACCGCCGCAGGCGATAATCTTGGGGAAGTCGAGATAGGAATTCAGATTCTTTGCATTCACGCCGCCGGTGGGCATAAACTTCATATTCACATAGGGAGCCGCCATGGCCTTGATCTTTGCAAGACCGCCGGACTGCTCTGCGGGGAAGAATTTCACCACATCCAGACCGAGCTCAATCGCCTGCTCGATATCGGAGGGGCTGGATGTACCGGGTGTGATGGGCACACCTTTCTCGATACAATATTTCACGGTCTTGGGATTCAGGCCGGGGCTTACGATAAACTTTGCGCCTGCCGCAACCGCCGCGTCAACCTGCTCCGCATTCAGAACGGTACCTGCGCCCACGCACATGTCGGGATAATTATCCGTCATGATCTTGATGGCCTCTGCCGCGGCACTGGTGCGGAACGTAACCTCCGCACAGGGGAGTCCGCCTGCACACAGAGCTTTTGCCAGAGGAAGCGCATCCTCCGCTCTGTCGATCTTTACAACCGGCACAATGCCGATTTTGCTGATTTGCTCTAATACTGCGTTCATACTATTAACCATACCTTTCCTGTGATCCGCCGGTCTGTGCGCCCATGGCGCCCCGGCAGACACAAATCGTTAATGAAAAACATCACATTTCTGACATTCTTCGGCGTGAAGTCACACTATGCCAAAACTTCTTTTACCGCCGCCGCGATCTCGTCGCACTTGCAGTTGGCAAAGAAATACTCCTGAAACTTTGCGCCGGACAGGGCACCCTTCACCAACTCTCTGTCGAGATTTTTGAGGATAGTCACCATATCGGTGTGCGTCACCTCTTTGACCTTGTCCAAAATCTTTTTGTTGCGCTGTTCGGGCTCCACTCTCTCGGGCGGATATCCGCCACCGCCGGGAGCACAGAAGAGTTTCTCAAAAATATACTGGAGATTTAACTCCCCGCCCCAGCCGAAGTTCTCCGCAAAGGGAAGCGCAACACAGTTGCCGTCATTTACCTGTGAGAACAGATAGGCGTCTAGAGGGGATTCGATATGTCCGCAGAGTACCTTGGGGAAGGAGTTGCATGCAAGCATTGCGCCCTCGCCGGTACCGCAGCCGGTAATCACATAATCCGCCGCGCCGGAATTGATCAGCACCGCAGCCAGAATGCCGTTCTGCACATAGGTGAGGGAATTGGGCTCCTCGGCACCGCACATGCCGTAGTTGAACACCTCATGTCCCATCGGCTCCACCACCTTCTTCAAAGTGGCGCAGATCATCTCATTCTTCGCGGCCTGACTGTTCTCATTAATCAATGCAATCTTCATAATCACAAACCTTTCTGTTGAGATTCTTCACTTAGAAGTTCTTTTCGCCCTCACAAAGGAAAATGCGAAGCATTTTCGAGACGAAACTTAGAATTTCTTAGGCAGCGTACTTCGCTGCCTTAGAAATTCTTTTCGTCTTTAGCTAGGCTGCTTGCCAATATAAGCGAGGATACCGCCGTCAACATAAAGGATGTGTCCGTTCACCGCATCGGAAGCGCTGGATGCAAGGAATACCGCGGGGCCGGTGAGCTCCTCGGGATCAAGCCATCTGCCTGCGGGAGTTCTCGCACAGATAAACTCGTCGAAAGGATGTCTGCTGCCGTCCGCCTGCTTCTCGCGCAGAGGCGCGGTCTGAGGGGTAGCGATATAGCCGGGTCCGATGCCGTTACACTGGATGTTGTACTGCGCATACTCCGCACAGATATTCTTGGTCAGCATCTTCAAACCGCCCTTACCTGCCGCATATGCGGACACGGTCTCACGGCCGAGCTCGGACATCATGGAACATATGTTGATAATCTTTCCGCCGCCCTTCTTGATCATGGAAGGGATCACTGCCTTGGAAACAATGAAAGGAGCGTTCAAGTCAACGTCAACAACCTGTCTGAACTCTGCGGCGCTCATCTCGGTCATGGGAATGCGCTTGATGATACCTGCGTTGTTTACCAGAATATCGATTACGCCAACCTCTTTCTCGATCTTTGCCACCATCTCGTTTACGGCATTCTCATCGGTAACGTCACACACATAGCCGTGCGCCTTGATACCCTTTGCCTCATACGCAGCCAGACCTTTCTCCAGCTTGTCCTGCGCAAGATCATTAAAGCAGATGGTCGCGCCTGCCTCTGCATACGCGGAAGCGATTGCAAATCCGATACCGTAGGATGCGCCGGTAACAAGTGCCACTTTGCCTTCCAGACTGAAATTTGTGAAATTGCTCATGTTATCTCTCCTTTTCTTTTATAAAATTTTCTTTTTAATACTGTCTTACATCAAATCTTTCATGTCCACGCCGTCCATGTCGTCGAAGTCCTGATTCTCACCCACCATACCCCAGATAAAGGTGTATGCTCTGGAACCGCATCCGGAGTGGATGGACCAGCTGGGGGAGATCACAGCCTCCTCGTTTCTCATGACAATGTGGCGGGTCTCCTGCGGTTCGCCCATGTAATGCATCACAAAGGCGTCCTCAGGCATCTCAAAGTACAGATACACTTCCATGCGTCTGTCATGAGTATGGCAGGGCATGGTATTCCAGACACTTCCGGGCTCCAGCTTGGTCATACCCATCTCAAGCTGACAGCTCTCCACCTGTCCGGGAAGAATGTACTTGCAGATGACTCTGTGGTTGGCATCCTCCAAGGAGCCAAGTTCCACTTTATTCTCATCCTTCACAATCACCACGCCCTCCTCGGGAGTCCCTTCCGGCTTAATCAGCACTGTAGGGCAGGTTCTGTGTGCAGGAGCAGAATTCAGGTAAAATTTTGCGGGCTTTGCGGAGTCATCGCTCTCAAAGACGATGTCTTTGGAACCCATTCCGATATACATGCCCTCCTTAAAGCCGACCTTGTAGGCCTTTCCGTCAACGGTGATCGTACCTGCGCCGCCGATGTTGATAACGCCCAGCTCTCTTCTCTGGCAGAAATACTCGGCGCGAAGCTCGTCTCCTGCCGTCAGCTTAATGGGCGCCGTCGGTACTGCCGCACCTGTAATGATTCTGTCGATGTGGCTGTATACCAGCTTGATCTCGCCGGGCACGAAAAGATTCTGAATCAGAAACTCTTCTCTCAGACGTTCTGTGGTATAATGCTTCACATCTCTTGGGGATACTGCTGTTCTAAGTTCCACCTTACGCCTCTCTTTCCTTGACAGCGCCGACTCACTCTCGTTGGTACGCACTCTGCCAATTTTGATTTTCATGAAAGTATTTTAAGTATAACACAAATCCTTGTGCAATTCCACCACAAAACTCAATTTTTTGAAAAAATTTTCCAGCAAAATTCCCGTACCCGTCACAGAGACATTCCATGCGGACTTGCGCTTTTACAGCACGAGAAAACGCGCAAAGACCTGCTCCACACACCAGCGCAGTTCCACTTTCTCCACATCCTCCGTCACCACAATCGTCTCCGTGCAATACACTTTCCCATCCACACTGTAGGTGATGCTGCCCACCTGCATCCCTGCGGTCACGGGAGCCTGCAATCTTTCCTTCAGCTCGTAGTCCACCTGAATCCCCTCATCCTCCCGAAGCAGCAGTCTCACGGGTTCCCCCGCTTCCTCCATCCCGTCATGCCGCTCTCTGATCTCCAGATCGACTCTGGCCGTGCCGCCCAACAGTCTGGTCTGCCCGTTCTCCACCACAAGCGCCTGCAGGCGTCCCTCGTCAAACGCCGTGTCCTTATTCAGGATGTCCCGATACTCATAGTTGGAGAGCCCGTACTCCATCAGGATTCTGGAATCATGCCACTTATAAGTCTTATTGTTGGGCCAGCCGCAGGCTAAAAGCGCCACGATAAAGGTTTTCCCGTCCTGTTCCAATGCTCCCACATAGCAGTATCCGGCTTTGTTGGTAAAACCGGTCTTCCCGCTGAACGCGCCGTCCATCATCGTCAGAAAAGCATTGTGATTGACACAGGTCACATTCCTGCCGTTTTCATAAAAAGAATAGCTCTCCGTCCGGGTAATTTCCCGAAACAAATCTCTCCCGGGGGATTCTTTGACGCAGTACGTCATGATCCGCGCCAGCTCCGCCGCCGTGGTACAGTGTTCCCTCTGAACGGTCTCCCCGTTTAACTCCTCAAAAGTCTCCGTCGCATCCAGCCCGTTCGGCGTGATGAACCAAGTGTTCTCGCAGCCCAGCTCCCGTGCCTTTGCGTTCATGAGATTGGCGAAAGCCTTCACCGCCTGCCTGCTCTCCTCCACGGTGAAATCTGCCGTATCTTTTTGGGCAAGCTCTGCGGGCAGATACCGTTTTCCGATATACTCAGCCAGCACCACCGCGGAATCATTGTGGGATTCCAGCATCAGGGAAAAGAGGAGACTTCGCACCTGATACTCCTCCCCCTGCCTCGCATAGAGCTTTACCTTAGGCATGGAAGCCGCATAGGCCGATACATGTGCCATATCATCCAGATCCCCTTCCTCCAGCACCAGAATACAGGTCATAATCTTGGTGGTGCTGGCCATGGCCATGGGAGTGTATCCCTCCTTCTCGTAGAGCACTCTTCCCGAGTCCGCATCCATGAGTACCGCGGAAGCGGCATAGAGATCCAGATGCTCCTCCGCCCTCGCCACGATCACCGTACTCTCTAAAGTATTCATCAAAAAAAGGACGCAAAAAAAGCCCCCTATCAGCCACGCCGTCAGTTTCCTATGGATTCTTTGCATGGATATCCCTCCGCACTGCGGTTTGCTAATATATATGAGGACTCTCTCTCCAATTATGATTCGTATGATTCAGACATCGAGCTGTAACTGCACCTCGGCCTCGGCCTGCGCCTTAAACTCCTCCAACTGCACGGGATTTAATTCCGGCAGCTCCTCCAGACTCTTCACGCCAAAACTGCGCAGGAACTGTTCCGTGGTTCCGAACAGAAGCGGTCTCCCCGGCGCGTCCAGCCTGCCCAGCTCTGTGATGAGATCATACTCCAGCAGTTTATTGATCGCATGGTCGCAGCTGACCCCTCTCACCTTCTCGATCTCCACCTTGGTCACCGGCTGCTTGTAAGCGATGATGGACAGCGTCTCCAACACCGTATCCGTAAGGGTCATCTTTCTGGGCGCCTTAGCGATCTTGATCAGATATTCATACATGTCCGCCTTGGTGCAGAGCTGTACAGCATTGTCGAACCATGTCAGGGCAATTCCCCGGTCTTCCTTCGCATAGCGCTCCTCCATCTCCAGCAGAATGGATCTGGTGGTCTTTACATCTTCCTCTATCACTTCCGCCAGCCTGCTCATCTCCACGGATTCTCCCATGGTGAACAATACGGCCTCTATCACGGCCTGCGCTTTTGTATGTTCCACAGCCATGCTCCTTTCCCGGGCTCCCACATCCTTTATGCCACATTGGAGGTAATGGTGATATCGTCAAAAATTTCCTCCTGACAAATGCATATTTTGCCCGTCTTCATCAGTTCCAGAATAATCAGAAACGTCACGATGATCTCCGCCCTGCTGCTCTGTTTCTCGAGAAGCTTCCGGAAGCTGAAACGCTTATGCTCTCTGGCATAGGCCTCCACATAGAGTGTTTTGATATCCATGTCGATCTCATCCTTCTCGATCTTGCCGTACCGGCTGCGGATGGGATCCACCTTGTCCTCCTGTCTGCGCACAACGGATTTGAAGATCTCATGAAGACGATGAAGCGTCATATCCCCGATGAGTTCCTCATAGTCCACCGGCTGTCTGTAGGCCGCCACCTCCTCGGGGAGCTTCTTCTCCCGGTAAAGTGTGTGGGCCGCATCCACCTGCCTGTCCCGAAGTTCAAACGACATGTACTTGTACATCTTGTACTCCAACAGCTTCTGTACCAGCTCCGCTCTGGGGTCTTCCTCCTCCCCCTCCTCGTTCACTTCCTTGGGCAGCAGCATCCGGCACTTGATGTCGATAAGTGTGGCCGCCATAACCAGAAATTCACTCATCACATTCATGTCATCCGTCTCCATCTGCCGGATATAATCCAGATACTGCTCGGTGATCACCACAATGGGAATATCATAAATGTCTATTTTATTTTTCTCGATCAGGTGAAGCAGAAGGTCCAAAGGGCCTTCAAAAGCTTCCAGTTTCACAGGGATTGCCATAGCCACCTCCACACGACAGATAACATTTTACCGGGAAAAGTGGCTTATTTCAAGCCAAACTTACGTTCTGCGCATCCTCCGGAGCCTGTCCGCTCTTAAAGTCCAAGACCAGCAGCTCGCCCGGATTGAACAGTCTCACGGGGATGGTGTGCATGCCAAGCCCCCTGCTCACCAGCATGGTACTGTCCTCCTCGTCAAATCTGCCGCCGTCATACTTCGGAAACAGCCGTATGCCGGGCGATGCCACACCCTTTCCCACAAAAGGGATCCGCGCGATACCGCCGTGCACATGTCCCGCCAGCACCAGATCCGCGCCCCACCGGGCGTACCTCGGAAAATAGTCCGGATTATGGGCCAGCAGAATATTATAGACAGACTTGTCCGCCCGCCCCAGAATCTCCTCCAGATACGTCTCGTCCATGGGCTGCACCTTAAATCTTTTGTAGAAACGTTTGTCGATCTGTGCGCCGTAGACTGTGATACCCCAATCCGCAAGCTGCGCATGGGCATTGACCAGAGGCTGTATGCCAAGCTCCGCAAGTCCCTCCCGATATCGCTGTGCCATATCGCCGTACACATCCGGGTACAGTTCCAAACGATGCTCATGGTTCCCGTTTCCATAATATATAGGATAATCCGCCGCCAGCGCAGCAAGCAGCTGCAGCGCCGTGTCAAGCGGAGCGCCCGGCCGCGCGGTGAGAAGATCCCCCGCCACCAGAATCATATCCGGATTGGCCTCTCTGATGGCCGCAATCAGCAGCTCGTTGTCTCTGCCGTATTTTTTATTGTGCAGATCCGCCAGCACCACCGCACGGACATCGCGTCGGATGCGGGGGTCGCAAAACACATGCTCCCGCACCACGAAACGATTGCCGTCATACAGCATGATCCATATCCCGATCAACACAAGCACGGTTAAAACCGTGAACAATATATTCCACATATCTCTTCTCCGCCGGTATCTCGCATCGGGATCCTAAAGCAGGAAAAATCCCATGACCCGCTTTAAGTAATCCTTGTAGGCCGCCTTCTCCACATCCTCCGCAAAAAGGATCGGCGTATGCCCGATCTCCACACCGTTTAATAAGTATCTGGCACTGCCGGCTTCCGTCCCCGCCTTGACGGGCGCGCCCTTATTCTCCGGCAGGTCTATCACTTTCTCCACATTCTCCAGCGCGTTTCCCTCCATGTCCAGATAGCGGAATTCGCCCTGATACGCCAGCGCTGCTTCCTGTTTTACGCCGCCCTTTATGGGCATGGCAGGCAGTTTCTCCTCATTTGTGTCAATATAGAGATTGCAGACGCTGAAACCGTAACTGAGCATCACCTGCGCATCCTGAAAACGATCCGCCCCGTTCTCGGCTCCCATCACCACGGCGATCAGATCAATCCCGTCCTTTCTGGCCGTGGCGGAGACACAGAATTTGGCCTTGCTGGTGGAACCGGTCTTAAGTCCGGTGGTATATTGGTACTGCTTTAAAAGTTTGTTGGTACTGTTTAACGTAAAGTTTATGCTGCCCTGTCTGGTGACATGGGTGATGTCTTCCATCCAGATCGTCGTGTACTGATAGATCTCCGGATATTTTGTGATGAGTTCTCTGGACATTATCGCCACATCCTTGGCCGTGGAATAATGATTGTCCGAATCGGTCAATCCGCAGCAGTCCTCAAAATGGGTGTCCTCCATCCCCAGCTCCGCCGCCTTCTGATTCATCTTCTCCACGAAGGCGTCCTCACTCCCCGCCAGATGTTCCGCCACCGCCACGCTGGCATCGTTTCCGCTGGCCACCACAATGCACTTGATCATGGTCTCCAAAGACTGCACTTCTCCCTCGGCCAGATACACCTGCGACCCGCCCATTCCGCTGGCATGGGCGCTGACAAGCACATCATCCGTCAATTTGACCTTGCCGCTCTCAAGATGCTCAAAGGTTAAAAGCAATGTCATAATCTTTGTGATACTGGCCGGACTTCTCCGCTCCGTCGCATTTCTCTCATAAATGACCTCCCCCGTGGAGGCCTCTATCAAAATGGCCGAAGGTGTAGTAATGTTGAGTTCTGCTCTGGCGAAACTGACCGGGCTTACCGCAAGAAGCAAAGCCAGTCCGAACGCCAGCAGACTTTTGGTAATTCTCCTGCGCATAAAAATGCCACACTCCCATTCTTTTGGTCTATTAAAGAATATGGGAATGCGGCATAGGTTATACCTGTTTTTAGCGATTCATGAACGCATGGTATCTCTCGATGATCCGATCTCTCTTTTCTTTCACGTCAATGTCAAACACTTTTATGAGCTGAACCGCGTAATCAACCACCACCAGAACCAGTGCGATCGCAATCAGACGAATCCCCATTTCGTAACTGATTCTGTCGATAATCCAGTAAATCCCGGTATTGATGAACTGAATGATGCCGATGGCGTAAAATCCCCATGCGACAGTACTCTCCAGACAGATGATTCCTTTATAATTCAAAGGCTTGTCATTGTAATCCCACCAGAGTTCTCCTAAGAATTTGATCATTCCCTTGCCCACAATAAACTCAAACACCGTGGCAAGCGCAGCTCCGACTATGTATAGCGTCACATAACGCCCTTTCAGAGGACACAGGATCAGATACCCTGCCACTGCGCCAAAACCGTAAATCGGGCAAAACGGCCCTTTGCCAAATCCCCGGTTGGTGATCTTATGATTGCAGAAGGACATGTACACAGACTCCACAAACCACCCCAGCATACTATACAGGAAAAAGGCTGCTATGAGGTGATACACATCCGTCCCAAACAGTTCTTTTGTCCACATCTTCTTATCTCCCTCACATCATCTCATGGTATCAGAAACTATTTGTCTCATACTACAAAATCCCCGGTCGAAACTTCGGCCAGGGATCTGTACGTTAGTTATATTTACGTTTTCTTGCTGCCTCAGACTTTTTCTTGCGCTTTACGCTGGGCTTCTCGTAATGCTCTCTCTTGCGAATCTCCTGCTGGATACCCGCTTTTGCACAACTTCTCTTGAAGCGACGCAATGCGCTGTCCAAAGTCTCGTTCTCTTTTACGATTACGTTAGACATTCTGCACCTGACCTCCCTTCAGTCCCTCTAGTAACATGACTGATCGGGTTATTCTATGTACGGAGCACACCATACACATTACACATTATAGCATAAAAATTCTTTCCGTCAACTCTTTTTTTGCGATTTTTTTCTTTCTTTTTTCTTTTCTTTTCGGAACGGCTATGCTATAATGATTGTGTACGAGGCAAAACGGCCTTGTGGTCGTCCGCGAACACCCGGGGGTATAGCTCAGTTGGGAGAGCGCTTGCATGGCATGCAAGAGGTCGTGGGTTCGAATCCCATTATCTCCATTTTCTATCATTCTCATATTTCCGATATTGCTTTATTAACAATTATATATAATGAGATAAATTTATACGCAAAGGAGATTGTCATGAGATTAATTACACGTTCTGACTTTGATGGTCTTGCATGCGGTGCGCTTCTGAAGGAGGCCGGCATCATCGACCATTGGAAGTTTGCACATCCGAAGGATCTGCAGGATGGACTTGTGGAAGTCACGGAGGATGACTGCCTTGCCAATGTCCCCTATGTGGAGGGCTGCGGACTGTGGTTTGACCATCACTCCAGCGAGCATGAGAGACTGCAGCTCGCCGGTAAATACAAGGGTGAGAGCCGTATTACTCCCTCCTGCGCACGCATTATCTACGAATATTACGGAGGCAGAGAGCGTTTTCCCCAATTCGATGACATGATGGTGGCCGTGGACAAAGTGGATTCCGGCAATCTCACCATCGACGAGATTCAGCACCCTGAAGGGTGGATTCTGATCGGTTTCCTCATGGATCCCAGAACCGGACTCGGCAGATGGCGCGAATTCACCATCTCCAACTATCAGCTCATGGAACAGTTGATCGACGCCTGCCGCACGATGACCACGGATCAGATCTTAAATCTCCCCGATGTGAAAGAACGCATTGAGGTTTATCATCAGCAGACCGAAAAATTCATGGAGATGGTAAAGCAGTACACCCGTGTGGACGGCAACATTATCATCTCCGACTTAAGAGGCGTCAACCCCATCTACTCCGGCAACCGCTTCTTGATCTACAGCATGTACCCCGAGCAGAATATCTCCGCTTGGATCGTGAGCGGACGCGGCGGACAGGGTTGTTCCGCGGCAGTGGGTTACAGCATTCTGAACAAGACCTCCAACGTGGATGTGGGAAGTCTCATGCTCAAGTACAACGGTGGCGGACATAGGAAAGTGGGCACCTGCCAGTTTTCCGACGAGAATATGGAGACGGATCTGCCCAAAATGCTGGCGGAACTCTCCGAACTGGCAAACGGCTGACCTTAAAAAGAGTTGTGCGGATCTCCCATATACGAGGCCGCACAGCTCTTTTTCTTTCTGCGATTCTCCACTTTTTCATCACGCAATTTTCGTATTGCACTTTTCATATTGCGCTTTTCATATTGCAATTCCTCACTTTGCGTTCGTTGGCGTATGGTTTATCAGTGCATTGACCTCCATCTTATCAACGATCCCCTGTGCATCCACCCCCGGATGCGTCACATATATCCGGCAGATCTGCTCCACGAATTCGCTTTCGATCCCCATCCTGCCGGCGATCGCCTCCACGCTGCGTCCCGCTTTCATCTCCTTCAAAATGATTTCCACCGTCCGCTTTACATTCCCCGCCGTCAGAGCGGCCGGTATTTCCTGTTCCTTCGCCGAATCCTTCTCTCCGGTCAGATCAATCTTCTCCACCCGCCATTGGCCCGTGTCCTCCCACACCTCCAATACCGCCATGGTCACGGGCTGATGAAAACGTCTGGGCCCGCAGCTTCCCGGATTGAGATACAGCACTCCGTCCACCGTCTTCTCCTCATATTTATGAGAATGCCCATAGACAAAAATATCCGTCCCCGCAGGATCCATATGAGCCTGCTTCTTATTGTGTATCATATAGATGCGCAGGCCAAACAGCGTGACGGAAAGCTCCTGTGCCATTCCCTGCGCCCATTCCTTGTCATTGTTGCCCCGCACCACATACACCGGGGCAATCGCTTCCAACTCGTCAAGTATTCTGCGGCTGTTGATGTCGCCGCCGTGCAAAATCACCTCACAAGTTCTCAATACCTCCGTCACTTCGGGCCGCAGCAGCCCATGCGTGTCCGACAGGACGGCAATTCTATGATTGCTTTGACTCATACTGTCCCCTGAGATTCTATTCCTTGATAACTACCCCGTGATATCCGAACCGAAATACTTCTCTGAAATCTCACCGAGCACGCCCTCCTCGCGCAGTTCTGCAATGGCCTGATTCACAGCCTCCCGCAAGCTTGCGGAATCCTCCCCCTTGCGCAAAGGAATGCACACATGGGATGCCTCCTCCGTCAGCACCGCAATCTTCAGATCCGCTTCGGGATGCACATTCATATAATCATAAAATGTCACTTCCGCATTCAAGGTGGCGTCGATTCTTCCCTGTAACAGGAGCTGGATCGTCTGATTCAGATCATCCACCCCTGTGGTCGTTGCACCATAGCTCTCCGCAAGCTGGGCATAAGTGCTGGAGATGGTATTGGCGGTACTCTTGCCGTTTAGATCCTCAAAGGAAGTGATCTCCGTGTTATCGCCGTTTACGATGATAGCGGTTCTGATATAGCCGTAGGGCTCGGAAAAATCATACTTCATCGCCCGTTCATCGGTGTACTCCACACCGTTTACCATAATATCGTAACGTCCCGCTTCCAGACCTGCCAGAAGGCCGTCCCACTCGCCCTCCACAAAGACTGCCTTTACACCCAGTTTCTCAGCAATCTTTTCGGCGACTTCCACGTCAAATCCCACCAGCTCGTCGTCCTCGTCATGATAGGTCCAAGGCGCCCATGTGCCCTCCATGGCCACCGTGATCTCTCCCGCCGCCTGAATGCGGGCAAGCTGATCCTCCGCGGTGTCCGCACCGCCGGATGCACTGTTCTCCCCGGTTGAGGCACCGTTCGGATTTGCGGCATTGCCGCAGCCGGTCAGGGCCAACGCCCCGATTGCCGCAAATAAAGCAATTTTTTTCTTCCAATTTCTCGCTTTCATATTGTTTTCATATCCTCCTCTTTTTTATAGGCTATTATTATTCGATTGTGAAAATAGAAATTTCATAATCGTCTATAATCACTTCTCTCCGTTTCACGTTCCATGCCCCTGCAAGGTACGCAGGAACTCTCTGGTCCTCTCTTCCGTCGGATTCGCGAAAAAATCCGAGCTTTCTCCCCTCTCCAGCACCACGCCGCCGTCCATGAAGACCACCTTGTTGGAGACCTGTCTGGCAAAGGAAAGTTCATGGGTCACTACCAGCATGGTCATCCCCTCCTCCGCCAGCCGGCGCATCACCTGCAGAACTTCCCCGATCAGCTCCGGATCCAGTGCGGAGGTCGGCTCATCGAAAAAGATGATCTCCGGATCCGCGGCGATGGCTCTGGCGATGGCCACTCGCTGCTGCTGGCCGCCGGAAAGCTGGTGGGGATAATAGTCATATCTGTCGGACATTCCCACTTTGTCAAGGGCCTGCCTGCCGATTGCATCCGCATCGTGCCGCTTCATTCTGCGGGCCACGATCAGTCCCTCCGTCACATTCTGCAGTGCCGTCTTGTTGCTGAACAGATTAAAATTTTGAAACACAAAAGCCGTCTTTCTTCGGATTCTCACAATATCCCTACCCGAAATTTTGTCCAGCGAGAATCTTTCCCCGTCAAACGTATAGGTTCCTTTGTCCGCCGTCTCCAGAAAATTCAAACAGCGCAGAAGAGTGGTCTTGCCGGAACCGCTGGGTCCCAGAATCGCCACCACATCTCCCTTATTCACATCCAGATCAATATCTTTCAGCACTTCCAGCCCGTCAAAGGCTTTCCGCAGACCTCTCACTTCCAACATGGATCTTCCCTCACTGTCACAGTCCTGTCTTCATTGAAAACGCCGTCTCTCATCAATCGCGAAACAGAAATCTCCTGCGCCCCGTACTCTGCCTCGGCATCGGAGAACGTCCGTAAGTCTGCAGGCGCTTCTCCCCCATGCGCTGAAGTCCGGTCAGGATCGTGCAGAACATCAGATAGATCAATCCGACCTCCAGATAAAGCAGCAGAGGCTCATAGGTTCTCGCCACAATCCTCTGCGTGGACATAAACATCTCCGCCACAGTGATATTGGCCGCCAGAGAGGTTTCTTTCAGCAGCCCGATCAGCGAATTGGACAGCGGCGGAAACGCGGTGCGCAGCGCCTGCGGCAGCACGATTCTCCACATGATCTGCAGCCATGACATCCCCACGCAATACCCCGCCTCTATCTGTCCTTTTGGCACGGCTTCCAAGGCCGCCCTGACGGTCTCCGAGGCATAGGCGCCCTCGTTTATGGAAAACACCAAGACCGCGGCCGGGAAAGGCTCCAGCACAATCCCCAGACTGGGCAGACCGTAGAACACCACAAACAACTGCACCAAAATGGGCGTTCCACGGATGACCCACACATAAAATCGGGCGATCTGCTTTAAAATCCGCACATTGCCGAACTGGATCAAAGCAACCACCACCGCGATGATCAGAGCCAGCACAAAGGAAATAGCCGTCAGAGGAATGGTAAGCTTAAGCCCCGGCAGCAGTATTTTCCCAAAAGAATCTATGAAAATTTCAACCCAGCGTTCACTCAAAAATTTCTCCAGCATATCCGTTCTCCGGCTCCCAATTTTGCACGCACTTCCATCCCACTCCTCAAACGCTCCCGAATGGAAGAAATTCTTCTCATACTATAACACTATGAAATGGGAATGGCAAGACCTATTTCCTCACGCCCCTCCAACAGACACACGGCCTCCGTGGCGTCCGCAAAAGGAAACATATCCACGGCTCCCGCGCGTTTCACCCGATAGCCGCCGTGTTTTACCAAATATTTGATATCCCGCACCAAAGTGTCCGGATTACAGGATATGTACACCACTCTCCGAGGCTTCATCCGCACCACGGCATTCAGAAAAGCCTCGTCACTTCCCGCCCGGGGCGGATCCATAAACAGCACATCCACCTTTCCCTGCCCCTCCCCGGCCATATTTGTCAGAAAACGCCCGGCATCGTTTTGGTAAAACCGAATATTTTCCGTCCCATTGCGCTTTGCATTGATCCGCGCATCCCGCACGGCATCACCGTTTAACTCCACACCCAGAACCTCTCCTGCCCGGTCCGCCGCCAGAATGCCGATGGTACCCGTTCCGCAGTAGGCGTCCAGCACCGTCTCCCTGCCGGTGAGTCCGGCATATTCCAATGCTCTCTCATACAACTTCTGCGTCTGCACCGGATTCACCTGATAAAAAGATTTGGAGGAGATGCGAAACATCTTTCCGCAGAGTTCGTCCTCGATATATCCTTTTCCATAGACAACCTGCTCTTTGTCTCCCAACACCATGCTTGTGCCCCTGCCATTCACATTGACGACAATCGTGGTGATCTCCGGATGTTTTTCCCGCAACGCTTTCACAAAATGATTCTTGGAGGGAAGAATGGGCGAAGCCAGCACCAGCACCACCATGATCTGCCCCGTGACGGCTCCCGTGCGGATCAAGACATGACGCAGAAGCCCATACCCTGTATCCTCGTTGTAGGGGCGTATCTTAAAAGAGCGCAGAAGCTCCCGCACCGTGACAATGATGGCATCCGCCTTCTCGTTCTCGATATAACAGCTATCCACCGGCACGATGCGATGACTCCCGCTCTCGTAGATGCCCGAAATAATATTGTGCTTTCTGTCCTCCCCGAACACCGCATGTACTTTGTTGCGATAATGGGCGGGATTCTCCATACCGATCATAGGCTCCGCCTTGCAAAAGGGAGCGATCAGCTTTGCGAACCGACGCTCCTTCTCCCGAAGCTGCTCCTCATAGGTTCGGTCGATCCACCTGCACCCGCCGCATTTTCCCGCCACGGGACAGACAGCGCTTTTCTTCTCCCGCTCCCGCCCGCCCGAGCCGCTTTGCTTGGTAACGCTTTGTTTGGTGCCGCTTTGCCTGCTACCGTTTTGCCTGCTACCGCTTTGCCTGCTACCGCTTTGTTTACCGCTGTCTCTATTCACTCTGACCTCCATGACGCCTACTCCGTCCCGTATTGTCTCAGCCGCGCCCTGCGCTCCTTATAATCCGGCAGATACCGCTCCACCTCCTGCCAGAACTCCGGCGAATGATTCATATGTCTCCTGTGAGCCAGCTCATGCACCACCACATAGTCCACCAGCTCCGGTGGCAGAAAGAGCAGACGGCAGTTAAAATTCAGATTGCCGTCGCTGCTGCAGCTCCCCCATCTCGTCTTCTGATTGCGCATGAAGATGCGCCCATAGCTGATTCCCATGAGATCGGCATAATGCGCCACCCGCTGTTCCACCAGTCTGCGGATCTGCCTCTTCCCCGACTCTGTCACCACTCCCGGCAGCCGTTTCAGCGGCTCCTCTCCCGGAGCGTCCCACATATGCCGCTTCTTCAGGATCCAGTCCGTATGTTCCTCGATAAATCGCCGAACGACTCCCTCCGGCGTCCTCTCCGGCACCCGGGCATAGACCGTGCCGTCGCTCTTTACCTGCAGTCCCAGCGATCTGCGCTTGGAACGGATCACTTGGACATGTAGTGGATCTTCCCCGTCATATAAAATATATTCTTGCGCCATCATCTTCCTATTCCATCGTCACGTCTGTGTTCCGTCATCATTTTCCTACTTCATCATTCTCAATTCATCGTTATTTCCCTATTTCAAGAAAAAAGATTCAGAAAATCCTTTCACGGATTTCTGAATCTCTTCCCTTCATCGGAGTGGCGGGATTCGAACTCGCGACCTCCGCCTCCCTAAGACGGCGCTCTAACCAAGCTGAGCCACACCCCGAAACACAAGTAGTATTATAACCTGTGTTTCCCAAAAAAGCAATAGTTTTTTTGTAAATTGTAGAAATTCCTAAAATATCCCGAATTATCGAAATTTTTGTCCCCTGTCACAACGCTTTCACAGCTTGAATCAATGCCTCCACATTCTCTTCCGTGGTCGCCCACCCTGTACAGAAACGCACCACACTGTGAGATTCATCCACCCGGTGGTCATAGCTGAATCCGAAATTTTCCCGCAGCTGATCCAAATGGGCATCCGGCATCACCACAAAGATCTGATTAGTGTGATTCGGCGCCACCGGCTCATAGCCCTTTTGGGTAAAGGCAGTACGCAGCTTCTCCGCAAGCCCTACCGCACGGGCCGAGATCTCCAGATAGAGACCGTCCGTAAAGAGCGTGTCAAACTGTACGCCCAGAAGACGGCCCTTTGCCAGCATTCCGCCCCTTTGCTTGATCAGATAGCGGAAATCCTCCTTCAAGGCATCGCGGCTTATGACCACCGCCTCGCCAAACAGCGCCCCCACTTTGGTTCCTCCGATATAAAAGACATCCGTGTTCTTGGCGATATCCGCAAGGGTCAGATCATTGTCCGAAGCAGCCAGTCCATACCCAAGTCTCGCGCCGTCCAGAAACAGATACAGACCGCATTTCTGACAGACTGCATACAGCTCTTCCAGTTCTCTTTTGCGGTAAAGGGTTCCCAGTTCTGTGGGATTGGAAATATATACCATCTTGGGCTGTACCATATGCTCAAAACTGTCATTTTGAATATGTGCCCGATACGCCTCCTCCACCTGCGCCGCCGTGATTTTTCCATTCTCGCCGGGAAGTGCCAGCACCTTATGCCCGCAGGCTTCCACCGCCCCGGTCTCATGTACATTGATATGTCCGCTCTCCGCACAGAGCACACCCTGATAGGGGCGCAGCGCCGCGTCGATCACCGTGAGATTGGTCTGCGTGCCGCCCACCAGAAAATGCACCGCAAGACTATCGTCCCCGCAGGCCTCGCGAATCTTTTCCGCCGCCCTCCTGCAATACGCATCCTCCCCGTAACCTACCGTCTGCTCCAGATTCGTCTCCGCCAGACGCTCCATCACCTTCGGATGCGCCCCTTCGTTATAGTCACACTGAAATAGTATCATGCTTCTCCATCCTTCTTTGCCAAAAATTTCACCAGAAACTCCCATACCCGTCTTGTGGAAGAAATACTCAGCGTCTCCTCCGTGGTGTGGATATCCTTCATGTCAGGTCCTATGGACACACAGTCCAAATTGTCGATCTTACTGCCCAAGAGTCCGCACTCAAGCCCCGCATGGATCGCTTCCACCTTAGGCTCTGCGCCGTACATCTCTCGGTAAACACGAATCATCTTCTCCCTGAGCGGCGAATCCGCCCGGTATTTCCATCCGGGATAAGAACCGCTTGTCTCGCAGACACCGCCTGCAAGCTCCGTGACGGCGCGCAGCCTGTCGATCAAGGCATCCTTTGCGCTCTCCACGCTGCTGCGCACGGAGAACTCCGCCGCAAGTTTCTCCCCGTCAAGCTTCAGAATCCCCAGATTCAGGGAAGTCTCCACAAGTCCTGCTATGTCCGCACTCATCCTCTGAACGCCGTTTGGCATGGCGCACAGCGCGGCCGCCACTCTGCGCGTGTCCTCCGCGGACACCGCTTCCACGCCTGTGCCGCTCTCCTCAAACTGCCGGCGCAGGAAAAATCCGGGATCCCTCACCGCAAGTTCCTCCGCGATCTCCCGTTCCATATCCGCCAGGAGCCTCTCGCACGCCCCATGATCCTGCGGAACCAGAAGCTTTGCCCTAATCTCTCTGGGAATGGCATTGTCGGCAAGGCCGCCCTCCACCTCAATCAGACGCACCGGGAACTTTTGACACAGCTCCCAGAGCACCCTGCCGAAGAGACTGTTGGCATTGCCCCGCTCCTTGTGGATCTCCTCCCCCGAATGACCGCCCAAAAGACCGCCCAGCGCGAGCTCGCATACCGCGCCTTCACACTTCTCCCGCTCAAGTGAAAAACTGCACGTCACTCTGGCGCCCCCCGCACAGCTCGCCAGAAAAATTCCCTCCTCCTCGGAATCCAGATTGACAAGCCGGTTTCCCTTTAACATGGACAGATCGATTCCTCTGGCGCCGTCCATGCCGGTCTCCTCATCCACGGTGAGAACCACCTCCAGCCTCGGATGGGCGAGCTCGTCAGAGTCCAGAACTGCCAGCGCATAGGCCACGGCAATGCCGTCGTCCCCTCCGAGACTGGTGCCCTCCGCATAGATGTTGTCCCCGTCGATTCCCACCTTCAGGCCGGTGGTCTTCATGTCGATCTCACAGTCCGGTTTCTTCACCGCCACCATATCCATGTGTCCCTGCAGAATCACGGCAGGTTCCTTCTCATACCCCGGAGAAGCCTCCTTGAAAAGAATCACATTTTTCAAATCATCCTGAATGAACTCCAGATTTCTTTTTCCGGCAAAATCCGCCAGATAGTTGCTGATCTGCTCCACATTGCCGGACCCGTGCGGGATCTTGGTGATCTCCTCAAAAAAATAAAATACCTTCTGCGGCTCTAATTTTGACAAAACGCCCATATGCTACCTCCAAATTATTCTTATATAGATCATTGAGCAACGCTCACATTTGTAATTCTCTCTCATAATCATTCAGTTTTTCAAAGACGTTCGCCACCCAGTCTTCTTCGTCCCATAGATTCGGATTGTCAACTTTCCGGTCCGCGGAATGCCCTGTTGATATGGTATCCACCCCGTCCTTCGTACCAAAGTAGAAATCCTTAATTTCCATACCGGCTTCCTGCTTTTGTATCACCAACTGACAGGTCATACCGAAGCCCTCATAACTGAATGGCACTTTTACATAATAAAGGTCTGCGTCTATTTTTCCACATTCCACATCCCCAAATTCATTTTCCGCACCGTAAATCACCGCGCTCTTTCCCAGTTGCACTTGTTTTTGTGTAAGAACAATCATCTTCTCCGCAAAAGCCAGCAGATTGGAATTTCCAATATATTCCGTCAAATCTATCTTCTCCCGTCCGGCAATCGTCCCATTGAATTGATTGATGAAATCTTGCGCAAAGGCCGCTGCCGCCTCATCATCCTGCGGTTCTGTCTGGCCGAGATCTTCCCTTGCTATGGCAGTCGGATCACTCCCGGTCAAACTATTAGATACCTGCATATCAATGACGGTTTCCTGCTGCTTGGCATCTTCCTCTAAAGAAGCAATTCTCACTTCCACATTACGCACCAATACATATACATCCTTCCTTTCATCTGTGGGATTCTGTATATTCACGCCTATTCTGAACCATGCCCCTTTTTCCACATCCATCTTCACAGGCATTCCCGGTGTGATATAGGCGGGTTCGTCGTAAGCGTTTTCTTCCCTGACCTCTACCGGCAGCAGGATGATTTCCGTATCTCCAAGCCCTTCGCCGGCATAAAACGTGAGCGTATTACCTCTGGGGCTGATTTCCTCGTTGGAATAACAAAAAGGCTCCGTACTTCCCGCAGGTATTGTGATTTTGATCCGATACTCTTTTGTGGGATTCGTTAAAAAACAGATCGCCAACATTACCACGACTGCTGCCGTTGCCGTCATAATCCATATCGTCGGCTTTCTATAATTCAATACGGATTTTACCCTTTCCTTTATCCCCACCTCTCCAAATGCCAGCGGACACACCATGACCAGACGCCTCTGCTTTGTGCAGGACAACAGTATGTTAGAATACTCTTTTTTCTCATGGAATGTCAGATCTCTGGCTACTTTCTCATCACACGCCAGTTCAATGTCTTTGCAAAGCATCGCATACGCCGCCCAACAGAGAGGATTGAACCAATAGATACACAATAATATATATCCCAACGGTTTCCACCAATGGTCTTTTCTTCTAAGATGTGCGGATTCATGGGCAATAATATAGTTCATTTCCTTCTCACTCAGAGCGGAAGAAAGATAGACCCGCGGTCTGACAATTCCCAAAATAAACGGTGATTTTACGGCATCACAGATATAAATACGCTCCCTGACACACACCGCTTCTCCCACAAGTTTATGCAGCCTTATTATGCTGCCCAATGCACAAATTGTCAATAGAAGCATACCACAGACCCATATGAGGCCGGCAGCATCTGTGACTACCTGCAATGGTGCCACACTTTCCGATTCGTTATACGCAAAGGTCTCCGTCAGCATTGGGTTTATGGTATTTTCCACGATCGTCAGATGACTGTCTATGGAGGGTATATCATGGTGTAATTTGCCTTCCACGATTGTACTGGATTTTACAGGTTCCGCACTCGGCAGTATGCTGAACTGACTTTCAATGGAAAACGGGCAGATCAGCCGGACTGCTACCGCTCCCCATAATAAACAGTTCACCCATTTAGGAATTTTTCTAAATATCAGCCTGATGCATAATACTGCCAAGATAAACCACCCGGCGGTAATGCTCATGTTCAATAGCTTCAAGAAAATATCACCCATACCCATTACTCCTCTGCCTGATCAATCATTCTGCGAATTGTTTCCGCCTCATCCGCCGTAATCTTAGAGTCCTGTATAAATGCCGCAATAAACGCCGGAAGGGAGCCCGCAAAGGTATCTTCCACATATTGTTTGCTCTGCATGGAATAGAATCTCTCTCTTGAAATCACGGAAGTCACCACGCCGTTTTCATTCCGGAACAACCCCTTTTCAATGAGTCTCCGCAGCACATTATGTGCCGTGGTTCTCTTCCAGTTAAATTCTACCGCCGTCATCTTTACCAGTTCCGACGAAGTGACCGGCTCATGCTCCCAAATCATATCCGCATATCGTGCCTCGATCACACCTAATTGTATTTCTGCCATCTGTTTCCTTCTCCCTTCGCAGACCACACAATGTAGTCCCAAATACAGACTACAACATATAGTCTCTAGTGTCAATATGTAACCTTCAAACCTACAAAACTTTCAAACCTTGGAATATCCGTTTTATGGCACAAGAACAGCGGCCGGAGCATCCAAGCCCAGCCGCTGTTCCTATATTCATCATTTATTCATCATTCGGAGCCCGCACCAAACATTCCAAATCATTTGGTTATTCTCCAAGGTTCAACCCAAGACCGCGCACCCATTCCATAATCGTATTTTGTGATGCACTGCCGCTAAAGCGTGTGCCGGGAAGCCAGACCGCACCCTTTGTAAGCGGTTCCAGATTTGTTGCACTGGATCCTATACCACTGCTCCCGGAGGTGCAGAAGGGCGCAATTGTTTTGCCGGAAAAATCGTAGCTTTCCATAAAAGTACATATAATTTTCGGTGCCTGCCCCCACCAGATCGGGTAGCCGATAAATACAATATCGTACTGTTCCATATTTTCCACGGAACCGGAAATTGCCGGACGGGCAGTCGGATCATTCATCTCCTTATTGGCGCGGCTGTCCGAATTATTATAATTAAGGTCTGCGGTCGTATAAGGAACTGCCGGGTCAATTTGATAAAGATCCGCGCCTATTGCATTGGCTAGTTTTTTTGCCACACCCTTTGTTGTATTTGTCGCCGAAAAATAAGCTACAAGAACTTTCACACCGTCTGTATTTTTCTCCAGTTTCACGCTGCTTAGATCAAATGTATAAGTGCTTTCTCCGTATGCCTGACCCGCACCGTCATAATCCAGCGTCAGGGTCATATCTGCTGCTTTCACAGCATCGGCATCCGCTGCTTTTACGAAGATATCCAGATAAACATCCGCGCCTTCCATTGTCAGGTCTGCGCTTGTCAGAGTTCTTTCATATAACCCTTTCAGGGTTCCTGTCATTGAAGCATAGGTTTCATGTTCCGCAAGCGTGGGCAGCTTTACTCTCGCCAACATATAATAGCCGCTTTGATTCTCTTCCTCCTCACTAAAACCGGTGAAACCTTCCACCTTTTTAAGACTTCCTTTTACCGAAATCATGTTTCTGCTGGAAACCATCTCGTAGGTTGGAGAAATATCTGCAAATTTTTCCGGCCGGCCTGCCCATACGTCCGGCGGAATGATTTTATCATACGCCGCCTGATTTGACACCGCCAACACGCCCTCAATTCTGGACAGACGCTGCTCCTGCGATGTCTTTTCAGGTTCCGCCCTCTTGCCGCTCACTTTTGTGGTGACAATGACCGGTACCGCCGTCGCTGCAAAACGACCATTGCTCATCTTTCCTACGGTCATCTGCAGCTTATAGGAACCTTTTGCAGGCTGCTCCGCTTTCACAAACGGCATGCGAAAGGTATTGTCCTGCGGGTCAACCTCGTATACCTTATACGCCGTATCACTCTCATAGGGGTCCAGACCCAGCGCACTGGCAAATGCACGATATTTTCCCTGCGTACTTCTGTTTTTGCAGCTCTTGACGTAATCCGCAGGAATCAGCTCCACACGCACATGCGTATAATCCGTCACTGCTTTCCCCTTTGCCGTGATCGTGTAGTCCGGTCCTGCATTAGAAGCAGGATTCGTTCTCTGCCTGATTGTCGGGCTTTTCCCTGCGGTTGTGGTCTTTTCCGCATTTTTGACTTCATACGTCGTTTCTTTTCCTGTACTGCAGTCTGTCAGAATTGCTGTTCCCGATGCTGCCCGGAGTGTTGCATAGACAACGATACTGTCTTTCGATATTACCTCTGACACTTTTGTCATTTTCTTCAATTTCAAGTTATAGCTTGCCTCACCGCCCACAGGATTGCCGTTCTTCATCAGTTCCATTTTGATGAGCGTTGACGCGCTTCCGGTGAATTCCAGTGTTTTTCCGTCGTTTTTCAACTCTGATCTGTCTGTTCCCGATACGCCTAACGCAAGGCTTAGATCCTCTTTTCCTGTCGGGGCGCTTTTTACTGTAATTTTTCCTTTCAGCGGCTGCTCCTTCTTCCCATTCACCAAAGTTGCCGTCAGCGTTACGGTCAGTGTTTTTCCTGCCTTAATCGGCTTTGTGAGGACACATGCCACACTTGTGTCTGCACCGATCTGAAACGCCTTGTTGCTTGCCTTTATCACATAGTTCTCCGGGTCTACAAAGCTTCCGTCCGCTTTCTGTATTTTTACATATGCCTTTGATCCATCCAAACTGCCCATGTCAGCCGTTTTCCCGGTTTCATTGAGGAGCTTTGCTTTTGCAGGGTCCACATCGTCCACCAGTACAATTGTGCAGCCCGCAAGGCTTTCGATTCTTTGATCAGTACCGGACACTACTTCCACGATTTCCGAAGTAACGCTGATCGAATTCCCCTCGGCGTCCGTATATTTGCTGTCTGCTGTCGTCGCTTTGATTCGAAATGTTCCGCTATCGCCTGCATTCACTGTTACCGTTCCGTTTTGTCTGTTGATTTTCAGACTGTCAGGCACTGGCGCACCTTCTACGTTTACAATCTCCCATGCCATTTTTTTGTTTTTGGGTGTTGTGGACTTATTCTTTCCGGTGGAATCCCCATTGATTTCGAGTATGGGCTTGATACTCACTTTCTTTTCACTGGATACCACTGACGGAATCCCCTTTATTTTTAGACTTTCAATTCCTTTTTCCACAATCGCAAAGGTTGCTGTGTCGCTTTTTCCATTGAAGGTCATTGTAACAGTGTAGGTTGCCGTTGGAGTTTCCGCTTTGACATCCCCCACCAACCGATACCGTGTGAACGTATTTTCTTCTTTGTCTTCCGCAATCATGCGCAAGTTCTTGAAATAGGTATTTGCGCTGCCTCCTGCACCGGTAAATCTTGGATTCAGGATCTTAATATAATCTTCCTCATTACTGTTGTCCGCTTCCTCCGGAAAGGTCACATAGGCGAGAACTGCTCCGAATTTTCCACTGGTAAGATCTGTGCTGCCGTCCTGAAGCGCAAATTCTCTTTCCTTATCCATAGTGTTCTCTAGAAGTTCTTCTACGCCGCTTTGCTGCATCAGATTAGCACTTTCCAAAGTTCCCTCTTGTGCATTCTCCTCTGTGCTTTCCGGCTGTGCGTCCTCCGACGATTCCTCTTCGGTACTTTCCGTCGGCGCCTCTTCTGACGATTCCTCTTCAATACTTTCCGTCGGCGCCTCTTCTGACGATTCCTCTTCGGTGCTTTCTGTCGGTGCCTCCTCTGACGATTCCTCTTCTGTCACTCCTGCCTGTGCATCCTCCGACGCTTCCGTTTCTGTACTTTCCGCCGGCAATTCTTCCTGTGACTCAGACGTCTCTATCTCTGTCTGGGTCTCCTCTTGCTCTTCGCTTTCTGTTGTCTCAGGCTGTGTTTCTTCCTGAACTTCCGATTCTGCCGTTTCGTCAGAATCGCTTCCTATATCCTGAACATCATTTTGATCGTCAGTATCTTTTTCGCCTTCCTCTAAACTTTCCTTCTCTTCTGTGTCCGCATCCGCCTGTCGCTCTTCTGCCTCCGACGCTCCGACCTGCTCCGACGCTTCAAGCTGCTCTGTCGTTTCCTTCGACACCATGTTTTCCGCTGCCACTGCGTCCAGTTGCACACTCGATGCCATTAACACCACCGCCAGCAACAACGCCATCACTTTCTTTTTCTTCTTCATCTAATTCTTCTCCTTTCCCAGCCTGCAAATCAGACAACTTTAAACGCTTTCCATTTCCCGGATTTCTGACGCCAGATAAAAATAACTGCCCGAATCACCCAGTCGCCGACCATTGCGACGGCAATCCCTATCACGCCCATTTGGAACACAATCCCCAATAGATACGATAAAAACAACCGTCCTGCAATCGTTGACAGAACCGAAACATACATTGTGAATTTCACATCCCCAGCCGCCCGCAGGCCATTACTGAGCGCTCCGGAAAAAGGAAAAGCGACTGCATTAAACACGTTGTGGATCAATACCAGCCAGATCACAAGCTGCTTTGTCTGTGGTTCCAGCGCATAAAACCGCAGGAACAAAGGCGTCAAAATAAGTATCAAAAGATTCCATCCCGAGGACAAAAGAAGCGTTATCTTTGATAGTTTTCTAAAATAATAGTCCGCCGCCTCCGTGTCCTGATTCCCCATACACTGTCCGATCACGGTAATAAAGGCGGGCCCCATTGCCACTCCCGCCAGCGCCGCCAAAGACCAGATGCTCTGCGCCACGCCGTTTGCCGCAATCTGATAAGTGCCAAAGAGCGCCACAATGCTGCTGAGCGCTACTTTCACTAATTGAAAAATCCCGTTTTCCACACCGTTTGGTATGGCAACATTCCATATCCGTTTCAAACAATCGGTATCCCATTTGAAAATCCAGCCGACTGTGTAAACCACCTCATTCTTTTTCCGAAAACACAGAACCGTAATGACAACAGCGGAAAATGTCCTCGCAATCAAGGACGGCCATGCCACTCCCGCCACACCTGCCTGAAACACAAACACGCCGATCACATTACCGACTACGTTAATGATATTTGACAGCACGGATAGATACATGGTCACATCTGTCTTTCCAAGGCTTCTGTAAACCGCCGCGCCGGAATTATAAACTGCCAGTGCTGGGTAAGAATAAGCAGAAATCTTCAGGTAAGTGACGCAGGATTCCATGACCGAATCCTCCACCTTGCCGAAAAGCAGACGGAGCATCCCTTTATTTCCAGCCAATACCAGCACCGCAATCAGCAGAGAAAAGACCGTCCCAAACATCAGGAGCTGGCTGGCAGACCTTCCGGCATTCCCGGAATCTTTCCTGCCAATATATTGGCTGATCACAACCGCTCCTCCGGATGCTAACGCCGTGAACAGGTAGATAAAGATGGTGTTAAACTGATTTACCAGTGAGACACCTGACACCGCCGCTTCCCCTGCGTAACTGACAACCAGCGTATCCGCAATCCCCACAAGCATTACCAAAAGTTGCTCTAAAAAAAGCGGAATAATCATTTTCTGCAGGTCTTTTCCTGAAAACGGCATCTGCTTTTCTCCCACGCCCACACCTCCCAGACACCTGATCTATAAATCCAGTCCAAGGCTGTTTACCCATTCCATGACCGTCTCTTGTGAATCGCCGCCACTCAGACGCTTTCCAGAAAGCCAGACCGCACCATCCGTAAGCTGCTCCAGATTCGTCGCACTGGAGCCTATGCCGCTGCTGCCGGAAGTACAAAAAGGAACGACAGTCTTACCGGAAAAATCATAGCTTTCCACAAAAGTGCTGACGATCCTCGGCGCATCTCCCCACCAGATGGGATAGCCAATGAACACGATATCGTACTGCTCCATATTCTCCACAGAACCCGAAATCGCAGGACGGACATTCGGATCGTTCATTTCAATGGTGGTGCGGCTGTTGTTGTCATGGTAATTCAAATCTGCATCCGTATACGGTTCTTCCGGAACGATTGCGTAAATATCCGCACTCAGACCGTTTGCAATATGCTCTGCCACGCCTTTTGTCGTGTTGGTAGCGGAAAAATAGACCACCAGCACCTTGGTTCCCTGCGCATCTGTGTTTTCTCCCACTGCCTGCTGCCCTTCGCCATTGCCTCCGCTTTCCGGCTGCGCCTCGGATGTTCCTGTCCCCTCCGGCTGGCTTTCGGGAGCATTTACGCTTTCCGTATTGTCTATGCTGCTGTTTTCAGGCATCGTGTCATTGTCTGCCGGTTTTTCCACAGAATTTTCTCCCGCGGAAGGCTGCCCTGCCCCGCTTCCAGAATTGCCACATGCCGCAAGGCTCAGAATCATAAGCATACACAGTAATATAGCTGTCATTTTCTTCATCACAAATTCCTCCATTCTTTTTATGATTGTGCTCTCAGTTTACTGACCATATCAGTTGCATGAGAAAACATTCCCGCCTGAAACAAAAAATGTAAGTACAGTCTCCGAAGCCATCTGCTCCGTTCTTGCACTTACATTATATTTACATGTCAAATATATATCAAATACTTAGTTTGTATGAGCATATATGCCCAAAAAGCATTTTGCATATTCAATAAATTTTGTCGCCGCCAAACTAAAAGGCTGCTCACGCTTCCACGCCAAAACGCTTGTTGCTGTAAGATTTGGGTACAGCGGTCTACAGGCGATCTTTGAGGAATCCCAGAACGGAACTGCCCCTTCTATGACCAGCGAATATGCCAATCCCTGACTTACCATGACTGCACCGTTGGTACTCAGATTGCTGGTAAACAGGACATTCAGATTTTTATAATAATCTCCAAACCAGCTTGCCAGTTCGCTCTGTACCTGCATACGCCGCGGAAGGATCAACGGCAGCGTGGCCAGATCCCCCGCTGTGACAGTTTCCTTTTCCGCAAGCGGATCGTCCGGCGGCATCAATACCACCCATTTTTCTTTCATATCTAATCGGATAAACTCATACTTTCCCATCTCCACCGGCTCTAAGAGCAGACCGAGATCAAGCAACCCCTTATCCATCTGTTCCTTGACCAAATCCGCAGTTGCCGTGAACAGATCAAAAGTTACAAGGGGATATTTCTGACGAAAGTTTTGAATCAGCTTCGGAAGCAGTTGTACGGAAGCGATTTCTCCACAACCGATAGATATCCTTCCCTCTACCTGTTCCTCCTGCTCCACCAGCTCTTTTTCTGTCTTGTCAACAAGCTGCAAAATTTCTTCCGCGCGACGGCGCAGCAAAATACCTTCGTTCGTCAAACGAATCTTCCGGGTTCCTCTGTCAAAAAGCTTCACACCGATTTCTTCCTCCATCTGTGTAAGCTGACGGGAAAGTGTGGGCTGTGTGATGTGCAAAACCTCTGAGGCTTTCGTAATGCTTTCTTCCCTGACTACAGTCAAAAAATAGCGGAGAACTCTGATTTCCATATGTAAACCCCTTTCCGCTCTATCCATGCTTTACCAGATGTATTATATCCTATCTATGCCTTTTGGGCAATATATCTCCTTGTTTCTATGTTTTATGAATCATTATTTTGCGGACAAGATGAATGCCGATTTTATAAAGCAGAGGCCTGAGGTCGTGATCGGCTTCCTTTAGTTTTTCACGGATATTGATATGCTGGGGACAGTGCTTTTCACACTTACCGCAGC
>CAZSAJ010000035.1:0-27747 GCA_964604835.1 uncultured Acetatifactor sp.
TGAAACCTAGTGTGGGTGCGGCGGTGTGGGCGCAAGGGCATACGTCTGCAACACCCTGATTCACCGGTTCAAATCCGGTCTGCGCCTCTTAAGAACCCCGATTCTTTGGGGTTTTTTCTATTATATTTTCATTTCTATCTAAGTTAATTTAGCACAAATAGCCATATGACGATATATGAGGTGAGAGGCAAATGAAGAAAATACTGTTTTCGATAATTTTGATTATTTCTATATTTTTAGTCGGCTGCGCGGGGAAAGGGGAAAGCGCATATTTCACCACAGAAAAGTTGGAAAGCAGGTCGGAAAGTGAGTCGGAAGGTAGGTCGGAAAATGAGTCGGAGACTGGGACGGAAACTGTTTCTGAGCCGGATCTATTGAAAGATTGGGCAGGGTATTATCTATGTTGGGGAAAACTTTCAACGGGCACTCAGGCGTCGATTGATTTCTGGATTTATGAGGAGGACGGTCAATATTACGGGTATCTGCTTTTGAATTGCTGGGAGACAGAGGGGGAGGCTGCATATGAACATCAACTCAACGGGATTTTGACGGAAATACATGGGGAAGGGGATTTCGTGGAAGTGTGCTTTCTGAAAGAGATTCCCGGAGAGACGGAGCAGGAATCCCTTTTCACTTCTTATGAGGTGGGCGAGAAACTTTTTGTTCTGCGCGGTGAGAGAGAGGCGGTTCGGACGGAGTGGCTGGCACTGGGGATGTCTGTGAGTGATACGAAAAGTTTTATGCAGTGGGACAGTGTGGTGAGTGCCGTTATGGTAAATGAGGAGCAGGTGGAGGCGTTTTTGCGTGCGGAAGGGATATCCGCCGAAGAGGAGCCTTGGTTTTGTTTTGAAAATGACTTGAAGTTCTGGTTTGATCCGGAGAAAGAAAAAGGTGTGGGGCTTTCTTTTTACCCGGATCATAGTTATATTGCCGGATTTACCATGAATAGTGAGGACATTGTACGGCAGGTGTGGGAGGATAGAACCTATTCGGTTACAAAAGCAGGAGAAGAGGATTATATGCCGGATGCGGCCGAGGAGGTGTGGGAATACAACGAGGCCGGACAGCCGGTTCATTATCTCCTGAAAGGTTCGGACCCTTGGGGGGTGGTGTCGGATCAGCTTGAGATTATAGAGATCACTTATACATACAGAGAGGATGGAACGCTTGCAAAGAAAGCCTGCTCTTATAATCACCGTGCATTTGGTACGACAAGGATGAGCGAGACATCTGTCTATGATTCGTCGGGGCGCATTCTTTATACACTGAGTTATATCACCCATGGAGGTCTGGAGGATTATTATATCTATGAGGGAGATGCCGTGAAGCCGTCCTATTGCCTGATTGTGGATCATCAAGGGCCCGCTGCATGTGTGGACTGCTTTGTGGAATATGTGGAGGACACGGGTGAGTCGTCAGCTCCGGCGGCTTAGTTCTCGCAAATAATTAGGGAAATTGCCGCACGGATTCTTTCTATTTTGGACTTCACATTTGTCCTATTGTATGTTAAAGTGATAACAAAGAAATATGGACATGGGGTATAAAAAGATGACGCATAAGGAGAAAGCAGATCAGCTTTTAAAGCAGCAATATCACTGTTCTCAGGCATTGTTTGGAGCCTTTGCAGAAGATTTTGGACTGGATTTGAAGACGGCGTTTAAGATCAGCACATGTTTTGGCGGCGGAATGCGTCAGGGGGGAACCTGCGGCTGCATTACGGCGGCAATGCTGGTGCTGGGGATGGCGTTGGGATTTTATGACGCGCAGGATCGGGAACAGGAGACATACGGCAATAAGAAGACAGACGAGTTCATACGGCGGTTTACGGAGCAGATGGACGGCGTGATCTATTGCCGGGATATCTTGGGCAAAGATATATCCAAACCCGAGGACATGGCAGTGATTCGGCAGGAGAAGCTGATTTTACAAAAATGTCCCAGGGCAATTAACATCAGTATTGATATTCTGGAAGATATGCTGGCAGAGCATCTTCAGAACATGAAGGAGAACAATTTAAACCCTGAGGATATTCCCCATGGCGATGAGATGCGGGCTGTGCTGAAGAGTATGAGTAAACAGAAGCGCTTTAGGAGGAATGTCAACAATCTGTTGGTGTCCTCCTCAAAACATATCGGGTTTATTCAGTTTGATATCCGCAAATTCAAAATTGTCAACGACTTATACGGTGAGAAGTTCGGTGACGAGATTCTGGATTTTATCATTGATCAGTTGAAAGAGATCTGCCGGGACGATCAATATTTCTTGAATCTGCGCAGCGATGTGTTTATTGTGGTGACAGAGTATGACCGGGAAGAGGAATTAGTGGAGTTTATTCATCAGTTGGATGCCAGAATTGATTGTTATAAAGATGTAAAACTTCAGTTGGTCTATGGTGTGTATATGGCCGAGGACAGATCGATGGAGCTTCGTCAGATGGAGGACCGTGCGGCCATGGCGCGGAAGGCGGCCAAGAAGAATATTCTGACCAATATATCGTTTTATAAGGAACAGTACAAAGAATCTTTGTATAACAGGAAATTCATCGAGGAGAATATGCAGGCGGCTGTTACGGAGAGACAGTTCATGATGTATCTCCAGCCCAAGTACAGCATTATTAAAAATGAAATCATAGGGGCGGAAGCGCTGGTTCGATGGCGCCATCCGGAGAGGGGAATGATCTATCCCAATCAGTTCATTCCGATTATCGAGGAAAACGGCTTTATCAAAAAGGTGGACTATTACATATGGGCGGAGGCATGCCGTTTTATTAAGAAATGTGAAGATGCGGGCATCAGATCCTGTCCTGTCTCGGTCAATGTGTCCAGAATTCATCTGCGGGACGATGAATGTATTCAAGTGCTCTCCCAACTGATCAAGGAAAGCGGTATTCACAAGTCGCTGCTGGAGCTGGAGATTACGGAGACGGTGGATGATCAACAGGTAAGCTTGAAAGCATTGCAGTTGAAAGAGGAAGGTTTTACCCTGCTGATGGATGATTTCGGAAGCGGTTATTCCTCGCTGAACATTCTCTTGGAGACACCTTTTGATGTGATCAAGCTGGACAAGAAGTTCATGGAGAATATGATGGTATCGGGCAAGGGAAGGATGATACTGGAGCAGGTGGTTTCCATGGCGAACAAGCTGGAGCTTGGACTTTTGGCGGAGGGTGTGGAGACCAGAGAGCAGATCGATCTGCTGCAGAGTATCGGCTGTGATCAGGTACAGGGATATTATTATGCGAAGCCGATGCCGGAGGAAGAATTTTTTGCGCTGTTGGAAAAACAATATGCGGGCATGTAAACTACCGGCCGCCGACGGGATAAAGTCAGCGGCCGGCAGTTTCAAATTAACAGGGATCAGGGATCTGGGCAAAGACTTCGCCGATAGGTTCCTGAATCAGCAGATCGGCGTATTGGTCTCTGGGGGTGGGAGCCTTGTTGATCACCACCAGTTTCTCTCCCTTAAAATAGTCGATCAAGCCGGCCGCCGGATAGACGGCGAGGGAAGTACCGCCGATAATCAGTACTTGTGCTTCACGGATGTATTGTACGGAAGAAGCGATCACCCGGTCGTCCAAGCCTTCCTCATAAAGCACCACATCCGGTTTCACGGGGCCGCCGCATTTTTCGCAGACGGGGACTCCCGAGCTGTTGATGATATAATTTACATCATGAAAAGTGTGGCACTTTTCACAGTAATTGCGAAGCACCGATCCGTGGAGTTCCAAAACGGTCTTGCTGCCTGCCGCCTGATGAAGACCGTCTATGTTCTGCGTGATCACCGCCCGAACCTTGCCCTGCGCCTCCAGCCGGGCCAGTGTCAAATGAGCGGCATTGGGTTTGGCGTCCGTAAAGAGCATCTTTTTGCGGTAGAAGCGATAGAATTCCTCCGGTTTGGACCGGTAAAAGCTGTGGCTTAAAATGGTCTCCGGCGGATAATCATATTCCTGATGGTACAGGCCGTCCACGCTACGGAAATCAGGAATGCCACTCTCGGTGGATACGCCGGCGCCTCCAAAAAAGACAATGTTGTCATATTTTTGGACAATCTGAATCAACTGCTGCACTGCTTCCGTCATATCTGTTCCTCTCTTTCTTCCTTTTATAAATAATCGCAAACAATCTGTTCAACTTCTCTTTAGAAAATCATTATAACACATTATAAAATCTTAAGAAAGGCTCTATTGAGAAGATACATGGTTCTATGCTATAGTTAATTTATGAAAATACGAAAGCATGAAAAAGACAGCAATTTAATACCATTGGAAAAAAGCAGGAAGATCATTAAGTTGGATCACAGAGGACGAAAGAGCAGATCGGGAGTGAGAATTGCCTTAGGTGTGGTGACTGCTCTGGTGGCGGCGCTCTGCATGCTGTATTGTCTCTGTATTATGTTTTTCATGGGATACGGAACGAAATTTTTCCTGATATGGGGTGTGATGGCAGTTATTCTGGCAGGACTGTCATATTTTCTGTTTCGCCCGGAAGCCTCGAAACGTATTCCGAAAGTGATCCGAATCGGATTTATGATCTGTATGATATTAGGGCTGCTTGTGTTTACAGTCGTGGAGGGTCTGATCTTCAGCCGGTTTGGAGCCGGAGCCGAGGCGGGTGCGGATGTTGTGATTGTGCTGGGAGCACAGTGGAAGAGCACCGGACCCAGCTATGTGCTGCAGAAACGTCTGGACGCCGCGTTGTCCTATCTGGAGGAAAATCCTGACACGATTGTCATAGTGTCGGGCGGACAGGGAAAGAACGAGCCGATATCGGAGGCTGCGGGAATGGCTTCTTATCTGGAGGCGGCAGGGATAGCGCCCGAGCGGATCATGCAGGAGAGCAGTTCCACGGACACCAATGAAAATCTGGAGTTCAGTGCCGCATTTGTGAATAAATCGGAGGACAGAGTGGTCATTGTGAGCAATAATTTCCATGTATACAGAGCCGAGAAGATCGCGCGGAAGAAAGGTTATGCCCGGGTGGAGGGGCTGGCGGCAGACTCCTATCCGGCCATGCTTCCCAATAATTTATTGCGGGAATTTTTCGGTGTGATGAAGGATTTCGTCATGGGGAATATGTAGAGGATCGTGTGAGGAAGAGATTTTTCACACAGGAATGGAGATTGCTATGGATATTCATGTGGGAGATGTGTTGAAACTGAAAAAACCCCATCCCTGCGGGAGCTGTGAATGGGATGTGCTGCGCGTGGGGGCGGATTTTCGCCTGAAATGCAAAGGCTGCGGACATCAGATTATGATCGCGCGCAGGCTTTTGGAAAAAAACATTAAGCAAATTCTGTAAAATACTTGCATTTCTTGGATTTTCATGCTATTATAAATCTTCGTGATATATTAATTTCCTTGCTCACACTTAGAGGTGGGCCAGAGACCAAAAGGAGGTAACGAAGCATGAACAAGTATGAATTAGCCGTTGTGGTCAGCGCTAAGATCGAAGATGACGAGAGAGCAGCCGTTGTGGACAAGTGTAAAGCTCTGATCGAGAGATTTGGCGGCACCATCACAGAGGTGGACGAGTGGGGCAAGAAGAGACTTGCCTACGAAGTTCAGAAGATGAAAGAAGCTTTCTACTATTTCATCAGATTCGAGGCAGAGAGCTCTGCGCCCGCAGAGATCGAGAGCCGTGTCCGCATCATGGACAATGTGATCAGATTCTTGTGCGTTAGACAGGACGAGGCATAAAGAAAGCGAGAAACAATTATGAATAAAGTAATTCTGATGGGACGTTTAACCAGAGACCCCGAGGTGAGATATTCACAAGGAGCCAGCCAGACGGCAGTTGCCAGATTTTCTATCGCCGTGGACAGAAGATTCAAGCGCGATGGAGAGCCTGATGCGGATTTCTTCAACTGCACTGCTTTCGGCAAGCAGGCCGAATTTATTGAGCGCTATCTGCACAAGGGAACCAAGATCGTTCTGAGCGGTCGTGTTCAGAATGATAATTACACCAACAAGGACGGACAGATGGTTTACAGTGTCCGCATCATGGTGGACGAGGTCGAATTTGCGGAGAGCAAGAACGCCGCATCCCAGAATGCAGGCGGTTTCGACAATTATGGCAATAACGGCGGATTTGGCGGAAGCGCACCTGCTCCGGCATCCGGCGCGGGCGACGGTTTCATGAACATCCCTGACGGCATCGACGAGGAATTACCGTTTAACTAGGTTTTGATTTTAAAGGAGGTAATAACATGGCCTACAATAAAGCAGAGAAATCCGATTCTCCTATGAGAAAAAAAGGCGGAATCCGCAGAAGAAAAAAAGTTTGCGTATTCTGTGGCAAAGATAATGTAATCGATTACAAGGATACCGCAAAGCTGAAGAAATACATTTCCGAGAGAGGAAAGATTCTTCCCCGCCGTATCACCGGCAACTGCGCAAAGCATCAGAGAGCGCTGACCGTTGCGATCAAGAGAGCGCGTCATGTGGCACTGATGCCCTACGTTCAGGACTAAATTTTTGTACAGACCAAGACCAATCATCTTTCGGGGTGATTGGTCTTTTTGATACAATCACCTAATTTGCCGGAGCAATGAGAGGAGGTACTTTTGATGGTTCGATATGTGCATACAAATATAATTGCCAAGGATGCGGCCAGATTAATCGATTTTTACAAGAAGGTCTTTCAATGTAGGAGTATCGGGGAAAAGAGAGATTTGCGGGGAGAGTGGCTTGATCGGCTGACAGGAATCGCCGGCGCGCACATTGTGGGGGAACATCTTTGTTTGCCCGGATATGGGGAAGATCATCCTACGCTGGAAATTTTTTCCTATGATGAGATGGATCCCAATATGGGCGCTCAGATTAACCGATGCGGAATCGCACATTTGGCGTTTGAGGTGGATGATGTGGAAGAAACCCTTCAAAAAGTCCTTCAGGCGGGTGGGGGTACATTAGGAGAGGTTGTGCGGACGGAATATGACGACGGGCGGAAAGCGGTCTTCGTATATGCTCTGGATTGTGAGGGAAACATTATTGAGCTGCAGAGCTGGGGATGAGGATTTGAGTAATCTATCCATTCGTGGTAATGTATGGTCTTTGTCCAAAACCATTGCTTTTTCTTTTTAAAAAATATAAAATCATTGTAGTGAGGATATGACAGAGAAGGAGGATGCAGTAATGCGAAACAAGTTTACAAAGCGGATGCTGGCACTGGTTTTGTCATTTTTGATGATCTTCTCCATGACATTTGTCAGTTCTGCAGAAAGTGATGCAATGATGATAGATGGAAACGACGTCGGTTTGGAGGAAGTCCTGTCCGACGGCGTTTGGGATGCGGCGGCTGTCTTGGATGCACAGACGCAGGAGACAGGAGCGGACGAAAGTATGTCTGAGGACGGTTCCGATATCGGTATTGTATTGTTGGACGCCGGTGGAACCATCATCGGCGATGACGTGAAGGGTACCCTCTTTCGGGTGACGGACAGTACAGGGACGGAATGGGGCAGATACGGGAGCTGGGCGGATCTTTTGACGGCTTTTAAACAAACGGGAAATCCGGCGCAGGAGTATCTGATTACGGTTTTCGAGGAAGGAATCATAGGGACTGCCATGCCCTCCAAAGCGGGTCTGATTACGCTACAGCCTGCGAAGGAAGGCGGTACGCTGAAATTTGCTTCCGCCACAGTGAATCTGGGAACCGCCACGGTGATCGAGTCTGCGGTTCTGGAGACGGCGATAGACAAAAAGTCGATCAATATCAATACCAAGGGGAAACCCCTGACGCTGCGGCAGACGAAGAATCTGGGTGCGGTCAAGGGAACTTCTGCGGGCAGTCTGGTTCTGGAGGGCGATATCCGCCTGCAGGGCGCGCTTCAAACTTTTAAAAACGTGACGGTGCAGGGCAGTCTGCGGCTCGGGCATAATATGACGGGGATCGCCAATCTGAATCTGGAAAACGGCGTGATCTATCCGGCTTCGGGCAGAAGTGTCACGGTGACCAATGTGACCGCGGGGGAGAACGGCACGCTGGTCTATCCCGGTACGGGAACTTTTCCCGTGGTCAAGATAAACGGTACGGTAAGCGGCGTATTGCGTATCAGACAATATGAAGAGGACACGGAGGAGGCGCAAGAGCGATATTTTCCGGCGGGCACGAAGCTGTTGACCGCTTCCAAGGCGAAGGCGGAGCAGTTTGCCGTCTTCGGAGACAAGAGGACCTGCTATAAAAAGGGCAGCGCCGTCTATGTGGGAGCGGAAGTGCTGCAGCTCTACGCACAGGAGGAGCTTTTGGGAACTTATGCGCAGTGGAGCGACGTGGTATCGCAGATCAACGGCCGGAAGCAGAAAGGGACGGCTTATCGGATCGTGCTTTTGGATGATTTTACGGTAAACGGCGCGCTGACCATGCCCGGCAAGGGGAAATATGCGGGGATCCGTATCGAGAGCGGAGCAGAGGGACGAAAACTCTCACTGCGGGCCACGGGAAACGCCGCCTTGACGGCCGATCTGAATCTGGGTACGGATATCGGTCTGCATGTGAATACCGTGTCCGGTGCAAGCTGGAAGCTTGCGATGGAAAAGGGTTCCGAACTGGTGACGGGCGGAGCGATGACGGCAGGCACTCTGATCATGGGAGAGGACACATTTCTGCAGTCGGGCGGGAATTTCACCGTCAAGAAACTGCTGGAGGCGCAGGAGGGCGCACGGCTTGTTTTGACACAGAAGAAGAAAGCGGCGCTCAAAGACACCGTTGTGCATGACGGCGCCGTGGTCACGGTGAGTGTAAGGGATAAAAATGACAATCGTGTCACACTTGCGCAGAGAACCACATTGTTTACATTATCCGGCAGCAGTTATGCCACCCAGTACCGTCTCTTGGACGGCAACGGTCAGGAGCTGACATTGTATCGCAAGGGGAATGCGCTGAAAGTGCAGGGAACGATCGCCACACCCATAACACTGTATAATGTGACGGAGAATGGTGAGATCAGTCTGGGTGAGTATACGTCTCTGGCGGATGTCAAGACGGAGATCGCAAGGCGGAAGAATGCCAAGGGATCCTATCGGCTGGAGGTACGGGAGGAACTCTTTGTCAAAGGTGCCATCCCGCTTCCCAAGGCTGGAACCTATCAGGAGATCACCTTTACGGGCGCGCGCATCCGCACCACAGGCAACCTTACGCTGACAGGCAGTGTGACCTTTGCCAACGAAATCCGCAAAGTGAAAAATGAGGGGGACAGCAATGCCCTTTTATGGACCGTAAATATTGCAAAGTACACGCTGACCATACCGGCGGGCAATTCCGTGGACAGTCTGGGAAGTGTGACGGGCGGCACGGGTTCCCGGCTGCAGATCGGGACGGACGTGGAACAGAAGATAAACGGTGATCTGAAAGTAGCGGAGCTTGCGCTTGGCGGTGTGTTACAGGTGACGGGCAATATTGTTGTCACGGACATCTGTCCGGAGGAAGGCAATACGCTGACTTATGATCTGGCAAAGAGCGTCACCGTCAAGGGAAATATCACCGGGGACGGCGCGAGACTGCTCTTGAATCCCTTGAAGAACGGACAGCCCCAGACTGCTTATACGGAAGGTCAAAAAATTTTGAACAGCATGCCCAAAGCCAATATTAACAGGCTGCAGCTGGCGCAGGACACCGGTTATGTGCTTTACCGGGAGAACGGAGCGATCAAGCTGGGGACACCGATCATCACAGTGTTTGCGGACACTGCGGATTATGAGGCCTGCATGAATGCAGAGGTCTCCGGACAGCCCGGCTTTGTGAGAGTCAACGATGCCATGGATTATATCAACGATACAAAATTTACGGATTATGTGATCCGACTGGAGAAAGATGTGCCTTCGGCGGGAGCTTTCACCATGCCGGCAAGAGGAAAGCGCATCGTGCTGTGCGGCACGGGCGGAGAGCGTAGGACGCTGACACTTTCGGGATCTCTCACGCTGGACGGCAGCAGTCTGACGGTGCGCAATGTGGAGTTGGACAATAAGACCGCTGCAGGGCCGGGAGTGACTTTGAAAAACGGCGCTTCCCTGTGGCTGTATGAGACCGGTATCAACACCTTAAATGCGGCTGCCAAGTCTGCGGTGACGCTGGAGGGTCAGGTGGAACTGAAAGGTGCGGTGAGCGGAGCCTGCGATCTGACCGTGGCAGAAAATGCCGTGGTGCGCGTAAACGGAAATATTGCGGTTGGGACCCTTAATCTGCAAAGCGCACCGGGGATGGAAGGCTGTGCGGAGTTTCGTCTTCCCTCCGGCAAGAAGATTACGGTGAACGGCGAGGTAAACACCGGCGATAAGGGATTCCTGCTCATCAATCTGACGGACAAGAACGATGCGTTGGCGGATATCAAAGATGGGACGGTTCTGGTAAATACACAATACGGGGAGGCGGAGCAATTTAAGACACAGAATATCATACCGGGTACTTTTGAGAAGTGGACGCTGATCAAAGAGAACGAGACGGTCAAGACCAAAGCGGATGCGGCGGACGACGGACAGTGGTCGGGGGATTATCTGTAGTAGACAACTCTATAAAAATCTAAAAAAAGCCGGGATTGCCACATAACATTTCAAAATCCGACAAATTAAATGGTGGCATCCCGGCGTAATCTCTGTTATAATGTACGGTGAGGGTAAAAGCGTAATCATTCCGGTATGCGGTATGCTGCGCAATGGCCCGACAGAGAGACGCTGCGGCAGGAACGGAGCGGACGTGGGGTGTATACATGAAGAAACGGATTCGCCTGAAGGGCCGAATGAAAACATACATACAATTCAGCATATATCTGGGCTTTCTGCTCTGTGCGGTGGATGCGGCGATCTGCATGATCGATTACCGTGCGGGGCTTTTGCTGGGGATTTTTGCGGTGTTCTATTTTGCGGTGACATTGACGCTGTATTTTCACAATAAGCCCGTTATCATGAATGAACTGATTAGTTTTGCCACAGAGTATGGGCAGATTCAGCGCAAATTATTGCGGGACATGGATGTGCCCTATGCGCTTTTGGATGACGCCGGAAAAGTGATCTGGACCAACATTGCTTTTGAGAATGTCATTCATCAGGCAAAGGGGTATAACAAGTCAATCACCGGTCTTTTCCCGGCGATGACGAGGGACAAGCTTCCGGATGATTCCGGACTGGACGAAGCGCAGTATGAACTGGAATATGAAAACGGCGAGTATGTGGTGAAATTTCGGAAGATTTCGCTGAAAGACATGGCGGCGAACAGCGACATGATTGACGCGGAGGGCTATAACGGCTATCTGATCGCCATGTATCTCTTTGACGAGACGGCGTTGCACATCGCATTGAAGGAAGTGGACGACCAGAGTCTTGCGGTGGGTATGATTTATCTGGACAATTACGAGGAAGCCCTCGAGAGCGTGGAAGAGGTTCGCCGTTCTCTGCTGATTGCCCTGATCGACAGAAAAGTCAATAAATATATCTCCGCGCTGGACGGTATCAGCAAAAAGCTGGAGAAGGACAAGTATCTGGTAATCCTGCGCAAAAAGGCCATCGCCCAGCTGCAGGAGAGCCGTTTTGATCTGTTGGAGGAGGTAAAGACCGTCAATATCGGAAATGAGATGGCGGTCACCACCAGTATCGGTGTGGGACTGGACGGTCTCACTTATGCGCAGAATTATGAATTTGCCAGAAATGCCATTGATCTTGCGCTGGGGCGCGGAGGCGATCAGGCGGTGATCAAGACGCCGGAGAGTATCACCTATTACGGCGGCAAGAGCCAGCAGGTGGAGAAAAACACCCGCGTCAAGGCCAGAGTCAAAGCACATGCCCTGCGGGAGATCATCACCGGCAAGGATAAGGTGCTGGTGATGGGACATCGGATGCCGGATGTGGACAGCTTCGGTTCCGCGGTGGGAATCTACCGGATTGCGACCACATTGGGACGAAAGTGTCATATTGTATTGGATGAGGCCACCACGGCGATACAGCCCCTTGTGGAGCTCTTTAAGAACAATCCCGAGTATGAGGAGGATATGATCATCCGCGGGCAGGAGGCCATTGAGATGGCCGGAAACAATGCGGTTTTGGTGGTGGTGGATGTGAACAAACCCTCTATCACGGAATGCCCGGAGCTGCTGCGCTACTGCAAATCCATCGTGGTGTTGGATCATCACAGACAGGGCACGGAAACCATTGAGAATGCCACGCTCTCTTATGTGGAGCCCTATGCCTCCTCCGCCTGCGAAATGGTGTCCGAAATTTTACAGTATACCTACGACAACATCAAGATCCGTCCCGAGGAGGCGGACTGCATGTATTCGGGAATTATAGTGGACACCAACAATTTTGTGACCAAGACCGGTGTGCGTACTTTTGAGGCGGCGGCATTTTTGCGCAGAAGCGGTGCGGATGTGACCAGAGTGCGCAAGATGTTCCGGGAGGATGCGCAGGAGTACAAGGCAAGGGCGGATGCGGTGAGTCAGGCGGAGATTTATAAGCAGTATTTTGCCATCTCCATCTGTATAGCGGAGGACCTGCCGAGCCCTACCGTAATCGGTGCGCAGGCGGCCAACGAACTTCTGAACATCAAGGGGATCAAAGCCAGTTTTGTATTGACGGATTATCAGGGAAAGATTTATGTCAGCGCCCGTTCCATCGACGAGGTGAATGTGCAGATCGTCATGGAGCGCATGGGCGGCGGCGGACATCTGAATGTGGCGGCCTGCCAGATGGAAGGCGTGGGTATTGTGGAGGCGATCGGCGCATTGAAGCGCACGATAGATGACATGTTGGAAAAAGGAGAGATATAACATATGAAAATTATTCTTTTACAGGATGAGAAAAAGCTGGGCAAAAAGGGCGAGGTTGTGGAAGTCAGCGAGGGTTATGCCAGAAATTACATTTTGCCGAAGAAGATCGGCGTGGAGGCCAATGCAAAGAACATGAACGATCTGAAGCTCCACAAGGCCAATGACGCGAAGGTCGCTCAGGAACAACTGGACGCGGCAAAGGCGCTGGCGGAGGATCTGCAGAGCAAGCAGGTAGTGGTGAAAATAAAAGCCGGGGAGGGCGGCAAGGCCTTCGGTTCCGTCTCCTCCAAGGAGATTGCGGCGGCTGTGAAGGAGCAGCACAATCTGGAGATCGATAAGAAAAAGATTCAGCTTCCCGAGGCATTGAAGAGTTTCGGAAGTTATGAAGTGGGCGTCAAACTGCATCCGCAGGTGACGGCCAAGCTGACAGTGAAGGTATTGGAGGCATAAAATGCCCGCAATGGAAGAGAACATTCTGAAAAAAATATTGCCTCACAGCATGGAGGCGGAGCAGTCGGTGATCGGCTCCATGATTATGGACAGGGAAGCCATCACGGTGGCTTCCGAGATCGTGACAGGCGAGGATTTTTACAGCAGGCAGTACGGGATACTCTTTGAGACCATGGTGGAGATGGGGGACGAAGGACTGCCGGTGGATCTGGTCACACTGCAGAACCGTCTGCGGGAGAAAGACGTGCCGCCGGAGCTTTCGAGTCTGGAGTTTGTGCGGGATCTGATCACTGCGGTTCCCACTTCGGCCAATGTGAAGTATTATGCGGGGATCGTGGCGGAGAAGGCATTGCTTCGCAAATTGATCCGTCTGAACGAGGAGATTGCCAACACCTGCTATGCCGGAAAAGAAAGTCTGGAATTTATTCTGGAAGACACCGAGAAGAGGATGTTCCAGTTGCTGCAAAAGCGCGACTCCGGTGAGTTCGTGCCCATTCGGCAGGTGGTTATGAATGCCATGGACAGGATTGAGGCGGCGTCCCGCAATAAGGGAAGCGTCACGGGTATTCCCACCGGATTTACGGATCTGGATTACCGCACCGCGGGTATGCAGCCGTCGGATCTGGTGCTGATAGCGGCCCGTCCGTCCATGGGCAAAACGGCTTTTGCTTTGAATATTGCCCAATATGTGGCCTTTAAGAGAAATCTGCCGGTGGCGATCTTCAGTCTGGAGATGAGCAAGGAGCAGTTGGTCAATCGTATGTTTTCTCTGGAGTCCAGTGTGGACGCCCAGAAACTTCGGACAGGACAGTTGAACGATCAGGATTGGGAACGTCTGATTGAGAGTGCCGGGGTGATCGGCAAATCTCAGTTGATGATAGACGATACGCCCGGAATCAGTGTGTCTGAGCTGCGCTCCAAATGCCGCAGGCTCAAATTGGAACACGGCCTTTCCATGATTATTATAGATTATCTGCAATTGATGTCCGGCAGCGGCAGGACGGATTCCAGACAACAGGAGATATCGGATATTTCCCGTTCGCTGAAAGCCATCGCCCGAGAGCTGAATGTGCCGGTGCTGGCGCTTTCCCAGTTGTCCCGCGCCGTAGAGCAGAGACCGGATCACAGACCCATGCTTTCGGATCTGCGCGAGTCGGGGGCAATCGAGCAGGATGCGGATGTGGTAATGTTTATCTATCGGGATGACTATTATAATCACGATTCGGATCGCAAAGGAGTCTCCGAGATCATTATTGCGAAGCAGAGAAACGGTCCCATCGGTACGATTGAGCTGGCATGGCTGCCCGAGTTTACGAAGTTTGCCAATCTGGAGCGGGCCAGAAGATCGGATTAGGAAAATAGAAGCTAATTTACGAAAGAGAATGAGCGGAAAAGCCATTCTCTTTTTTGTTCTATTGAACAGACAAAGATGTCGGAAAGGAGAGACGATGGAGAATTATTTACTGATTTCGGATGCTGCCAGAGAGGTTCAGGTGGAGAGTCATGTGCTGCGCTATTGGGAGGAGGAGTTACATCTGCCCATCAAGCGCAATGAGCTTGGACATCGCTACTATACACAGGAGGATGTGGAGCGCTTCAGACAGATCAAAAGTATGAAAGAGAGGGGATTACAGTTGAAAGCGATCAAGATGGTTTTAAAGGATGGTAAACTGGATGTGATTTCGCAGGAGAATGCCCCGGAAAGCCGGGAGGAAAAGGCGCAGCGGCTTCAATGGATCATGCAGCAGTTGATTCGTCAGGCTGTGCAGGAGAATAATGCGGAGCTTGTGCGGCAGATCAAGGAGAGCGTGCTAAAGGAGCTGGACTATCAGTTCCGCATGCAGGACGAGCGGGAGGAGGAGCGCGCAAAACAGGCGGCAGAGCGCACGGAAGCCTATTATCGGCAGTTGGACGAACTATTGCGCAAAAAGAGCGCCAGAAAGAAACTGGGACAACTGTTTAGCCGCAGCGCAGAGAAGAGAACGGAGGGCGATAAACCGAAGCAGTCCAATAAAGTCAAAGTGCTCAAAGAAAAAAAGAAAAGGCATTTCGTTGTGTGAAATGCCTTTTCCGTTTACCATTGAATATACTGTTCGGGACTCAACCCTCCGCAATGGTGCCAACAGGACACTGTCCTGCACAGGAACCACAGTCAATGCACTTATCCGCATCAATCTCGAATTTGCCGTCTCCCATGCTGATTGCACCTACAGGGCACTGTGCCTCACAAGCGCCGCATGCCACACAAGCGTCACCGATTACAAATGCCATAATATTTCCTCCTTTTGTGTGATAAATTCATATCAATCTCTTGCGTATATTGTAATACAAAAGGAAGGCTAATTCAAGTACAAAAGAGAGAAATCCGCAGAAAATAAATGACAGAATATGAAAAATTTACTGTGCTTTCATCTCTTCCCTGCGCTTGCGGATGCCGTTCAGAATGACTTCTTTCTTCTCGATCAATTTGCTCTTGTCCATGGCGGGGACGCCTTTTAAGCGATATTCCATACCCAGTTTCTCATACTTGGATTCACCCATCGTGTGGTAGGGCAGTGCGTCCAGCGCTTTCAGATTGGAGAACTGTCCGATGAAATATCCCAGCTCAAACAGATATTTGTCATCGTCGGTGTAGCCGGGCACAATGACGTGGCGGATCCACATGTCCACATGTTTTTCATCCAGATAGGCGGCAAATTTCAAAATATTGGCGTTGGGCTGTTTGACCAGATCTTTATGTTTCTCAGGGTCAATGTGTTTGATATCCAGCATCACCAGATCGGTGAGCGTCATGAGGTGATCCAGTTTCTCAAGCCACGGGGTATTGTCGGGATTGTAGGCGATACCGGAACTGTCAATACAGGTGTGGATATTTTTCTCCTTGGCCAGCGTGAAGAGGTCAATCAGAAAATCCACCTGCATCAGAGGTTCGCCGCCGGTGACGGTGAGACCGCCGCCGTTTTTGTAAAAAGCGCTGTTGCGCTCGTATTGTTCTATAATGTAGGAAGGCTCCATCAGTGTGCCGCCGTTCATCTCCCAAGTGTCGGGATTGTGGCAGTAGGCGCAGCGCATGGGACAGCCCTGCACGAAGACCACAAAGCGGGTGCCGGGTCCGTCCACGGTTCCAAAACTTTCCAGAGAATGTATTCTGCCTTGCATAGTGTATGTCCTTTCTGTGAGGTGATAAAAATCTTTTGTTTATTATACCGCATTTTGGGTGAAATATAAATAGAGAAATGTAAATTGATACCAAAGCAGCGGGAAGTCAGTAAACCTAAGCTTACCGGACAAATCCTGCATGAGGGCATAATATAACGGATTGGCGGCGTAAGAGACAGAAACTTGTCATAGAATGTTGACAGAGCGGCTAGGGGGGGTAAAATGAAGGTGCAGTGCGAGCTGAGAAATCAGCATAGCTGATTTCCTCTAAAGTAAAAAGCCGTATGCCTTACAAAAATCAAAGGGAGAGAAATTATGAAGAAAAAACTGACACTTTTGACACTGGCAATGCTACTGGTACTGGCAGCGTGTGGCAACAAGACTGGCGCTCCTGCAGGAACGTCTGCTCCTGCGTCCGCAGGGACATCCGAAAACGCGTCCAAGGAGAGGGAAAAGGAGACCGGCGCTGTCGAATCTGTTGTAAAAGAGGTATCGGATGCGATTGAGGAGGCAGCAAAGCCCCAGCAAGGCGATGTGACCAATAAGATGTATTTCACGGAGGATGTTTCCTTTACTTCCTCAACTTCGTTGGAGTTTGGTGAATGGAGAGAATCTGGTTCGCTGACAGAAAGTTGGTATTCATGGGATAAAGATCCCAATTCAGGGATAGCGTTTCAAAGTGGTGATGATTATGCGTTCGGATATTCCTTATATAATCCGCTCAATACTTCGGAGGGAGCATATAAAAGTGAAATTACCATAGATGGTTTTATGTATCTTTACTTTGAGACAGAAGGCAAAGACGGAAGAAAATATGGAATTGCGGTCAATGCAAATGAACCGACTGAAGAACACGTTGCGCTCTTCCTGCAGCTTGTGGAAGAGTTTCTGGACAGCGGTGTTGTAACGGACGCAAAGATGTCTGACATCCAGTATGATACGGCAGTGCTTTCCGAGACCAACATTGCAAATTTCTTCATCAGCCCTGACGCAATCGCAGCAGAATAAACAGTCCTCTTCGAATTCAGACAGGTGGTATCGAAACTTGTCATAGAATGTTGACAGAGCGGCTAGGGGGGTAAAATGAAGGTGCAGTGCGAGCTGAGAAATCAGTATAGCTGATTTCCTCTAAAGTGAAAAGCCGTATGCCTTACAAAAAACAAAGGGAGAGAAATTATGAAGAAAAAACTGACACTTTTGACACTGGCAATGCTGCTGGTACTGGCAGCGTGTGGCAACAAGACTGACGCTCCTACAGGAACGTCTGCTCCTGCATCCGCAGGGGAATCCAAAAACGCGTCCAAGGAGAGCGAGAAGGAGACCGGCGCTGTCGAATCTGTTGTAAAAGAGGTATCGGATGCGATTGAGGAGGCAGCAAAGCCCCAGAAGGGCGATGTGACCAATAAGATGTATTTTGGTGAGGATGTTTTCTTTACCTCTGCAGTTTCATTGGAGTTTGATAAATGGGAGGGGAATTATGTAGACTATTCATGGAAAGACGAAGACCATTATGGAGGAGTAGAGTTTATGAACAGTGGTTATATCCTTCACTTATATGAACCGCTCAATACTCCGGAAGGAGAATATAGAGGTGTTATTTTCCCCGAAAGAGAAGGCGGGAATATTGAACTTACTTTCATGACAGAGGACAAAGACGGAGAAAAATATGAAATCAGAGTTGCCTCGGCAATAGATGTTGACACCTATCAACCGGATGAAGAATATGTAAAACTCTTTCTGCAGCTTGTTGAGGAATTCTTGAACAGCGGTATTGCAGGAGAGTTGAAGATGTCTGACATCCGGTATGATTTGAGTGTGCCTGCAGGCGAAAATTTCTTCACTAGCCCTGACGCAATCGCAGCAGAATAAACAATTCTCTCCGATTGGTTCAAAGTACCAAGGGGCTGTCACACTAAATGATCATTGAGTTGTCCGTTGACAACTTTGAGGGGTTGGTAATATAGTGTCTATTAGAGCGGAAAAAGGGTATAAAATGTGCAAAGATGATTGGCAAATGATGAGAGTACAATATAATTATACAACCAGACAGCTTAGTATAAGGCTGTCTGGTTGTGGTACTTATGTGAATAGTGCGAGCCGTTTAGGGGTTATCTGGGAAAAAGAAATCCATTCTTTTCTTAGATAGCTTTTTTATTAAAAATTTAAAGGAAGGGTGTCACAATGAACAGAAAAAGACAGAAAAAAAGTGTGTGGAGAAGAGGGTATGTAAGACGCAATATGCAGAGAGTGTTGGCATCTATCCTTTGTATAGTGCTGGTGTTTGGTGGTATTTACGTTCCGGGAATGACCGTGCGGGCGGCGGAGACAAAAGATTCGTCCTCTTGGGATGCGTCAGATATCTCTGGGGGAGATGATATTGCTGATCATACGGAATCACAGCCGGTTCTGTTCAGCAGTGAGGATGGTGTCATTGCCAGTGGTACTTATGAAAATATTACATGGGTAATTGATGCTGATGGAAAACTGACGGTGGAAGGGACTGGGGAATTTTCCGAAGTAAAAGATTATTATCGTGCACCATGGTATGATCAACGTGACAAAATTAAAACTGCAGTGATTCGCATCACGGGGTTGAAAGATGCAAGCTATATGTTTTATGGATGCAAACGCTTGACAAGCCTTGATTTGAGCAGCTTTGACATGCGTAATGTGACGGATATGGAGGGTATGTTTTCTGTATGCAACAGTTTGACAAGCCTTGATTTGAGCAGCTTTGACACGCGTAATGTGACGAATATGGTGGGTATGTTTTCTGGATCCAGCAGCTTGACAAGCCTTGATTTGAGCAGCTTTGACACGCGTAATGTGACGGATATGAGCAGTATGTTTTGGAGATGCAGCAGCTTGACAAGCCTTGACTTGAGTAGCTTTGACACTGGCAAGGTGTCGGATATGTACAATATGTTTGATGGATGCAGTAGCTTGACAAGCCTTGATTTGAGCAGCTTTGACACGCACAATGTGACGAATATGAGCCATATGTTTGATGGATGCAGCAGCTTAACAAGTCTTGATTTGAGCAGTTTTGACACGAGCAATGTGACAACCATGGGATATATGTTTAACGATTGCCAAAAATTGACAAGCCTTGATTTGAGCAGTTTTGACACGAGCAATGTGACAAGCATGGCATATATGTTTTACGATTGCTATAGCTTGACAAGTCTTGATTTGAGCAGCTTTGACACGCGTAATGTGATGTATAGGGAGTATATGTTTTCCTTTTGCAGAAGCTTGACAAGCCTTGACTTGAGCAGCTTTGACACTGGCAAGGTGACGAACACGATCCAGATGTTTGATGGATGCAGTAGCCTTATGTTGATTAACACTCCCTACAATCTTAAAAAATCCATTTCGCTTCCCTCGGGAACTTGGTATCGCTCTGACGGCTCCATTGTAAAATATTTACCTACAGATTTGAGTTATAGTGTTGTCCTGCAAAAGGATGCAATCCCTGTTGAAAAATTGCATTTTATGCCGGATATTACCGTCCTTCCTGATAAGAGCATGTTATTGATCATGGAGGCTCCGTCATCTTCCAACAAGAATGTAAAATCATTATCCGGTGCGAAAGTCACGGTGGGAAATGGTGGCAGTAGTTATATCACTGACAATACAGGAACCGTTGCGGTGAATGAAGAAGGAACGCAGACAATCACCGTGGAGAAAGAAGGGTACACTTCAGCAAAAGTGACTAAGGACTTGGTATCCGGGAAAATTGCGCTTATTTATCTATATTCCCTCTCCGAAGAACAAAAAACACAGGTTTTGTCCGCCACCATGAATTTGACAGGGGAGGAGCAGGACATATTCAACGGCTCTAAAAGCGTAACCCTGATACACAAGGATTTAAGCCAAGTGACCAGTGGTGAAGACCGTGACTTTGTTATCACAGTGAATGCCGCGGGCAGTCCCGAAAATTATCAATTGCTGCAAAATGGAAAAATTATACAGGAGAGTACGACAGGAGTTTTTACCATAAAGGGAAAGCAGGTTAAGGAGAAGGATAATACATACAGTAATTATGTGGAAGATCTTGAGGCGGGCTACAAGGTATCTGTCAGGGTCTTTGATACTGACGGCAAATTTACCAAACACGACTTGGACATCAGAGTATCTGAAGCGTCGTCCGCATCATGGAAATGGCCGTGGGACGATAATGAAGCAGGTATAGAACTTGGCGACAAGCTGAGTATATCCGTGCCCGACAGCGTTCCTCTTTATGGTGGTACTGACATAAATTTGGGATTGGAAGAAGCACTGCCGGTAGAGGTTCAAATTGACGATACCGGCAAAGTCAGAATCGCTGTAAATATGGGGGAATTTGACACAAGCGATTCGGATGCATGGGCTGAGCAGAAAGATACGTATGACAATTTATCCAAATGGGCAGTGGAATCTTATAATGATGCAAGAGCATTCGGGGGTACTCCGCAGTCCTATGGAGCCGGTATGTTTTCGGTAAATGGAAGCGTCATGGGATATGGCGAGGGATATCTGGATGAGAAAACAAACAGCGTATGTGTCAGCGTGGGCATGATCCTCCAAGTCGAGGGAGAAGCAGAGTATACGCAATATTTCTTTGTGGCTTTCGTTCCCTTTTATGTCACATTTGGTGGCGGGGCATCTCTTACTGCCTCAGGAAAACTCAATTTCAGCATTACGAAAGATGGATTCCTCAATAATGGCGGCTCGCTGGAGATAGAACCTGCCATCTATGCTAAGTTGAAGGGAGGAATCGGAGCGGATGGCCTTTTATCCCTTGGTGCCAGTGGAAAGGTGACTCTTTCATGGCTGCATCGTTTTACGCCTGACTATGATAGGGTGTCTTTGAACGGAAATGCCAAGATTACAGGGGAGATTTTGTTTTGGGATAAAGATTTTTTGGAGCTGGACGGAACTTGGGTCATCTATGACAGCAATGAACAATCCGCCCCTGTTCTGCTTAGCCGGAACGATATAGCCAATCCCGATATGTCCGATGCAAAGATGATCTCCATGGATTATCTGGACAAACGGGCAGCATATTCCGCTCAGGCAGGGGGCGCTATGACCTATTCATTGACGAATGCGAAAGAACTCGCGACCACCCGTATACTGGATTACGCCTATCGGAACGCATCACCCCGCCTCCTGCGGCTTGGGGACAAGCTTTATCTGTTTTATTTAGATGGTGTGGAGGGACGCAGTAACCAGAACCAGACAGCTCTGTTTTATCGGATATCTTCGGATAATGGCGTCACCTGGTCGGAAGCCTCCCGTGCGGATGACGGCGCCAACGAGACGGCGGACTTTAACTTTGATATTGCTACGGATGGAACTGACATCTATGTCGTTTGGTCAGACGCGGGAGATGTCTATGGGGAGGATTTCCTGTCCATGGACACCACGGCTGCCATGGCAAAACTCGGCAAAGAATTGGATCTGATGCTGGCAGTAATCGATGGCAGCACAGGAGTCGTTCGCAGCACTTCTGTGATCAAGACGGAAGCCGGAGATTTACAGCCGCAGATTTATGCGGGGGATGACGGGGCGGTAACTGTCGCATGGATAACCAATGACTGTTCCGCAGCGGATGGTCTGCTTTCTAATACGAACCGGGTGGGAATTTGCTATGCATCTTCTGCATCTGACTATCAGGTACAGACGCTTTCTCTGGAAGACGGGCAATATCCGCAGAAGCTGGCTGTTGGCTTGCTTGGAACGCAAGTCTGCATTGCTGCGGGTTTGGACACGGACGGTGATTTAAGCACACAGGATGACAGGGATATTTACATAGCTTATCCCGGTACAGACGAGAAATTATCCGCATTTACGTCCAACGAGCTTGCGGACTCCGTTCCTCTCTTTGGCCGTGTAGGAGGACAGAACTGTCTGTTCTGGTATCAGGACGGCAACATTGCTTACACGTCCGATGGACAGACCACCTTGTTTGTTTTGGCGGAGGAAAACCAGAATTCATCAGGACAGGATTTCTCTCTGCTGGAATCGTCCACAGATGACGGGAAAGCGGCTGTTGTCTGGACGTCCACTTCTCTTACGGAAGAGAACGGCGTGGATGTCTATTGTGCAGATTATGACGGTAAGACGTGGTCTGCTCCGTACCGACTGGGAGCGCTTGATAGTGAATTCACGACGCATCTGGACGGTTGGATGGACGGCACAGGATATCATCTGACCTATCTGGGCAAAGAATATACAGATGACACACTCAATGCCCATATCTGCTTAGACACGCCGAAAGCATTGATTGATACCGCTGTCACTTGGTATTCGGAAGAGAAAGAACAGCTTGGGAAGTCCTATCCTTTGCAGTTGGTTGTGATGAATAACGGCAATCAGATTGTAAAGAGCCTGCATATTTCCTCCAAAGACGGCAGTATTCAGGACGAGATCACCGGTCTCTCCATTGCGCCGGGAACGTCCGAGGAAGTGACATGGAGCGGTATCACACTGCCCGAGGAGATGACGGAAATTTATACCCAAGATCTCACGATTCTTGCAGACGGGGAGACGAATATGGAAGATAACGCCATATCGTTATCATTGGGTGCACCAGACTTTTCCATTGACGTGTATTCGGATTTCGCAAACGGAGACCTCTATGCCGGAGTGATCGTGACCAACAGCGGAATTCTTCCCTCAGACGCAGTCATTAAGATTTATCAGGATGATGCCCATGAACAAGAGATTTTCAGCACCGGAATCAGGGACATTGCAGGCGGCGAGTCCAAGATTACGCTTTTTGATATGGCAAAATTGCATGAAATCACGCCGGCCTTTTATTTCACTGTGTCCGATGTCAAAGGCATGGAGATCTACACAAGTGACAATGAGGCATTCCTGTATGAAGGAAAGGGACTCTGGATGGAGTACGACGATGAACAAGGGCCGGAACAGCCGGGAGATTCTGCGCTGCGAGCGGAGAAAACCAAGACGGTTTATGAATACGGGGACATCTTAAACGTCGATGATCTGACTGTGACGCTGCTTGGAAGTGATGGCACAACCACAGAGACCGTCACCGATTACAGCACCAATGCGGACAGTATTGATATGCTCACACTGGGCGAGAAAACGCTGACCGTGACTTACGGAGAGTACAGCGCCTCTGTGACACTGACGGTAGAGCCTTGCACATTAAAAGAAGCAAACACGGTGGTGACACTTCCCTATACGTCCTGCGTTTATGACGGTACGGCGAAGGAGCCGCTTCCTCAGTCTGTAGTGGTAAACGGAGCGGAATTGGTATATGAAACGGATTATACCGTATCTTGGAGCGAGAATATCACTATAGGAGATGCGACGATTACTGTCACCGGACAGGGCAATTACCGAGGAACACTTAACTTTAGCTTTGCTATCACCAAAGAAGCGGTTGAAGAGGAGGGGCTTTATACTGTCACCTTCGACTTAAACGGTCACGGAACACTTGCTCCTCTGACAGGCGTAAAACAGGGTAGTCTGATTGATGAACCGCAGCCGCCTAAGGCACAGGGCTATCGTTTTACAGGTTGGTATCAGGACAAGGAATGCACTGTCCTCTGGCATTTTGATACGGATGTGGTACAGGAAAATCTCACGCTATATGCCGGCTGGCGTATTGTGATGGGCGGCGGTGACGGCAGTGGTGAGAGCAGCGGGGATCAGGATGAAGAGTTGAGCATACAGGAAATCCGCAGCCAGACCTACACAGGGAAAGCACTCAAGCCCACGGTATGCGTCTATTCCGGCGACGGCTCCACACCCTTAAAAGCCGGAAAAGACTATACGATAAAATACTATAATAATATTGACGCGGACACAGCCGCAGAGACCGGAATGGGCGGTATCAGTTCCACCGGGGAAGAAGTCAAACAAGGCTTTACCAAACAGCTTGCCTATGTGGTAATTACCGGAAAGGGCAATTATAAAGGTACTGTCTATCAGAACTTCCATATTGTTCCGGCATCTGTCGCCAACAAGGAAGGCGATGACCCTGCCGCAGGATTTACTTTAAAATATACCAATCAACTGGTTACCAACACCAAGAAAGCGCAGAAGCCTTTCACCTCTTTGAAGTACAAGAAAGCCTTGAAAGCGGGGAAGGATTATGAGGTCATTCTCACGGCGGTTGCAGCCTATGACGGGGCGGATAAGCAGCTCGAAAGCGGAAGCGTGGTCGCGCGTTCCACCGAGACAGGCGTACTCCCTGCCATCCCTGCCGGATATCACGGAAGCTTTACGATGCGTGTCAACGGTATCGGAAACTTTACAGGCTCGTTTGAGAAGACCATCTATGTGACAGATAAGAATCACCTGATCAAGAATGTGTCCGTCACGCTGGGTAGGAACCAGAAAAATACGGATTACACGGGACAGGATATCATATTACGACCCGGATATTATGACACATCCGCCAAGGCATACTATGCGGTTGGAGAAGATGGAACCATAAGCACTCAGGCGGAGCCAAACGGTGACAATGTATTTACCGTAAAGGTCGGGAAAGAATACTTGCTGTACGGAAGAGATTACACGGTCAGCTATGGCAACCATCGCAACGTGGGGACGGCGACCATGACCCTCACGGGCAAGGGCGATTACGCGGGCAGCAAGAGTGTGACGTTCCAAATCAAGGGCAGTGCTTTTAATGCCAAGACAATCCGCGTGGACGACCTGCAGACTGCATTGAACTATAGTGGAAAAGCGCTGACTCAAAGCGGTGTGAAGCTGACGGATATCAATACGTCTAAAACACTTGTATCCGGAAGGGATTATACAATCACCTATAAGAATAATATCAAAAAAGGTACTGCCACCATGATCTTCACCGCAAAGCCTTCCTCAGGCTACAGCGGCAGTTTTCAGAAAACCTTCCGCATAACGGCGGCACCGCTGGCAGATACAGTGAAGGTTACCGCAGTCAATGCCGCACAGGATCAGATTGTATATGAGGGCACTAAGATCAGACTGGACGGAACGGTTGTCTACACGAGAGAAGGGGCAAAGCCGTCGGGGCGCATACAGCTTTGCAACAGCACTACCGGCGAGGTGTTAAAGGAAGGCACGGATTATACTATTACTTATCAGAACAACACCACGGTTACCACGGCAAATCAAGCTGTTATGTTGATCAAAGGCAAAAATAATTATGCCGGAACATTACAGGTAGGATTCCGCATCAGTGCCGCTTCGCTGGCAGAACAGTCCGGCTTGAAAGCGACTGCCGTACCCATCGCTTTCAATAATAAAAAAGCAGGGGATGAGGGCTATGAATATCATCCGACAATTAAACTCACCGACGGCCGCAAGACACTGCGTGCAGGAGCTGACTATGAGGTGACTTATGTGAATTGCACACAGAAGGCCGTGACTGCTTATCTGATGGCGCTTTCCTATTCTACCCTCACAGGACAATCCTATGAGGAAATGAGGCCCTATGCCCGAATCGAGGCGAAGGAGGGAAGCGGTTATCAAGGGAACATGATTGTTGATTTGACGATTTATAGCACCAAGCTCACCGCAGCTACTCTCTATGTGGTGATTGCACCGGATGCCCGTCAGACCACTTACAGCGGCAGACAGGTAACGCCCGAGGTCACGGTTTATTACGGAGAAAAACAGGCAGTCAAAGCCGCAAAACGGGCTGGGGAGACATCAGATGCCGTTCTGACAAATGAGTCCGGTCCATACAAGCTGACCAAACTGACCTTAAAGTCCGATGGAGCAGCGGGAGATTACACCCTTCTCTATGGTACAAATATCGCAGCCGGTAAGAACAAGGGAAGCGTCACCATAAACGGCACCGGATTGTATGGCGGAAAAGTCACAGTGAAATTTACAATCAACCAAAGAGATGTATATTCACAATCTTCACCTAAGTGATTGTTTTAAGCTGATGAGTATGCACTTGGTAACTGCCGGATTTCGAAAGAATCCGGCAGTTGTGTAAATACATGAAAAGAGACCCGGCTATGCGGGTCTCTTAAAAATTGTCAAATATTAGATCGATGGAACATTATGTTCGCAATCTGCCCGAAGTCGATTAGATGGACTCGTGGAAAGTACGGGAGATTACATCAGCCTGCTGCTCGGGTGTCAGTTTGATGAAGTTTACTGCATAACCGGACACGCGGATAGTGAGCTGAGGATAGTTCTCGGGATGTTTCTGAGCATCCAGCAGAGTGTCTCTGTTGAGAACGTTTACATTCAGATGATGACCGCCCTTGGTAGCGTAGCCATCCAGTAAGTTTACAAGGTTGTCAACCTGTGCGGAATTTGTAGCCATTTTTGTATCCTCCTATTATATTTTATGTATGTCCGGAGGGCCTTGCCGCCCTCCGGACAGGGTGTCATTGTCGGGATGACTATAAATCAGTTATTTATAGTCGTCCAGTCCCTCGTGAAGCGTCGGTACACTGCAGGCCAACGGTGTTCTGGAACAATCCGTACAGCCCATTGTCTGAACGTTCTTTGATGTCTCCTCTTCGGTATTGGCGTCCACATTTACATGTCCGACACCGCCCTGCATGCCGGAATCCAGCATTTTTACAAGGTCATCAATCATTTGTTTCTCGTCCATTGTGTGCCTCCTTATACACGGTGATATCGTGATGCCGCCAAATTACTTATTCAGATCGAGCTCGATATCACCGGCGAATACCTGATCCTCTTTGCCCAGAGCGCCGGGGATAATGGTGAAGGTGTTGGAGATACCATCCTGTGCATCGTTGAAAGGAAGCTTGGATACAGAGGACAGGGATGCAACAGCACCATGGGTATCACGGCCGTGCATGGGGTTCGCACCGGGAGCGAAAGGCTGGCCTTTCTTACGTCCGTCAGGGGTATTACCGGTAGCCTTACCATAGGTTACGTTGGAGGTAATGGTCAGGATGGACGTGGTGGGAACACCGTTTCTGTAGGTGTGATGTCTTCTGATAGCGGTCATGAACTTGTGAACCACTTCCTGTGCGATGCTGTCTACGCGGTCGTCGTCATTACCGTACTTGGGGAACTCACCGGTGGTCTTGAAGTCAACGATGATGCCGTCCTCGTCGCGGATAGGCTCAACCTTTGCGTACTTGATAGCGGACAGGGAGTCAGCCACGATGGACAGACCTGCCACACCTGTTGCGAAATAACGCTTAACGTCTCTGTCATGGAGAGCCATCTCTGCTCTCTCATAGCAGTATTTGTCATGCATATAGTGAATAATGTTCAGAGTGTTTACATAAACATCTGCCTGCCACTCCAGCATGTCGATGAACTTGCTCATTACATCATCGTAATCAAGCACATCGCCGGTAACGGGACGATACTTGGGTCCTACCTGCTTCTTGGTAACCTCGTCCACACCGCCGTTCAAAGCGTACAGCAGACATT
>CAZSAJ010000036.1:0-26695 GCA_964604835.1 uncultured Acetatifactor sp.
CCACTCCGAGCACGGCTACGCAACAGCCTGCGATAAGACCCGTCCTGTTCTTCTTGCCCTTCTCCACCCGATCTGCCGTCACCGGCTCCAAAGGCACCGTGGGCAGAAGCAGGGTGTTCAGCTCCTTGTAATCCCAAGAATCCTTATCCGTATCGTCATTGATGCTGATATCCACACAGTTCTCTACAATGTCCGTGATCATCTTATAGATATAATCGCGCATACTCTCGCCGTTTAACACGCGGCGGCGCTCCTCATAGATGATCTCCCTCTGCTCGCTCATGACGCGGTCATATTCCAGCAGATTCTTACGGATTCCAAAGTTGTTGTTCTCAATCTTCTTCTGGGCGGATTCAATGGCACGGGTCAGCGACTGATGCTCAATCTCCTGTCCCTCGGGAATGCCCAGCGCATTGAACATGGTAATCAGTCTCTCCGAACCGAACAGACGCATCAGGTCATCCTGCAGCGAGATGTAGAATTTGGATTCGCCGGGATCTCCCTGACGTCCGGAACGTCCGCGCAGCTGATTGTCGATACGTCTGGACTCATGGCGCTCGGTACCGATGATCTTCAGTCCTCCCGCGGCCTTTGCCTCCTCGTCCAGTTTGATATCCGTACCACGACCGGCCATGTTGGTGGCAATGGTCACAGCGCCGTGAATACCGGCATCCGCCACGATCTCCGCCTCCATCTCATGGAATTTTGCATTCAGCACCTTGTGCTGGATGCCGCGCTTCTGCAAGAGACGGCTGATCTCCTCACTGGCCTCGATGGTGATCGTACCCACCAGCACGGGCTGTCCCTTGGCGTGGGCCTCCTCCACCGCGTCGATGATGGCCTTCAGCTTCTCCCCCTTGGTCTTGTATACGGCATCCTGCAGATCGTTTCGGATCACCGGCATATTGGTGGGAATCTCCACCACGTCCATGCTGTAGATCTCCCGAAACTCGTTTTCCTCCGTGAGAGCCGTACCGGTCATGCCGCATTTTTTCTCGAATAGATTAAAGAAATTCTGGAACGTGATGGTGGCCAAAGTCTTGCTCTCCCGCTTCACTTTCACATGTTCCTTGGCCTCGATCGCCTGATGCAGGCCGTCGGAATAACGGCGTCCGGGCATGATACGTCCGGTGAACTCATCCACGATCAACACCTGATCGTCCTTCACCACATAGTCCTGATCCCGAAACATCAGATTGTGCGCTCTCAAAGCGAGTATGATATTATGTTGGATCTCCAGATTCTCCGGGTCGGCATAGTTCTCGATATGGAAGAATTTCTCCACCTTCTCCACACCGGCATCCGTCAGATTGATTATTTTATCTTTCTCGTTTACGATAAAGTCTCCGGTCTCCTCCTGCACCACGCCCATGATGGCGTCGATTTTGGAGAGCTCCTGCATATCGTCGCCGCGCTTCATCTGACGGGCCAAATGATCACAGGCCTCATACAGGGATGTGGACTTGCCGCTCTGACCGGAGATAATAAGCGGGGTTCTGGCCTCGTCTATCAGTACCGAGTCCACCTCGTCGATAATGGCATAATGGAGATCCCGAAGCACAAGCTGCTCTTTATAGATCACCATATTATCGCGCAGATAATCAAATCCCAATTCATTGTTGGTCACGTAAGTGATGTCACAGTTGTAAGCCGCCTGACGCTCTTCGCTGGTCATGCCGTTTAACACCACGCCCACCTTGAGTCCCAGAAATTCATGCACCTGTCCCATCCACTCGGAGTCACGTTTTGCCAGATAGTCGTTGACCGTCACCACATGAACGCCCTTTCCTTCCAGCGCATTCAGATAGGCCGGCAGTGTGGACACCAAAGTCTTACCTTCACCTGTACGCATCTCCGCGATACGTCCCTGATGGAGAATGATACCGCCGATGAGCTGCACACGGTAATGCTCCATGTTCAGCACACGCTTTCCGGCCTCCCTCACCGTGGCGAAAGCTTCCGGGAGCAGATCGTCCAAGGTCTCTCCCTCCGCCAGTCTTTTTTTGTACTCTACAGTCTTCCCGCGAAGTTCCTCGTCCGAGAGCGCCTGCATGGCGGGACGAAGCGCTTCGATCTTATCCACCAACGGCTCAATACGTTTTAACTCCCTGCTGCTGTGGGTACCGAAGATTTTTTCTATCAATGTCATATAATTTCCTAACCGATCTGCGCCGTATCTCCCGGCGCGAATTTGCCGTATGATTTTGCGAGTTTGTCCCGAACACACGGCTTAAAGATTATTGTAACAGATTCATCGCACAGATTCAACTCCCCAATTCCCATGAGTTGTGAATTTTTGCCGGAGAAATATAAACAAAGTATAAACTTTATGTAAAATAATTATGCCATAAAAAGCAAATGTAAATTGACTTACCACGCTCCCAAAAAGTATAATAGACTTAACAACTATCAACTTTCCGACGATGCGCCAAAGCGAGGTCTTGTATGATGAAGAGACTTTCCACACTGCAACTGCTTCCCGGCATGATTGTAGCGGAAAACGTACTGAGTTTTGACCGCAAACTGGTCATGGCCAAGGGAACCGTACTCACCGACAATCTAATCACGAAATTGGACTTATATGGTCTCCTCACGGTCTTCGTAGAAGATGAAAGCGCCGGGATCGGCGAATCGGCTTACACCGGGGAATCGGCACCTTCCTACTACGCAAGGATTCAGCATTCTCCTATCTTCAAACGATTCAAGGCGGACTACGATCTGAACGTGGATTTCTTTAGGAGCGCTCTGAACAATGTGGTGGAGCGCAATATTGAGCTGGATGTAAAGACAATCCTTGAGAATACACTGGACATGATAGCGGCCGGCAAGGGCCAGATCTGCATTCTGGATATGCTGCAGAATATGCGGGAATATGACGATTCCACCTTCACCCACTGTTTGAACGTGGGACTCATCTGCAATGTGATAGCGCGCTGGCTGAAGCTGGACTCCGCACAGATCGAGATGGCGACGGCCTGCGGTCTGTTTCACGATATCGGCAAACTCATGATTCCCCATGCCATCATCACCAAACCGGGGAAACTGGACGCCGCGGAATATGCCCAGATCCAGAAGCATCCCATCATCGGTTATCAGATGCTTCAGGCCCAGAACGTAGATGACCACATCCGCAATGCGGCGCTGATGCATCACGAGCGCAGCGACGGCGGCGGGTATCCCATGCGCCTGTCCGGCAGCCAGATCGACCCGTATGCCCGCATTGTGGCCATTGCGGATGTCTATGACGCCATGACGGCGGCACGGGTATACAGAGGACCGCTGTGTCCTTTCCGCGTCATCGAGATTTTTGAGCAGGAAGGCTTTCAGAAATATGACGCGGAATACATTCTGACCTTTTTGGAAAATGTGGTCAACACCTATATTCGCACCCACTGCCGCTTAAGCGACGGAAGGGAGGCGGAGATCGTCTTTGTCAACAAAGAGAAATTCTCTCGTCCCATTGTGCGATGTCAGGACGACTATATCAATCTGGCGGAATACCCGGATCTGACCATTGAGGAACTTCTATAAAAATTATAATAGGCGTTTGCGGAACAGATTATTTGCAAAGTGTCATTGTGCAAATTGTATATTCCAACGCAGACCCGCTTTCGCTCCCACCTCACCGTAACGGTACATAAGCTGCCAAAATACGGCAGCTAAGTACCGACGGTTCGCTAGGGTCTGCTTATGGAATATACAATCTGCACAATTCTGATTACGAAAATCAAAGTTTCGCAAATACCCAAAGAATATAATTCTAAAGATATAATACAGAAAGGATATTGCTTATGCTTGGAAAAACCACCCCTTTGGAACTTTATGTGAATTACCCCGACCATCCTGCGGACGCTGCTTGCTTTGCCACCGTGGCCGAAGCACTCGAGGCAATGGAGCGGCTGGCCCCTACGCCTCCGCAGACAGCGCAGGCTCTGTCCGGGGACAAGACTTTCCCCGCGCCGGATTTTGACATCACTCCCGTCACACTCCACATTGGCGCGGGCGTGTACCGAGAGAAATTGGTGGTCGCAAGACCCAAAGTGACGATAATCGGCGAAAATGCCAAAGGCCGGGAGACGATCCTCGTCTACGGGCAGGGAGCTTTCGAGATCGCGGAGGACGGCGAAAAACGCGGCACCTTCCGCACGGCTTCCGTGCGCATCGACGCCCCCGACTTTACGGCTCGGGACATCACGTTTCAAAACGATGCGGGCTTTGGCCACACGGTGGGACAGGCTCTCGCCCTCTATGTGGACGCGGATCGCTGCTATTTTGAAAACTGCCGCTTGATCGGCAGTCAGGACACTCTGTTCACGGCCCCGCTCCCGTTGAAGGAAGCGAAACCCGGCGGATTCCGGGGGCCCGGCGAACAAAAACCCCGGGTGATGGGAAGACATCTGTACCGCAACTGCTTCATTCAGGGCGATGTGGACTTTATCTTCGGCGGAGCCACCGCATGGTTTGAGGACTGTGAGATCTATTCCAAAATGCCCGAGGACCGCGAACCGCCCAAAAGTCCCGATGAGGAAGTGGTCTACGGTTATGTGACCGCCGCCTCCACCTTCGAGGAGATCCCCTTCGGCTATGTCTTTCATGCCTGCAGGCTCACCAGTGACTGTCCGCCCCACACGGTCTATCTGGGAAGACCTTGGAGAGAATTCGCCAAGACCGTCTTCCTCTCCTGCGAGCTGGGTAAGCACATTCACCCGCTGGGCTGGAAAGACTGGAATAAACCCCACGACCATTTCTTCTATGCGGAGTACGCCTCCACGGGTCCCGGCGCCGCCCCCGACCGGAGAGCGGATTTCTCCCATCAGCTCACGGAGGCTCAGGCCGCGGAGTACACGATGGAGAAAGTGCTGGACGGCTGGAAACCGTAATCTCGACAAGCATAAACAAAATACATTTGAAAATGACAGTCGTGTCTGACAAAATTGTCGGACATGACTGTCATTTTTTAAAGTCGGTAATTCAATGGATCCCAACGTATTTCCAAGGATTCCTATGGATTCCAACGGATTCTTATAGATTCCGCTTGTCTTTTTTCTGCAGCAGTTGTGAAGTGTCCAAGACCTGTTCCGCCTGCCCGGATCTCCCGGTCCTTTTTTTCTTCTTATCCTTCTTCCCTTTTCGATCCTGTTCTTTCTGACCCTGCTCTCTTTGGTTTTGCGCGTTCCCGTCCTCTCCGGCAGACACCTTTGCCCCGGCCTTCTGCATTCCGTCCAAGATTTGTCCCGGATCTGCGCCATTTATCGGCTCTGTCCCCATGTTTTGACCGGAACGGTCACCTTCGGATTTCCTTCGTCTCCTGCCCGTCACAAGCCCCTTCGGCACATATTGGAACCGCCGCATGGCCACATCCGCCAGAAACAGGCAGATCGCAAGGGCAAGCAGCCAGTCCGTCAGAGAACGGCTCTCTCCGGCCCTCGCACGGATGCGGTTCCACACGGGATCCTCCTCCGTGATGACGTGCCCGTATCTCTCCACAAAATTCAGATAAGAAGCTGTTCCCACATTGAATTTGTACTCGTCCGAGAATTGTACCGCGGCGGCCGTCGTCATATAATTTTGAATCTCTCCGCCCTCGGTGCGGCGGATATTGAAGTGATACAATCCCGTCTGCGGCGTGGAGAACTCCGCCCGATATCTGCCCGGCGCCGTGGCATACAGCTTTTCCTCGCTGCTCTCCCCCTGCGGGTCGATTACCGTCACCAGAATCTCCGTGGCGCCGCTATAGTCCTCCGTCTGATAGACCACTTCGGTCAATTCTCCCGCAGTCACCACATTCACGCTGTCTCCGCCCAAATTGGCATTTCCGGTGGAATAGTCCACAACACGCTTCCACAGCCGAACATAATCCTCCTGTCCCACAAAGGCACCGCTCCACTCCCCTGTAACGTCGCTGTTCCATGCCGCGGTTCTCCCCAATCCGTACTGCCATACCGTGAGAATCGGATCGTCCTTCTCCCCGGTCCGGATCACCGGACTGGAAGCGGTCTTGGGCGTGGCGGAGACATATCCGTAGAGCGCAGGCCAGCCCTCGGAGAACAGATCCGCCGTCAGTTCATGTCCTCTCTGCACGGACAGTCCGAACACCCCATTCTGAATATAACTGTCGCCCCCCAGAAAGACCTCCTGGGCAAAGATCTTGGGGATATCGCTGGAAATGTCGGAATAATAGTACCTGCCGCCGCAGTTATCCGCCAACCTTTCCAAGAGCTGCGTGTCGGACCCGTCTCCCACCGCCACGGTGGAGAGCGTGATCCCGCTGCCCGTATACTCCTTTATCACATCCCTGAAATCGGAGGTCTCCCCCATGCCATCCGTGAGAAGCACCACGTGCTTGACGGACGCCTCACTTTTGGAGAGTACCTCATAGGCCTCCTGAAGCGCCGGTTTGATGGTCGTTCCGCCGCCCTCGGCGATCTGTGTGATCTTATCCTTGATCGCTGTCTTCTCATCGGCTTTTCTAAGCTCCACCTGCCATTCGAACCGGTCATCGAAAGTCAGGACTCCCACATAATCCGAATCCCGCAGATTGTCCACCGCCACCGTAGCGGCCCGAACGGCGATATCCAGATTATCCATGCCCGAATTGCCTGCCATTCCCACCATACTACCGGAGTGATCGATGACCATGACCATGGCCATAGTGGGCATCTCATCCATCCCCCGAAGCTGCATTTCCACCGGCAGCACAGTCTCCAGCACCGTATCCCGGTAACCGCCCAGTGCGAAACTGTCTTCGCCGCCGCAACAAATAAAGCCGCATCCGTAATCCTTCACATAGGTCTCCAGATTTTCCAGAAATCCCTCGGGCAGATCATAAATATAGGTGTTCGCCAGAATAATCGCTTTGTATTCCAGCATGGCGTTGATGCTGTCCGGTGCGTTTAATGCGGAGACAACGCTGTAATCGCAGCCCGCTGCCTGCAGCACGGAGGTAAATCCCGACACGTTGGTTCCAATCCCGGAGATCACCAGCACTCTGGGCGCCGCCTCCACCACGGAGTAGGCGCTGAAGGTATCGTTCTCCGGGCAGGAATCTCCCTCAGCCTGCACATGTACCCTCAAATTTTCCATGGAGCCGCTGCCCGCATTCTCGTCAACCTGAGCGGCAAACACAAACCGATTGCTCCCCCTGTTCAAATGCACCTGATTGGCCGCCGTCCGCATACTTCCGTCATAGAGTTCAATCACCGCGTCCGTGTCGTAATTGCTCTCCACCAAAACGGTGACGGAATACTTGTCCCCGGGATGCAGATAAGTGGGAAGCGTCACATTGTCTATATAGGCGTCAGACTTCTCCTCATTCTCATAGAGCAGCGTCAAAAATTCCACTCTGCCGGCCGTCAGCGCCTGCGCCGTATTGTCAATATTTCCTCTGGTCTGCCTGCCGTCAGTGAGCACCACCAGTCTTCCGCCACAGTCGCCGGGTATCAGCGTGAGCGCTTTGGATATGGCGTCCTCAAAATTGGTCGCCGTCTTCTCCGGCAGTGTCATCAGGCCGCCGTAATATTGCTCCGATGTCAGGAACTGCTCCACCAGCGTATTTTTACCGAAAGTGACGATACCATAAGAATTTCCGGCCGGCTTTTCACTCACCTTCTCCCGCAGATACTCCCGCACCTCCTCCAGATGCTCCGCATTACTGTTGGAGAGATCCACCACAAAGACCGTTGCCGTCCTGCCGCTTCCCAGACGAATCTGGAGCCCGAAGAGCGCGAGCAGCACACACAGAACCACCGCCCCTCTCACAGCCAGATAAAACTTCCCCCGATAGCGCATCTGACGCACATAGACCAGCCACTCCACTGCCAGAAGCACCAGTGCCAGAATCGTAAAGAGATTCCTGAGCGTCCGCTTCACTTTCTGCCTCCGCAGTCCCTGCGAATCCATCACGGAATCCGCCTCCGCCCGACCGTCCGATTCCGTGGCAGTCTGAAAGCGCACCACATAGGACTCCTGATACTCCTCGTTTCCGATACTGTAGAGTCCGGCCTTGCGGGCACGGCTCTCCAACTGACTCTGATCCGGCTCCGCCCAAGGCTGCAGAGCGATTTCCTCCCCCGCATAATACACATTTGCCGCAAGCCAAGATGTGTCCGAGAGATAGATCATGGCATTTGCCAGAAACACCGGAAACTCCGCCCGCAGCGCAAAATCCGATTCCCGGATGTCAAATCCCACCACGATCACTTTGCCGCCGTCCGTTTCTCCGTAATAGCCCACGCATTTTCCGTTGTATTCCAGAAAGCTCTCCGTACCCTCCGGCGGCACAAAGCAATAAGCGGTATTCACCCCCACGGTGAATCCGGACAGACCCGAAGTCAGATCACAGTCCGTCATATCAAGCACCACATTTTCCAGCTTCTCCGATGCTTCCCCCCGGGCATTCCCGAAAATCAATCGGTTGACTCCCTCAGCCTGCGGTGTCTGACCCGCATCATAAATCACCACATTGTAGCCGTCCTCCGCCCCCACGGCCGCATCCGTCTTCGCCTTGACAATACTCTCGCCCGTCACGGCCTGATACGCTTTTTCTATAAAAGTATTCCCGTCTCCTATAAACAGACCGTGAATCAGATTCTCCCGGCTCTTCACCGCCCGCGAGACATTGTCCTGCGCCAGACTGTCGCTCTCTCCCGTGGAAAAAGAAATTCCGCTCAAGCGGGAGGAAAGAACCTCCCCCTGCCAGTCTATCCCCTCAAACAGACAGATCCGGCTCTCGGAGGACGCCAGATGCATCTGGGACAGTGCTATCAGCTTCTCCTCCCCGTCATACAACCCCACGTCAAAAGAAGCCTCGCCGTCGCTGAAGTTGGTCATACTCACCATCACATCATAGAGGCCGTCCTCCCGCCCTGCAAATACCGTGTATTCGTTTGCCACATTGGAGACGGCTCCGCCCACCACATGTAGCTCTTTTTTGCCTGCATTTCGCAGCTCCTCAAACACCGGCGCACCCGCACCGTCGGTATAGACAAGCAGATCCGCCGCATTTTCCGCAGCGTTGTCCGCGTCCGAATCGTCCGCTCCTCCTGCCAGCGTGTCCAGAATGTTCTGTGCCAGCGCAAGATCTCCCCCGCCATCACTGCACTCCAGCTTCTGCAGGGTTTCCGTCAGACTCTCCGCATCCGATATGTCCACGGCCAGAAGATTGACGCCCGTGACATCCGCCGTCACAATGGAGAATCTGGTGTCCTGCGCGCTCCGCACATAGTCGCAGGCGTGCTCCACCGCCTCCTCCAGACGACTTTTCCCGGACGCGCCCACATGCTGCATACTGCCGCTGGTGTCAAAGAGCAGAATTTTCCTTCCCCCGCCGTGACCGTCCGCTCTGACAAAGGGGGACATCAGGGCAATCACCAAAAGCGCCACTGTCAAAATCTGCAGATACATGAGGATATTGTGCACGAACTTTTCAAAAAAAGTGCGGGACTGCTCGTTTTTCAACAGCTTTTTCCAGAGCAGATTGGAAGAGATCAGATAATCCACTCCCTTGGGCTTCAACAGATATAAAATTATAATGATGGGGACCGCTGCCAGAAAAAACAGCGGCCATAAACTCTCAAATATCATATAGCATCCTTAAATCCTGAAACATCAGTTGATGAAAATCCGCTTCCGTGTTACACACCGCATAAAACGCTCCCGTCCTCGCACACTCCCGCCGGAGCCGGGACAGATATTTCTGCAATGCAGTCTCATACACCCGAATGCTTCCCGCATCCAGCGTCAGCCGCAGCGTACTTCCCTCCTCCATATCGATCAGATTCCGGGTTCCCGTGAGTCCCATGGAAAGCTCCTCCCCCGCAAGCACATGCAAAAATGCGGCTTTCTGCCTCCGATAATCCAAAAAGCGCAGAATCTTCCCCACCGTCTCCTGCCCCTCATCCACAAAGGACTCCTGCAGAAAATCGCTGATGATAACCGTCACTCCCGGGCCTTTCGGCGGAAGCTGACTCACAGCCTCCCCGATATCCACCTGTCCTTCAAAGACAAGCTGATCCAGCCATTCCGTCATTCGGGGCAGCGCTCTCCTTCCGCCGCCCGCCACAAAAGGCGACTGCATCTTCCGCATATCGTAGAGCATCACCCGGTCCATATTGTTCAATCCCAGATAGGAGATGGCCGCCGCCAGCATACAGGCCAGATCCTTCTTTTTGCGGTTTCCATAATCCATGGAAGCGCTGCTGTCCAGAAGAATCGAGACCACCGCCTCCTTCTCCTCCATGTATTCTTTGACATAGAGCCTGTCCAGCCGCCCATAGGCATTCCAGTCTATGCGGCGAATGTCGTCTCCGGGCATATACTCCCTAAAATCCGAAAATTCCGTGGAGGATCCCTTGTGCATCGACTTGCGGTTCCCCGACAGATTCATGGAAGACCGATACCCCATGGCCAGCCGAAGCCGGGACAAAGATTCAAAAAAAGCGGCGTCAAACTTCATACTCCTGTCCTCTCATCCGCGGACATTCCGCCCGCGCCAAAATATGCTTTACGGCTTCTTCGCCTCCAGAATCTTCCGAACAATCATATCCTCCGTGACACCCTCGCTGACAGCGTCAAAGCTGGGAATGATACGGTGTCTGAGCACAGGATAGGCCACCTGCTCCACATCCTGAAACGCCACATTGAAGCGTCCCTCCAGAAAAGCTTTCGCTCTGGCGGCACGGATCAGCGCCTGCGCCGCTCTGGGGCTGGCTCCTTCCTTGATATACGGATTGGGGGCATGTGTCTCCATGACGATGTCCAACAGATAATCCATCACCGCGTCGGCAATGGGAATCCGGTTCACCAGATCTCTCGCCGCCAAGAGTCCCTCCCCGTCCAGCCGCTTCTCGATCTCAGGCGTCTGACTGCCTTCCGTCAGCCCGACAATCCCTTTCAATTCCTCCTTGGAAGGAAAATTCACCAAGATCTTGAACATAAAACGGTCAAGCTGTGCCTCCGGCAGCGGATACGTTCCCTCGTTCTCGATGGGATTCTGGGTGGCCAATACCAAAAAAGGCTCTTCCAGCTTATGGCTGTCATTGCCCACCGTCACCGTATGTTCCTGCATAGCCTCCAACAATGCCGACTGTGTTTTGGGCGTGGCCCGGTTGATTTCATCCGCCAGTACCAGATTGGCAAAAATCGGACCCCGCTCAAAGGAAAACGAACTGCCCTGCTCATTCCTGACAATAATATTCGTACCCGTCACATCGCTGGGCATCAGATCCGGGGTGAACTGAATTCTCTTAAAGGACAGGTCAAAAACCTTTCCTATGGTGCTGACCAGTCTGGTCTTCCCTAACCCCGGCATTCCTTCCAGCAGCACATTGCCCCCTGTGAGCATGGCCAGTATGACCTGACGGATAATCTCACGCTGTCCGATAATCCCCTTTTGAATCTCCGCCTCACAGGCTGCGATCTGCTGCGCCATGTAAGACGGGTCCTGCAGTCTGCCTCTGTCCAATTCGCTCATCTCTTCCGTCTCCTCCCTATCTGTCATGCCGCTTTAATTAAAGCTGGCAAAATAATTCTTGATCACATCTTCCATACCGCTGGGATACCGTCCCGCTGCAATGCCCTCATAGGCGTTTCGCTCATAACTTCCGATGACCGCCTCATGGGACACATGAGTTCCCTCCCAGCCTAAACCGTTCTGGGTGCGAAAGTACTCGGAAAACGCATGATCCACCGCATTGCCCGCAAGATTGCCGCTGTCGGCAATGGCGTTGGGAACACTGACATAATCATGCGGCGCATTGCTGCTTCCGGTTCCCCTGCCGCTGCCGGAACCGTCTCCCTGACCGTTGCCGTCTTGACCGTTGCCGCTTCCGCCCTGTCCGTTCTCGCCGTTGCCGCCCTGTCCGTTTTCACCGCTGCCGCCTTGACCGTTCTGACCATTGCCGCTGTTCTGGCCACTCTGGCCGTTCCCGTTATTCTGACCGCTTTGGCCATTGCCGCTGTTCTGGCCGTTACCGTTGTTCTGACTGCTCTGGCCATTGCCGCTGTTCTGGCCGTTCTGACCGTTGCCGTTATTCTGGCCGCTCTGACTATTGCCGCTGTTCTGACCGCTCTGGCCGCTCTGACTGTTACCGTTATTCTGACCGCTCTGCCCGCTGCCGTTCTGATTGGATGCGAGACTTGTCTCCCCCGAAGGATCTCTGCCGCTCATCTCCTGCATTTTATCGGCCATGGCCTGCATGGACTCGGCCGTCGCGGGAGACGCCGACGCACCGTTTTGCAGACTCTGTGCCAGCTCGGACAACTGACTGCTCATATTCTCATATTTATAATCCAGCTTCTCACCTGCCGCCGCCAATGCCTCCATAGAAGCCGCCTGCTGATGCTCCGTCAGCGAGGACTGCAGGCTCTCCAGCATCTCCTGCAGTGCTGCCTGCTGCTCCGGCGTCAGCTCCTCCTGCGCAAGTTCCTCCAGCTCGTTCGCAATCTCCTCGATCTCCTTTTCTTTTTCCCGGACTTCCTCCCGGATTCTGTGAAGCTCACCTGCCCGGTCCTTCGCTGCGGAGGGCAGCATGGTCAGACCGATGAGCAGCACGGCCAGCGTCACAAACAGAACCGTCTGTCTCCACGAGGGCCAGAACGGAATCCGGATCCTGTCGCGATGCGCATGAAGATGTCTCATGGCGTCTTCCCGTTGGAGCACGATCAAAGGTTCCTCTTCCTGCAGATGTTCATAGGCCGTGACAATCCGCTCCTCGAACCCGAATCCGTCCATCACAAGCGCCGCCTCCCCCATGGTACCGCGCCTTGCAAAAGCCGCCGCGATTCCCGCAGCCGCCGCGAGAAGCAAGGCCGCCACCGTGTAGAGATTCGCATAATAAAAGGGCACTGCCAAAGCCGCCGCCTGAAAAAGGATTCCCGCACCCGCGCCCACACTCAGCGCAAACAAGAGCTTGCGAAACAGCGCCGCCAGATTCATCCTGCGCCTGCAGGACTTTATGATCTCCACAAATTCCCTCTGTTCCATTCCGATTCCTTTCAATTCTTCCCTTATTTCTTCTTGACGCGTTTCCGGCCGGAAGAAGAGTGCATGGGATTGACCTTCCATGCGGCCGCCAGCATAAACAGCAAAGACAAAAGCAGAATACAGGCTGCCGAGACAAACATCCAAGTCTTTCCCCGCGCCAGATGATAGGATATAAATCCCACATCTCTTCTGGTGAATATATAGCCGTTGCCTCCCAAAAGAGAATCTCCAGTCATCATCTGCATAAAGAACTCCTCGAAGAACACAATGGGATTAAACAACAGAACCAGCAGGGATTCTCCCGCATTGCTGCTGCCCCATGCCGCCCTCAAGATCAGCGGGACAAAAGACAGCCCATTGATCACAAAATAGATCACGAAAGATAAAATCACCGCCGATATGGACTTTCGGCAGACGGAAGAACAAAAGATCCCGATACTCCCCGCAAAGATCGACAGCAAAATGATGGTGAGCAGGAAATAGAACAAATTGATCCAGCTCATACCGCCCACCACAAAGGACAATGCCATGATCGGTGTGCTGGCCGCCACAAAGAACAAGATGCGCAGCACTGCGGAGAACACCTTTCCCAAAACGATGGAAAACGGAGACATGCAGGTAGTCAGCATAATGTCAAAAGTCTGCCTCTCCTTCTCTCCCGATATGGAAGAAGCCGTGAGAATCGGCACCGTCAGTCCCACGATGCACACCTGTGCCACCGCGAGAACCGGAAACAGATACACCAGCGAGCTATAGACATTCCCGCTGCTGTAAATATTGCCGGAGTCCTCCTGTATCATGGCCAGCGCCAAGAGAAACATCAGCACCAGCACCGCCTCATAGGCAAACAGTCCCCAGCTCAGACGCATACTGCGGGCCGCCACCTGCAAATCCTTTTTTACAATGGGATTCCACCGTATCTTCACTGTACGCCACCTCCTGTCAGCTGCATGAACAATGATTCCAGACTGCCTTCCTCCCTGTGGAAATCCGTCAGAACCACCTGATTCTGAATCAGTTCTCCGATGAGTCTGCTGATCTCCTCATCCGATCCCCCGAATGAGATAATCATTTCATTTTCCCGGACGGACTCCACCGTGACCCCTGCCTGCTCCTTCATCATCCGCACTGCCGTCTCCATATTGGAAGCGATGCGGATATGAATGTGCGTTCCCGCCGTAAGCTGCCGCATAATGTCCTCAATCAGGCCCGCCGTCACAAGCTGCCCCCGATTCATGATGCCGATACTGTTGCACATCTCGGAGAGCTCCGACAAAATGTGGGAGCTGATGACAATGGTCTTTCCCATGGAATGAAGATTTTTCAGAAGCTCCTTCATCTCCACTCTGGCTCTGGGATCCAATCCCGAGCTGGGCTCGTCCAGAATCAACAGTTTGGGATTGTGCAGCAGGGCCCGGGCCACACAGAGCCGCTGCTTCATTCCCCGGGAGAGCGTATCCACATAAAACTCCTTCTTGTCCGAGAGATTCACAAGCTCTAACAGGTCGTCCGCAAGCCTTGCGATATCCCGGGAATACATCCCGTACATGGAACCGTATAGATCCATATATTCCCGTACTTTCAAGTTGTCATACACCCCGAAGAAATCCGGCACATACCCGATCAGGCGTTTCATCTCTCTGCTTCCTACGGCCGCCGTTGTGCCTCCGATCCTCACGGAGCCGCCGCTTGCTTTCAGCAGACCACAGACGATCCGGATGGTGGTGGTCTTCCCCGCCCCGTTGGGCCCCACAAAACCGAACAGATCACCCTCGGGGATATGCAGTGTCAAATGATTGACCGCCGTAAAAGACCCATAATTTTTTGTCAGATTATTAATATACAGCATATCGTCCCCCTACCAAACCTTGTAGAAACATCCATAAGATGCCTCGCTACAAGTGTCATCCACAGCCTTTTCCCAGTTCTTCGTCACACCGATGACCATGCCGGCAGCCGAATCGTTTTGTGCAGACGCGGCGCACCCGCCCACTCCCAGTGCGGCTAAGGCATCGAAATCCGCTTTCTTTCCCTCATCGTAAAGATCCGACATAAAATCATACAGATAAGCATTCCAAACTGAACTGTAGCCTCGGGTATCGGGATAGATCGCATCCGAAACGGTCACACTGCGGGTCTCCCCTGCGGGCAGATTTTCAAAAACATACATCTCACCACCCGCAATTACCACATAATAAATAAAATCCCGATCCGTCTCATTGCGGATTGTCCCGCTGATGCCTGTCCAGCCATACCGGATATCATCACACACAAGATCTCCGTTGATCTCTCCTCCCACGCCTCCCGCGCAGAAATAACTGTCCTCAAAATTGGATGTGGGATTGATACCGAAAAACAGCGTATCGCCTTCTCTGCGGATATGATGATAATAATTTCCCTCCTGCCCATAACTGTAACTTCCCCGGGTAAACGGCCCCACATACTCATACCCCGCAGCCAGACGCAGATCCCACTCCCTGTGACCCGCATCATAACAGTGTAGATAAGTCCTGCCGTTTCCTCTGTCGGCAAGATTCTCTACCGCCACGGAATAGACTCTGGTATTCGCCACCTCAAAACCTCTTCCGGCCAGAAAGACCAGAAGGATTCCCACAAGAGCGGCCACGGGCACCGCAGCCCAGTAAAGTTCCCGCTTCTTGACGGCGCGCAGTATGAGATAGAGTACGGGACCGGCAATGAGCACATACAACATCACAATAACTTTCAGTGCCCCGAAATTCAGCTGATTGCTGCTGTTTCCCAGAAGCCGTAAATTTCGCTGCAAAATATATTGATAGTCATTACTGGAACTATAGGAGCTGTTATAGCGGGAAGACGCTTCCGAGGCCACTGCATTCAAGATCGACAAAACGAAATCTTCCTGCCCGATGACATAGGCCGACTTGTCCAGCCCGGCCAGCTCCGTGAGCGCATAAGGCAAAACCCCCACGGCGCCGCTCCCAAGCGAACGCACATAGCTATAACCTTCCCCCATCTGATACTGTCCGCCCACATCGCTCAGCTCGGCCAGCGAAAGGCGGGAGAAATCCACAAAGTCCACATCCGCAGATGGCATAATGTCCCGTGTACTTTGTCCCGCCTCATGAACCTTCTGACAGCGGATTCCCAGATTATCCAGTCCCCGAAGCGTGTCCTCCGCATAGCTTCCGGTTCCCACGAGAAGTACCCCGCCGTTACCGGCCCAGCGTTCAATGGCGGCGGTCTCATCCTCCGTCAACACCCCGGTATTGTACCCGTCGATCACCAGAAAGGTCAGCGCATCCAGCTTATCCGACAGATTCTCCTGTGTCAGCTCCTCCAGCTTGACCGGATAGTAATCACTGTTAAAATAGATTTCCTGTCCCCCCATATCCAGATAGGTAAGTGTGGAATAGGCATCACTCAGAATCCCCATGGTCAGAGCGTTCGCATCCTCTCTCAGAAGTCGCTGGAACTCCTTCTCCGCACTCTTGTTGGATTTTCTGTCCAACAGGGTCACCCGCACCGTTCCGTCCATGTTCAGATTCTCCAGACTGTCCTTCGACACCTTGACCACAAACTGCTTTGTACTGCCCTGCGGCAGAGAGAGCACTGTGTCGTATGCGCTGGGCTGTCCATAGCGATCTATATTCACCATCAGACGCATGGTTCCCTCCCAGTTCTCTCCGAAATTCTCAACGGTGAGCCGGATATCGTAGGTATCCTTAACCGAAGGAAGCATATCCGCTTGGATGGAAATGCTATACTCACTGAGCACATCTTCGGAATTCCCTTCCGGGTTCCTCTCGGCAGAAACCTTTTCTCCCGCTCCCGCCGCACACATGCCCGCCAGCAGGATTCCCATCACGAAAAGCTTTAATAGCCTGCCGCACGTCCCACTTTTATTATTTCGATTCCTTCTGTTGCACATATTTCCTCTCATTCCTCAATCTTTCCATATGATTGCAAGTTATTGACCGATTCCGTCACCGGCAGAGAACATTTTCAATCCCTATTGTCCTTACGTCAATTCTACAAAATATACCATAACAGAATTTGGTGAACATCACAATGATAAAGTACTATATTTAAGGAAATCTTAAGTCTATCTTCAGATTCAAATTAACCTGCCGCCCAATGACAAACCTGCCCTATCATCGCATCCGTTCCGGCCGGTGGCCGACTGTCGGACAGATGATAAGGCAGGTCAAAATCCGCATAACAATATCTCTATTTCTTAAACAAAGTGTTGAGAATTCCTCTCTTGACCACCTGCATGCCTGTGTTGATGAGCTGTCGCTCGATCTGGTTCTTTCTCCTCTCGTTTGCCTGCTCCCGCTTCTTCTGCGCGGCGGCCTCTTCCTTCTCCTTCTTTTTCCGGGCGTCCTCCTCGGCTTTCTCTCTCTGCTTCTTCGCCGCGGCCTCCTCCTTGGCCTTTTGGGCCTCGAAAGCTTTCTGATCCTTCTCAAGCTGTGCCCGCTCGGCCTCCAACTGGGCCCGCTCGGCTTCCTGCTCCCTTTCTCCGGTGAGCACCTCGTAGGCCGAAGTGCCGTCATAGGCCTGATCGTATCTGCTCATGCCGTCCCTCGCCATCAGCCCCCGTCTGGTCGCCTCGTCCACAGGCCCCATCAGACTCTGAGGGCAGATGATCAAAGTGCGCTGGGCCATGCCGGGCACACCCTTCTCATCCAGAAAGGAAGTCAGCGCCTCGCCCACTCCCAGCTCCATGATCACATCCTCTGCTTTGAATGCCGGATTCACCCGGAAAGACTGCGCCGCCACTTTCACCGCCTTCTGCTCGGAGGGTGTGTATGCCCGCAGTGCGTGCTGCACCCTGTTGGACAATTGCGCCAGCACCGGATCAGGGATATCACTGGGACTCTGGGTCACAAAATAAATCCCCACTCCCTTGGAGCGCACCAGCTTTACCACCTGCTCAATCTTCTGCACCAGCACCTTGGGCGCATCGGAGAAAAGCATATGGGCCTCATCAAAGAAAAATACCAGCTTCGGCTTCTCCAGATCTCCCGCCTCCGGCAGCTTCTCAAACAGCTCCGCCATCATCCAGAGCAGGAAACTTGCATAGAGCGTGGGATTCTGCACCAGTTTCACACAGTCCAGAATGTTTACCATCCCCTTGCCGTATACATCCGTGCGGATCCAGTCAAAGATATCCAGATCCGGCTCGCCGAAGAACAGATCCCCTCCCTGCGTCTCCAAAGGCAGCAATGCACGCACAATACTCCCCAGAGACTGCGTGGACATATTCCCGTAGGAAAGCGTATACTCATCTCGGTGTTCCGCCACATAATTGATGGTGGTGCGCAAATCCTTTAAATCAATCAGCAGCAGTCCCCTGTCATCCGCAATCTTGAAAATTATATTCAGCACACCTTCCTGCGTGGCCGTGAGCCCCAGAATTCTGGACAAAATATCCGGCCCGATATCGGAGATCGTGGCGCGCACGGGATGCCCGCTCTCCTGATAGATGTCCCAGAAGCACACGGGATATGCTTTATAGGAGAATGCCTCCCGGATTCCGAATTTGTCGATGCGCTTCTCCATGCTCTCGGAGGCAACACCGGGCTCCGCAAGCCCCGACACATCTCCCTTTACATCACACAAAAACACGGGTACTCCCGCATCGGAAAACGATTCTGCCATCGCCTTCATTGTGATCGTCTTGCCGGTGCCGCTGGCCCCCGCAATCAGCCCATGGCGATTTGCCATGGCAAGCTGCATATTCACGCGCTGCCCGTCAGCCAGCCCCATATAGATCTGTCCGTCCGTATACATTCCTTTTCCTCGTTTCTGCGCCTGTGCGGCGCGGATTTTCTTTCTAAAACTTCATATTTCTTATGGTTTGTAACTCTCCTTCTCTGTCACAACATAGATGTCTTTACCCATCTTTTTCTCAAAATATTCTTTTAATTCTAAATTACCGTCCCACTTCTTTTGAGGGTACGAACCATATCTGCGTTTCACATCTTCCATTCGTTCTTCCATGTCTACCACACCCTCAGCTCCCGCCAAGGCGTCACATAGCTGAATCAGTTTGTCATATTCATCCATGACCACTTCTTTCAAAGCATTTTGAATCATACTCAGTTCTTCCTCAGTCACATCAAACTTCCCAATATACTCATCCGTTGTCTGATGATGAAAGGAATGAGTAAGGCATATCTTAGCTGCTTCGTCATATCCCATGGACATCATATAGGAATAGCCATCAGATACATGCCCCAGATGCCTCACACCAAACTTTCTCCCAATGTCATGTAACAATCCACACACAAATGCCTTATCCGAATCTATATCACCGCATTCCTCTGCAATTCTTTCTGCACAGTGAGCCACTACACGACTGTGATTTCCCCATGGTCCCGGATTGCACTCTTCTGCTTCTTTTAAAAGTTTTTCCGCCTCTTCCCTTGTCGGTAACATGAACCTCTCCCTGTTATCCGTCGAGAGCTTCCGCATAACTGATCCGAAGCCCCGGACACTGTTCCATAGCCTCTGCACAGAGCGTCTTAAGCGCCGCTCCATAATCGGGCATGTCCCGCAAAAACTCTTCCATATTATAAAAAATCAATTCCTCTATCCCATTTTCTCCCGTTAAAATGTCATAAAGCGCATCCAGATTCCTGCCATAAAAGGCGGGACAGGGAAGACACTGTACCACTCGGTCATGAAACGCCTCTCTGGTGCTGATATTCTGCAAATCAATCTCATATCTCATAGACATCCCCCTGACTGCAGGTTTTTCTGCCAACTGCCTCTTGTATCCTGTCAGTCATACAGAAGCGTAAAGCTGGCATAGTGATCCTCCGTATAGTAGATCAGCCCGTCATCGGAATAGACGATGCGCTTTGCGCCGCGGCTGTCCGCCCCCAGCGTATCGATATCGCACTCTCTGTAGCTGCGGCCTTCCGCTTCCGGCAAAAGCTTCTCATAGTTGCCGAAACGGTCGCCGCCAATGCACTTTCCCGGAGCATAGGGTTCCAGAGAGCCGCCCTCCCAGCCCAAGGCCCGGGCCTCCTTCTTGGTGATAAAATTTCCGGGCAGGTGCTCATAAGTCTCCAGATACAGCGCCACATCCTCGCAGGTGGTGTAACTGCCGTTCTCGTCCAATACTTCCGGCTCCTGCGATATGGAAGACGGTTCCTCAGACTTGGACTCCTGCGATACCGAAGAACTCTCCTCGGACTTAGGCTCCTGCGACATCGAAGATGACTCCTCAGACTTAGGCTCCTGCGATGTCGAAGATGACTCCTCGGACTTAGACTCCTGCGACACTGAAGATGACTCCTCAGGCTTGAATTCCCTCGACACCGAAGACGACTCCTCGACGGCCAGCGAGGCGGCCTCAGCCATCGCCTGATTGATTGCCTCCTGCTGCTCTTTACTGCCCGTTGTCATGATGCCGCAACCCGCGTACAGCACCACGCACATCGCCAACCATAAGGTCAACCATCTTCCCCGACTACCTAATTTCTTCATCACACTCAAATCCTCTGTTTTATTAAACCTCGTTAAACATTTGCAAAATGTTCATTTTCGTAATCAGAATTGGGCAGATTGTATACTCCATAAGCAGACCCTAGCGTAACCGTATGCGATTTAATAAATCGCTTGTACTTAGACGCTGTCCTTTAGCGTCTTATGTACCGCTACGGTGAGGTGGGAGCGAAAGCGTGTCTGCGTTGGAATATACAATTTGCACAATGACACTTTGCAAAAATGAGAGTTTCGCAACTGTCTTTTAAGCCTCGTCATAAAGCTTCTGGATAAACGCCTTCACCTGAAGATTATTCTCCGGCGTGGTGTTCTCCAACGTGGCATGGATAAATGGCTTTCTGGTCTTCATAAATTTGATGACAGAGGTGTAATCCATCTGACCCAGACCTGCGCCCACGGACACCAGCTTATTCTCCTCCACCACGAAGTCCTTCAAATGCACCATGGCCACATCCGGTCCCAACACTTCAATCGCCTCGTCCACAATGGCTACCTGATCCTTATAGTTGCAGATATCCAACAGGTTCACGGGATCAAGAATAATCTGCAGATTGGGCGAAGCAATCTCGTCAAGAACCCTTCTTGCTCTGGCAGGATTGCACACGATATGTTTCCACACAGGTTCAATCGCCATCACCACACCCATCTGCTCCGCATATTTCACCACAGGGCGGAGATTTTTGATAAAGATCTGCAATGCCTCCTCTCCGTGACACTCCGGCACATGCGTGTAGGTCTCATTGGGCGCACCGGTTTCCGTGCCCACCACTCCGCAGCCCATCCATGAGGCAAAACGGATATGCGCCATGTAACGGTGGGTAATCTGCGCAAGCTTCTCCGGGTTCGGGTTCGCAAGGTTCAGATAGCAGCCCAATACCGCGATATCCACATTGTTTCTGGCAAATACATTCTTGATATACATTGCAAGTCCCGGCGTCAAAGCCTCGTCCGTGGTCGGAAATTCATCAATCACCTTTGCCAGCGCCAAATGGCCGCATTTAAAACCTAATTGCTGCACATCCTCAATGCGCTCCTCGAAAGGAAGCTTCTTCGTGTCATGTAACCGAATTCCTAATTGCATTTACGTCTCTCCTTTTTCTGTTATTCGCAATCCCCTTATCAAGCACCCTATACCTGCTCCAAATCATCCACATTGATCAGTTCATAGGCCTCGCCCACCTGACCGTCAATCTTCACATTGTCCAATGTCAGCCTTGCCACGTTCCTTGCAAAAAGACCTCTCTTGCTGCTCTTCTCCACGCCCTCGGACATCGCCGGCACATCGCACTTGGCGTCCTCCGCATAGCTGATGGAGATATTTTTCATATAGATCTCCTCAATCTTGGCCTCGGGCAGACCGTCAAAATATCCCGCCGCCACATGGCAGTTGGTACATTCCATATTCTCAAACACCATCTTCTTGATGGCAGGTGTGCGGTCATCCACGGGATAGGGCTCTCTGGACTGGACATACTGGGTCTTCCCGTCCGGGTCGCAGAAATAGAAAGCATTCACCACAAGGGGCGTCATCACATGATCCAGCGTCAGATTGCGGAATGTGATATTGCTCAAAATCGCATCTTTGCCGCGTCCTCTGCGGGTCTTGATGCGCAGCCCTCTGTCCGTATGACGGAAGATGCAGTCCTCCACGGTCAGATTCACTACGCCGCCCGCCATCTCGCTTCCCAGCGTCACGGCGCCGTGGCCGTTCTCCATGAGACACTGGCGGATATGGATATTCTCGGAGGGTGTCTTGTGTTTTCTGCCCATATAAATCTTGCCGCTCTTTACGGCGATACAGTCATCGCCCAGAGAGAACCGCACGCCCAGAATCTCCACATTCCTGCAGGACTCCGGATCCAGTCCGTCGGTGTTGGGCGAGTCGGAAGGATTCTGCACCGTAAGGCCGATAAAGCGCAGATTGTCGCTGAAATAAGGATGCAGGGTCCAAGAGGGAGAATTGCAGAATTTCACACCCTGCAGCGTGATATCCCGACAGCCGCTGATAAAGAACAGCCTCGGCCTGAAAGCGATATTCATCACCTTGGGATTGTGCCACCAGTTCTCTTTCGACGCATTGCCGTTGATGGCGCCTCTTCCATAGATCACCACATCCTCCACGCCGATTCCACAGATAATGCCGGAGAACATGGGAAGCGGATTCCCCTCCCAAGTGCCCAGATTGTACTCGTCGGTCTCGTCATAGCTCTCGATCATGGCGGGGAATGTGGGGAACTTGGTGCGATCCGTGAAAGCCAGAAGTTCCGCTCCCTCCGCCAGTTCCAGTCTGATATGGCTCTTTAAAAACAGGCTGGTGATCCGATAGGTTCCCGCGGGAACATACACTCTGCTGTTCTCGGGACATGCCATGATCGCCGCCTGAATGAAATGCGTGTCATCATGCTCTCCGTCACCCTTTGCGCCAAATTTCTTCACATTCAATGTGACAAACTCATATGCGGTCTTAAAGCAGAGTTCTCCCAGCTTCTCTCCCTTTGCGCCCGTGGCCTCGTCCTCGCATGCGAATACCTCCACCACCTGTTTCGTGTCGGGAATCAGATCAAACAAAGAGGTGATCGTCCTGTCGGTCACGCCGTGGCTCTCGCCGTTTACACATACCACATAAGGCTTTTTCGTAAAATGTCTGCCGCCGTCTACGATCTCGATGGTCGCGCTTCTGGCGGTACTCATAATCTGCTTGATTTCCATATGCTCCGTCTCCTATCTGCCGCTTTTGCAGCCCTTAAACTCTCTTCTCATATTTCTCGGCCAACAGAATGTCCGCCGCGCAGGCCTGCAGCACCGCCGCCTTGAACAGCTCTTGATCCGCCGCCTCTCTCGCGGCGTCCGTATCGTAAAACTTAGCCAGTGTCTCACGCACATTGCTCTTGAAAATATCCATGAGCTCTCTGTAATATTCATAGATCTCGGGACTCATATGCTGAATGGTATGTATCCACATATCCGCCGCCTTGGCCGCATGTGTAAAACTATAATCCGCCTGTAACATCCCGTTCCACGCGCGCATCTGTGCGATCAGGTCGGGATACCCCTCCTTCTTGTTGCAGAGTGTCTCATACGCCACATACACCGGATAGGCAAGTCCCGCGGCCCCCCATACATCTTCGTCCACGACAGTCAGATCAAAAATCCCCTCCGCCGTTCTAGGCAATGCCTTCAAATCGGCCACGGCCTCCCCCGCCGCCGCTGCATCACCGTTTTCCACAGCCTGTAAAGCCTTTTGCAGTTTCTCCTTCAGCTCCATCGCTCATACCTCACTCTTTTTGATTTTTGGGCGTCTGCGAAACGCCATACCCTTCCCGCTTTTTCTCATATAGTCATTATACCGATTTTGGGGATGACAGGCAATACTTTTCAAAATCTTTCATCCTATCCCTTGCATTTTTCGAAGACTTGCTGTAATATGGCATAGGAAGAATGTTTCACCACACAATCGGCCGTATGGCCGTCCGTGAGAAGAAAGGAGTAGACGCATGTTTCACTTTTCTTGCAGATAAGAACCAATAAGCAATGGTACGTATTTATTTACGGTACGATTGCATTTTCCGCAAGAAAGTGAAAGATTATCCGACTCTACATCCGCATACCGCCGCTTCCCCAAGCGGCCGCCATGCCATAACGCTATGATGAGCTGTAGGAATCGACTTTCCTGCGGCTCTTATTTTTATGATAATTTTTATGATAATACCAAGATTGGAGGATGATCGTTTATGTCGATGATTAAAATAGAGAACCTTACTTTTTCCTATCCTAACAGCTACGACCTGATCTTCGACCATGTGAGCTTTCAGATCGACACAGATTGGAAACTGGGCTTCGTGGGCAGAAATGGCAGGGGCAAGACCACTTTTTTAAACCTCCTGCTGGGAAACTATGAATATGGCGGAAAAATCATCTCTTCCGTGCAATTTGACTACTTTCCGTATCCCGTGCCGGATGAAAGCTGCCCCACCGCAGAAATCCTGCGAGAGATCTGCCCGTCGGCCGAAGACTGGGAATTCCTGCGGGAGCTCTCTTATCTGGAGGTAGAGCCGGAGGTACTCTGCCGCCCCTTTCAAACACTTTCAAACGGCGAACGGACAAAAGTCCTGCTCTCGGCGCTCTTTCTGAACGAGGGCCATTTTCTGCTGATCGACGAACCCACAAATCATCTGGATGCCAAAGGAAGAGCATTGGTGGCCGCCTATCTGAAAAGGAAAAAGAGCTTCCTGCTCGTCTCCCATGACCGGCGGTTTCTGGACGGGTGCGTGGATCACATCCTCTCTCTGAACCGGGAGACCATCGAGGTGCAAAGCGGCAATTTCTCTTCTTGGATGGCTAATTTCGAGAAGCAGCAGGAATCGGAGGCCGCACAGAAGGAACGCCTGCAAAAAGATATCCGCCGTCTGCAGCAATCCGCCAGACGCTCCGCGGACTGGTCCGACCGGGTGGAAAGCTCCAAAATCGGCGCCGCCGACAAGGGATATGTGGGACACAAAGCCGCCAAAATGATGAAGCGGGCCAAAACGATAGAATCGAGGCAGCAAACGGCAATCGAAGAAAAATCCACTTTGCTGAAAAATAAAGAAACCGCGGAATCCCTGAAACTCACACCCCTTTCCTATCGCTCCGACACACTGCTCCACGTCTCGGATGTGGCCGTCCGTTACGACGGATGCGATGTCTGCAGTCCTATTTCCTTCGAGGTTCGGCGCGGAGACAGAATTGCGCTGCAGGGCAGAAACGGAAGCGGCAAGAGCAGTCTGTTAAAGCTGCTCGCAGGATATCCCATAGAGCATACCGGCGATGTTTCCATCGGCTCCGGTCTTGTGATCTCCTATGTTCCACAGGACACCTCACATTTAAAGGGAAATCTGTCCGACTTCGCGCGGGAAAACCGTATAGACGAAAGTCTGTTTAAAACGGTGCTGCGCAAACTGGACTTTGAACGGATTCAATTTGAAAAAGACATGGCCGACTTCTCCGGCGGCCAGAAGAAAAAGGTGCTGTTAGCCAAGAGCCTGTGCGAACAGGCACATTTGTATCTATGGGACGAACCGTTGAATTTCATTGACGTCTATTCCCGCATGCAGATTGAACAGCTCATCAAAGAGTTTGCTCCCACCATGATCTTCGTGGAACATGATATGACATTCCAAGATCTGACGGCAACCCAAATCGTTCAAATCCTTTGAACCTAACCGGACAGAACGAGGGGCAGTCCCGCGAGATGTTCCTTCTCACAAGGCTGCCCCTTTATTGCTTTATATACTGTTTATACTGCGTTCCTCAAATACAGCTTCCGTCCTGCCCAAACCTACAGCGTCACGCCCTGCTTAAAGATGGCCATGTCATGGAAACCTGCCGCCTCGCTGCACACCTGCCTGCCGCTAGCAGTCTCCACCACCAGATCAAACAGTCTCTGAGTCTCGTCATTCATGTTGCTGTCCTCCACCAGCACGCCGGCGTTGAAGTCGATCCAATTGGACTTCTTGTTCGCCAGTCTGGAGTTGGTAGCGATCTTCATGGTGGGCACGGGAGACGCGAAAGGCGTTCCTCTGCCGGTAGTAAAGAGCACGATATGCGCACCTGCTGCCGCCAACGCGGTAGCCGCCACCAGATCGTTTCCGGGGGCGCTTAAGAGATTCAGTCCGGGGGTCTTCACGGTCTCGCCGTAGGCCAGCACGCCTTTCACCAAAGCGCTGCCGGATTTCTGAGTGCAGCCCAGAGACTTATCCTCCAGCGTGGAAATACCGCCCTTCTTGTTGCCGGGGGAGGGATTCTCGTAGATGGTCTGATTGTGACTCTTGAAATAATTCTTAAAGTCATTGATCAGATCCACAGTCTTCTCAAAGAGCTCCTCGTTGGCACAGCGGTTCATGAGAATGGTCTCCGCACCGAACATCTCGGGCACTTCCGTGAGGATCGTGGTGCCGCCCTTGGAGATGAGCAGATCGGAGAAACGTCCCACCAGAGGATTGGCGGTGATACCGGATAGTCCATCGCTTCCACCGCACTTCATACCAACCACCAGTTTGCTCACACTGATCGGCTCACGCTTGAAGCTTCCCGCATAAGCGGCCAGCTCCTTGATCAGCTCAACGGAGTCCGCAATCTCGTCGTCATGCTCCTGAGATACCAGAAATTTCACCCGCTTCTCGTCATAATCCCCGATATAGGGCTTTAACACATCAATATTGCTGTTCTCACAGCCCA
>CAZSAJ010000037.1:0-26689 GCA_964604835.1 uncultured Acetatifactor sp.
TCGGGTATATAGCCTGTCATGCCCACACTTAAAGAGCGGCTTGTGGGCACGTCAAGCTGTTCCTTAAGCATCCGGTCCGCGATGTCCACCTGTGCAAAGTAGGTCTTGCCCACGCAGTCTAGGAGCGCTCCCAGATAGTTTTCCGTAAGTACATTCTCTTCCGTCACACTGCCGCTCACGGCCTGCAGCCGTCCGGCCGCTTCGTCCAGTTCTCGGGCGGTGATGGTCTGGGTGTCTGTGGTGATCTGGTAGATGCCTCCCGCGGTGAGGGTATTGTCGATGGTCTTGGTCTCCCCCGCGGAGAACACGTTCATGGTGAAGGTTTCTTTCGTGCCGGAGGCCACGGTCAGGAAGCCTTCGCCCAGCACTTCTCCGTCCAAGGTAAGCTGCGCCCGGACGCCGCCCGCCTCGGGTACATAGGCCAGTATCAGACGTTTGTTGTACATCTGGGCGGGAGTCAGCTTCGCCAGATCATAGCCGTTTAAGGAGAATGCGATGCTGTCCTGCGCCACACTGTCCAATGTGTCGTATCTGCCGTATTCTTCCGCCACTTCATATTGCAGGGAGAGGGGCAGGTATTGCAGTTGTTCCTGTTTGATGATCCTTCTGACCGCATAGAGTTCAGGTTGTTCCGCGATCAGGCGGTTCATGCCGTCCTGCCAGTCCGCAAACAGCTTCTCGGCTGCCGTCCGATTGACGCCATAGTCCGCCCCGTCGAAGCTGCCTGTCCCTGCTTCATCGGTATCGGACACATCCGCCCCGTCCTGCTGTGCATAAAGGGTCCTCAGCGTCTCCGGGGAGAGGCCGTACTCCTCATAGTGGTCATAGATATTGTCGGTGTCTTGGTATTCCTTGATACCTGCGTCCATCGGAATCCACAGGCTCTCGCCGCCGTTTCTGCCGTTTCCGCGGTAATCGCCGTAGGGCACGAAAGCTTCCACCCACACATGGTCCGTCTCGATATAGAGGGGCTGGTCTTTCTCGTCCCAAAACAGGGCAGTCTCACCCGCCATGGAGAAGACGGACGCGGCCGCCTGCGGATCCGCCTCTCCCGTAAGCGCTATGGCTGCTTCTGTTGTCAGACGGATTTTTCCTCTGACATAGCGGGTTTGATAGCCCACATGGCGCAGCATCTCCGACAGAAGGATTGCGATGTCCGCGTCATTTCCGCCCTGACTGTCATAGACTGCCTCGGAGCCTTTGCGGCGTCCGGCATAGTATTCGTAGTTGATGTTGTTTTTTAAGTAGTTATAGATTGCCAACGGAGTTCCCAGTTCCTCCGCCTTGGTCAGGTAATCTGTATATACTTCCTGCCCTGTGGCTGTTTTTCCTGCGGTTTCCTCGTCCCCGGCGGCCTGTACCGTCATGGCGCCGCCGCTTTCTATCCATCTGCCGCCGCAGTCCGTAAAGGCCAGAACACAGACTAGGAGTGCGGACAGGATGCGTGTCATTGTTCTTCTTTTCATTTTCTATCTCCAATCAACCAAATCGTTTGTTCTATTATTGAGCCGGGCCGGTAATCACAAGTTCCGTGCCCTGCAGCGAGATCTGTCTGGCAATGATGCTGCCCTCGAAGCAAAAGTCCGCCGCATTGATCGTCACCGTGCCGTTGGGCGCGTAGATGATTCCTTTTCCGGTACAGTGGGACGCGTTGATCGTGATATTCCCTGTAACGGAATAAACCGCGATCTCCTCTGTGTTCCCAAGCTGAGCCCTGTCCACGCCAAGGTTGATGTCCCCCTGACAGACCAGACTCTGTTCCAGCCGGATCTCCGGGCAGTATACGGCCGCCATGCCGCTGCAGTAAAGAGCTTCCGTCAGGCGGGCGGTGTTGTAAATGCCGAGGAAGTTCTCCTGTCTTCCGCCCGATACAAGCTCCATGGCGGATGCGTGCAGCCGGGGCATCTGCCGGGATTCTGCCTGTTCGATGCGCTCCGCCAGAGCGGCAGATCCCACATAGGTATGGATGGCTCCGACGGCGCTGCAGGGAGCGTCCGTTCTGACGGCCGATCCGCAGACGGTAAGGCTGCCGCCCGCATAGACCTGCTCCTCCGTCTGCAGTGTCCCGCAGTAGATGTTGATATCCTGTGCGGCAAAGAGGGAATAGCCGGTATCAAAGCGGTTTGAGGGCTGAACGGCGGGCAGGGGGATCACAGTCTCCTCTCCCCGGTTGCCCTGTCCGTCCACGGCCCTGACATGCAGGAAAAGCGCTTCCGCATTCTGCGGCATCCACTCCTTGGGGACGGCAAGTTCCTTATCGGTTTCATCGGAATTCCCGTTTTGCTCCGATGTCAGGAATCTCCAGTCTCCGGCTTCCCCAGTGGAGGCAACCGTGTTGACGGCTATTTCATAGCCCGCTATGCCGGATTTGACCTCCGCCTGCGCGATGTTGGAGGTCCGGCGCAGTTCTTCCGTGTCTGCGATCCGGGGGATTCCTTCTATATAGTAATGATAAGTGGTGCCATAGTCCTGCGCCTGTACCCGGAACCGGGGCTGCCCTTCCGCCATAGAGAGTTCGTCGATCCGGCAGGGGCCGGGGGCCGCCGTGTCATAGGCGGATTTATCCGTGGCATCTGTGCCTCCCGTCAACTGCTTGAGGTAGAACAGGGTGTTTGCCAGCACTTTTCTCTCGTCATCCGTGGCCTGACCGTTGCTGTTTCCGGTCTGTATCAGGGCGAGCTGGTTGTTGGTGCACAGATAGGCGTTTGTGCGGCCTCCGGTCTCCGCGTCCACATAGCCCTCGTCCGGAAACTCCATCCAGACAGTGGCGGCCAGACTCCCTCCGGCATACTGCTGGTAGGCATGGGTCGCCGGAATGGAGAGGACGCCTTCTATTTTCCATGGATAGCTGGTCAGGAATCCGTTGTTCACCACCTTGACCTTATTGTGGATGACATAGCCGGAAGTGGCGTGCAGTTTGATTCCCATCTGGTCCGCAAACCGACCAAAATAGGGGTGATATGCGCCGGCTGCCAGCGTCACGGTATCATGGCCAAAGAGCGCGCCCCGTCCTGCGTCCACAAAATCCTGTGTGGCCAGATAGGATTCCATCGTTAAATCTTTTTGGGCATTTGCATCGTATGCGCCAAAGAACAGCACATCGTATTTGTATTCGCCGTTTTCATCGCACAGATAGAGATTGGGCGCTTTATTATAGGCATCGATACTGACGGTGTCGATCTCAAAAAGCCCTTTGCCCGCCGCCATATGTTCGCTCTGCAGATCATCTGCCATCCAGTTCTTCAGATGGTTTTTGGCGGCCTCACAGGGGTAAATATTCAGAACCTTCACGGTCTCCGCCCCGTTCCACGAAGATTTGCTCTCCCAGTTCTGCGCATCCGTGGAACGGTAGATCCGGTAGCCGTACCGGCAGAAATCATTGTCCAGACTGTTCCATGTGAGGGACACACCCTCCGGCACACTCTCCGCTTTTAATTCCAGCTCATCGATCACCAGATCTATGATATGTAAATCATCCGTCTGCTCAAAGATCACTTCGCCGTCCTGTAGTATGGCGGTGCGTATTTTGCAGGTATCATCCTTTTGTGCCGTAACCTTCACCGTCTCGGAACAGACCGCCTGCGTCTCCTCCGCCCGTAAAGAAAACGCCACGGTCCGGTCCGCCACAACCTCATCGTTTTTCAGCACGTCGATCCGGCAGGTCAGCTCACAGAGGTAATTACACCGGTATTCCAGCTGCGTACTCACCGTGACGGGCGTCTCGTAACCCGCATAGGGCGTGTAGGTGGAAAGGTTGGTCTCGATTCCGCCGAAGTCCACATAAGGCTTGTTGAATTCTTCTATGGCCCACAGCATCCGGAGGGCCGCAATGGTGTCATCCGGCTCTCCAAAACTTCCGTCCGGTTTCTGCAGCACGGCCAGCCGTTCCACAAGGCCTTCCGTGTTCTGCAGGGTTCCCCGCAGGTACTGGTATACGAGGGTATAACAGGCCTGCCGGAACTCTTCCGGGGTTTCCAGACTTTTGTCTGTCTGTTTCAGATAGCCGTCCAGATCGGTCAGAATGGTATCCGAATCGGTCAGTACGGTGTCACCTACGGTTATGCCGCCGTATTTTTCATAGGCGGCCAGCGTATTTCCGATCCGCAGGGAGAGCAGGTCGTCTGACTCCCCGCCCCGCAGGTAGGAAAATCCGCCGTCCGCGTTCTGTTCCGCCCCGAAATAAGCGGTGAGCCCCTGCATCTGCTCCCGTACCTCTCCCCCGGAAAGACCGTGTCTCACCATAGCCTCAAGAACCAGAGCCGTGTCGAGAGGATCGCTCTGATAGCGTCCTGTGAGACCGTACCCGCCGTCGGCATTTGCGGGTGACAGGCTGTCAAGGTATCGGATATCCCCGGTGGCACAGTAGAGGCGTGCCAGAGAGTCGTTGTTGTCCATAAAGTCGGGGCCCCTATCATGAAGCCATGTGTCGAGATCCTGCGTTTTGGTTCCCCTATCCGAATCCCTGTCCTGATCCGCATTTATTCCCAAGTCCCGAAACAGGGTCTCCACTTCGCAGGTATCTCTGGGAATGGCGGCTTCTCCGTAGCTGCCGTCCGTATTCTGCTGTGTCCTAAGATACCGGACGGCTTTGCCGCGGATCGCATCGATTTTCCCTGATTCCGCTGTTTCCGCCGCCGGGGCTTCCGCTGCCCGAACCGCACCGCCGGGGAGCGCTGCCGTTCCACACAGGACGGCTGCCATGATGGCCGCAAGCCGTTTTCTCATCTGCATTTTCATCTGTCTTCTCCTCATTTGTCTTATTTCTGCCGCATCATTGCATAAAATCAGGGTGCAAAGCCCGTCACTCACAGGTGACTTCATGCTTTGCACCCATCACTTCGTGTATGCAAATGCGCATTTAGCTATTAGCATAACATAATTTTGTCGTTAATGAAAGAACTTTTTAAGAGAATTTACCGGATGATTTATCAATTTCCCCGATCCGCCCGCATAAATCTACGCGCAGATCCGCATCTGTTTACAGTATACCGCTCAGATATGCGTAAGCCCCCAAAAGGTTCTCACGCCGTTTGGCGGCAATGACATAACAGTCCGCCAATTCCCCTTCCATGTACAGATAAGACCCATAGGAGGACGCATCGCAGCAGAAGCAGAGTCCGCTCACTGCAGGCAGAATTCCGTATCCTCTCTCCGAGATCAGAAACGGCAGCCTTCCGTCCCCGCGGGAGAGGATCTGGGCACTTCCCTGAAGTGCCAAAGGTTCCCTGCCCTCCTCACCGATTCCGTAAAATGGCTCTTTCCCAAAGTCCAGATACCAGCGGTTTCCGCCCTGCTCAAAAAGCCTGCCGTCCTGCCTCCGCTGTGCCAAAAGCGGCCTGCCCGTACCATCTATAAACCGAACCACTCCGTCGGCCTTATCCACCTGTACGCCGATCTCCTCCATGGAGAGTTCTATGGTCTTGCCGTTGTCCCTGTACTTCCAATTTGTTTCCACCCGGTTCACGCCGATCAGCGGATGAACGTCGTCCTGCATTTGAGATCCCTTGGCAAAGGTAATCCTTAAAATGGCGCTCCCCACGGGACTGATTCGCAGAATGCCATAGGGACTTGTGAGTCGGAGGCCGTCATGCTCTCTGGAGACCCAGCGCACGTTCAGCCCGATCTTCCCATGTCCCTGAGGACATAGCAGCTCCGGGGAAGGCATATCCCCGAAAACAGGAATCCTCTTGTCGCTTTGGTGCGGCTTTGCAGGAAGCGGCGATGCTCCATAATTGGTGGCGGGCCGAACGTGGTCAGGTGTCTCTCGCTCTGCGGTGCGAACCGACATGGCCTTCGGCGCAGCCGCCACGGCCTTTGCGCGCCGGGGGCGGACTTCCCCTTCTCTGGCTGGTCCGGTTGTGGCGTCCCGTCTCGCTGTTTCCGGCTCGGACGATATCTTCTGTCCTGATGCTTTTTTCTGTTCAGACACCTTCTCACGCTGGGAGGCCATATTCTGCTGGGACGTCATATCTCGCTTAGGGCCAGCATCTTTCACATCCCTCGCATCCAGTCCTGTCGCTTCCTCTCTGTCTGGCATGGGATCCGCGATCAGCCCCGTCAGATTCTCTCCATGCAGAATGCAGAGCTCGTGCAGGGCGCGGGTCGCCGCCACATACAAAAGCTTCGCGTGACCGTCATCCACGGGGTAATCCTCTCCCGTGGGATTCATGATCAGCACCGCGTCAAACTCAAGCCCCTTGGTATACGCCACCGGCAGCACCAGAATCCCGTCCCCGAAGCTCGCCTTCTCGGGATCGCTCTCCATAATATTGATATGGCGCGCAAGACTTTCCGCATATCGGCGTGCGGAATCGGTATCCCGGCACACCACACCCACGGCGCCGTACCCTTTCTCCCGCCACTGTCTGCAGATTTCGGCCCCGCGGAGGGCATAATCCTCCCAGTCAGCTCCGATCTTCTCGATCCGCTCCACCTTTACGGGATTGCCGTGGCGAATGACAGGCTCAGCCGGATAGACGGCAAACTTTCCGTGGCGCAGGATTCCGGTGGCAAAATCGGAGATCTCCACCGTGTTCCGATAACTCTTTTTCAAAATGCCGAAAGAGTCCTCCGCATCCGGCAGCATCAGCGCCCGCAGCGCCTCCCAGTCCTCCAACCCGTACCCGAAATGAATGTTCTGCGACACGTCGCCCATCACCGTGTAGGTACAGTCCTTGATACAGGCTGCCAGCACGCTGTATGCCATCATCCCGAAATCCTGTGCCTCATCAATGACGATATGATGCGCTTCGCTGACAACCTCCGTCTCTTTCACCAGTTTATAGAGCAGAGCCAGCGCTGCCAGATCATAGACATCATAACCGTCTTCGGGAAGGGTAGCGTCATATCCCTTTTCCCGTTGGCCGACCAGAAAATCCCGATATAAGTCGTAGATGCAGCGAGTCTGCTGCCGTCCGCCATACCACCCCCGATAGGCCTTGCGGATCGCTTTGCGCTCTTCCTCCGTGTAATGGGCGTACTCGTCCAGAAATTCGTTCCGAAGCTTGGCGAGAAGTCTCTCGTTGAGCATATTGATCTTGCTCTGCACGGACACGGAAGGGTTCTGCCGGATATAGCGTTCTGCGGCCTCTCGGCTCATCAGTTCCACCTTCCTGCGGCAGCTCTCCGTCTCGCCCCTTCTGTCATAGACGCCCGCTTTACCGTCTTGAAGTCCTTCCACAAACTGTTCGGGCTCCAGAGAAACATCCGTCCGCGGAATGGTGTCCCACTCATACTTTCGAATAAATGCCACAAGATCCCGATACCACTGCTCCGTTCCCTTGAAAGCCTCTCCGTTATTCACTTCCCTCACATGACAGCTTTTCTCGTCCCACTCCTCATACAGCAGACGGATAAAGAGCTGTTCCATGGTCATCTGCCGGACGCCGTACACGTCCAGATCCGGCAGCACTCCCGTAATATAATTTAACAGGATATGATTGCTGCCCACAATATAGAAATCCTCCGGTCGAAACCGCTCCTTGTAGTTATAGAGAATATAGGAGATCCGATGCATGGCAACGGTGGTCTTGCCCGATCCCGCCACACCCTGCACAATCACATTGTGGTAGGGGGACTTTCTGATGATCTCGTTCTGTTCCTTTTGGATGGTGGCGACAATCTCCCCCAGCACCGCCTCCTTATTTTGGGACAGGGCCTTCATCAGCAGCTCGTCATTGGAGACCACATCCGTGTCATAATAATCGGAAAGCCGCCCATTCTCAATCTCAAACGTCCGCTTTAATTTCAGGTCGATGGGCAGTTCCCTGCCGTCCGGCGCGGTATAGCTGCTTTTGCCCAGACCGTTCTCATAATAGGCATTTGCCACCGGCGCCCGCCAGTCCGTCACGATTTGACTGGTTCGGTCAGACGATATGCCGCCCTTCCCGATATAGAGGGATTCGGTTTTATCCAGCGTTTCGTCATGAAAAATGATTCTGCCAAAATACGGCTTTGTCTGCGCGCGTCTGTTGCGCTCTAACGCCCGCTTCATGTGTTCGTTCAGCGTGATGGTGTTGTTCAGGGCAGACCAGAGTTCCACATCATTGTCGTGATAGTGTTCCAGCATTTCATCGATCTCTTCCTGCATCCGGGACACTTCCCGCTCATAATTCTGCACATTTCTTTGAATCACCCGCAAGGTTTCCCGCAGATACCGCTCCTCCGACTCTCTGTCCGTATTCTTCATACGCAGCCTCCGTCCTTTTGTCTGTTTTCACCGGTGTACTTAACAGTATAGCGGAAAAAGAAAAAAAGACTAGACTTTTCTTTTGCAATCTGGTAAAGTGTTATATAGAGATGTGCCTAAAAATAGGGTTGTTGCACTGATTAGTGCGCAGCCTTTTTTCTTATCTCAGGGAGGGGAACTTTTATGAACAGAGAATTGGAAAATCGTCTGGCAGAAGAATTTGAATTTATGAGAAGAGGACCGTTATCGGAAGACGGTATAGATAACTCGTATAATGCATTTGGAGCATATGGAATAGAGGCAGGAGACGGCTGGTATCAGCTTTTATATGATATGTGCAAAGAGATAGCAATCGTCCTTGAGACGGCGGAGAGACCTGTTCATATTGTGATGGATTGTATGAAAGAGAAGTATGGGACTCTGAATGTTTATTATCATTTTGAAGAGGCGGATCCGGAAAACAACGATGTATATCAAAAGATTTCAGATATCGCACAAAAATATGAAGATCTGTCGGAGAAGGTGTGTGAAGAATGTGGCTGTGAGGGGACTCTGAGAACGGATCTCCCATGGATTCAGGCCTTGTGCGATACCTGTTATTCAAAAATGAAATGAAAATGTTATTTTGCCTCCTAAAACAGCTACAGACCGCTAGACGGTTTGTAGCTGTTTTTATAATAAATATCACAAATTTCCGGTTTCCTCATGTCACGTCTTTGCTGCGACTCAAATCCAGATGAAGAATGCCTGCTTTTCAGATGCCTTAGAAAATCTCTTCACACTATGCGGCCCACAGCAGATAGATCACCGTGAGCAGCAGCCCCACGCAGAACAACAGCAGTCCGAAGGAGAGGCTTCTTCCGATGATCAGGCTGTCCTCGGACCACTCCTGATACAACAGGGCAAATTTGTGCTCATAATCCACATTTCTTGGCTTTCCTTTTCTGAGACGATTCCCCATACGCTGCAGTTCATTGCCCGCACAGCCCGCCACATGGGTGAGCAGATTTCCTTCCTCCAGCTCCGCCGGCAGTCTGCTGTCACGCAGAACCATCCTGCGCAGACATACCACCACAGTATCCACCAGACTGTCCAGCACCCTGCAGAACACACCACACACAAACGGCAGTGTCCGCAGAAGTACCGGGCGGTACAAGAGATTCTCCAGATCCAGCCATGTGCGCCATCTGTTCACATAGATCCTGCTCTCGCCTTCCCGCTTCATCAGCAGACAGCGCACCACAAGCAGATACACCAGAACACCAATGCCGAGCGAGATGCATGCTCCCTTCAGATTCTCAAGACTAAACCAATTCATCACCGGCTGTGCGCCCACTGTCTCAAAGCTTTGTCCCACACCCGAGGTTCCCGCCGCAAAGAGGCTCTGTCCCAGATCCGCCAGTCTCCCCATGATCACATCCGGCAGACATCCAAATAAAGGAAGCAAAGTCGCGCCCACGGCCAGCACCCCGCCGCTGACCGGATTCATGTAGCTGCCCCGTAGCGCATCGAAGCGTTTCTGCACGTCCTGATCTTGATTTTTCTCCACAAAGAGCGCCACATAGAGTTTGGTCATATAGGCCACCGTCAGCCCGCCGCTGATTAAAAAGATCCACTCCACCGTTTTTAATAGTCCCGCCGAGACATAGGAACTGATATGACCTTCCGCCGCAAGTCCGATCGCCTCCACGATGCTCTCGTGCAGCAAGGTCTTGCTCACATAGCCGTTCCAGAGCGGAATACCGCAGATTCCCAGCGCTCCCATGAGAAAACAGTAATGAAGCAGCGGCTTCCTGCGGCCAAACCCTCTGACATCGTTCAGATCCAGCTTGTGGAGATTCATAAACACCACGCCCGCCGCCAGAAACAGAACCAGCTTGAGCAGCGAATGATTGACCATATGCAGAACGGCTCCCCGCACCGCAGGCAGACCCTCCTCTCCCAGAAGCCCTGCCAGTCCCACTCCCACCAGCACAAATCCGATCTGAGACACGGAGGAACACGCCAGCGTCCGCTTCAGATCCACGGAGAACAGAGCGAGCAATGCCCCCAGCACCATGGTGACGACTCCCATGGCCAGAATCAGCGTTCCCCAAGCTTCATCCCGCCAGAAAATCGTGGCCGTGAGCAGCAGAATGCCGTACACTCCGGTCTTGGTCAGCACACCGGACAAAAGCGCCGAAGCGGGCGCAGGCGCCACGGGATGTGCCTTGGGCAGCCAGATGTGCAGCGGAAATGCTCCTGCCTTAGCTCCGAATCCAAAGAGCAGACATAAACCTGCCGCGGGCAGCCAAGCGCCGTCCGCCCCGTAGAGCAGAAACAATCCCATGAGCATCACCAGCCCGCCGATGACCGATACCCCCAGATAAGTGTCCGCAGCCCGCAGAGACTCCCGTCTCTCGTCATGAGCCACCCACGCATAGGAGGCTAACGACATCACCTCAAAGAAGATAAAAATAGTTAAGAAATCCTGTGCCAGAAACACTCCCTCCGTGGCGCCCAGCGTCACAAGCAGGAAAAAGTAATACCGGTTCCGATTGTGATAATGCGCAAAATATTCCCCGGAAAACAGCGTCGTCATAAACCACAGAAAGGCCGCCACCGTACCGTAGAGCACCCGGAAACCGTCCATCCGAAAGTACAGCCCCATACCGCAGATCTTCGGAACATACGCCGCCCCGCAGTCGATTCCCCGCAGCGTCAACACGAACAGAAACAATAACAGGGCAAACTCCGCCAGACAGACCAAGGACACATAATAATCCCGCAGTTTTTTGCGGTATTTTCCGATCAGCCATCCCAAAGGAGCCGCCGCCAAAGGGGCAAACACGACCACATAAGCCAGACAATACAGATGATTCAAAATCCAGTCCGCCATTTTCAATCCTCCCGTCTAATACACACCCGCCGACACTTTCTCGAAAAACGCTGTCACCGGAGCGGAATGCAGCCCGAAATACAACATAAAGAACACAAATACGCCCAGTGGAAGCAGCATTTTCCAGTCCGGATCACACATCTTGGAATCGGAGACATTTTGAGTGGAACCGCTTGGAAGCTTGTCCGGGAAAAAGGCTCTGACCACGATGGTCAACATATAGATTGCCGTGAGCAGCGCGCTCACCAGCAGGCAGCCGATCCCCGCATAGCCCAGCACCATGCCGCTCTCCACCGCCGCTCCGGCCAGATTCCATTTGCTCACAAATCCCGGCAGCCCGGGCACGCCCATCAGCGACAGCGCGGACACCGTAAAGCATCCGAACACCACGGGCATCCTGTATCCCATACCGTTCAGCTCATGGACATACTGTTTTTCCGTCTGATGCATGACGGCGCCCACACAGAAGAACGCGCAGATCTTGATCACCGCGTGAAAGACCAGATGAGTCAATGCCCCCGTCATACCGGCCGGCGTCATGAGCAGCACGCCGAACAGAATATAGGACAGATTGCTGATGGTGGAATACGCCATCCTTCTCTTGATATGTGTCTCCTTCACCGCACGGCTGCAGCCGTATAGAATCGTCACTGACACAATCACAAGCAAAACGTTCTGTGCCCAAGTACCCCGCACAAAATCTGCTCCGAAACTGTAATAAGTCAGTCTGATGATGGCAAACGCACCTGCCTTCACCACCGCCACAGCATGCAGCAGCGCCGTCACCGGCGTGGGAGCCACGCTGGCCTTAGGCAGCCACGCGTTGAAAGGACAGACCGCCGCTTTCACGCCGAATCCCAAAAACGCCATGACATAGATAAGCAGCAGAATGTTCGTCCTCTCCCCGATTTTGGACAGATCCAGCACACCGCCCGGCACAAAGTCCGCGGTGCTGCCATAGACGATCACAAAGATCAGCCCCACGAAGGCGAACGCCGCGCCGCCCAAAGAGTAATATAGATACTTTCTGCTGGCCAGAATGGCCTCCCTCGTCAGGGTGTGCATTACCAGCGGAACCGTCACCAGCGTCAACAGTTCATAAAAACAGTACATCGTCATCAAATCCGCCGCAAAGGCGATTCCCAGCGTCACGCCATAAGTGGCCGTATAGAACAGGAAGAAGATCTTCTCATGGGCTTCCTTGGTCATATAGCTAAACGCATAGAGTGTGGCGAGGGGCCACAGGGCGCTGACAAGCCCCGCAAACACCATGCTCATACCGTCTATATGGAAGCTGATGGACAAATCTCCCGTGAATTTTGCCAATACAAAACTACTGCCCTGTTGATACAGTATCAGATACCATACCAGCACACTGTTGACGATCACCAGACTCTCCAGAAAGATCTCCATATGCCAGCGCTTTCGGAAAGGAATCATAAAAAGCGCAATCCCGGTTATCACGGGAATCAATATCACGGCAAGTATCATATCGCTTCCTCCTCCCTAGAACGCCGTCAGCGCGCCGACCCACGCCCGCAGACCGTCCGTGATCACTCCCGGCAGGATCCCAACCGCCACGGAGAGCACGGTCAGAACCAATATGGGCGCCAGCATGAGCGCCCCCGCATCCTGTTTTTCAAGCATCTTCTCCTCGCAGTCCTCCCCGGGGAAAAATCCCGCGACGGACAGCGGCAGCAGATATCCGGCGGTGAGCAACGCACTGATCAGAAGCACCGCCGGGCCGAGCAGGTCAAAAGGCTTCCCGCCTCCGGCAAGCGCTCCCATGGCCAGATACCACTTGCTCACAAAACCGCCCGTGGGCGGAATACCGATCAGTCCCAGAGACAATATGGTATAGCACCACATGGTCACCGGCATCTTCCTGCCGATGCCCCGCATCTGCGACACCCTCGTCTTCCCCGTCCGCAGGATGATTGCGCCCGCGCACAGAAACAGCCCCGCCTTCACCAAACCGTGGCTGATCACATGCAGTATGCTGCCGGTCACACTCTGGAAGTTCATAACCGCCAGTCCGAACAGAATATAAGAGATCTGACTCACCGTGGAATAGGCCAGACGCTTCTTCAGCCCGTCCTCCCGATAAGCCAGCATGGATCCCATGAACACCGTGAGCAGCGAGAGCGCCATCCATACCTGCCACACCCAGCTCCCCTTGAGAAACGATACGCCGAATATGAAATACACCGCCCGCAGCGTTCCCAATACACCTGCCTTTACGATCATGGCGGACAATACCGCGGAAGCAGGCGCAGGCGCCACGGGATGTGCCGCCGGAAGCCACGCATGCAGAGGAAACAGCCCCGCCTTCACCCCGAAACCGACAATCATGAAAAACGCGGCCACAAGCAGGATTCCGGTATGTTCCGCAGCCGCTGTCCCCAGCACGCCGCCCGCCGTAAAGTCAAGCGTCAAGCCGTAACGGTTGACCACATACAGTCCGAACAACACCAGATAGGCGCCGCACAGCGAATACAGCAAATACTTCAGCCCCGCCATCACCGATTCGTGCTTTTGGTTGTGAAGCACCAGAGGCACGGAGGACAGGGTCAAACTCTCGAAAAACAGATAAAAAGTAATCAAATTACCCGCAAAACACAGTGCGTACAGCACACCGGACAGGATCAGATAAAATCCGTAGTAACGCTTTTCGTGTTCCTCATGCTCCATATAGGCAAAAGAAAAGAAGCCCGCACACACAAATACAATGACGGCCATGCCCGCAAAGAGCGCTCCCACCTCATCGATGCGCAGTTGTAATGTGAGCGTTTTCGTCAAAGACAGCAGGGTGCATGTCACCCCTCTCCCCTTCCACAGCGCAGACACTACCAGCGCCGCCGATGCGAGAAGACTGATTCCCACCGTATACAAAAGATATTTTCTCTCGGAAAATTCCCGTCTGATCAGCAGATACAAACCGCTGACAATGGGAAACGCTATGGACAGCCAGATGAAAGCCATAACACAACCTCCTTATGCGAACATGCCAAGTCCCTGCTCAATCATGTCCACGATCGGCTGGGAGTTTACCCCCAGCACCACATTCAAGATAATAAAACCGATCAAAGTCACCACATAGAGCCCTCTTCCCGCAAAACGATTCTCCTCAGGCCGGGCCGCTCCCACCGGCGTGTAAATGCGGATGACCGTCTTCATGAAATAAACGGCGTTTAAAATGGTGCTGATCCCCAGCACGATCAGCGCAGGCAAAAGCTTTCCGCTGTTTTGCACCGCGGCCTGCGCGAACAAAAGCTTGGAGATAAACCCGGAAAACAGCGGCACGCCCACCATGGACAATGCTCCCGCCGTGAAAGCCACTCCCGCACAGGGATCTCTGTAGCCCGCCCCCGTCAGGTTCTCAAACTTCCTGCTGCCCCCCGACACATCCGAAAGTCCCACCGCCGAGATGAACAGCAGGGATTTGGTGGCCGCATGGGACAGGATATGGAACACGGAGGCCGTCATGGCGATCTGCGTCCCCATGCCGATACCCATGAAAATATACCCGATCTGCGCCACGGAGGAGAAGGCGATCATACGCCGGATATCATTCTCCCGGATGGCGCTTAAGGAGCCGAAGATCATCCCCATAAGTCCGAATACGAACAACACATTGACGATCTTGCTGTCATGGAACACCTCAAATCCGAAGACCCTGTAGATCATCTTCATCAGCAGAAAAATGTATCCCTTAGACACCAGACTGGACAACATCGCCGCCGAAGAAGCGGTGGAATAGCCATAGGCGTCCGGCAGCCACGCATGGAAAGGAAACAGCGCGCTCTTGATTGCCAGTCCTGCCGAAATAAGACCGATGGTCACCAGAAGCGGCAGATGATACAGATTTTCCGCGCTCAGGTAAGCCACCTGCTCCTTGATATTGCTCATGAGCAGATGCCCCGTCAGATCATAGAGCACGCAGATGCCCAGCAGCAACAGACCGGAACCCAGCAGATTCATAATCATATACCGCACCGCAGCCTCGATGGTTCTGCCCGTCTCCCGGATCATAATCAGCCCGCAGGCGGTGATGGTATTGATCTCCACGAACACATAAGCCGTGAAGAGATCGTTGGTGTAGACCAGCGCCAGCAGGGAACTTAAGAGCAGATTGGTCAGAATATAGTACAGATTCTGCTTCTCCTGCGCCACCTCCGTCACCAGCTTATGACTTCCTCCCAGCATGGACAACAGCATGATGATACAGAAAAACAGCGCCATCCCGGCCTCCAGCACCCCCGCCCGGATCTCATTGCCCCAAGGCGCGGGAAAATGCCCCATCATATAGACATAGCTTTCTCCGGTTCCCAAAAGATAAAGGAGCAGCGCAAGCGACAGCCCTCCCACCACCGTGACAACCACCCGATTGACCCACTTGGCGGCCCGCCCCGGCAGAACGGAAGAGACGATGGCGGAAAACATGGAGAGCATGATGGAGAAGAAAGGAAAGTTCCTGATAAAGTCCATTATACTCCCTCCTTCTTTAGCAGCGTGGAGATCTCGTCCAGATCCAGCGTGTGATATCTGCGGTAAAGACGGATCGTCAGCGACAGCATCAGCGCGGACACGGACACGGACACCACGATGCCCGTCAACACAAGACCACTGGGGATGGGGTTGATGTAGGCCTCCGCCGACTGTATGCCGTCCGTCACAATGGGCACACCCCGCCCCGCGATATAGCCTTTTTCCGCCAAGAAAAGATAGATGGCGGAATCCATGATATTCAGACCGATAATCTTCTTGATCAAATTCTTATGCAATAACAGATTGGCAAATCCGATGACAAAGAGAATCATCGCCACGGCCTCCCCGTAATTGACCGTTAAATTCTCCATAGGGATCCCCTCCTAAAAATCTCCCTTGCGGAACATCACATAAAAGGTATACATGGTACAGGCCACCACCATACCCACACAGATATTCAGCAAGAAAATCAGGCCGCTGCTCAGAATGGCCCCCGGCGTCCCCAGCGGAATATGACTCTCCAGATGGTTGGCCCCCGTGAAAAAGGAATAGCTCTTGGCCAGACAATACGTGGTCAGCGCCGCAAAACTCACATATCTGTACGTTTTCTCCGTAAACAGTTTCTCCGTCCGCTCAAAACCGAAGGCGTTCAGATAGAGAATCAGACCCGCGCCGATGATGGCGCCCCCGGAGAACCCGCCGCCCGGAGACAGATGACCGTTCAGAATCACATAGATACCGAAGAGAATGATGATCGGCACCAGCACCGCGGCAGCCCCCTGAAGAATCGCATCCTGCTTGGGCTCCAACAGACGATCGTTTTCCGGCTCTTCTCCTGCGCCGCCTTGATCCTTCTTTCTCATATGCAGCAGAATCAGCACCGTGGTGGTCGCGGCAAACAGCACATTAGACTCGCCGAACGTGTCAAAAGCACGATAATCCAGAATCATTCCCGTGACCAGATTCACCGCACCGGTCTCCTGCAGTCCGCTCTCGATATAGCGGGCGGACACCTCATTGTTCACCGGCCGCTCCGCCACCCCTGTGGGAGGCAGATCCGCCGTCATCGCCAACAGGATTCCCGCGAGACTTAAGCAAAACACAATGGCCACTACCACATACACCCGATGAAAAAAGAGGATCTTGCGGTTGTTCTCGATATCGTAGACCTTATCCCTCACCGCCTGACTGTCATACATCCGTTCCTGAAGCGTCATCTCCGGTGTCTGCACAGGGGTCTGGGGCTGCATCTCCACTCTGCCCACATAGGGATCTTTTCTGCCGGAAAGCCATCTTGAAAACCGGTAACTTGCCGTCTTCTCATACTCGGCCTGAGATTTCCGCCTACTCATGAGATATCACCTCCCGCTCTCCGCCCTGCGGGGCGTTATCCTGCACATCTTCCTTTCCCGCCTTTTCATCCTGCTGCCGCTTGGTGTCGATGGCGCGAATCTTCTTCAGCGTGGCAAAGAACAGAAGACTGGTGATACCCGCCCCCACCGCAGCCTCTGTGATGGCCAGATCCGGGGACTGAAGCGTCACCCACACGACGGACATAATCAGGGAAAAGGACATATAGATCAGCACCGAATTCAGTAAATTCCGCGAAAAACTCACCGACACGGCACAGACGATCAGAAATCCAAACAAAATGCACTGAAACACCGTCATACCGTCTCCTCCTCTTGAATTGCCTCCTGCGCAAAATTCTCTTCCCTCAGACTTCCTGCCTCCATCTGCTTCGTTTTCTCCTCCTGCGCCCTCCGCTCTCCGAGTTCCTTCTCCAGATCTTCCAACTTCTCATAGATCTCACAGTGCTCGTCCAGCCTCTCGTTGGTGGATGCCTCCAGCCTTGCCAGCAAATGGGAGGCGACCGGAGATGTCAGCCACAAAAAAGCCACCACCATGAGCATTTTAACTGTGGAAAAACGTAATCCGGAAAAAAGCATCAGTCCGGCCATGGAACAACCGATTCCCAGCGTATCCCCCAATGCCGCCGCATGCATCCGGTTCAGCACATATTTGAAATGAAAGACACCGTATATCTCTATCAGAAAAATCAACAGACCGCCCAAAAGCAGGGCACTGCCCAAAAGCAGCCTGATCCATTCCCATACACTCATACCGTTTTGCCCTCCTGTATGACTTCCTGCCGGCCTTTGCTTTCCTCTCCCGTTCCGCCTTTTTCCATGCGCAGCGTGCGCAGCTCCGATTCCCTGCCGCCTTGTCCGGGCGCTACTTTGTTCTCTTCTCCATCCTTCTCAGGATGCTGTTCCTCATAAATGCCGATATAGACTTTGGCGAGCACAATCACCGCCAGAAAGCTCGCCATGGCATAGATCAGACAGATATCCAGCAGATACTCCTCCTGCAGATACACGGAGAGTATCGCAATCATCACCATCACCATGGTTCCGATCATATTGACCGCCACCAGCCTGTCCGCCACCCGCGGACCTTTCACCGCCCGCACCAGACTTGCGAAGAAAAGCAGCCCCAGCACGATCAATACCGCCGGAAGGATCTCTCTCTGATATTGCACCAAAAGACTTACACTTTCCGCAGCCATTTCTCATCCACCCTTTCCAGCTCCTCCAGAAGCTCCACAAACACACAGCGCTCCAGCCCTTCCGCCAGACTCTTGTCCAGACAATGGACAATATACTCTCCGTTCACCATGGAGACCGTGATGGTGCCCGGCGTCAGCGTGATGGAATTGGCCAACAGCACTCTCGCAAACTTTGACTGCAAATTGGTCTTAAAACACACCACGGCCGGTTCCGGCTCATACTTCGCGGAAAAAATGATACCGATCACCGTCTGGTTCGCCTTGATGATCTCTTTGACCAGCACCGCGAGATAACGCAGAAATCCAAACAGTTTTCGGCATATCAAAAGATCCATGCTCGGTTTATAGTTCAGGAATTTACAGATAAAGAAATACATTACACCGGCGAGCACCGCTCCGAAAGCCGCAATCTCCCAAGTAAACTTCCCGTTGAACAGAATCCATAACAGAAAAAACACCGGATACATGATCTTTCCCCTTTCCTCGCCCCGGATTTACCGATTTTCAACTTCCTATTTCTTCCGGTTTGTATTGCTTCCAGCTTCCTATTTCTTCCAATTTCCTATTTTACATCAACAAAATTCAAAAGAAAAGACAAATGTTGACTAAATTTGACACAGGATTTTTCTACAAATATGCAATAATTTACGTCTCATTTTCCCATTCTGCCGGATTCCCGGGCACGAATTTTGTCGATGGAAATCTGCTGAAAATCTGTATTTCTTGTAGACATATGCCGACCCCTGTTATATAATGACTTATAGAAGAAATACCTATTTATTACATCAGACTATCCGTTATATTTTGAAATAATTCCCCTTCTACACAACTAAAGTGCCTCGGGTCCCCTCCCGAAGGTACTTTGGTTGTCTGTGGGGGATTTTTTAATATTCTTTGAATTTCCCCACGTAATCCGTTCCGGTTTCCCCCTGCATTTTCCGAACAAAGGGTTCCGGATCAACCTCCATCTGCAACAGCACGTCCATGGCATGCAGGAACAATCTCTCCGGATGCCAGCGGTTTACTTCCTCATGCCTGTCCAGATACGCCTTGAAGTGATCCACCTGCCATACAAGGATATCCGTCAGTCCGTATCCCGCCACCTTATATTCTCCCCAAAATCTGCCATAATCATGATAAAAAGCCAACTCTTTTAACACGCCCTCGGAACCCTGTATGCGCCGCCACAAATCCGCCGCATAGTCTTCGCCCTCTCCAGCGGCCGCCGCCAGCTCTCCTACATACTTGCGGAGCGTCTCCATCGCCTGCTCCACCTGTTTTTGCTGTTCTGCCTGTCCTTGCTGTTCGGTCTGCTCCATGTCCATACCTCCGATTCCATTAATGTTCTTCTGCGGAGTTTCAAGCGTCCGCAGCCTGTCTTATGCTTTTTCAAATAAAGAGAGCCCTAAAGTACTGCATTACAGCACTTCAAGGCTTTTCTTTCAGCAGAGGAAGAGGGAATCGAACCCCCGTTAACGGTTTTGGAGACCGCCGCACTACCGCTGTACTATTCCTCTGTATGATCCGATGAATCACCGGCGAATTATATTATAGCACAGGAGTTTCCAACAGGCAAGCAAAACTTTTAGGAATTTGCCGGTTTGAATTTGCCGGTTCTGACCAAGGGATCCAAAACGGCCGCGTCAGATTTCCCCGAGCATCTTCTCCGCATCCTCCGCCGCCTTCACCTTATCATTGGCCTTTGCAATATTCCCCTCCTCATCGATCAGATAGGTCGTGCGCACCACTCCCATATAGGCTTTGCCCGCCATCTTCTTCTCATGCCATACATCGTATGCCTGTATGGCGGTGAGTTCCGGGTCGGCGAGAATCGTGAATGGCAGTCCGTATTTTTCCTCAAACTTCTTATGGGATGCCACCGAGTCCTTGCTGACGCCGATCACCACGGCTCCCTTCTCCAGAAACTGCGGATACCTCTCGGCGAAACCGCAGGCCTGCTTGGAACATCCCGGTGTGTTGTCCTTGGGATAAAAATAAAGAATCACTTTCTTCCCCCGATACTCCTCCAGCGTATGAATTTTTCCGTTCTGGTCCGGCAACGCAAACGCCGGCGCCTTTGTTCCGATCTGTAACATTTTGTGTCTCCTTTCCATATTTCCCCACATTTAGATAATTGCAAAAATTCTAAAACAGTCTATCAATGGCGTCCTGTACGGTCTTGACCCCAATAATTTTCATGCCCGCACCACTCTTTCCTCTGCCGCCCTCCCGCGCACATTCCTCGGCGCTGACCCAAGGCAGCACGCAGATCTCAAACCCAAGCTTCTCGGCTTCCGCCACCCGCTGTTTGGCCATGCTCACGGCGCGCACCTCCCCCGAGAGTCCCACCTCGCCGAAGGCAATAAGCTTGGGGCTGAGCTCCTGATTGCGGAAGCTCGAGAGAATCGCCAGCACAATCCCTAAGTCCACGGCAGGCTCCACGATCTTCATGCCCCCTGTGATATTCACATAGGCGTCACACCCTGCGAGCTGCACGCCGGAACGCTTCTCCAGCACCGCCATGAGCAGATTGACCCGGTTGAAGTCCGTACCGGTGGCCTGTCTTCTGGGAATGCCGAAATTGCTGTGGCAGACCAACGCCTGTATCTCCACCAGAAGCGGTCTGGTACCCTCCATGGTGCAGGCCACCACGGAACCGCTGGCATGCTCCGGCCTCCCGGTCAGCATATACTCCGAGGCGTTTAACACTTCGGTCAACCCCTGCTCCCGCATCTCGAACACGCCGATCTCGTTGGTGGAACCAAAACGGTTCTTCACACCGCGCAGGATGCGGTAGGAGGCATGCCTGTCCCCCTCGAAGTAGAGCACCGTGTCCACCATATGCTCCAGCACTCTGGGCCCCGCCACGGTTCCCTCCTTGGTCACATGCCCCACGATGAATACCGACACACCCAGCCCTTTGGCGAGCTGCAGCAGCACCCCCGTGGACTCTCGCACCTGCGACACACTGCCCGGAGCCGCCGACACGGTCTCGTTGAACATGGTCTGAATGGAGTCGATGACCACCGCCTCCGGCTTCTCCCGGCGTATCACCTCCTCGATGTCCCCCAGATTGGTCTCGCACAGAAGAAGCATGTTCTCCGTAAAACTCCCGATGCGATCCGCCCGCATCTTGATCTGCACCCGGGACTCCTCCCCGGATATATAGAGCACCTTGTGCCCCGCCTGAGACAAATTCCTGCAGACCTGCAGAAGCAGCGTGGATTTGCCGATACCGGGATCACCGCCCACCAGTGTGAGAGATCCCTGTACGATACCGCCCCCCAGCACCCGGTCCAGCTCTCCGAGCCCCGTGAGGAGTTTGCTCTCCTCCTGTATCTCCACCTCCGACAGCACACAGGGGTGTGAGCGCTCCTGCGCCCTGCGCGCACCGCCGCTCTTGGCCTCTCCCTTGTGTGCGGTTTCTTCCACAAATGTATTCCACTCTCTGCAGGCGGGACACTGCCCCATCCATTTGGCGGACTCATGCCCGCAGTTCTGGCAGAAAAATATCGTTGCCGTCTTGCCTTTTGCCATTTCCCTTCTCATTCCTCCGTATACCCTGCGTTCCGCAGATAAAAACACCCCGGCTCCACGTACCCGGAACCGGGATATCTCAATTACTTATTCCGATGCTTATTTTCCGATGCTTTTTCCTATGCTTCCTATATCAGTTTTTCAAAGCCTGTTCCTATGCCTGAACCACTTTCACGGAAACCTCACCCGCATTCTCCAGCTCAACACTCAGGGAGAGCTTGCCGCTTAATCCCGTGCTCATCTTCCCCACGTTCCTGCCGCCCACAAACACCTCATACTCCGTCTCATCCGTCAATCCGATGGTGATCTGTGCATCCGCGTCGCCGACCACGGTGAATTCCACGCCGTCGGCCTGCTCCTTAAAGCCCAGAACGCTGGTGCCGGGCACGGATTCATACAGAAACATGCCGTTCTTCTCAAGCTTGGTAATCTCGTTGTAGGTCTTCACTTTCAAAAGATCGCCCTCATGCTTGAAGTCCTCCAGTTTCGCTTTGTGCGTCAGCTTGTGATTGCCGAAACTGATTGCTCCGTCGGACTCACTGCGAAGCAATTCCTCTACTACTGCCATCTCTTTTGTCCTCCTGATCGTTGTCATGAACAGGCTTTCCCGTCCCGTTCTTAGAGCTATTCTCAGTATAATATAAAACCCGATTTTTTGCCACTAAATTCTTTCTAAAAAAGTACTTTTTCGCAAGTACGGTTTTTAAATGAATACACTATTTTTTCACCACAAAATTCACCTTGTCGTTTTTGTATCCCGCGCTGACCGTATCTCCGGGCTGTACCTTCTTCATGAGAATCTCCTCCGCCAGCGCATCCTCCACCACGGACTGGATCGCACGCTTTAAGGGACGGGCTCCCATCTTGTTGTCCGCATATTTTTTCACCAGATGCTCCTTTAAGGCCGGCGTTAAGTTCAGACGGATATCCATCTGTGTCTCGCACCGCTTGTAGAGATTGGATGCCAAGAGATTCACGATGGCTTTCATATTGTCATCGTTTAACTGATGGAACACGATGATGTCGTCGATTCGGTTGACAAATTCCGGTTTGAAGCTCTTCTTGACCTCCTCCATCACCGCGGATTTCATCTTCTCGTAATCCCGTTTCTCGCTGCCTCCGGAGGCAAATCCCAGATTCTTGGGGTCCACAATGCGCTGCGCCCCCGCGTTGGAGGTCATGATCAGAATCGTGTTTTTGAAGCTCACTTTCCGCCCCTTGGAATCCGTGATATGACCGTCATCCAGAACTTGCAGCAGAATATTGAACACATCCGGGTGGGCCTTTTCAATCTCGTCGAAGAGCACCACCGAGTAGGGATTCCTGCGCACTTTCTCCGAGAGCTGTCCGCCCTCCTCAAACCCCACATATCCGGGCGGGGAACCAATCATCTTCGAGACGGAATGCCCCTCCATGTATTCGGACATGTCCACCCGGATCATGGCGTCCTCCGAACCGAACATCGCTTCGGCCAAAGCCTTGGACAGCTCTGTCTTGCCCACGCCGGTAGGCCCCAGAAACAGAAAGGAACCGATGGGACGATTGGGGTCTTTGAGCCCCGCCCGGCCCCTGCGCATGGCCTTCGCCACGGCGGAAACCGCCTCCTCCTGTCCGATCACACGCTTATGCAGAATCTGCTCCAGCCGCAGAAGCCGTTCGCTCTCCTTCTCCGTCAGCTTCCGCACCGGAATCTTGGTCCACATGGCCACCACATCGGCGATCTCGCTCTCACCGATGCTGTAGCTCAGATTCTCTTCTTTGGTCTGACGGCGCGCCATCTGCCGCTCATACTTTTTCGTCAGCTCATCCTGATTGCGCTTGATCTCGGCGGCCTGCGTGTATGCCTCCATACGGATGGAACGCTCGATCTGTTTATCCATCTTTTTGATCTGCTCCGCCAGTTCTCTCATCTTATCCGGCATATCCATAGCTTTCAGTCTGGCGCTGGCCGCCGCCTCGTCGATGAGATCAATGGCCTTATCCGGCAGATTTCTGTCGTTGATATAACGGTTGGACAGCCGCACGGCCGCCTCCACCGCCTCCTCGGTGATACGCACTTTATGATGCTCCTCATAGCGCCCCTTGATACCCTCGAGAATGCGGATAGCCTCCTGCTCGGTGGGTTCCTCCACCGAAACAGGCTGGAAGCGCCGCTCCAGCGCTGCATCCTTTTCCACATATTTACGATACTCTGCAATGGTGGTGGCGCCGATCAACTGGATCTCGCCCCTTGCCAGCGAAGGTTTCAAAATATTGGAGGCGTCGATGGCGCCCTCCGCGCCGCCGGCCCCGATGATGGTGTGCAGCTCATCCAGAAACAGAATCACATTTCCGTCCTCGATGACCTCTTTCACCACCTTCTTGATGCGCTCCTCGAACTCGCCGCGGTATTTGCTGCCCGCCACCATGCCGGACAGATCCAGCGTCAATACGCGCTTATTCTGTACGGTAAAAGGCACCTCGCCCGCCACGATGCGCAGAGCCAGCCCCTCCACCACAGCAGTCTTGCCCACACCGGGCTCACCGATGAGACAGGGATTGTTCTTCGTGCGGCGGCTCAGGATCTGTATCACCCGGCGTATCTCATCCGTCCTGCCGATCACGGGGTCCAGCTTTCCCTCTCTGGCAAGCGCTGTCAGATCCCTGCTGTACTGGCTCAGGGTGGAACCCTTGCCCTTTCCCTGCCCCTTTTTGCCCAGATCCTCTTTATAGAGCATACCGTCCTGCCCCATCGCAATCAAAGTATCCACATACACCTTCTGAATATTGATGCTCAAAGTGTTCAAAAGGCGTACCGCCACATTCTCTCCCTCCTTGAGCAGGGCGAGCAGGATATGTTCCGTTCCGGTCTGCTGCTGGCCGAAGCGCTCCGCCTGACGCTGTGCCTCTTCAAGCACTTTTCGTGCCCGGGGAGAATATCCCTCCCGCTCTTTCAGCGTCACACCCTTTTCAAAGGCGATCAGATCCCGGATCATGTCCTTGACCTGCTCGATGTCCACGCCGTTATCCGAGAGTACCTTGGCCGCCACCCCGCTCTGTTCCGCCAAAAGTCCCACCAGAATATGCTCCGTCCCCACATATCCCTGTTTCAGACTCCTTGCGCATCTGGCCGCATGATTTAAGGCCTCTTTCGCTTTGTCCGTGTAATTCGACTGCATGCTATCATCCTCCGTCATTTTATCGTCCTGACAAATCTGCTTTTTACTCTCCGAGGCGATACTCGCTGTAGATTTCGTCAATCAGAGCATGAATCTCCGATACGGAAATATTCTTACAGCTGCTCTTAGCAAGTATGACCCGCAATTCCCGTTTCAATTCTTCCATGGCCTGCATATGATCCACATCAAGGGCGATCACCGCGCCCCTTCTGCGGTCCACCTTCACATACCCCTCCTGTTTCAGCACGGTATACGCCTTGTTCACCGTATGCATATTGATGCCGATGGTGTCCGCCAACTGCCGCACGCTGGGGAGGGCATCCCCCTCCCGGAACTGAGCGGTTGCTATACCCAGAATAATCTGATTCCGCAATTGCACATACAACGCCTCGTCACTGTTGAAATCAATCTCTATTATCATGCGTTCAGCCCCTTATCTCTTCACAAAAAACACTCGCGCTGTTATATCCATGATATAACAGTGCGAGTGCGCTGTCAACCTTCAAACGATTCTTTTAAAATCTCATAGTGTTGTATTCCTCCCGTTAAAATTTGATTGCATTCTCTGTAAAAGATGCTATAATAGTAGATGTGGGTATCGTGATGAAAGGTATCCGTGTGACCCACAGACAGTATCTGGGGATATAGCTCAGTTGGGAGAGCGATACGTTCGCAACGTATAGGTCAGGGGTTCGAGTCCCCCTATCTCCATTTGAAAAGTGCCGGGAATGTTTGGATTCCCGGCACTTTTTATGCGCATAATGCACAAAAACTTCCTTCGGATAAGTGTTCCCATTTACTATTCCACAACCTAAAGTTATAGCACTTCTATGCCCTTACTTTTAATACAAAACAAATTAGGTAAATATGCCTTTACCTCTTGACTTATTCTGATTGAAGTTTTCTTTATCACTTCATTCATTTTAAAACTAAATGGAGCTGTGATTTTCATGATACTTTTTCTGAAAAGTTCATAATCAGGATAAGCCTTAAATTTCTTTTCGTTTGTAATGCCATAGTAATCTGCATCACTCCGGCTGAACTTAGGAAAATTTATCTCATAGCCGAATATAGACTCGCTATATGCCAGATAAGAAGCTCTGGTACTGACATATAATTTGTCGTTTTCCTGATATGTTCTAAACGTAAACGGTGCAAGGTAAGGCAAAACAAATTGTTTATCATGTATAACCGACTTAACCCATTTCCCGTCAAGCTCATGTTCCATACCAAATTTAATGTCTGATAAATTGGAGGTGATCGCAATTTGCTTCAACAGCCCCACATACTTACCATTAAAAACTTCACCATTGATCAATCGTTCATATAGCGCAGAATAATTTTCGAGGAATTCTTCAACAGAAGTATTGGTGTAATCAATCGGCACACAAGCATTATTGATAACGAGCTTAAAAGGTTCAAATGCTGTTTGAAGCTCTTTTGGCGTAACTAAAAAAGAACAGCTTTGCCAACCCATAGTCGTACCTCCTCAACTTTCCATTTGTTAGTGCAATTATAATCTGTTTTTAATGAATTGCGACTTTTCCAATATCTTTTCAAAATCGGGGTGACAGGATTCGAACCACGCCATGTTGCCCGAACGCCTATTGGAAAGGAGTGTCCGACACCTCATCCGCCTTTGTTCTCAAAAATGTTCTCAAATTTCAGATTTTTGACTGTTCTCACATAATTCTTCCAAATGCATCGATTCATTGACAGAATATATAGACATTGATACAATAAAAAAGTCCTTTATTGGACAAGGGGCACTGCATAGCGGCAGGCGGTTGGCTAATATCCCTCGGAAGGGGGTGAGGCTTATGCGAATTACATTACATATCGGTAAATACACCGTTACGATAATCGTAAAG
>CAZSAJ010000038.1:0-26610 GCA_964604835.1 uncultured Acetatifactor sp.
ACTGATTTTTGGGACGCATGAGCCCGGGGGTCGGTACTTTTTTTCGCAGAAATACAGATTATGAAACTCTCATGCTGCGACCGGCATGTCCGGCCAATTTGTCATACAAAGTAGTTTACAAACCAAGAAAATGATGATATATTAACAGTAGCCAAAGAAATCAAGAAGAGGCATATTGTCACAAAGAAAACCCCGGGAGTGCCAGTCCCGGGGCTTTCATTTTAGGCTGATCGTGTTATGCATCCCTGTCCAACCATTTGCTTATGTAATTGCCAATTACACTCGCCATAACAGAGAAAAAGAAATCAAGAAAGTTTAACATATTGTCACCCCCTTTCTGTCGGGGTAACACGACTTTATCATTATAACATGTGTTAAACGGACAACTCAACGAACTTTTCAACTTGACTATAGTGCGTTAAACTGCTAATATGATAGCGTGGTTTTCACAAAGGATTCCATGAAGGAGGAGGAAAATTATGAAAAAATTTGTTGCATTGGTACTGGCATCGGTTCTGGCCATGTCGCTGACAGCCTGTGGGAATTCCGGCAAGCAGGCCGCTTCCAACAATAACGGGAACAGTGATCTGGCGTATGTCAAGGACAAGGGAACGCTTGTGGTGGGCATCACCGATTTTGAGCCCATGGACTACAGGGATGCATCCGGAGAATGGATCGGTTTTGACGCGGATATGGCAAAAGCTTTTGGGGAATCTCTGGGCGTATCCGTGGAGTTTGTTGAGATCGAATGGGACAATAAGATTATGGAGCTGGATGGCAAGACCATCGACTGTGTGTGGAACGGTATGACCCTCACCTCCGAGGTTACAAGCGCTATGGAGTGTTCCAAGGCTTATTGTAACAATGCGCAGGTGGTTGTCGTACCTGCCGACATAGCGGATCAGTATCAGGATGAGGAGAGTCTTTCGGGATTGACCTTTGCCGTGGAGGCAGGCAGTGCGGGAGAGGAGCAGGCCGAGAGCAGAAGCCTGAACTTCACTCCTGTAAAAGATCAGGCAAGCGCATTGATGGAGGTCGCTTCCGGTACTTCCGACGCGGCAATTATTGATTCTTTGATGGCCGCAGCCATGGTAGGAGAGGGAACCGGTTATGCCAATCTGACTTACACGGTAGGTTTGAACAGCGAGGAATACGGTGTGGGATTCAGAAAAGGTTCGGATCTGGCAGCAGCGTTGAACACCTTTTTTGCGGAGAGTTATGCCGACGGCAGTATGATGAAGTGCGCGGAAACCTATGGCGTTCAGGCGGCGGTTGTGGAGCAGTAAACACTGATTTCATCCAAAGAGAAAGCGGGACAGGCAGATGGAATTGATTCTGGAGCAAATGCCCATTGTCATTCGTTCTTTAAATATTGGTTTCTTGCAGACCTTAAAACTCTTTTTTGTGACGCTGATCGGCGCGTTTCCCTTGGGACTGATCATTGCTTTTGGCTCGATGTCCCGGTTTAAACCGCTGAGCTATTTTACCAAGTTCATTGTCTGGATCATCAGGGGAACACCTCTGATGATCCAGCTTCTGATTATTTACTATTTCCCGGGTCTGGTGCTGCACAATCCTATCTGGGGCGGCGGCGAGACAGGGCGCTTTCTTGCGGCTTCCATGTCTTTTATTCTAAATTATTCCTGTTATTTCTCGGAGATTTATCGCGGAGGCATTCAAGGGATCCCGGTGGGACAGACCGAGGCCGGGCTTGTGCTGGGCATGACCAAACGGCAGATCTTTTTCAAGGTCACGTCATTGCAGATGATCAAGCGCATTGTTCCGCCCATGTCCAACGAGATCATCACGCTGGTAAAAGATACCTCTTTGGCCAGAATCATCGCCCTGCAGGAGATCATCTGGGCCGGTCAGTCTTTCATGAAAGGTTCGCAGGGAATATCCGGCGCGATTTGGCCGCTTTTCTTCACCGCTGTATACTATCTGATTTGCAACGGCATCCTGACCGTCCTGTTGGGCAGACTGGAGAAGAAGCTGGAGTATTTTAGATAGGAAGGGAAAGTGATTGTGGCGAAGCGGCTGTCATGTGGCTGCCGCGGCGAAACGGCCGAGAGGGAAGAGAGCGCAAAAACGGTGCAAGAGTCGGGAAGAAAGGATGGGATTCGTGAAGATGCCTGTGCTGGAAGTGGAACATATTCGTAAAACTTTTGAGAATACGGAAGTGCTGAAAGATATCAGTTTTTCTCTGGAAAAGGGGCAGGTGGTGTCCATTATAGGATCTTCCGGAAGCGGCAAGACAACGTTGCTGCGCTGCCTGAATTTTCTGGAGTGCCCCGACCATGGCATCATCCGTGTGAATGGGGAGACGCTCTTTGACGCCGATGATCCCGCGACCCAGAAGGAGTCCGAGATTCGCAGGAAACGCCTGCACTTTGGACTGGTTTTCCAATCCTTTCATCTGTTCCCGCAGTATACGGCGCTGCAGAATGTGATGCTGGCAAGGGAATTGCTGGCGAAAGAGCTGCCCGAATATAAGGCGGCCAAAAAGGAGATCCAGCAAGAGATCGAAATACAGGCGAAGGATCTTCTGGCACAGATGGGGCTTGCGGACCGGATGAACCATTATCCGCATCAGCTCTCGGGCGGGCAGTGCCAGCGTGTGGCCATTGCGCGCGCCCTTGCCCTGAATCCGGATATTTTATGTTTTGACGAGCCTACCTCCGCGTTGGATCCGGAGCTCACGGGCGAGGTACTCAGGGTGATCAAAGGACTGGCCGATCAGAAGAATACCATGATTATCGTGACGCATGAGATGGCGTTTGCGAGAGATGTCTCCAATCATGTGATCTTTATGGACGAGGGCCGCATTCTGGAACAGGGTGAGCCGTCCGCCGTATTTGAAAATCCAAGAGAAGAGCGCACACGCCAATTTTTATCACGTTTTACACAGGAATAGGATGCGGAAAATCCCGTTTCCCGCATCCTATTTCTATGTAAATTATTCCAGTTTAAATTTGTTTACTTCGTCATCCAACTGTTCCGCAATAGCCATATTGGCATCCGCTTCACCGCCGATTTCCTTCACGCTGCCGCTCAGATCTACGGCGGTCTCCGTCACATTCACCACGGCCGTCGCAATCTCCGATACGGCGATGTTGACGGAGGATATCGCTTCTTTAATCCGGTCTACGCTTGCGTTCACCAGCCGGCTGTCATCCGCAAAGGTCTGCATCATACCATTCATATTGCCCACATCGTTCTGATAGCTTTCACTGGTGTCAAGCAGTTTCTGATAGCCGCCCATCGCTGTTTCATCCATGAATTTGATCATATGTTCCGCGTTCTCAGCAAGGTCATTCACTGCTTCTATAACGGCGGCGCTGACCTGTTGGATCTGTACGGCGGTCTCCGAAGAGTTGGCCGCAAGTTTGCCGATCTCATCCGCCACAACGGCAAAACCTCTGCCGGCTTCGCCCGCCCGGGCAGCCTCGATACTGGCGTTTAGTGCCAGCAGATTGGTCTCCTCCGTGATGGTAATAATATTCTCCGTGAGAAGGCTGATCTCCTGTACAGCCTTGGACTTTTCGATTTTATCGTTGACGGCCGCGGACATCTCCCGAGCCCGAGCCTTGGCGTCATTCTGTGCCGCAACGGCGTTTTGATAAATCTCGGCGGCTTTTTGCATGATCGCGTCGGAAGAAGTTTTGCCGTCGCCTGCGCTGCGGGAGATCCGTTCCATCGTCTCGTAGATATCGACGGCATTGGTATCGATCTGGTTCAGGGTGGCGCTGGTCTCCTCCATGGAAGCGCTCATTTCCTCCATGGTGGCGGACACGTCCGAAATGTTCAGTTCCACCTTCGAGAGACTCTGTGCGATCGTCCGGGAGGATTCGTTCAGTCGGGAAGAGTTATGGGCAATGGTCAGCATAATCTCCCGGATATGCTCCAGAAGGGCATTGACATTACCCGAGATGAGCTCCAGTTCGTCGCCGGTGGAAATATCGAGCTTCTGGGTCAGATCGCCTTCGCTGTGTACCAGATCATAGATTTTCCGGTCTACCAGTCGGAGGTTTCTCAGAATCCGGCCTACCAGAATATGAAGCAGTACCACGGAGCAGACAAGACAGATCAAAGTGATCAGAATAATTTGGCCCGTCAGAGTGTTCAGTCTCTCCACAACGCCGGAAGCGTTATAATCACAGCCCAAGATGCCGACGATCTTCCCCGAGCTGTCGGAGATCGGCATATATACGGAAATCAGATCACCGTATTCCGAGCGGTCTATGTAATCTTCCACATATTCGCTGCCCCCAAACGTATCGGCCAGATCCGCATAAGAGGTTTCATAGGGCTTGCCCACCGCAGCCTGCAGATTCGATCGATCCGTATCTACGCCATAATAGACCTGTCGTCCGTCCGTGTAGAGGGTATAGAGATATGCTATGCCGAAACGCTCCTGTATCGTTCGCAGAGAAGCAAGAAGAGATTGATATTCCTGCGTCTGTTCGCATCCCGGCGTCAGTCGGCCGATTGCGTCCCCGTCGATGGTGTCCGTCACCATCATGGCCGCCATGCGGGCTTCTTCCACACCCAGAGACACCATCCCGTCGTTTATTTTCTGATATGCGGAAAATCCCAATATTATGCAGATGATCAGAATGAGTGCGTTGACCGGCAATAGGATCTTTAGTTTGATACTCAGCGTTCGAATTTTTTGTTCCGAATTTTTTGATTTCATATAAATCCGCCTTCCCTTCCGCTTATAAAAAAGCGCCGCTCTCGGCGGCGCGATTCTGTGTCGTCTAACACTATTCTAACAGATTTCAATCATATTTCCAAGTGCATCCGCCATATTTTTTTAAATTGTCGGACGAGGCAAAGTGACAGAATTCTGGTATATTTTTGAGAATAAAACTGTACGCCGCCCGTTTCTTGTGTTACAATAAGTAACGTATCTGATTTTAAGTGCGTTTTGATTTTAGAAATGCAAGGGAGGAAAATATGGACAGTAATGGTTTTAACACAAATCAGCAGAGTGGTATGAATGATTCCCAGCAGGGAAACGGCTATCAGCCTTATACGAGTATGAACGGCGGGTATACATCGCCGGATTATTCTAATCCTTATGGTTCTTATGGGAACGATCAGGGGGGGCAGGTGCAGGTCAAGGCTCCGAACGTGTTCCAGCAGTTTGCCTATGCTTTTGTACCGCCTAAGTATGGCAGTCTGGCCAAGGTGAAAACGGGGAGCATGATCGGTTTCGTGGTGCTTTTGACACTGGTTGCAACGCTTGTGTCCGCCGTGAAGTTTTTCATCGGTTTCAGTTCCCTCGGCAATTCTCTGGATTTCATGGATGAGATACCTGATTTCGGATTGGAAGACGGCAGGTTTTTCATCGATGAAGAATTTATGTACGAAGAGGACAATATTTTTATCTATATGACGGACGAAATCAGCGGATTTGACTTTGAAGACGCGGATTATGCCAGAGAGTTGGGATATAGCAATATCCTTCTCGTAGGCAGGGATAAAATATCCATAATGCAGGATGGAGAATATCAGGAGAGGCGTTTTAAAGAACTGGATCTGGGTGGGGATGTGACGATTAACAAAGAATGGATCGAGGAAACGGTGCTGCCTGCTCTGTCGGTTATTATCGTGATAGGATATGTTCTGTACTTTATCTTCAGAACCCTCTGGTATTTCTTCAGCGCAATGCTGTATTTTCTGGTTGCATTGGCAGCGGCGGCGATCATGCAGAAGAAATTGCCTACGGGAGCCCTGTATAGAACGGCCATATATTCCAAAGTGCTGATATTCGTGGTGACAACAGTGCTTGGACTGATTCCTTTCGTCCATATCGGCGTGCCGGGAATCATCCAAATAGTCGTCACAATTGTATTTATGTGTTTTGCGATCAGCAAGCTGCCGAGAAACGTCTGAGACCAAGCCCCTTGCCCTGCGGCAGGGGGCTTTTCTTAAAGCCGTGAAGTCGAGCTATGGAATCGGCGGAAGAAAACGAAGGAAAACAAAAGAAAACAAGAGGAAAGCGAGAGGAAATATGGACGGTAATAATTTTCCATATAACAGATATGACGGGAAGCCGGAAACCGGCCAAACCGCACCCAAAAGACCGAATATTTTAGAGCAGTTTGCCTATTCGTTTCAACCTCACCGGTACGGTGATCTGGCAAGGGTGAGAACGGGAGGTATGATCGGATTTGTGACGCTTCTCACTCTGGTATCCACGGTATGTATTTTTCTGCTTTTTGTTTTCACATACATCTCCAGAGGAGGCGCCGACAGTTTTTGGGACTGGATACCGGATTTTGAACTCCGGGACGGCAGATTATCCATGGATGAGGAGTATGTTCTTGACAGAAGACATCAATATGTGTATATAACGGATGAGACTTACGGATTTCGGAAGAGGGACGTGGAGCATGTGGCAGAGCAGGGTTACAAACAGATTATTCTGGCGGGCAGCGAGAGAATATGTGTGCTGTCATATGGTGAGTATACGGAATACGCTTATTCCGATCTGGGCGATGATCTGGAGATCGACAGAGAATGGGTGATCGCACATCTGGCGCCTCTATTCTGGGTTATCACCATCATCGGATTTGTGATCTTCTTTGTGGGCAGAACGTTCTGGTATTTTTTCTGTGCCATGATTTACTGGCTGTGCACCCTGCTGATGGCGGCGATGCTTCATAAGAAAATACGGATGGGTGTTCTGTACAAAGCGGCGGTGTACTCCAAGGTGCCTATGCTTGTGTTTGCCACGGTTCTGAGCTTCTCCATACCGGGAATTCTTCGGGTTGCCATAACGCTGATCCTTCTGGGGGCTGCGGTGGGGAAACTGCCGGAGGCTGCGGCCGGATAACAGGAAGATTTCAGGATGTTAAGGATCGTTTTGACAGGAAGGTTTGAAGAATGATTCTGGATTTATGTTTGCTCTGCAGGGATATCAAAGATACGGAATCCGATTTTCGGAAGAAAACGGATGGACTTATAGAGAACATATACGGTTATCTGAAGCATCCTTCCGCGGAAACGGCCCGTATGATTGAGGGATGGAAAGAGGAGTTTGCCTATCTGTACGGAGATGCGGTGCTTCCCCCGGCGGACGGGGAAGGGCGGGATGCAAGGCTTTTGTTTTATGCGGTTCAGACTTGTTTCAGCATTCTGGTCAAAGCGGTGATGCGGCGGATTCTGGACGGTACTATGGGAGGCGGTTTTGTACCCGTCTCCGCAGGGGAAAGCGCTTCCGGGAAAGTATCCGGTCACGAGGGCTATACATATGGGGAAGAGGCGGCGCTTCTGCGCGGAGAGTTTGCCGTCCGGCACGGGATACGCAATTATGTCCGGCCTGACCGGTATTGGTGGCCGCTGTATGAGCTGGAGAACGGCTTCGGCGGTATTATAGAGGAGATGACCAATCTGTTGTCCGCCTACGAGCGGGAGATGTCCCCGGAGGAGGCGGTTTGTGACAAACGGGTGGACTATATCCGGCAGATGTATGAGGCCATGATTCCCAAGGAGATCCGGCATGCGCTGGGGGAGTTCTACACACCGGACTGGCTGGCGGAGAGAACGCTTGGGGAGGCGTTAAAATATGCAGATAGGCCGGTGTCACAGCTTCGGATCGCGGATCCCACCTGCGGCTCGGGGACTTTTCTGATGCAGGCGATTGAAAGGAAGAGGCGGGAAGGCGGCACGCTTTCGGAGATTCTGGACACCGTGTACGGTTTTGATATCAATCCGTTGGCGGTGCTCACGGCCAAGACCAATTATCTGCTGGCCGTGGCGGATCTGCTGGGGCAGGGGGAAGAGACGGAACTGCCCGTTTATCAGGCGGATATTTTGGGGTTTGCGGATCCCAAGCTGTGGAAAAAGGAAGATATCCTGCAGTTTGACATCCTTGTGGGAAATCCCCCGTGGGTCAACTGGGAGTATCTGCCCAAGGAGTACCGGATCAAATCCCGGCATCTCTGGAGGGAGTATGGATTGTTCCATGCCAAGGGCAGGGATCTTAGTTTTTCCAAGGAGGATATCTCGGTGCTGATCACCTATGTGGTGATGGACAAGCTGTTGAAAGACCATGGGATTCTCGGTTTTGTCATCCGGCAGGGTGTGTTCAAATCGGCCTCCAACGGAGTGGGATTTCGGAGATTTCGGATTCGGGAGGAATGTGCGATTCGTGTGCTGCAGGTGGATGATCTGTCCCGTGTGAGAGTGTTTGAGGACGCAGTGGTGGGCACGGCGCTTTTTTGGGCCGAAAAAGGTGTGGAGACGGTTTATCCGGTGCCCTATTTGGTGTGGGATAAGAAGTGGGATAATAAGTGGAATAACAAATGGAATAAGAAGCCTGCGGATGTCTCGAATCCATGGGAGATCCGGGAGGAGTATGCTATGCCCGCAGTGGCGGAGGACCCCTCTTCCGTGTGGGTGACAGCCGAAAAAGGCCGATTGGAGAGAATGCGCCGGGTTCTGGGGAAGAATCCCTACCGGGCCCGGACGGGGGTTTTCACCGGCGGCGCCAACGGGGTGTACTGGCTGCAGATCTGCGGCCGGGAGGGCCGCCGGATCCGTGTCCGCAATCTGGTGGATCGGGCCAAGCGGAAGGTGGAACAGGTGGAGACGGAGGTGGAGGCGGACTATGTGTTCCCCATGATCAAGGGGAGCAACGTGCGCAGATGGCATGTCACATACGACACCTATCTTCTGTGTCCCCACACGGAGCAGACCAAGATGTGGCCCGTGCCGGCGGAGGAACTGCAAGAGAGCTGCCCGCTGACCTATGCTTATCTGAACGGGTTTCGGAGAGAACTGGACGGCAGAAAAGGATTTGCCGGATGGGAGAAAGAGATTCAGAGACAGGAGTTCCACGCTGTTTTGCGGGTGGGGGAATATACGTTTTCCCGTTATAAAGTAATCTGGAAATACATTGCACCGGAGTTTGTCTGTGCGGTGTTGGACGAGAGGGAGGATGCTTATCTGGGGCGCAGAATCTGCCTGCCCAATGAGAAGATCATGTATGTGAGTGTGGAGGATGAGACGGAGGCCTACTATCTGTGCGGAATCTTAAGTTCGTCGCTGGTTGCCGAATGCGTAAAGGGATATATGAATCCCACCAGCATCTCGGCGCATGTGCTGGATAAACTGAAGATCCCGCCCTTTGACGCCGGAGACGGCAGACACCGGGCCATCGCGGACGCCTGCAGGGAAGGACACGGCAAAGAGGATCTTCGCCCTTATCTGGACAGAATAGATGAGATCGTGGAACGGATCTATTCCGATCTTTGATTCCAACTTCCTGATTTCTCGCTTTCTTTTCCGATTTATTCAAAATACAAACTGTACCAGAAGCATATAGCAGATCGTGCCGCCGGCGATGGACAGGAGCATCTGTTTTCTCCACAGATGCAGTCCCACGGTGGCCGCGATGGCGATCAGCTCCGGCAGACCGTGGCTTCCGGTGAAAACATTTACGCTTTTCAAGCAGTATATCACCAACATGCCAAATATGGCGGAGGGAAGCGCTTTGCCCAGATATTGAATGTATTTGGGAGTGGGGCGTTTTTCGGAGAAAAGGATAAAGGGCAGAAATCGGGTGGTCATGGTGCCCAAAACACAGAGCGCCACCGTGATAATCTGTTGGGTGAGTGTCATTTGCGTCATACGAGGCCACCTGCCTTTTCAATGGGTTTTTGGAAGAGCGTGAGTAGAAGCAGAATGCAGAGCATGGTGGGCAGCATGAAGGAATCCGCACCGAAGAGAACACGGCACAGCAGGGCGGCGCCCATCCCCACAATGGCAGTATAGTGTTTTTGTTCTTTTCTCAACTGCTCCATAAAAATGACAACGAACATGGCGGTCATGACAAAATCCAGACCTTCCGTGTCGAATTGGATCAGGGAACCCAGAATGCCGCCCAATGTGGAGCCCGACACCCAGTAGCATTGATTTAACAGCGTCACAAAGAAGTAGAACCATCCTCTGTCCACATCTTCGGGTATTTTGGCGGTATAGTTGATGGAAAAGGACTCGTCGCACATGCCGAAGATCAGATAGTATTTCTTCCAGCCCATGTCTTTATATTTGTCCAACATGGAGATACCGTAAAAGAGATGTCTGGCCTGAATCATCAGTGCCATGATCAGTGTCTGCAGAGGCGCAAAGGGCGCGAGCAGCATACTCACGGCCACAAATTCCAGAGAGCCGCCGAAGATGGTGATGCTCATAAGCAGGGGATATAAAAAGGAAAATCCCGACACATTCATATAGATGCCGTAAGCCATCCCCAGAAACCAGAAACCCGCAAAGATAGGAATGGTATGGGGAAAGGCGGCTTTCAGTGCCCTCAGGCGTATATTTTTCTTCTCTATTGTGTTTTTCGTCATGGTGCGCTCCGTCTGTATTCGGTATCCGTTTTATGTTTTTGTTATCATAATTATATCGAAAGTATCATAGCATTCCCCCGATGAAAAATCAACACGAAAAAGACGGAACCGTTATATGCGAAAAGACGTTTCATTCATATCATTTGCGTGAATCAGGTGAACGTGATACAATAGTCCATATTCGAGTGGGAAGAGCGGGGGCATGGAGAGTTTGTCTGTGCCGCTTTTATATAGATCAGTTTTGTAAAAGCATGAGGGAGGACGAAGAATGCATAATTCGGATTCATATGACGAAAATAATCGGAAGGCAGCCGAAGAGCCGCTGTCCGGCAACGGACAGGCCGAGGACGCTTCCGTGGAGGATATCATCCGGCTCTTGGACGATTACGCGCAGTCCGGGGGAAGCAGGATGAAGCTGCAGGTGGTGGAAGGCGAGGGGGAGGTTCTCTCCAGAGCCTATCATCACGGACGCTGTGACGTGGGAAGTCCCTGGGCAAAAGGGCAGCCGTTCGATGTCTTGGATTGTGGGGATTGACGGGAAAGGAGACGGCATCCATGAATGATATGGAGCGGATTCAGCGTGGTTTGGAGGAGTTTCTCCGGCAGCAACAGCAGGAGACGCAACGGAAGACGCCACAGAAGACACAGAAGGAGATCGATATTATCGGCACGAACAGACGAGACAGAGAATACGAGGCAGACTGGGACGTTGGCACACAAAACAGAGGCCGAGACACCCGGCGTGAGGAGTCCGGCACCCGGAAGAGCAGCCGAAGCACACGCAGGAGTGAGGAGCCCGGCACACGGAACAGAGGCCAAAGCACCCGGCGTGAGGAGTCCGGCACCCGGAAGAGCAGCCGAAACACTCGCAGGGGTAACTCCGCCATAAGAAAGAGTAGTCACGGTACACAGACAGCCGGATCCGGTACCCGGCGGGACAAGTCCGTGGCAGGCAAAGACGGTCGCCGCGGCGGCAGAAAAAAGAAGAAATTCAGTTTCAAGCGCTTTCTCTTCACGGTTGCGCTTGTGATCGCACTTTTGGCGGCCGGGTTTTATTGGGTGGTCGGGCAGGTCTATAGCAAACTTAATTATCATGAGATCGAGAGCGTGGCATCCTCTCCCATGAAAGAGGACGGGGTGATCAATATCCTTCTGATCGGAAACGATTCCCGGCAAAACGGTGAGGACGGCAGGTCGGACGCTATGATCCTGTTGTCTGTCAGCACGAAGACCAAGAAGATTTATATGACTTCCCTGCTGCGGGATATGTATGTGGAGATTCCGGGTCATGACAACAACCGTCTGAATGCGGCCTATTCCTTTGGCGGAGCGGAGCTTCTCATGGAGACGGTGGAGCAGAATCTGGACATCACGGTAAACCGGTATATGTCGGTGAATTTTGAGGCTTTTGCCAATCTGGTGGATGCGGTGGGAGGCGTGGATCTGGAGCTCTCTTCCGCGGAGATCGAATGGGTGAATGCGTATCTGAATGAATATAATCTGCTCACGGAAAAGGAGTTTGGCACGGATTATATGGACCCTTCTGCGGAAGGCATGGTACATCTGAACGGACCGCAGGCTCTCGCCTACACCAGAAACCGTTATATGGGTACGGATTTTGGCAGGACGGAGCGTCAGAGAAAGGTTCTGGCTGAGGTGGTCCACGGACTGCCCAAGGCATTGCTGCTGCATCCGGGAGAGCTGACAGACGGGCTGATGCCCAATCTAACCACCAATCTGACACAATGGGAATGTTATTGTCTGAGCCTGATGGCGCCGCAAATACTTTCTTATGATATCGAGCAGGGAAGCATTCCTATGCAGGGAACTTACCGGGATGCCACCATACGCGGTATGGCGGTGCTGGAGGTGGACTTTGAGACCAACAGAGAGCATCTGCATAAGCTGTTGTTCGAGCCGCAGGAAGAAGATTGAGAATCGGAGTTTACGGAGGGGCTGTAATGAACCGACAGAACAATAATTTAATCGCTGATCCCGGGCATGTGGAAACGGACATCAAACAGATAAAGAATGTTAAAAACGCACATAGAATGATATGGCATGTGACGGCGGCGCTCTATGCGTTGATGATCTGTGCGGGCTGCGGGCATATCGACGGAGAGGATGCAGAACCCTCCATTCAGACCATACAGCCGGAGAGCGCTCCCGTGCCGTCAGAGAGTGAAACCGCAGCAGATCAGACATCAGCGGAAGAAACCGACACAAGTGTCATTGAAGAAGATATCGTCACGATCACCGTCAGCGCGGCGGGAGACGTGTCCATGGGAAATTATGTGGGACAGGACTATAGCTGGTCTTTTCGGCAGATGTATGAAACGACAGAGGATCCGAGCTATTTTTTTGAAAATGTGTATGATATTTTCTCTCAGGATGACATGACCATTGTCAATCTGGAGGGTGTGCTGACTTTTTCCGAGGAACTCAATCCCGGCAGAACTTTTAATATCAAGGGAGACCCGGAATACGCGGACATTCTTACATATGGCAGCGTGGAGGCCGTGGGCATGGCCAACAACCACAGATTGGACTTCGGGGAGAACGGAACGAAGGACACACTGGCGGCATTACAGCCCACGGGGATCGTATATGCTTATGATCAAAATGTGGGAATCTATGAGACCAAGGGGATTCGTATCGGCTTTGTGTCCGTGAATGAGATCGCATGGGGTCAAGGCGTGGAGAAGCTGATGAAGGATGGCATTGCGAAGCTGCAGGAGAAAGAGGCGGATCTGATTCTGGCTTGCTGCCACTGGGGCATTGAGGGGGATTATTATCCCACGGAGTTTCAACAGCAGTTTGGGCGGGAGTGCATCGACTGGGGAGCGGATCTGGTGATCGGGCATCATCCCCATGTGCTGCAGGGCGTGGAAGAATATCAGGGAAAATACATCATCTACAGTCTGGCCAATTTCTGCTTTGGGGCAAACCGGAATCCCTCGGACAAAGACACCATGATCGCCCAGCAGACCTTCACCTTTCTCGACGGGCAGAAGCAGGAGGAGACAGAGTTTCACATCATACCCTGCTCCATTAGCTCCGATTCCTCCAGAAATGATTACAGACCAACGCCCGCCGAAGGCGATGAGGTAAAACGCATCATCGGCCGTATAAACGAATACAGCGAGGGCTTTGGTCTGCAGTTTGACGATAACGGTTCCGTTATCCGGTGAAAATCATTTTGCGTATAAAATGATCATGAAAACATGGCGTATAACACGGAGAGACCTATATAGATAATGTAGAATGCGGCCATCAGGCACACTCCCACAATGCTGCAGATTTTGCCGGCCTGTGCCATCTTAGCTTTGCTGGAACCCTGCCCCATTCTGGCCTGTGAGAAACCCAGTATGGCGAACAGAATGCAGAAGAGATAACTCCAGCAGCACACGATGGAGAGAATGCCGCACACAAGAGAGATGGTAGCGGCCGAGTGATTGTCCGTGGTCTGCACGGGGATGACCGTGGGCGCCACATTTTGCGCCCCTGTATAGGGATTTGCCATAGCATTGGGATCTGCTCCGCCCATGGCAGACGGTCCGGGTGCGGCATTCTGCTGGGGAAGCGGCTGATTCAGCGTGGCGATCAGTTGATTTAGCAGGGTCTTATAAGGCCCTTTCTGGGCGCAGCCCACGAATCCCTCCAGATCCCATTCGCCGCCGAAAGTGCCGCGAAGCCATGCCTCCAGATGGAAGACTCCGTTATAGTAGGACCATGCCAGATATTTATATCCCTCAAACATGAGATCGCCCGCACGGTAGGCGGGTTGTCCCTTCCAATCGGAGAGCTTGAAGCCGTGTTTTTGGATAAAATCATTCATGATAAAGTTTACGAAATCGTCGGGTTTGTTCAGTACAATATCCTGTACATATCTGGCCATGGTTCTGTCCTTTCCGATGCGTCGTATGAGCATCCTGCATGTTATGTGAGCCGTTCCTATCCGGTTCTGTTTCCAGTCCATTTTAGCACGGCACGGATGCCTTTGTAAAGAAAATCGCAAACACGAAAACAGGGAAGTGTAACTGTCTTTTTAGAACTAGCCGGCAAGGGACGCTCCAGACAGATCATCATTCCCGGCAGGACGCGCTCCCGCTCGGATGGGCGCGTAGCGGATGCTAGGCTCGAAAGTACCTCGCCAAGCACCGACGCCCCCAAACGGTCCTGCCGGAAACAATGATCTATCTGGAGCTGAATGCCGCCAACAATGTAAAAAGCAACTAGCAGTTCAGCCCTTTTTCGTAGAGCAGCCCGGACAGGGAATAGATTGTATGAAGACCCTTGAAAAACGCCGGCACTTGGGCTGTGTACTTTACAGCCCTAGTGTCCGCTGCGTTTTTCACGGAGCGAGAGCGCGTCTGAATACAATCTATTCCCTGCCCGGGCGGAAACTGCCAAGAGCCCCTAAACTCTTCCAGCACATTCATCTTACGGATCACCCCACAGGAGGACCTCATGAAATTCCTATTAACCGCGATCAATGCCAAATACATTCATTCCAATCCGGCGATCTACAGTCTGCGGGCCTATGCCGGGGAGGAGATGCGGCCCCATATCGCGCTTGCGGAGTATACCGTCAATCAGCGCATGTCCGACATTCTGGCGGATATCTACGAACAAAAGCCGGATGTGGTGGGATTTTCCTGCTATATCTGGAATTGGAATCTGATTCGGGAACTGATCAGGGAGCTGCCGAAAATCCTGCCGGACACGGATCTGTGGCTGGGCGGCCCGGAGGTGAGCTATGACGCCCCGGAGATTCTGCGGGATTTTCCACAGATAAAGGGGATTATGTTAGGCGAGGGCGAGGTCACCTTTCGGGAATTACTGCGTTGGTATGTATTGGGTGAGGGAACTTTGGATGAGATCGGGGGACTCTGCCTTCCCGGGGAATATACCGCACACCGGGAGCCGACGGATCTGAGCGGTCTGCCTTTTCTCTATGAGGAGGGAGAGGAGGGGATGTCTGCGTTTGCCAACCGGATTGTCTATTATGAGAGCAGCCGCGGCTGTCCCTATCGCTGCAGCTATTGCCTGTCCTCCATCGATAAAAAAGTTCGTCTTCGCGATACGGAGATCGTGGAGCGGGAACTGCAGTTTTTTCTGGACAGACAGGTGAGACAGGTAAAATTCGTGGATCGGACATTCAACTGTGACCATGGACATGCCATGGCGGTATGGACTTATTTGCGAGAACATGACAATGGTGTCACAAATTTTCATTTTGAAATTGCTGCGGAGCAGTTGACCGGGGAGGAGATTGCGCTTTTGAACGAACTGCGTCCCGGTCAGGTGCAGTTGGAGATCGGCGTGCAGTCTGCCAATCCGAGGACGCTGCAGGCGGTCTGCCGGGTGGCGGACATGGAGAGGCTGGAGAGAACGGTGGCCGCCATCCGCCGGGGGCATAATATACACATCCATCTGGATCTGATCGCCGGACTGCCCTATGAGGATTATGCGAGTTTCACCGAGTCCTTTAACAGGGTCTATGCCATGGGCCCCGAGCAGCTTCAACTGGGATTTCTGAAAGTGCTGAAGGGTTCTCCCATGGCAAAACAGGCGGCGGAGTATGGGATCCGCTATCTGGACAGACCGCCCTATGAGGTGCTTTCCACCAAATGGCTCTCCTATGAGGAGGTACTGCGGTTAAAGCGTGTGGAGGAGATGGTGGAACTGTACTACAACAGCGGTCAGTTTACCCATACGCTTTCTGTTCTGGAGAGCGTGTTTGCACATCCCTTTGCCATGTTTGAGGCGCTTGTGGATTACTATCGGGAAAAGGGCTATCTGACGGAGAGTCCTGCCAGAGCCTATCGCTATCAGGTGCTCTTGGAGTTTGCACTGGCGCGGGATGAGGCGCGGGCCGGGGTTTACAGAGAGCTTCTGACCTATGATATGTATCTGCGGGAAAATGTAAAGAGCCGTCCGGATTTTGCGGCGGATTTGAACTCGGAGGAGAAAGAGTTTATCCGGAATTTTTATAAGAGAGAGGAGCGGGAGCGCACTTTCCTGCCCGCCTATGAGGAGTATGATTGGAAGCAGCTTGGCAGGATGACGCATCTGGAACCGTTCCGGTATACCGTGTGGGAGCTGTCGGAGTCGAACATTTGCGAGAGCGATGTCCCGCATTATGTGCTCTTTGACTACCGTCAACGGAACCCGCTGAATGCGCAGGCGGCAACCCAAGTGATAGCGGATCGTGGCGGACAGGATAGGATAAAGCAGGACGAAGAGAGACAGGCGGTGAAAAGATGATGACGGACAGCTATATCAGTATTGATCTGGAGACCACCGGGCTAAACCCCAAATGGGACAGGATAATCGAGATTGGCGCCTTAAAAGTACAAGAGGGGCGGACAACGGATCGATTTTCCACTTTTGTGAATCCGGGGCGAAAGCTGGAGGAACGCATTATAGAGCTCACGGGAATCCGGGACGAGGATCTTGCGGATGCTCCCTATGTGGAGGATGTGCTGGAAGACTTGCTGGCATTTCTGGAGGATCTGCCTCTTTTGGGGCATAGTATTTTGTTCGATTATTCTTTTCTGAAGAAAGCGGCCACAGACCGGAAGATTCCGTTTGAAAAGGACGGCATCGACACTTTGAAGATTGCCCGGAAATATCTGGCGGATCTGGAGCATCGGAATCTGGACTATCTGTGCCGATACTATCAGATTCCCCACCGTGCCCATAGGGCTTTGGAGGATGCGGAAGCCACTTTGCTTCTGTATCGGAAACTAAGGGAGCTGTTCGGGGAGCAGGACGGAGGTGTCCTTTTTGTCCCGAAGCCCCTTCTTTTTCAGATCAAGCGGGATACGCCCGCCACCAAAGCGCAAAAAGAACAGTTATATCATCTGCTCAGGCAGCATAAAATAGTTTTGAGTGCGGATGTGGAGAGATTGACCAGAAGAGAGGCCAGCCGCTTTATTGATCGGATTCGGAGCCGTCAGTTGGTGTCTTCAGATGACGGAGGATCCGCTCCCGGTTCAGAGAATTGAGGTTCTCCGCCGTCTTGATCAGCTCGGGGATCTTATCCTCGCTGCCGTCTCTTCGATAGATTTCGGATAACAGATCATAAGTGCGGCTCACGTCCGTGCGGGTGCTCACGGCAAACTCCAGAATCCCGCGGGCGGCATTGATCTCTCCCGCCTGATACAGCCGATCAGCCCATTGCTGCAGCGTGTTGACCAAAATGGTATAGTTCTGGTCATATTCCGTCAGCACGGTAATGTTGGCGGTGCCGTACTCCAGCTTCAAATCCGTGTTGGTGTACCCTGTGAAATTTACGATGGGCTGCAGGGAGAGATCGTTTACGATGCGCTGACAGTCAGCGATCTTCTCATCCTCGGCGAGAAGCTCCATAGGCAGAGTATCCAGAGGGATCCGAATATAATCCAGACCCTCCAGAGATTTGCGGCGAGTCTGATTGGCGAGGCGCTCCCTGTCCCAGAAGAGCTTGTTTTTCTTTTCCAGAGCGCGGTCAGTTTTGCGTATATTGTGTTGGATCACGAGAATAAAGATAATTAAACTTGCCAAAATATAAAATTTCATATATAATATCCTTTCAGATTAGTGTGAAGGGACATGCGCTTTTGCATGGAAAATCCGCAGATTACGGAAAGGCATGGTGATTGCTATGTTTAACATGAACAATCGGAAAACCAAACGGCGCGTGGCCGGCATCATAGTCATTATTTTGGTATTGGCTATGGTCATTCCCACTTTATCATACTTTATGTACTAATTCAAATGATAATTTATGGTCTCGTTCTGCGAGCTGCCGAAGTCATTATAATTTGCAAACGGAAGTATGAAGGAAAGGCACGGTGATTATCATGGGAAAAATGTGGAAGGCGGGAAGTTTTGTCCTGTGTCTGATGCTGTCGGTCTTTTGCCTTGGCATAGAAGGACAGGCGGCGGAAGAGGAGACCATCAAGCCGGGTATCTATGCGGGAGACATTGTTCTGTCCGGCAAAACCGTGGAGCAGGCCCGCGCGGCGGTGGAATTTTACATAGAGGAACTGCGTGAGACGGAGATCACGCTGGAGGCGGCAGGCGATCACAACGTGGTGGTGACGGCGGGCGATCTGGGCGTGAGCTGGGCGAACACGGGCCTGCCGGAGGAAGCCTTTCGGCTTGGCCGGACCGGCAATATTATCCAGCGTTACAAGGCCTTAAAAGATTTGGAACATGAAAGTCGCATTTTTCATATTGATCTGGACTTTGATGTGCAGGCCATCAACGACGTGCTGGCCACGAAATGTGTAAAATATGATAAAAAGCCCGTGAACGTCTCGTTAAAGAGAAATGAGGACGGACAGTTTGAGGTGATAGAGGGACAGGCCGGATCCGTGCTGGATGTTGAGGCCTCCATCGACAGGATCTACGATTATCTGACGGGAGAGTGGGATCAGAAGTCTTGCAGTATCGCGCTTGACATCGCGGTGGAGGAGCCGAGAGGCAGCGCCGAGGAGCTGTCGTCGGTGACAGATCTTTTGGGAAGCTATACCACTTCCTACAGTACTTCCGGAACTTCCAGAAGCGCCAATGTGGAAAACGGATGCAATCTGATCAACGGGACAACGCTGTATCCCGGGGAGGAATTTTCCACCTATGACATGGTGGCCCCTTTCACGGAGAAAAACGGTTATTATATGGCCGGTTCCTATTTGAACGGCAAGGTGGTGGACAGTCTGGGCGGCGGAATCTGTCAGGTCTCCACCACATTGTACAACGCCGTGCTGAAGTCGGAGCTGGATGTCACGGAGCGGCACAATCATTCCATGATCGTCTCCTATGTGGAGCCTTCCGCGGATGCGGCGATTGCGGAGAGCGCCGGCAAGGACTTCCGGTTTGTGAATAATCTGGATTACCCTATTTATATTGAAGGCTATACACAGAACAAAAAGATTACATTCAATATTTACGGTAAAGAGACCCGGGACGAAGGTCATGCCGTAAAATATGAGAGCGAAGTGCTGGAGATTATCCGTCCCGAGACGGACGCCATTTATGCGGATGCTTCCAAGCCTATCGGCTACATTGTCACGGAGAGTGCACACACCGGTTACAAAGCGCGTCTCTGGAAGATTGTCACGCAGGACGGCGAGGAGGTCAGCCGCGAGCAGATCAACAGCAGCAATTATAAAATGTCACCCAGAAGTGCGACGGTGGGAACTTCTACCGGAGATCCCAATGCATACAATGAGATTATGGCGGCCATCGGAACAGGCAGTATTGATCATGTGCGGAATGTGATCGGGATTCTCACAACCCCCCAGCCGGTGGTTGTGGATGAGGATTAAACTGTGTGGAAGCCGCCCTATAGGAGCCGTTCATGAAGACTGGCAGGGTAACGGAAAACGTTTTGAAACGTTCCATATTGCAACAGATAAAGACGAAACGCAGGGAAGTGTTATGTGGCGCAGGCATAGGGGAGGACTGCGCCCTTTTTTCATTTGGCGGAGATTCCTTTGGTGACAGCAGTGTCATGTTATCCTGTGTGCAGGAGGGAGCACGGCCGGTGTCTTCCATCTTCATAAAATGCGCGAATATTCTGGCTTCCCGCGGCGGAGAAGCCGTGGCGGCAGCCCTGAGCATTCTGCTGCCCTCCGAGAGCGAGGAGCAGACATTGAAAGAGATGATGGCGGAGGCGGAGCAGACCTGCAGTGAGCTCCACATCCGAATTGCTCAGGCACAGGCGAGAGTCACGGCGGCGGTGCGGGAGCCTTTGATGACGGTAACGGCATACGGTGTGGCCGCACACGGTGTTGCCGCGGCGTATCACATGGTAAAGGCGGCCCGTCCGGGGCAGGATATCGTTGTGAGCAAATGGATCGGACTGGAGGGAACCGCAATTCTGGCAAGGTGCTTTGAGGAGAGTCTCAGAGAGCGTTATCCGGCGTGGCTGTCCGAGACGGCGGCGGGATTCGACAGGTATCTGTCCACCATACCGGAGGCCGCAGTCGCGACGCAGTCCGGCGTGTGCGTCTTGCACAATGTCTCCGAGGGAGGAATTCTGGCCGCCCTCTGGGAGCTGGCGGAAGGCGCGGGCGTCGGACTGACCATAGATCTTAAGAAACTGCCTGTCAGACAGGAGACTGTGGAAGTCTGCAATCACTGCAATGTAAATCCCTATGAGCTCTTATCGGGAGGGTGTCTTTTGATGACCTGTGCCGACGGAGCGGAATTGGTGAGGGCTTTGGAAGCGGCACAGATTCCCGCGGTGATCGTAGGTAAAGTGACGGACAGCAGAGACAGACTGATTCTCAACGAGGATGAGGTACGCTATCTGGACCGTCCTCATGAGGACAGTATTTATCAAGTGATAGAACAAACGGAAAGGAATGAAGGATGAAAATGAGAGAAGAATTATTGGCGGTAATTGAAAAAAACAGCCGTATTGATCTGAAAGAATTGGCGGTGATTCTGGGTGTGCAGGAGATCGACGTGGTGAACGAGCTGCAGGCTCTGGAGGACGAAGGTGTCATCTGCGGATATCACACGCTGGTGAATTGGGAGAAGACATCTCTGGATAAAGTGACCGCGCTGATCGAAGTGCGGGTGACGCCCCAGAGAGGACAGGGATTTGACAATGTGGCGGAGCGCATTTACAGATATCCCGAAGTGAGAAGCGTCTATCTGATTTCCGGCGGATTTGATCTGATGGTCATTCTGGAGGGGAAGACACTGCGGGAGGTTTCTTCCTTTGTGTCCGACAAGCTGGCGCCCTTGGAGCAGGTGCTTTCCACCGCAACCCATTTTATCCTGAAAAAATATAAAGATCACGGCACGATCTTCATACAGAAGCCGGAAGATGAAAGAGAGATGATTACGCCATGAGAAATCCATTAGCAGATAAAGTAGTAGAGATTAAGCCTTCGGGCATCAGAAAATTTTTTGATATCGTCAGTGAGATGAAGGACGCCATTTCGCTGGGAGTGGGAGAACCCGATTTTGACACGCCATGGCATATTCGGGACGAGGGGATCTACTCTCTGGAGCGGGGTCGTACGTTTTATACCTCCAACGCAGGTTTGAAGGAGCTGCGTCAGGAGATCTGCAATTACATGAAGCGCAAGAACAATATCGAGTACGACTGGGCCAAGGAGGTGTTGATCACCGTGGGCGGTTCCGAGGCCATCGACATGGGACTGCGCGCCATGATCAATCCCGGCGAAGAGGTGCTGATTCCCCAGCCCAGTTATGTGTCCTATGAGCCCTGTGCAATCCTTGCGGGGGCGAAGCCGGTGATCATCAATCTGAAGGCGGAAAATGAGTTCCGTCTCACGGCGCAGGAGCTGGAGGAGGCCATCACGGATAAGACCAAAGTGCTGATTCTGCCTTTCCCCAACAATCCTACCGGCGCCATTATGGAGCGGGAGGATCTGGAGGCTATCGCGGAGGTTATCTTAAAACATGACATATTTGTCATATCCGATGAGATCTATGCGGAGCTGTCTTACAAGGAGAAGCATGTGTCCATTGCCAGTCTCACCGGTATGCGGGAGAGGACGATCCTGATCAACGGGTTTTCCAAGGCATATGCCATGACGGGCTGGAGACTGGGCTATGCCTGCGGGCCTGCCGACATCATCGGACAGATGACCAAGATCCATCAGTTTGCCATCATGTGTGCCCCCACCACCAGCCAGTATGCCGCAGTGGAGGCCTTGAAAAACGGCGACTCGGACATTGAGGAGATGCGCGTGGCTTACAATCAGCGCAGACGGTATCTCATGAACGCTTTCCGGGAGATGGGGCTTTCGTGCTTTGAGCCTTACGGAGCGTTTTATGTGTTCCCCTACATCGGGGAATTCGGTATGACCAGCGACGAGTTTGCGCAGCGGTTTCTGGAGGAGGAGCGGGTGGCCGTGGTTCCCGGCACCGCTTTCGGAGACAGCGGCGAGGGATTTGTGAGAATTTCCTATGCTTATTCTCTGGAAAATCTGAAGGTGGCCATCGGCAGGCTGGAACGATTTGTGACTAAGCTGCGGGCGGAAAAGGGATAACGACCTATGCATATTGTGTTACATCAGCCGGAGATACCGGCAAATACGGGAAACATCGGGCGGACTTGTGTTGCAACAGGCACAAGTCTGCATTTGATTGAACCGTTTGGATTTCGTCTGAATGAGAAAGAAATCCGGCGGGCGGGCATGGATTACTGGGAAAAACTTTCCGTGAACCGTTATATGAATTACGAGGAATTTGTGCAGGAGTATGAGAGGCATCCGGGAGCCAGACTGTGGATGGCCACGACGAAAGCGAAGCGCGCTTACACGGAGGCGGCGTTCGGACCGGATGACTTCATCATGTTCGGCAAGGAGAGCGCGGGGATTCCCGAGGAGATTCTGGTGGAGCATGAGGAGGACTGTATCCGCATTCCAATGCTGCCGGAGATCCGTTCTTTGAATCTGTCGAATTCCGTGGCTATTATCCTCTATGAGGCTCTGCGACAGAATCAGTTTCAGAGTATGCAGAGCGAGGGAGAGCTGCACAGGCTGCAATGGAAAAGCTGAAATGGAAAGGCTGCAATGAAAATAGAAAATTGTGAAATGATAGATGGGGGATAGCAATGTCATCTTATATATCGGATATGCTGCGTATTGTCATATGCTTTCTGCCCCTGTACTGTGTGACGAGGTCTGTCTGGGTCATGGTGCGAAAGGATGCACCAAGACCTGTCAGGGAGTTTGTGCTGGCTGTGTTTGTGCTGTTTATGCTGGGACTTTTGACGCTGACTTTCCGAAACGGTCAGGAGGCGTTTAGTGCGAAGAGCTTTGTCCATGCGTGGAGGCGGCTAAAGTACGGGATCGGCGTCAATCTGGTTCCCTTCCGCACGATCAAGAGATACTTGAAATATGTGTCGAATCCGGATCTCATCCGGGTGAATATCGTGGGCAATATTGTCATGTTTATTCCTTGGGGATTTGGCCTGCCATTGCTCTGGAAAAAATTTCGGCCTCTGGTAAAAGTCGGATTGTGGGCGTTCCTTCTGCCGCTGTTTATCGAGTTCTGTCAGCTTTTCATCGGGAGAACAGTGGATGTGGACGATATTATTTTGAATTTTATGGGCGGTGTGTTGGGCGGAATCCTTTATGCGCTGATTAGAAAGTGCTTTCCCAAGGTGGAGCGATTGGCAAGATAATAGGAGATTGCGAAAATCTGAGTTTAGAAAATATCTATTGGCCGGATAAATTAAAGAGGAGATATGAGATGTCAGAGGGACAACAGACGGATATCAGGCAGCCGCAGATTCATGAGACGGCCTTTATCGCGCCCGGTGCGGTGGTAATCGGAAATGTGACGGTGGGAGCCGATGTGGGAATCTGGTACAATGCCACCGTGCGCGGCGACAGAGAATCTATAGTCATCGGCAGGGGAAGCAATATTCAGGACAATGTCGTCGTACATCTGGACAGCCATCACCCTGTAATTATCGGGGAAAACGTGACCGTGGGACATGGCGCCATCGTCCACGGCTGTACCGTGGGAGACAATACTCTGATCGGCATGGGAGCGATCATCATGAACGATGCGCAGATCGGCCGAAACTGTATCGTGGGCGCCGGAGCGCTGGTGACGCAGGGCACACAGGTGCCGGACAATTCGCTGATATTGGGAAATCCCGCAAAAATAAAGCGCAGCGTTACCGAGGCGGAGATTGCGGAGAATCTGCACAATGCCGGCTTCTATGTGGAGGAGGCCAGAGAGTACAAGGCGTGCCGTAAAGGATCTATATTATGATTGTGTGATGAGGGTGCCGGATTTGTCTTTGATGGCATCCTTTACGCATTTCATGGATGTGATGCGCACCTTGCCCTGAGGAACTCTCTCCAGATAGGCCACGGCGGCCTCGATCTTGGGCAGCATGGTACCCGCCTCGAATTCGCCCTCCGCCATGGCGGCCTTGGCCTCGGGAACGGTCAGAGAAAGAATAGGGGTCTGATCCGCCGTGCCGAACGATCTGTAGACACAATCCACATTGGTGAGGATGATCAGTTCGTCAGCCGCAAGATCTCCGGCCAATTTGCCTGCGATGGCGTCCTTTTCGATGACGGCGGAAGCGCCCTTTAAGGCATGTTTCTGTTCGATGACGGGGATGCCGCCACCGCCGCAGGCGATGACCACCTGATCTGCTTTGACCAATGCGCGGATCGCTTCGATCTCCACGATGTCGATGGGTTTGGGAGCGGCCACCACGCGCCGGAAGCCCTTGCCGGGAGTCTCTCGCACATAATTGCCCTTCTTGACCTCGATCTCCGCATCTTCCTTGGACATATAGCGGCCGATCAATTTGGTGGGCTCATAGAACGCCTCGTCATAGGGATCCACCGTGACTTGTGTCAGGATCGTACTCACCGGTTTGGAGATACCTCTGTCCAAAAGCTCCGAGCGCAGGGCGTTTTGAATATCATAGCCCACGTAGCCCTGACTCATGGCGGAACATACGCACATGGGGGCGGGGGTGTAATCAATGTATACCCGGCGAAGTTCTGTCATCGCCTTGTGGATCATGCTCACCTGCGGGCCGTTGGAGTGAGTGATGGTCAGCTGATAATCGGCTTCCACCAGATCGGCCAGCGCCTTTGCGGTGACTTTCACCGCATCCCACTGTTCCAACGTGGTGTAACCGAGTGATTCATGTCCCAGAGAAACTACAACTTTCTTCTTGCTCATATGCATACCTCTATATTCTCATTCTATTTTGGCGTTTAATCCGCGAAGAGTCCTACACATGGGCTCCCTATCCGAAAACTTTGTGACAAGTATAACATAATTAAAGGGGATTGTATATATTTTTTGCGCCTGTCTGCGAACGGCCTTCCCAGACATAGATTAGGTATTTCTTTCCCTGCAGTTCGGCCTGCCCCTTCTGTTTCATTCCCAGTTTGTCGCATACTCGCAGAGACGCCACATTGTCCGGCTGGACGAAAGCCTGTATCCTCTCAAATTCCAGTTCCTCCCCGCCGTATTGCAAGATTGCTTTACAAACTTCCGTGGCGAGTCCCTGTCCCTGTCTGTGCGCTGCAATGACGAATCCCAGTTCCGGGTCCTCATAGCCCTCCCGGTAGCAGAGGCCGGCGCGTCCGATCACTTCTCTCGAATTCTTATCGACCACCGTCCAAATGCCAAAGTGGTAAAATTCATATACCTGCTCGATATAATCCTTCGCATAAGCGCGTTCTTCCTCAGGGTCCGTATAGAGAGGATCCATGTACTCGGTTATGGATGGAACGCGGTAGATCCGATAAAAATCGTCCACATCCTCCACCGTGGTCTCCCGCACCAGACAGCGCTCCGTCTCAAGAATGTCCCAAGGAATTTGCCGATAACGCCGGTAGATCTGGTCCAGATACTGCATATCAAGTTCCTCTGGATTCTCGCAGGCGTATCTGCAGAAGGAAAAGTCCGCATCCCGATTCCCCTCATGCAGATAGACGAGTACCGCGCGCCCTTTGGCGAGAAGTCTGCGGGCCGTCAGACTGTCGTCCGTAATGTAGAGGGTTGCCTCCTCGGAGGTTTGCGCCCTTGATTCTTCGGGGGATTCTTTTCCGGCGGCATTGGTCTCGTTCTGCTTTGTTCCCTCAATCGGGAGCACAATCGCTTGCTTTAAATAATACATCGTATTTATTTTCTCCTCTTTACGTTCCGCTCCGATTCGGTTAAAATAAGAACATATCTATACTAAAATCAGGATACACACTTGGGTACGTCTATTTTAGTATACAATATTTTATAGGTAATTGCGAAACTTTCATAGCAGCAATCACCTAAATATTTAGAAACAGAGAGGAAATATTTTATGGCAAAAAATCCTATTGTGACCATTACCATGCAGGACGGCGGCATCATCAAGGCGGAGCTCTATCCCGAGATTGCGCCTGTCTCCGTAAACAATTTTATCAGTCTCATCAATAAGGGCTATTACGACGGCTTGATTTTCCATCGCGTCATCCGCGGATTCATGATTCAGGGAGGATGTCCCGAAGGCACCGGCATGGGCGGTCCCGGCTACTGTATCAAAGGAGAATTTGCACAAAACGGCTTTCCGAACGATCTGAAGCACACAGAGGGCGTGCTGTCCATGGCAAGAGCCATGAATCCCGATTCCGCCGGCAGTCAGTTCTTTATCATGCACAAGACAAGTCCTCATCTGGACGGCGGCTATGCGGCGTTTGGAAAAGTTACGGAAGGTATGGATGTGGTGAACCGCATTGCCGAGACA
>CAZSAJ010000039.1:0-24420 GCA_964604835.1 uncultured Acetatifactor sp.
TCACGGGCACTTTGAAGAGCTCGTCGGTAGTTTCGATTGATTTTGTGCGGTAAACCCATGGTTCTCGTCCACTCCCCTGTCCGAGAGAATCAAGATGTTCACACCGTCCCGATAAGCTCTGTCCACTTCCACGAACAGTCTGTCGATGGCCCGTTCCAGACTGGTATTTTTATAATAGGTGATAGGCACCACCTCCACCTTGAATCCCTCCGCCTTCATATGCCTGATCTTCAAAAGATCCGTATTGGTGAGAATGGGATTGTTCACCTTCAGCACATTACAGTTGGAAGGCTTCTCCTCCAAGAGATTTCCCTCCGGTCCGATATACACCGTAGTAGAAGTCACGATCTCCTCCCGGATGGCGTCGATGGGCGGATTCGTCACCTGTGCAAACAACTGCTTGAAAGAATGAGACAGCGGATGATAGGTCTTCGACAGAACCGGAATGGGCGTATCCACCCCCATGGCCGCGATGGCCTCCCCGCCGTTTTGAGCCATGGGCAGAATGGTGCTCTTCAGCTCGTCATAGGTATAGCCGAAGGCCTTCTGCATGCGCTGACGCTCCTCTTGGTCGTACTCGGGCACGCGCCGGTTGGGGATGTGCAGGTCTTTTAACTCCACCAGATTGCTGTCGAGCCACTCTCCGTAGGGCTGTGCCGACGCATAGCTCTCTTTCAACTCATCATCGTCGATCACCCTGCCCTGCACTGTGTCCACCAACAGCATCTTGCCGGGTCTCAGTCTCTCTTTCACTTTAATCTTGGAAGGCTCGATATCCAGTACTCCCACCTCGGAGGAGAGAATCAGGGTGTCGTCCTCCGTGATCATATAGCGGGAGGGCCTCAGACCGTTTCTGTCCAGCACGGCTCCCATAATGTCCCCGTCGGAGAACAAAATGGACGCCGGCCCGTCCCAAGGCTCCATCATGGTGGCGTAATACTGATAAAAATCCCGTCTGCTCTGGGACATGGCCTTGTTGTTGGCCCAGGGCTCGGGAATGGCTATCATCACGGCAAGCGGCAGATCCATGCCGCTCATCACCAGAAATTCCAGCGTGTTGTCCAACATGGCGGAGTCCGAACCGGTCTTGCTGATGGCGGGCAGCACCTTGTGAAGCTGTCCCTTCAGATACTCCGACTCCATATTCTCCTCTCTTGCCAGCATCTTGTCCGCATTGCCCCGAATGGTGTTGATCTCGCCGTTATGTACCATCAGGCGGTTGGGGTGCGCCCGCTCCCAACTGGGATTGGTGTTGGTGGAGAATCGGGAATGCACCATGGCGATGGCGGACTCAAAATCCTCGCACTGCAGATCTGCAAAGAACGTGCGGAGCTGGCCCACCAGAAACATCCCTTTATATACGATTGTCCTGCTGGAAAAGGATACCACATAGGTGTCATCGGTGGACTGTTCAAAGACGCGCCGCGCCATATAAAGTCTGCGGTCAAAGGCGAGCCCCCGCTCCACATCCGCAGGTTTTTTCACAAATCCCTGCATGATACAGGGCATACACTCCACCGCTTTGTGGCCCAGCACATTCGGGAATGTGGGCACCTCGCGCCAGCCCAGAAACTCCATCCCCTCTTTCTCCACAATAATCTCGAACATCTTCTTCGCCTGATTGCGCCGAAGCTCTTCCTGCGGGAAAAAGAACATGCCCACGCCGTACTCCCGCTCCCCGCCGAGTTCGATGCCAAGCGCCTTCGTCACCCGCGCAAAAAATTTGTGCGGGATCTGGGTGAGAATCCCCACGCCGTCTCCGGTCTTGCCCTCGGCGTCCTTGCCCGCCCTGTGTTCCAGATTTTCCACGATCTTTAGGGCGTTCTCCACCGTGGCTCTGCTCTTCTTGCCATTGATATTGACACACGCGCCGATTCCGCAGTTGTCATGCTCAAATTCCTCCCGGTAGAGCGGCGCCTGCGGCCCCTCCCTCTTTACATCAAACATTGTATTTCTCCTTTCCCGATCCCGTCATATCCGACAGTCTGCCTCGGATCGTTCCAAAACTTACGCATAAAAAAAGCCGCAGGGGAACCTCTTATCGCTCCCTTGCGACCTTTCCTTACTATACAACTTTTTCTCTCATCTGTAAACAACTTTTTTATCAAAATTGTCAGATAATAAATCTATTTAGCTTTATATTGCGTTTTTTCAGACTTCTTGCGTTATTGCTGTTATTAAAACAACATTTCCGGGTAAATATCATCCGTATAAAAACCTTTGGCCCCCATCTCCCTCAATTCTTCCATATCTTCCATGAGATTCCCCGGTCTGCCAGAAACCGGCAATGCTCCGTAAAATGATCCCGTTCATATCAGTACCCCCATTCCACAGTGTTGTCGTCAAACAGATAATTGTATTGCAGCATTCGATACTCCGGGAACTCTCCTCCCGCCCAATTACTGTAATTACCTTCACGGTCCAGATAGCCGTTGAACGTAATCACCGGATAATCCGTCCGCAGCTGCTCCAGATAAGCAAAATAGGGCGTCAACGGAACTCCTGCCGTTCTGAGCAGCAGTCCGCCCAGATAGTTCATGCTGATGTCGTACCCCTCCGCCTCCTCAATATCATAATTGGCCCAGATGACAAAGGGCGTGCGGTATTTGTTCAGTTTCTGCTCCACATTCCCGTCGGAACCGGAGCCCAGAATCGAATCGGAGACATAGGGCTGATGATCGCCGAACATACAGATGATCACCTTTTCCTCCTGTCCCGCAAAATAGCCGATCAGCTCCGCAAAAGCCTCGTCGGAGATCTTGACTAACGACAGATACTCGTTCACTTGCTCCTTGTCCATATTGACGGCCGTCACGGCATAGGGGGACTCATCCACGATATAGCCGCCGTGATTCTGCATGGTCAGATCGAAAACAAACAGTTTCTCCCCCGCTTCCCGGCCCTCGTACAGCTCAATAACTTTCTTGTAAGTCTCCTCGTCGGACACACCGCTGTGAATCCTCTCCGCTCCCTCAAAATCCTCCTGCCAAAGACTTGTGTCAAATCCATAGTAACGATACACTTTATCCCGGTTCCAGTTCGTGGCCGCCTCGGGATGCATGGAATATGTGGTGTACCCGTATTTCTTCATCTGACTGACCATGGAATTCAGAGGCTTCCTGATACCCTGCTGATACGGATAATAGTTCACCGGCAGAAACGCCGTGGTGCAGCCCGTGAGCACCTCAAATTCCGAATTGGCCGTTCCGCTTGCAAAGACCGAGGCGTTCACATAACCGCGCAGCGTGTTCTCCTTCAAAGAATAAAAGAATTCCATATTCTCCTGATTCAGTTCCAGATTCCCCAAGATCCGCAGATCGGAAAAGCTCTCGTTCATGATGAGGATCACATGGGGGAGTTCCTCCCGCTCCTCGTCGGACAGCTCCCGCCCGTCCCCGGCGGCAGACAACAGCTCTTCCACCCTCTGTGTCGAGTATTCGTCCGGAGCCGTAATGTGAGAATTTTTTACCTCGAGACAGGTGGCCACCAGATACCCGTCTATGTAGTAGAGCATATCCTGCCAGAATCCCCGGAAATCCTCGTCCGCAAATCCTGCTCGGTTCAGCAGATCGGTGTAGAGAAGCTGATACCCCCCGTACACGGTTATGGAGATAGCGGCAGCAATGGTCACCGCATAAGAGATCACTTTCCTGCTCCGGTAGGATTTGGTGACAGACGGTTTCTTCTCCGGTACCGTCTCTGATTTCGGCTTTGTTTTTAGCTTTGTTTCCGGCTTTGATTCCGACTCCGATTCCGTGTCCGTTTTGCGCTTTTCTTTTATCGGGCCGGTCTGGACGGCGTAGACCACGAACAAAAGCAATAGCCCCCACGCCAGAACAAGATGCCCGCTGGGCACAAAACTATACTCCCCGGCCACTCTGGCCGCCGTTCCAATGGCCGTAAAATCATTCACCCGAAGCGGCGTTCCCCGAAATTGGAGGACATAATAATTGGCGGTATACAAAAGTGTCAACGCAATATTGGTAACAGGAACCGTGATTCTGGGAGAATGGGTCATCAGCAGAACCACGATCTCCAGCGCATACATGATCCCCACATTCCACCTGAGTGAGATGGGCATGTAGAGTACCTCTCTATAGGTCAGCATCTCCAGCCTGCTCCCCAGCACATAGGGAGCCGCCACAAGCGCCAGCACCCCAACAGCCTTGCGCACATATCGGTTCCTCGGCAGCCCGAACATCACCCCGAATGCGGTCAGGAGACACAGCAGGATCACGTTTCCGGCTTTGGAGGCCGCAAGGGCATCCTGATAATGATACCGGGTCACCAACTGTGTGTCCGGCAGGTCCTCCCCATGGGTCAGGGTTCGGTTCTCGGGCAGCTTGTAGGACTTGTCACACACGCCTACCGCCGGATACCCCCCCGCCTCGGAAGATTCCACGATCAAGGTCAGATAATAGGGCTTGTGGGCGGACAGTTCCAGATCCACCTCCACATCCGTAAAAGAACCGTCCGATATCTTGGAAAAGGCAAGGGTTTTCTCATAGACGACCCGATGCCCCCCGTCGGCGATCAACACTTCAACCGTACCTTCCTCCGCCGCACCCTCCTTGCTCATCAGAAAGCTGATCAGATGCAGATGGCTGTGCTGTGGTATGAATTTCTGGCAAAAATCCGGATTCTCGGCCGAAGCCTGCTCCTCCCAGGAACCCTCCCCGGTATGGAAATTGATCTGATCTTCCAGCAGAATACCCGTCCCCAGAAAAGCATACAACTCCGCCGCGAGCAGGATCGCTCCCACAAGAATCCGAATCTTATGATGCTGACAACACTCCTTCAGCCAACGGCAGCCTCCCGAAATAACTACTTCATAACCACGTCGGACAGCCCCTCGCAGCAAAGACAACTTCTCGTTGCTCATTTGTCAATTCCTCCATTTTACGGCAGTCTCATCAAACAAGTAATAATATTGCAACATACGGTATTCCGGAAATTCGTCCCCCTCACTGTTCCAATTCCTGTAGACTCCCTCACTGTCCACATACCCGTTGACTGTGACAACGGGATATTCTTCCCGCATCTGTTCCATAAAAGCCTGATAAGGCGAGAGCGGAATCCCCGCCGTCTTCAAAAGCAGTCCCCCCAGATAATTGGTGCTGATATCATAATCATCCGCCTCTTCAATGTCATAATTGGCCCAGATAATAAACGGAGTCTTGTATTTGTTTCTCTCCTGCTTGCGGGAGAGTGTCCCCCCATACAGATGATCCGTCACCAGATGGGAAATGGCCGGTTGATGATCGCCGAACATACAGATGACCACCTTTTCCTCCTGCCCCGCAAAATACCCCACCAGTTCCGCAAAAGCCTCGTCGGAGATCTTGATCAGAGAGAGATATTCATCCAGTCTCTGCTCCCCCATTCCCTTCGCCGTCACCGCATACGGTGCCTCGTCCTCCGTATAACCGCCGTGATTCTGCATGGTCAGATCGAAGACAAACAGTTTTTCGCCCGGTTCCCTGTTCTCATACAGTTCCATAATCTTATGATAGGTCGCCGCATCCGACACCCCGTGATGGATCCGCTCGGCTCCCTCGAAATCTTCTTTCCAGAGACTTTCGTCAAATCCGAGATACCCATAGACATCCCTTCTGTTCCAGTTATTCGCGTCTTCCGGATGCATGGAATAGGTCGTGTACCCACATTGCTTCGCCTGACCGACCACGGAATTCATCGGTCTGCGGACCACCTGCTGATAGGGATAGCAGTTGATCGGCAGAAAGGCCATACTGCAGCCCGAGAACACTTCAAACTCGGAATTGGCGGTGCTACCGCCATACACCGGCGTATTGACATAGCCCCGCAGAGTATTCTCCCGCAGCGAATAGAAAAATGACAAATTCTCTTGACTCAGCTCCAGATCTCCCAACACCCGCAGATCGGCAAAGCTCTCATTCATGATCAGAATCACATGGGGAAGATCCTCCGTCTCCGTCGTCTGCTCCGCTCCCGCAAAGTGCGCAAGCATCTCCTCCGCCCGCCCGGCGGAATACCCCTCCGGGGCGCTTATACGGGAATTCTTCACATCGATACAGACGCCCACCAGATAGCCGTTAAAATAACTGAATTGATTCTGGGCGATTCCTCTCAGCTCCTCGTCCGCAAATCCCACCCGGCTTAAGAAATCCGTGTAGAGCAGCAGACGGCCTCCCCCCAGTGCGATTCCCACAGCCAGCGCTATCGTGATGCCATAGGAAAGCAGCGTGCGCCCGGTTTGCGGGAATGCCCTTTTTTCCTTAAGTCCTCCCGCGCCGCTCTGCACTCCGAATACCACCAGCAGAAGACAAATTCCCCAAGCGATGGCCAACCCGCCGCTCGGCACAAACTGATAATCCCCCAGCACCTTCGCGGCGGTTCCCGCCGCCCTGATATCGTTCACGCGCAGAGGAATCCCCCGAAAGGCAAGGACATAATAATTGACAGTATACAAAAGAGTCAGCGCAATATTGGTAAACGCCGTAGTGATACGCAGCGAATGGGTGCAGAGCAGAACCAACAGTTCCAGTGCATACATCAGCCCCACATTCCAAGCCAACGCCATGGGCAGATACATCTGCTCGTTATAAGTCAAAAGCTCTAACTGCCGCCCCAGCACACACGGACCTGCCGCCAGAAGCACGATTCCCGCTACCTTGCGCACTGTCCGGTTCCTCGGCAGCCCGAACATCACGCCGAATGCGGTAATCAGACAGATCAACAGGACAGTCCACACTCTGGATGCGAGCAGCGCATCCGTGTAACAATACCGGGTCACCAACTGCGTGTCCGCCAGCTTCTCTCCATGGGTCAATGTCCGATTCTCATGCAATTTATAGGATTTGTCACACACACCCGCCGCCGGATATCCCTCCGCCCCGGAAGATTCCACGGTCAGGGTCAGATAATAGGACTTATGGGCGGACAGTTCCAGATTCACTTCCACATCCGTAAAGGACCCGTCCGACAACTCTGCCACGGCCATCGTTCTCTCGTAGAGGATCCCGTCGCCGGCGTCACGAATCCGCACGGTCATCTCCCCGTCTTCCCCGCCTTCCGGCCTGCTCATCAGGAAACTGAGCTTCCTAAGATGACTATGCGCAGGCACAAATTCCTGACAGACTTCCGGATATTGCTCGGACATCGGCCGATCCCAAGAGCCCTCTCCGGTGAGATAATTTGTCTGATCCGTCAACAGAACCCCCGTGCCGAGAAAAAGATACAATTCCGCCGCAAGCAACAAAAGTCCCGCCAATATCCTGATCTTATGATGATACAGACTCTCCTTCAGCCAGTGATAGAGCCCTGACGTAACCTTATTCTCCGCAAGAAAGCTCCGCACCGGCGCCAGAGAGAGCGCCATGGCCGCGCGATAGCGGGCAAGCTCCCCTGCAGACATGTATTCCGCCGTGATCTGTCTGTGTTCCTCTTTATCCCGCGCGCGATTCTCCCTGCTCTCCGAATAGCCGCCGCCCTCATAGGAGGCCACCACGCTGTCCAGATACACGGTCTTTGCTCCCGCCCGGTAGACACACCACAGAAAGTGATCATAGTCCGCCCGGATCCGGTATTCGAGACAATAGGGTTTCTCCCTGCACAGCTCCGCCGCATAAAAGCAGGACTGATGACAGGGGATATTGCGATAACAAGCAAAGCCGTCTATTCTGCGGGGAGCTGCGATCATCACGCCGTTCTTCTCACCATAAGTATCTCCATAAAGAAGAAGCGGCCGCTCGCCCCGCTCCTCTTTTGATACAGCTTCAATACATGCGGCCGCACGTTCCAGCACTCTCTCGTCATAAAAGACGTCGCCGCAGTTCAGGAAGAGAAAATACTCCCCCTGTGCTCTGGCCGACGCCTGATTCATGGCGTCATAGATTCCCTTGTCGGCTTCCGTGAAAATACGGATATGCGGGTTCTTCTCAAGGCTCTCCACGGAACCGTCCGAACTGCCCCCGTCCTTCACCACGATCTCGTAATCGTCACAGGTCTGGGCCAGCACACTGTCAACCGTCCGCTTTAATTTCTCCCCCGGATTCAGCGCCACCACAATAATGGAAAACTTCATAGATTCATACTCCTGTTCCTACTCCTGCCCGCGCTTTGCTCAAAACACATTCTTTCTCTTATTCAGCGCCCCCAGACAGCACACCGCCAGCACCGCAAACACAATGCACACGGGCCAGCTCACCAGAAATGAAGTGACCATCGGCGTATAGGTCAGACAGTACACCAGAATATTCGATACCGCATGGACCGCCAGAGCCATCTTAAAATCGCCAAAGTACTCATAGGCATAGGCCATCAGGCATCCCATGAGGAAACCGTACATTCCCTGTACATAATTCATATGATACAGGCCAAAGAGTGCTGAGGAGATAAAGAGCGCCACCTTGGGATTGATAAATCTGCGCAGATAATTGTGTATAATGCCGCGGAACAGCAGCTCCTCCGCCACGGGAGAGATTACGCCGAATGTGATCAGTCCCAACAGAAATGCTGCGGAATACTGCTCCTCCCGCACCGCCTGATACGCTCCCGACTTGTCCACGACCCCCAGAAGCTCCAGCAGCAGATTCAGCCCCAGCACCGCTCCCACGACAGCCCCGGCAAGCAGCAGATAACTCGCCCTGCCTTCGCGTCTCAAATGGTTCAATCTGTTCTCCTGCGCCGTCTTTTGGATCAGAAGCTTCGCATTGGACCATACCGCCGCCGCGCCTCCCGCAAATCCAAGCGCAGATTTCAGCACACTCTGATTCCCGGTAAAGGCAAAATACGCGTCTTGGAGCACATCCTCATCCCGCACAAACAAAAAGGCGTCCAGCGCCGCCGGCAGCGTCATGTCCCACAGCTTGACACAGACAAGCTCCACCGCATACATGACAACGCTGCGCACCAGCATGAACAGCAGAAAGGAATAAAGCATCACCCAGATTCTCTGGAAGGTCAGGCCTTTCGGTTCATTTGCCGCCTGCTCTTCCTCCACGCCGCGCAGCAGAAAGCTCTCCAGCTCCTCCACGCTGCGCACGATGTAATCCGCTTTGGCCGCCTTCAGTTCCTCCATACTTCCATAGCCGTAGGCCACGCCCACACTCTCGACTCCCTGAGTTCTCGCACCCTCCACGTCAAATTTCCTGTCCCCGATCATATAGACCTGCCCCTTTTGTATGGGCTTGTACGCAAACAGACGGTTTAACGCCTCCTGCACCACCTCATCCTTGCTCTCTCTGGTGCCGTCCAGCTCGCTCCCCACAATCGCCTTAAAATATTTGCGCAGATCAAAGTGATCCAAGATCCGCTCCACAAACACCTGCGGCTTGGAGGAGGCCACCGCAAGGAAAAATCCCTTGGACTGCAGTGTGTGCAGCATCTTAGGGATCCCCTCATACACCTCATTCTCAAAGATACCCGTATCCTGAAAACGCTCCCTGTACTTTGCCACCGCCTGCTCCGCCTGTTCGGCGTCAAAGCCGTAGAAATTCATGAAGCTGTCCCTAAGAGGCGGCCCGATAAACTTCTCAAGCTTCGCGTGATCCGTCTCCTCGATTCCAAAGGATTGCAGCGCATACTGCACACAGGCTGTGATCCCCGCTCCGGGGTCGGTCAATGTCCCGTCCAAATCAAACAACAGATATTTCTTCATCTAAAAGCTCCTTATTTTGTCCCCGTCATCCACGGTATTCTCAATCTTCACAATGCGCACGTCATATCCCACGGACTCGCTCACCTGCACATGGGCTGTCTCGCCGACCTTTTTGCCAAGTAACGCCTTGCCCAGCGGCGACTCATTGCTGATCAGCCCCTCCAGAGAGTTCCCCCGCACCGTCGTCACGATCTTGTAGGTCTCCTCGCTTCCGTCGTCCAGAAACGCCACCGTCACCGTATTGTTGATGCCAACCTCGTCCGCCGCGGAGTCCTCGGAGATCACTCTCGCCGTCCGGATCATCCTCTCCAGATATCGTATACGGCTCTCGTTCTGATTCTTCACCTTCTTGGCCGCGTGATACTCAAAATTCTCGCTCAGATCCCCGTGCGCTCTGGCCTCCTTCACATCCTCCAAAGCCTTCGGGCGCACCACAAGCTTCCGGTACTCTATCTCTTCCTCCATCTTCTTGATATCGCTGGGGGTCAATTCATCATACATAGCTATATCCTTTCTTCCTCTTTATCCCTGAATCCCGAAAATAACCGCCGCGGACACAATGATCTGAATGATGGCAAACCGATATACGGTCTGCGTGTTGGACCACTCCCACACTTTGCGCACATGATCGTGAAGAGGCGTTCTCGTGTGGGTGAGGATATGAATCTTGCAAAAGCGCAGAAGCGCCACCTTCAACAGTCCCAGACCGCCGTCCAGAATCAGCACGATTGCCACCGGAATATAGAGCACGGGACATCCCGTCTTTAAGATTGCGATACTGATAAACAGTCCCATGGCGCGGCTGCCCGCATCTCCCATCATCAGCTTGCTGGGCGTGGCGTTATACCACAGATACCCCAGAATACAGACCGCAAAGAGGAGAATTCCAAAAGAAAAATTCTCGGGCCTGTCCTTGATGCGGTCCACCAGATAGATGGTCATCAGCGTGATAATGCCCAATGTCCCCGACAGCCCGTCCACTCCGTCCGCGCAGTTCGTCACGTTCACCGATCCCCACACCAACGCCACCGCAAGCAGAGCAAACACCACCGGGTGCAGCACAAACTTCACATGAAACAGCGCCAGCTCCACCACATTGGAATTGTATTTTAAAAATGTCATGGCCACCAGAGCCGCCACACACAGATCCAGAAATCCTTTCTTGTACTCGTTCCACGGCGTCTCCGACGCATCGTCCAGAAATCCCGTCAGCATACAGATCGCAATGAGAATCAGATAGATCGTCATCTCCGCCTGCGGCGGAATAAAGAGCAGCGCCGACGCCACAAACACCAATACAAAGATAATGCCTGCCCCTCTGGGTTTCCCGGCGGAAAGCTTCCCTTCATGGGCAAATTCCCTGCCGCCGTCTCTGGGCAGATAGACGGATAATTTACCGGTCGCCAAGACCGTCACCGCGAATCCGAACAGGATTCCCGCAAAAGCATACAGACTGCTGCCGCCCTCAGGCCAAAACTGATAGATCATACCATACCTCCTGCCCCTAAAGTTGGGATTCCCGCTTTGACGGGCAACCATTCAATGTGTGTATCTTATCACAAAAAAGGTCTGAACGCAATCCGGCTGTCACGCTCCGTGTACGCCTCCCGCAGCTCTCCCGCAGCCTTTTCCACGGCCGCGTACAGATCCGCCGCGGACATGCGCAGGGCGCCGGCCCCCCAGACGATGGTCTGTTCCAGCGCATCGGAGGTAGCCACCGTCACCTGATATCGGTCCGCCATCTCATGAACCGTCTTCTCGATATACTGATCCGCCGTCTCACCCTCCTTGGTATAGACCACGTCGATATTGTGATAACGCATCGCACTCCCCGGATTACCCTTGACTCTATAAGCATCAAATACCAGAATCAACGTGCCTCCCGCAGTTCCCTGATAATTGCTCAGAATGTCCATGAGCCTGTCTCTGGCGCTGTCAATATTGATCCCCGCCAGCTCCTTCAGCTCCTCCCACGCAAAGATCACATTATAGCCGTCCACCAGAAGACAGTTCTCTTTTGTTGTTCCGCCATTTCCCCCGCGGGTGCTCCCCATGCGGCCGGCCCCCGCGTCCTGTGCGTTTTTTCGTCTCCCGCTCTCATAGGCATCCCGGCGGCTGACATGATACCGCCTCCTGCGGCGTTCGTCCCGTTCATGTCCTCCGTAAGTCTGCCGGAAAATGTTCTCGATCTCCTCCTGCGAGATCACGCGCTCCGCATTGGAGCCGGATGCCGGAACCCTGCGTCCGTATCCTGCGTTTCCCGGGGCTGCGGTTTCCCCGCTGCCCTTTCCTCCAAGAATGTCCTCCGCATATCCGGACGCTCCAGCCGCCACACCGCATTCCGTCCCTTGCGCCGCACCGCCTTCCGCCAGCCGCCACACGGCCTCCGGAATCTCCGTGTGGGCATACTCCGGCACACGGTCCCAGCTCACGATAAATCCCGCTCCGTGGGCGCAGAACACGGAACCTGTGGGATTCTCTATGTCCCCCTCCGGGTCATAACCGCAGTCTGCAATCACTTCCTCCGCGTTGTGACAGGGCGCATAACCGTCCAAGATACAGCTAAGATGCCCCTCGCCGTGAGTGTAGGCGTTGACCTGCCGCTGGTAATCTCCCATGGCCGCCACGGGCGCTCTGCCTATGAGCGTACTGCGGTCTCCCTCCGTCACGGGAGACTCAAAACTTCCGCACATGCGCTGCACGTCCGACATGGCCCGTCCCAGACATTCCGTGGGAAGCTCCAGCACAAAAGAAAACATCGGCTCCAGAAGCACACTCTCGCAGTTCATCAGCCCCTGTCTGAGCGCCCGATAGGTAGCCTGCCTGAAATCCCCGCCCTCCGTGTGTTTGGCATGGGCTCTGCCCGCCACCAGAAGGATACGCATATCCGTGATTGGTGATCCGGTGAGCACCCCCACATGGACCCGCTCCTCCAGATGAGTGAGCACCAGCCTCTGCCAATTCTTGTCCAGCACATCCTCGCTGCACAGACTGGCAAACTGCAGTCCGCTGCCCCGCTCCCCCGGCTCCAAGAGCAGCGCCACCTCCGCATAGTGACGGAGCGGCTCGAAATGTCCGATCCCCACTGCCCCCTTGGAGACGGTTTCTTTATATAAGATGCTTCCCGCACCGAAATGCACCCTGAGCCCGAAGCGCTCCTCGATCAGCTTTTCCAGAACCTCGATCTGCACCTCTCCCATGACCTGCGCATGGATCTCCCGGCTCTCCTCCTGCCACAGAATGTGCAGAAGCGGCTCTTCCTCCTCCAACTGCCGAAGCTGACCAAGCACCCGCACCGCGTCCGCCTCATCCGGCAGCTCCACACGATAACTTAACACCGGCTCCAGCACCGGGAGACCGTTTTCCTCCTCCGCTCCAAGGCCCTGTCCCGCAAAGGTCTTTGTCAGCCCCGTCACCGCGCAGATCCCGCCCGCGGGCACCTCCTCCGCCGTCGCGAAACCGGCCCCGTTGTAGATGCGGATCTGATCCGCCTTCTCCTGAAAAGTTTCCTTCTCCGACGCCGCGCCCGCCCGGTTGTCCACCCACATTTTCACACGAAGGCTGCCGCCCGTCACTTTCAGATGGGTGAGCCGAGCCCCGTTTGCGTCTCTGGAGATCTTGAACACTCTGGCGCCGAACTCCTCCGGGTAGAGCGGCTTTAGACCGTATTGCCCGATGCCGTCCAAAAGGGCTTCCACCCCTTCCACCCGAAGCGCCGCGCCGAAATAACACGGAAAGACCCTGCGCTCCCAGACCGCCTCCGCAATCTCTTCTCCGGTCAGCTCTCCCCGCTCCAGATAGGCGTTCATCAACTCTTCCCCACAGGTGGCGATCTCCTCCATGACATGCTCTCTGACATACTCCCCTGCGGCCTCTCTGTCATAAGCCTGCCCCTGCGCAATCCGTTCATAGTCTGTGCTTGAAAACGCCACACAATTTGCGTCCAACTGCTTTTTCAGAGACTCCATGAGCCGCGCGCCGTCCGCCTGCGGCTGATCCATCTTGTTCACAAACAAAAAAGTCGGTATTTCATACCGCTCCAAAAGCTTCCACAAAGTACGGGTATGCCCCTGCACACCGTCCGCCCCGTTGATCACCAGCACCGCATAGTCAAGCACCTGCAGCGTCCGCTCCGTCTCCGCGGAAAAGTCCACATGCCCCGGCGTATCCAGAAGGGTCAGCTCCATGTCCCCCCACACCGTCTGCGCCTGCTTGGAAAAGATCGTGATCCCACGCTCCCGCTCCAGCGAGAAATTGTCCAGAAAGGCGTCCCCGTGGTCCACTCTTCCCAGCCGTCTGATCTGACCTCCCAGATAGAGCATGCTCTCCGCCAGCGTGGTCTTGCCCGCATCCACATGTGCCAAGATCCCCAGCACCAGTCTCTTCGATTGTTCTTGTCCGATCATCTGTCCGTTGGACCGGTCTGTCTCCGGCACACTCTCTACCTCCGTTTCGCAAAATATCAACATATCTCCAAATACGGCAATTTAATCCTTTAAAATTGCTCAAAATATTAAATTATCTTCAAAATTCGAAATCCGCCGATCTCCCACAACACCTCATAGGGCGCCGTAACCGCCTCCAGATCCTGCTCCTGCAGCAGATACAATCCCGCTCTGTCACAGCTTGTCCAGTCATAGTTTTTCGCATTGATATAGTGATACCGCTCGGAATAGGGCGGAAGCTCCCTGCCTCCCGTGACGAGAGTCTTCTCCTGATAGTATTGCGCATCAATGTGACAGGCATACTGAGTCAGGATCTCCGCCATGGAGAGATTGAACTGCCATCCCATATTGCCCGTGATATAGAGTCGCTCACATTCCGCCTGATCCGCCGTCTGCACGGCCTCCAGAAACTCTCCGTTATAATACTGCGCCGACTCCTTCGGATACACCGTAAAATACGCCCCCACGAACAACAGGGCACACACACCATAGGCCGCGCCCACCACGGTCAGCCATTTCCTGCTCCGCTCCGCCAGACGGCAGATCCCATATGCGCTGATCAGAATCAACGGATAAAAGATAATATTAATGCGGTTCACATTGACTTTATAGGTGATGATGCCCACCCAGATACCCGTGATCAGAAATCCCCACAGAGCCAGCTTGTGCGCCTGCGCTTTCACATCTTTTTCTCCGAACAAATCTTTTGTGAGCAGCACCGTTCCCCCGGCAATAAACGGAATGCTGATATGATACAGGGGACCGAACGCCGGAATCGTATTAAACCAATAATCCGGAAGCTGCAGAAAACTGCTGGCAAACAAGGCGCGGATATTCTGCCAGAGCTGGGAAAAGGAAAATTTCAGAAGCAAGATATCATTCCCCCGGACAGTCTCCGGGAAACGACTCATGGTAATCCATCCCGTCTCGATGGAATCCCAGTGGAACAGATTGATGGCCAGCACCAGAATCTCCGGCAGCGCCACCACACCAAAGATCAAAACACACAAAAACGCCTCTCCCCACGAGAAAAGCTTCTTTCGCAGCCCCCACAGGGCAAAGACAGCCAAAAACGGCGTCACGGAATACACCGCAATGCCATAACAGTAAAAAGTCAGCCCAAAGAAAAACATGGACAGATACAGATCTCTCTTCTTATCAATGCCCCGAAGCAGCAGATAGAAGGCCAGCAGAAACACATGGGGAAACAAATTGCAGTCGATAGACCAGCGGCTCTGCATAAAATGCCAAGGATTGACCGCGGTGAGCGCCATTGCCACAAAGGCAAATCTGACACCGAACAGACGCTTTCCGACCAGATATACCAGCGCGATTCCTCCCACGCTGGCAAGCAGCATGGGCAGACGGATCACCCAAGTGTGGAATCCGAAGATCCGGATAAAAGGTATCATCAGATAGGACAACAGCACACTCATCTGACTCACCTGCCACGCGGCAAAGTGTACGGGGAGACGCACACCGAACCGATCCGTCCCATACAGAGACAACGCCCATGCATCCACCGCGCCCATGGCCTCATCCTGATTCACACCGAAGGGCAGTGAGCCAAATCGAATCAATCTGATCAGAAGGGCTGCGAGCAAAATCATCCAAAAAAGAAGCAGCCGCTTCTTCCTGTCCACTCCGCCCTCGTTTTCTCTAAAACCGCTCCCGGCTGCCATCCTTTTTCTATCCATTCGGCCCTCTCTCATCCCGTTTTACAACGCTTTGCTCATTCCGCTCTATTCTTGTTATTCTAGCATTTTTTCCCGCGGATGACAAGACGGAAACTCATGACCCACGGTCGTGCCCGCGGGCGCGCTTGCGGACAGATCCCGCATGTGATATGATAAACCAATATCATAGATACCACTGCCTGACAGAATGGGGGTGTACGGATGTTTCGGATAGATGCAGATCATTTGCAATGGATAGACGGGCGGGAAGACAATTGTGAGGATTTATGTTTGCACGGACATGCGGCGGCCTATATCGGAGACCGGAAATTGGAGTATGACGCAACGGTCAGCGCCACCGCTCTATATTTGCTGAAGTCACTGACGGAAGATCACATCATCTATGAGGACAACCAAATGCTGCCCTGCTGCGGATTCTTTCTGATCGCCGATAAGCAACTGGAGAATGTGGCAATCTCCGGCTGCCCGAACGGCGTTGACTGGTCCATCCTCCATGACGGGGAGAAGGTGCGGCTGGTTCTGGAGGACGGTTCCCAAAGTATCGTGCCCATGGACGAGTACCGGGAAGAGGTGTTTCGCTTTGCGGACAAAATCGAGGCATTCTACCGGTCATGCCCGCCGAGAAAACTCCCGGAAGACGAATTCGACCGGAATGGGTATATCGCATTTTGGAACGAGTGGCACCGTAGGCGGGCTGAACAAATTGGAGAAGGCAGAAAATATGGGATTGAGACATTGCGTTGACAAACTATTTTATAAAATATGTGAAAATAGGGTTGAGTAAACAGCAATAAAAGAGTAAAATGACAATGTAAGTATGAAGGGACTCTTCTTATGCTGTTGGAGGTGCATATGAATAATTTTTATACCATCCAATCCGCAAATAATAAATTTATCAGCAAGGCCGTTTCTTTGGTGGAAGCCAGTAAAGAGGTGTTGGCTTTTATCGCTCTGGATATCAGTAATTTCAAATATATTAATGATTTTTACGGTATGTCGGAAGGCGACCGCGTCATGGAGGACATCGCTTCTTTTTTCTTTATTAACGAACCCCTCTGCCGTGCGGCATATGGTATTGGTTTTGACCAATTTCGAGGTATCTATGATATGGCAGCCATGTCCAAGGAAGATTTGATATCCTATCTGACACAGAAGAGCCATGAATTTGAACATATGCTTTCCACCCGTTACCCACTGGTCTATAATCATGTGTATATCGGAATCTATTTTTATGAGGATAAGACTGTTGATGTCCGAATGGCAACAGATCGGGCTAATCTTGCCAAAAAGATGATTAAGGGTACGTTTAATACAAATTGTCAGGTATTTACCGAAAACAACTGTAAAGCACATTATGAAAATATGCATATGTCAAATATGTTTATCCGTTCGTCCAACAATGGCGGCATAGAACTATACATTCAGCCTAAGGTATCTGTTTCCAAAAATTGTGTTGTAGGCGGGGAGGCGCTTGTGCGAATGCGTGATGAGCAGGGCAACCTCATTATGCCCGGGCGTTTTATTCCGGTTCTTGAGCGCATTGGTCTGATTGAACGGCTGGATAAGATTATGATTGAGAAGGTGTTTGCATTCCAGCGGCAGTGTCTGGATGCAGAGAAAAAGGTATATGCCATATCTGTCAATGTTTCAAAGCAGGAATTTACCAGTCCTACCTTTGCGGATAGTATTTTTAAGCTTCAAAAGAAGTATCAGATTGAGCCCAACCTGATTGAGTTTGAACTGGTGGAATCTACTTTTGTCAATGACCTCTCCAGCATTGTTGAGACTATAAGCAGTCTCAGGTCGGAAGGATTTCAAATTAGTGTTGATGATTTTGGGGCAGGCTATTCCACACTGAACCAGATTGCCAATATTCCGGCAGATATCATCAAGCTTGACGGCATATTTGCCCGGGAATCATTAAATACCGACAAGGGACGCGCCGTTGTCAAATCACTGATTACCATGTTAAATGATGTGAATTACAAGATTGTATTTGAGGGAATCGAGAATAAGGAACAGCTTGAGCTTGTCGCTTCTTACGGCTGCGATACGGTACAGGGATTCTATTACAGCCGTCCGATCCCGGCGGAGGATTTTGTAAATAAGTACGGCATTACCGATTCATTAGCATAAGATATGAACTTCGGAAATGTAATACGCAAGCTTCTGCACCTACAAGATTGGTGCGGAAGCTTGCGTATTATTCCTATACACACAACTACTGTGCATTTAGGTGATAGTACTGTTTATGATACCGCAGTCCCAGCGGAATCTCGATCTTCTGCCCCGGATGAATCATGTCCGGATCAGCAATCTGATTGGTCGGATATGCGGCGATTTCCTCATAATAATCGGTTTCGCCCGTATAGGCACGCGAGATTGCGGCCAAAGTATCTCCCTCCCGCACCACACAATAATAAGGAAACAGAGTAAACGTCCGCACTATCTGCTCTTGCATCTCATAGACATTTCCTCCCCTTTCACTTCCCTCAAACGCTTCAAACAAAATCACCCAGTTGCTCTGTCCCTCTGCGGTAATGGGTATGTAAAGCGTCACCTGCCGTCTGTCAAAGCTGCCCTCAAAACGCAGGAACTCATGAAACTCCGTTCGATACCTTGTGCCGCCGCTCCACGAACCGGTCTCCCCAAACGCCAGCTTCGTCAGGCGCTCTGTTCCTCCGCTCTCCACATAGCTGACAATCGCTTCCGGGGAAGAAAAATCCACGTCCTGCCACTCCTGCCGGAGCAGAATCCTTCCAAAATCTTCCTTCCTGTCAAAAACAATCCGGTTTCTCTGATCCCTTACCACCACCTGTCCGATCTCCGGCCAGACAATGATATCCGCCAGTAATTCTCCATCCTTTTCGAGGGAAAAATATCCGGAACTGTTGAATTTTAAGGCATACTCCTCCGTCCATTCCTGCCCCAAGGCATTTTCCAGAAGATCCTCGATCCCGCCGGCCAAAATATATTCGTCGATTTCCTCACTCTTCCCCAAGAGCTCTTCCGGCACTCCGCATTCATAAGTAATCATCTTTTCCTTCGGATGCTTTTTTTCTTCCGACGGATGAGAAAAAATAAGGGGGGCAGCATCATTCGCACCGATACGCCAGTCCTTTGGAATCTCTATGTAAAATTTATCATTCATAAAAGCCGTGGCGGCATGGGATGTGGTATTATACTTTCCCTCAAAAGAACTCCACACTCTGTCGGTCCCCCAGAAATACAGTAACGTCTGCGGATTCTCTTGCTCAGGTTCTCTGTCCATATACTGTTTGGGTTCATTCTCGGCGTACACATATTTTCCCAGATATTTCTTATACTTTGAGGCTCCGTTCTTCATAAAATTTGGCGTAATTCCCAAATAACTGGCCGCAGCTCGCCTGCCTCCCTGCCACTCCTCCAACGGCTCCAGCTCCTGAAACGTACCGCCCGACACCCTTCTCCAGTGCCAAGGCCGTCTGCCATCCTGCGTCTTTCCCTGTGCCGATTTTTGTGTTTGTGCCTGCTCCCCCGCCTGTACCGACTCCTGCTCCTGTTCCCATACATGCTCCTGAAGATATCTCTTCTCATGGACAAGAGAATTCCATACTACGGAAAACAGGAAGCCTATGCCAATCATATGCATAACAACCACTCCCGCCAAAACAGGCAGAAGAAAACTCTTTCCTCTCCTCTCCAATAGAGGCATCCACTTTCTCATCAAACCGTACCTCCTCCGCAGCCTCACTGATCGGCACAACACCGTTTCTCATCGGTATACATCCCAAGATCTCTTTGATGTTTCCGTTCCATATTGTAAGAATATACCGACAGGGCATCAGAAAAGGAAGATATTTGCATAATAATTGCATGATTCCGGCATAATTTTGGCATCGGCAAATTTTCAAGTCAGTTCAAAATAAATCCGGTATTACAATTCATTGATCGTTGCGGTAATCGCCATATTGCGAATCCGCTTTGCAGGAGCGTATACCGCCGCAGCACACGATGCGGCAACTAAAATCAATATGATTATGATTGTGGAAAATGGAATATCCCACGTCCCGCCAAAATGTGTAATAATTAATTTTGCATAAATGAATTGGTGGAGTGCCAGCCCTGCTATGATCCCGACAAGCGTGCCACAGGCGGCATAAACGGCCGCTTCAGCCACAATCATCTTTGTAACCTGCCTGCTTTCCATACCAACGGCACGCATCGCACCATACTGCTTTATTCTTGCAGACACTCCCATAGAAACGCTGTTTATAATATTCAGCGCCGTAATGAAAGAAATAATCGTTAGAAAACCATATGCTGCAAGCCGAAATACCCAATAAGCGCTATGCATCATAAGATGCTCTTCCCTGCGGTCCAGAAAATCATAGTCACCTGCCAAACTGCGGATCTTATCCACTGCTGCCTCCGCCCCGTTTTTTTCCAATATGATATTGATCATCATATATCCATGCTCCCCTGTCAGGCGCATAAAGACTTCTTCAGAACAGACGACAACTGCGGAACCACTGACGCTTCCGATTCCTTCAGACGCAACACAGGCAATCTCAATCTCGTTATCACCGATTTTTACTTTATCTCCTATGGATAACCTGCTGTCCTCACTGAAAATGGTGAGCGCATAGCCGGAGTCTCCGTAAACCTTTGACAAGTTCCCGTTTGCCACGGATTTTTTCGTCATATTCAGCATGAATTCCTCATAGGATACCAAATCAATGACTGCATCGTTTCCATTGATTTGAACCGGAAGCGCAATCCTATACATGGTGCCAAAGGCATTTTTCACGCCTGATATTTCGGAAATTTGTGCGGCAAGACTTCTGTCTATGGAATTGAGATTCTCCTGACTTGCAACCGCAACATCCGGTGAAAAGTTGCTTTCTGACGGAAGCAGTTTACGCACCATATCAAGGCAGGCTGAAAAAACCAGAAACAGGACAATCGTGAGGGCAAAGGAACCCATCATCAGAAAGAGGTTTTTCTTAGCTGCCGTCGCGTGACGGATACCCAGTGATGTTTCCACTTTAAAAAATCCGGTATTTGCCGCATGGCTGACGTACTTCGGCAGCTCTGCGCTGCCGGATACAGCCGCTATGGGAGAAACCTCCGCAGCCTGTTTTGCGGGAGAATGCGCCGCAATAAACACGGTAATAATACCAACGGCTATTCCACAGATGATCCCACTCACACTCACTCCGAAAAGCGGCATATCCGCCCATTCACCCTTGATGATAAAACGAAGGATTGCACACAGAATCCAACACGTTGCCATGCCAAGCAAACAGCCCGCAGGAATCGCTGTTTTACACCAATTCAATGCTTCCAGCCTCACAAAACGAACAATCTGTTGTTTGCTTGCGCCAATGCACCTCATCATTCCAAAGAAACTCGTTCTTTGTGCAACGTTGCTGTTCATGCAGCTTGAAATCATAAAAATACCCGAAATCAATACCATCACAAAACAGGCGATTGCCAGCGGATAAATATTTTTAATACTCTCTCTGGTACTTGCCCCTGCCAGTCCAAGGACAACCGTATTCTCGTCTACATTTTTATCTTCAATCCCGTATTGTTTCTTGAGTCCTGCAATAGCGTTCCTAAGATTGGCGTCCTTTTTAAACCGGATATAATATTCCGTGCCGGCATGTTCTCCGTTCAGATCACAGATTGTCCAAAATGCAGACCGGTTCAGATACGCACAGCTTCCCCCAATGATCTCATTAAATTCTGAATCATCTTCATAAAAAGCCGATACAATAAAATCCAAATCTCCCGCAGGCGTATGCAAAGTAATCTTGTCACCTGTATTGATTCCGAAAAATTCTTTTGCGTCGGCGCTGAGAGCAATTTCATTATCATTTTCGGGATAAGAACCCTCGCATGGGTAATTCATAATATCTGTGATGTACGTTTTTTCAATGCCATATAAAACCGCATTTTTACCTTCTATGCAGTAATCCTTCTCTGTATCGGCGTTTACTTTGCCATATTCGGAGAAAACTGCTATATCAGAGTACTGTCTGATCTGTTCCGCTTGATCGCCCTGCACATTTTGCAGTATAATATGATAATTTCCATGCTTATTCATGATGGATGCCTGTTCCATCCTGACCCACATTTCCGCCATGGAGAAAACAGATGTGACAAGGAACACTGCAAGCGCAATGCAGAGGCGCGTCATACGGCTTTGACGCTTGTGTACATGCGCAGAAATCGGCACAAGACTAAGATAGCTTTTCATTCGCGGCACCTCCCCAAATCGGTCAGTACCCCATCCGACACATTCAAAACCCTGTCCGCGATCTGCGCAATACTGCGGTTATGGGTAATCATAATGATGGTCTGCTCATATTTTTTTGACGCCTCTTTCAGCAGGGCGATGACTTCACTGCTGTTCTTCGTATCAAGATTTCCTGTGGGTTCATCGGCAAGGATCAGCGAGGGACGGGTGAGCAGTGCGCGCCCGATTGCCACACGCTGCTGTTGTCCTCCGGACAACTGGCTGGGCAGGTGATTGCGCCGCTCTTTCAGATTCAGTACCCCAAGCAGTTCCTCCAAATAGTTTCTATCAGGCTTCTGATAGTCAAGCAACACCGGAAAGATCATATTCTGCTCCACGGTGAGTTCGGGAATCAGGTTAAATGACTGAAAGATAAAACCTATATTTCTCCGTCTGAAAATGGTAAGTTGACGGTCTTTCATAGAATAAATATCCTTGCCGCCAATCATTACTTTGCCGGAGGTAGGCACGTCAAGTGCGCCGATCATGTTAAGGAGCGTGCTTTTACCCGAACCGGATTCTCCCACAATGGCGACATACTCTCCTTTGGGGACAGAAAAACTGACATTCTTCAATGCCTCCACTGCGGTTTCGCCGCTCCCGTAAGTCTTGCAGATCTTATTGACTTCCAATAAATTCATTGTGTAAACACCTCTTTCTTTTTTGATCACAAGGAACTGCAATAAACTAACTGACACTCCTGAAATCATTTCCTTGCAGTTCCTTAATATAACAGAGGAATCCTACACCCATATTACAATTACCCTACAATTTTGTAGGAATCTGTTGTAACAGTTCAGCCATGAGATAATTTGTAAGCTGTGCGTGGGTGCTCGCACACAAAGCACTGCTTATAAATTATTTCATGAGCGGAGCGCCCTCATAATGAAATAAAAGGTGAGCCGCGAAGCGGCGACGGTTGCGCAGCAGACGCTTTTATGAATGTGAGGGCTGAACTGTTACATCTGTTTTGTTAAATCAGGAAATTCATTGTGAAAGAGGTTCCGCCGCCCAATGTGCTGTCTACTTCGATGGTTCCGTTATGGGCTTCCACAATCGCCTTTGCCAGCGGCAGTCCAAGACCAATGCCCTGCGTGTCTTTCGAATAGCGGCTTCGGTAAAACCGTTTGAAAATATGGTGCAAATCCTCCGGATAGATGCCGCTGCCGTTATCCTTTACGGTGATTTGGACAATCGAAGCAAACTCCTGCCATTCCATGCGGATACAGCCGCCCTGTTCCGTATGGTCGAGGGCGTTTTTCACCAGATTGCCGATTGCTTCGATGAGCCAATTGCGGTCACATAAGAATGCGGTTTCCTCACTGCCCGACAGACAGATTTCTTTTCCTTCCTGTTCCGCCCGGAACAGAAAATGCTTTTTTACACTTTCCGCAATCTCCGCTACATTTTCCGGAGATTTTTCCAACACAATGGTGCCTGCATCCAGTTTTGTAATTTTCAAGAGGTTCTGTACCAGCCCTTCTATCCGGTCGAGCTCCTGCTCGGAGAGCCGGGAGAATTCCTGAATTGCCGGCAGTTCCTTCGCCTCGTCTTGTATCAGCCCGAGATAAATATTGAGGGCGGCAAGCGGCGTCTTTAACTGGTGTGAAATATCAGATATCGTATTTCTCAAAAATCTCTTTGCGTTTTTTTCATTCTCGGCATGGGCGTTTAAGATCGCAACCAAAGAATTTACTTCATGAAACAGCCTGTATAATTCGCCTTCATCATTACATTCAATCGTGACCTCTTGATTGCCGGATAGGTACTCTGCAATCTGCGATATGGCACTCTCCATGATTTTATGCTGTTCCCTGAAATACCCGTAACAGAGTGCCAGTATTACAGCACTCATCAGCAAAAAGCAGAGCATTGTGTAAACTGCTGCGTTTCTAACCTCAAAACCCGTAAACAACGCCGCAATCAATGTAAAAGCAAAAATACACAACAAAATACTGCCAAAAAGCAGCTTGATTTTTCGGTTTACCAATATTTTCATTCCGCACCTCAATCCGTAGTGTTCCATTTATACCCCATGCCGCGGACAGTGACAATCCGTTTCGGTTCTCCCGGATTGTCCTCGATTTTTGTACGGAGCCTGCGGATATACACTGTAAGGGAATTATTGTCTATATAGCTTTCATCGCAATCCCACAATTTACCCAAAATCTGCTCTGAAGAAAGTATCCGGTCAGGATTTTCCATAAACAGGCACAGCAGCTTATATTCACTTGCCGTCAGCTCAATCAGTTCACCGTTTTTATAGACGTTACCTTTTAAAAGCAGAACATTTATACCGCCTGAATTTAATTCTGTAACAGCGGTACTGAAATTTTCACTCCTGCGGAGCAGCGC
>CAZSAJ010000040.1:0-21005 GCA_964604835.1 uncultured Acetatifactor sp.
ACTTGCGACCTCTGCGTCCCGAACGCAGCGCTCTACCAAACTGAGCCACGCGACGATACAATGCTAACATACCAATAATAAATAAAAAGAGATTGATTGTCAAGCAGAAAACAAATAAAATAGAAGAAAGAGATGATAAATGTGAAAAACGAAAAATGTAGAGGAGCAAAGCAATCGGATGAGCTGCAAAACCAATTATTCCAGAAGATTCACAGAACGGAACGAGTCCCAAGAATATTCTTTTCGTTCGCAGTCTTTCAGGGAAAAAATTCATTCGGAGTCTTTTAGGAAAAAATGCGGACAGGTGATTGCGTGCTGGATCTTTATCATCTGGGTGCTCGGGATCTGTGTCCGTGTAAGTCAGTTGTGGATTCAGGACATGCCCGAGAGTTATACGAAGCGTCACCGATTGGAACGGATGAGCGGCAACGATGGAAAGTTCTGGAAGGGGAAGCCCGACGGAGGCATTTATGACGGACGGGAGGGGATAGAGTGCCGGGAGTATTACCATTATAAATATGACTTGCGGGGAAGACTTTCCAAGACAGAGTATTACAGACATCATGAATATTATGAGGATGTCTGGTGTCAGAGCGATACAACGCATTATCAGTATGATTTTCAGGGAAGAATTACCCGGAAGCGTGTGGGGCAGGAACAATGGATCTACAAATATACGAAAGACGGTCATACGGAAACCCGCAAGTCCGGTGATTCAAAGAGACAGGACACCTATACTTATAATGCGGCGGGCAATCTGACTTTTAGCAGACTTGAGATTCGCTATGCTCAGGGACACGAGCATGAGACCACAATCTCATATGATGAACAGAACCGCCGAGTGCAGGAGACACTCAAGATAGGGAACGGTTCCTCCTATGTTTCCCTGACGGAAGACTATGATGAGGAGAACCATACCGGTCTGATACGGGAATACGATTCAAAAGGAGAGCTTCTCTGTGTCGGGGTGAGTACCTATGACGATGAATGGCAGGAAATTGAAAATCTTTGGTGCGATGTGACAGGATTTGTAAATATGGGATACTGGGCGGATTACCGGGACGGACGGCTGATGGAGGAGCTTAGTAACAGATGGCATTCGAACGACGGAAACGGCGGCTGGTATGAAGCCTATGATTATGATAAGGACGGAAACTGCATCTGGGATATCAACGTCTTCGGAAGAGGCATGATCTATATGACCCGGTATGAATATGACGGACAGGGACGCATGACGGATCAATATAATTATAATTGTTCCGGCGTGGAAACATGGGAACAGCTTAGATCGGACGGCAATCGGCTGACGATAGATAACAATATGGAGGATGATTCCCTGCGCATCACTACAACGGCACCGGACGGAACGCGGATCAATCAATTTGTCTACGAGAAGGGGCAGATTCTGCAATATACGCCGGAGGGGGAGGCCTGTTGGTATAGAAGATAGGATGTATGAGGAAATCAACTCGATGGAATCCAAGCAGGAAAACGCCCTGTGGAATAGGCATGGGAAGTTATTTTCACAATAAGATACGAAAGAAAAATACGATAAGAAAGATTAAAAAATGGATGAGGGAGTAAAATGAGCACTGTAACTGATAAAGCAACCAATAAAGTCCCTGCAATTGTAACCTTGAAAAAAGGTGAAGGACGCACTCTGAAAGCGGGAGGCATGTGGGTCTATGACAATGAGATCGACACCGTCACCGGAAGTTTTACAAACGGTGATGTGGTGGCGATCCACGATTTTGACGGATATTTCATGGGCTACGGCTATATCAATACCAAGTCGAAAATTACCGTGCGGCTCTTATCCCGCAGGAAAGATACCGTGATAGACGAAGCTTTTATGGAAAACAGAGTCCGCGCTGCGTGGAATTACCGCAAAGAGACCATTGATACCGGGAGCTGCCGTCTGATCTTCGGGGAGGCGGACTTTCTGCCGGGTATTGTGGTGGACAAGTTTGCGGATGTGCTGGTGGTGGAGTCCTTGGCTCTGGGCATAGACAGATGGAAATTGGTGATCGTGGAGGCATTGAAGCGGGTGCTCGCGGAGGACGGCGTCATCATCCGGGGTGTGTACGAGCGAAGCGACGCCAAGGTGCGCCTGCAGGAAGGGCTGGAGCGTCACAAAGGTTTTATCGGGGAGCCTTTTGACACCAAGGTGCAGATCACGGAAAATGGTGTGAAGTATATCGTGGACGTGGAGGACGGTCAGAAGACGGGATTTTTTCTGGATCAGAAGAATAACCGTGCGGCCATCCACAGAATCTGCAAAGGCAAGAAGGTGCTGGATTGTTTTACCCACACCGGTTCCTTTGCCCTAAATGCGGGCATTGCGGGAGCGGAGAGCGTGCTGGGTGTGGATGCCTCGGAGCTCGCCGTGAAGCAGGCTGAAGAGAATGCGGCGTTGAATCACTTGGAGAATCGGGTGCGGTTTTGCTGTGAGGATGTGTTTGAGCTGCTGCCCCGACTGGAGGCGGAGGGGGAAACTTTCGATGTGGTGATTCTGGATCCACCCGCCTTTACCAAGTCCAGAGGGTCTGTCAAAAATGCCGTGAAAGGCTACCGGGAGATCAATCTGCGCGGGCTGAAGCTGGTGCGGGACGGCGGCTATCTGGCCACCTGTTCCTGTTCCCATTTCATGGAGCCGGAGCTTTTTGCCAAGACGGTGCGTGAGGCTGCGTCCGGGGCGCACAAGAGACTGCGGCAGGTGGAGTTTCGCACGCAGAGCTGCGATCATCCGATTCTGTGGGCGGCGGACAGCTCCTATTATTTAAAGTTTTATATTTTTCAGGTGGTAGGCGAACGCTGATGCCGATATCAAAACTGGTATCAAGTCTACAGGAAACTTATATTCTAATCCGAAAACCTACCCAGAAGTGGAAAACAGTGTATAAGCGAGGAAGGTACAACAAATGGGGGGAGAATCTGAGACGATTTCCGGAACTCTATATGGACATCGAGGGCGGCGTTTCGGTCATTTTGCGAAAGTTCTTGTGATCGGTATCGTGATAGTGACCCTGTTTTTGAGCGTTATAGGGATAGGGATGTATCGGCGATCGAATCTATATTCCTACCGGCGTTGTCTGCAGACGGCCAAACAGCATTATTCTGAGGGTGATTACAAAAGCGCTATGGAGTTTTATGTGCAGGCGCTCGAGCTGCGGCCGGATTCTGCAGAGGCGGAGGACGGCATTTTTGAGGCGAAACTGGCTCTGGCCCAAGATGCGCTTTCCGGGTATGAGCTCTTGGAAGAAAACCCTTCCGGGGAGGCGCTGGATGACTGTATTCTGTATTACAAATCCCTAATACGGATGCGGCCTGAGGAGAGTAGTCTGTATGTGCAGGCGGCTTGGGCTTATCTGCTACAAAGAGAGTATATGCAGGCAGCCGAGGTTTTGCATCGGGGATATGAGAAGACCGGGAATGAGGAGCTTGCGGAGCGGGAGGCCTATGTGCGGGAGCATGTGATTGCCCGCACCATGACGAGACGCCACACGGGGAGTCCTGTCAGAGTTTACACCTATGACCGGGACGGCAATGTGTTGGCGGAGGCCTATTATAAGGCGAAAGACGATGAAGAGCCCTATCGCGAGATCATATATATTTATGATGAAGATCAAAAGAAGATCCGGCTGGAGGGTCGTGACAGGAAAGAGGATTCTGAAGAATGTTATTTTACGATGTACTATTACGACGAGTCCGGGAGAGCCACGGGCAATGTGACGCAGTATTCGGAAAGATGGACCGGTGGTTATCTCACATATGACCAGGGTGGAAGAGTGCATCTGGAGGAGAAGGGCGGAGGCTTGGGGGAGGCTCCGGGAGATCCCCGATTGTGGGAGAAGGAGATCGAACGGGTACATGTGTATGAGGATCTTGCGGACGGCGGCTGGGTGGAGGTAGAATTATGGGTGGATTTCTCTGAAGGCACCGACTCGGAAACGGAAAGTGAAATTTCGGAGGATAGAATCCTTGAACTGTGGGTGAGTGAATACGACGCGGCGGGGCATCTCACGGAATGCAGAGCGTACGGAAGGATTTTGCAGGAGATTGTGGTGCCGGAGGATTATGCGTTGTGGGGGCTGTCTCCGGAAGAGATCTTGCGTCTGGGTGCGGCGGACTGGCTGGAACGGCTGGAGGCGCCGGCACTGGAGGATGTGTACAGCGTTACCTATTGTGGCAGAACAGAACATTGGACATATGACGAATCGGGCAGAGAAATTCTATATGTGCGAGATTTTGACATGACACGAACCACCGAGTATGACGAAGAACAGAGAGTTGCAGCCGTGTATACCGATTATAGCATGGGCGGGAGCCTGACGGAGGAATATGTGTATGACGAGTGGGGACGGCATGTCAGGACAAAGCAGACGAGATTCGAACAGGACGGACATACCGGATACAATTACATATATTATGACTATATATATGATTATGTGGGAGAGCCGCTATGGAGCCCGGCTCTCCGCAGGTCATGAATGATAAGAATCTGTGTGCATACAATTCATACGAATAGAATCCATATAGATAGAATGAATCAGTCCGGGGGCCTGTTCTTCGCAATATGCTAGGAGGGCTTCCGGACTTCTGTCTTGATCGGCAAACAAGATCTGTCCCCGGGTTTCGTCCCCATGTGTCATGCGAAGGGTCACGGAAAAAGGAAGCAGCAGAGGCTTCAGGGTCTCCAGATGTTTCAGATCCTTTCGGATATATCGGAAAAAATCCTCTCCCGCGGGATGTCTGGCGTAGCGCAGGGCATCCTGCCAAGGGTTGGGAAGATTGGTGTGATCCGTCATTTCGGGGTTGATGTCTTCCTTGGCACATTCGTAATCCAGTCTGCCAGCCCCATGTCTGGTCACATAGGAGCGGCTGACGTAAATGACTTCCATAGAATCGGGGAGAAGGCCGTTTGCCGGGTGGGAAGCTTCCCGACAGTCTTGCAACTCCTGCAATAGCTCCGCCACATTCTTAAGTCCCGTGTGGGATGCCGTCAGATGGGGGGAATACTCCTCATTGTCCCAGTCCAGCATAAGTCCCTGCGCGTTTTCAAATACAACGGTGTCATATTGCGCCGCCATCCGGGGCCAGTCCGCCGGTATCACATAGTTGTGGAAATTCTCACACATGATATGAGCGGCATTGCAGGGCAGATTGTCATCTTCCATAAGATCGACCCACCGGCGGATCTCAGGATCCTGAAAGCGTCCGGGATATGCTGCCTGAAGTTCGGCCAGACGTGCTTTGATATAATGCTCCCGTATTTTTAGGAGTTTTTGGAGGATGCCGTCCGCATCCGTTTGTTGGAAATCCTGTAGAAAAAGGCCGTAGGGGGATGTCCGGGTGCGCAGCAGCGTCTCATAGATGCCCATGCCGCAGGAGCCGTGTTTGTCTTTCCCGCGCAGTTGTTCCGTCAGACTGTTCAAGAGTACGTCATAGATAGTGGTGCAGGCGCAGCGAGGATCCGCATAGATGGTGGAGACAGGGGGTGCGCAGACAGCGTGGGACAGCGTGCGATAGGCTTCCATCTCCTCTCCCAGCTTGAACAGATCCGGCAGAAATGTGCTGCTCCAAAAAGTAGGGCAGCCTTGACGGCTGCCGCTCCCAAGTTGATGAAACACAAAACGAAAATCCCCCTCCTCCACCGTGTGCCCCGCCTGAGCGCCGCCGTTGTGGCGCACTACCAGAGCATGTCTGTCGCGGCAAAGAAGGTCTACCGTCTGTCCTTTTCCCTCATCTCCAAAATTTTTACCGATTACCGCTTTTGCTTCTGTCATAATAAACCGTTTCCTCCGGCAGGCCGAAGCCTCTTGCGGGAATGTCCCGTGCTAAAACTTTAAGAATTTCTTCTTCTCCGCGTCTTTCCCGGAGAGCGGACCCATGTCGTCTAAAATGCGTTTGATAACGTCCGCCGCTTTGCCTTTCCACTGTGCGGTAATCGTCTTCGCATCACCGCTTCTGGCGTACTGCATAAGGCTCACAAAGAGTTCCGGCAGCACATCCAGATCCTCGGGATCCAGTTCCACGGCTCTGTTGCCGATGAGACTGCGCCAGCCTTCGCCGCTCTTTTGATATTTGTAGGATCCGGCTTTCATGACGATATGGAAAATCTCGTATTTCTCGGATGCCTCGGCAAACAGTTCCTTTGCCGTGCATTGCTCGGCCGGCGTATCCCCGAAGACGCGCAGAATTTCTTCCTTATCCAGCGTCTCGTGACAACGCTCGTCACCGATGGTGAAGAGGAATCCCTTTTCATGGCGTTTGTCATAGCAGTCAATCTTGGTGTGTCTGGCGGCAAAATACCATGACAGGAGATAGGATTCTCCGCCGTTTCCGCCGCCCCGCCCCTCAAAGTACACATCGAGAAGCTGCTCCGCAATGCGGATATCGGCCTCAAACTGTGTAATCTGCAGGGGCGCGCTGTCGCTCTTGGAATCGCCGATGGCCTGAAACATGATATGAGGATTGGTCACGGGCGTTTTGTCATAGATTTCCAACATGGTGCGGTTTAACGCTCCCTTGGCAATCTCCTCCGACAGATAGCCCATGGAGCCGGTCACGTCCAGTCCGAAAATAATGGCTGTGGAGGCGGGATTGTCCATGGAATCGCAGGATTCCCTGTATTGTACCCCGTGGGGATTCAGATGATCCTTCATGGATCTGGATTGATAGAGATCCTGTACAGTGGATTGGCTGTTGATATTGCGGGAAGACCGTAATCTGTCCCAGTCCCTGCTTTGATAACTTCCGTGTCCCATAGATAACCTCCTGATTTGCAATTTTATTTACTGTATATTTCTTCCTCCGTCATGGCGAGAGGGATGAATTTCCGTTCTCCGTAAGATTCCAGAAGTACCCGGTCCCATTCGGCAAAATCCGCGGCGGCGTCCCGCTTGGGTTCCGCAAGCAGAAATTGCAGAAAAGAATCCGGCAGAATGTTGTTTTGAGTGGAAGAGAGTTCTTGTAAAGATTCTCTGTCCGGATATCCCAAAAGCTTTGCGGCCAACAGACGAATGCTTTTTAAATCCGTTGCGCTTATGTTGCGGTTCGGATGTCCCGAGCCGTGGTGCCCGTTGTCTGTCTTTTCCAGACAGGATTGTATACTCTCCGACACACCTGTAACCTTTGCGCCCTGAAAACCGGCAAACCACCAGCCCCCGTAGAGATAGAGCTGATGATTGGCGGGATCTACAAAAAGATTGTCCGCCGTCAGCGCGTTTAGTACCATATCATTATAATCCAGCAGGCAGCAGAGATTCTCCAGTCGGCTGATGATCCACGCCACATGGCGGGGAATGAGAGTTCCCAGCATTTTCAGAGGATATACGTTTTCCTTTTTCTCGATGGCAAGGAAGATGCTGCCGTCTAAGAGTCTGCACTCCGTGACGAGCTTCGGCACATAGGCGGACAGCTCCCGCTCCATCTCCGGGTTGGGGTATGTGACCCGTGCCGTCATCTCTTTGTAGCGGGCGGCGTAATCCGCATATTGAGGTCCAAAGACATAGATGATATGGCGTCTTGCCACATATAGAGTACACAGATCCGCCCGGCGCTTGGTGAGATAGGCGATCTCTATGTGCTCTCCGTCTTCTCTGATCAGTTCCTCTCTGCTGGCCTCCACCCAGAAGCCCTCTTCCAAAGGGGCTTCGGGAGTCCGGTTGAGCAGCGCCGCATATTGATTTTTAAACTGTTCGAAAAGCTTTTGGTCATGGTCGAATACTGTGGATTTGCTCCCACAGTAAGGGCAGATCGCCAAGTCCTGTGTCCGGTCATAATCTAAGGTGCCGCCGCACATTTTACATTTCAGAATTGCCATGGGCTATCCGTCCCCTTTACCGCGTAAATATGTGTCTATTATATACTGACAGAGGATATTTTTCAAGAAACGGAGAGCATATCACTTCTCCACATCCTGCGGCTGACTCCGGTTACGCAAAAATTTCGTCAATTGAAACAAGATCATAGACAGAACCCCTTTTAAGATATTATAATTAAGTAAATGATAGCCAAAAATTCATTTTTGTAATTCGAGACACAATGGCACTTGAATAGTTTACGGCCATTTTGATGAATTATTAAAGTCTGGTATCGATAGCATCTAAAAATATGTAATAGCGGGAGGAAATGATTATGACTGATTTGGAATTGATGGTGGGGCAGGGCGAGACAATCTTATGGAGGGGCAAGCCGCATAAGAAGTGCTTTATGTTGGAATGTGTTTTTAATCCCTTGCTTCCTTTTGCAGCGATTTGGGCGTTTTTTGATCTGGGAGTGATCGGCATGATTTCTTTGTCCGGTGATGGGATGGGCGGTATGGCGCTGTTTTTACTGCTCTTTTTCGCGCTGCACCTGATGCCGGTGTGGCTGTATCTTGGCGGTGTGTTTTTATCTCTTCGAAAATATAAACATACGGAATATATTGTTACGGATAAGGGCATTTATGTTTCGGGTGGAGCCTTTGCCTATACTTATGAGATGAAACCTTTTACGGATCTGTCGCACATCAATATCCACAGAGGAGTTTTCGATCAGTGGCTGGGAGTAGGCGATGTGGTCACCGTATGCGCCCACCCGGGATCCGTAACGGGTAACGGACACAGTTCCCATGGGATTTCGATCTGCGATATTGCGGATTATCAGAAGGTGTTTTCCATGATTAAGGAGCTGCAGACAGATATTTATTCCGATACGATGTATCCCAATGATTTGAGACCCAGAGAGAATCATGGCTATCAGACGGAATATACCAAAAAAGACAATTGGCAGTAAGAGAATGCGAGGAAGAAGCATATGAGCAACCGGAAAGATCCGAATTACGAATCTCAAATCGAAGAACTTTTGTCGCAGCTTACGTTGGAAGAGAAGGTGGGCATGATTCATGGGAACGGCCTGTTTCGCACGAAAGGGGTGGAGCGTCTTGGGATTCCCCGGCTGGTGACTTCCGACGGTCCCATGGGTGTGCGGATGGAATTTCCCGACGACAAATGGATTCCGCTGGGAAAATCTGACGATTATGTCACATATAATCCCAGCAACTCCGCGTTGGCGGCGACTTGGAATCCTGAACTGGCCTACGAGAGCGGCAAGGTGCTGGGCGAGGAGGCAAGAGGACGCGGCAAGGATGTGATTCTGGCGCCGGGCATCAATATCAAGAGAGATCCGTTGTGCGGGCGCAACTTTGAATACATGAGCGAGGACCCCTGTCTTATAGAGACGCTTACGGTTCCGTTTATCAAGGGTGTGCAGGAGTGTGATGTGGCGACCTGTGTCAAGCATTTTGCGGTGAACAATCAGGAGACGGATCGTCTGGCGGTGGACACGCTGGTGGACGAGAGGACGCTTCGGGAGATCTATCTGCCGGGATTTAAGGCGGCGGTGCAGGAGGGCGGCACCTACTCTCTCATGAATGCCTACAATAAATTCCGGGGAGTTTTCTGCAGTGAGAGCAGAGAGCTTCTGGACGATATTCTGCGCGGAGAGTGGGGATATGACGGGACTGTCATAAGTGACTGGGGATCCGTACATTCCACAAAGGGGACGGCGGAGGCTTCCATGGATGTGGAGATGAGCATCACCGCCGATTTTGACGAGTACTATCTGGCAAATCCCCTGTTGGAGGCCGTGCGGAAAGGAGAGGTCAGCGAGGAGGCAGTAGACGCCAAAGTGCGCAATATTCTGCGTATGATGTTCCGGCTGAAAATGATCGGGCCGGATATGCCTGATCGCAAAAAGGGTGCGTACAATACGAGAGAACATCAGCAGAAGACGCTGGAGGTGGCAAGAGAGGCCATTGTCCTGTTAAAGAATGATGTGTGGGAAGGTGTCGGGAGACGGCTGTTGCCTCTGACCGAGGACAGATTGGCTCCGGTGCCTGTGGCGCCCGCGGACGGGAGCGGCACGGTGCAGGGACAGCCGGCCGCATTCCGCAGACACAAAATTGCCGTCATCGGGCATAATGGCGAACACAATCATGCCTGCGGCGGCGGGAGTGCGGAGATCAAGGCTCTGTATGAGATCTCTCCGCTGCTCGGCTTAAAGAAAGCGTTGGGCGGCAACGTGGATGTCGTCTATGCGCAGGGCTATTATATTCCCGGCAAGAAAAATGTAAACGAGGTCAACTGGCAGGAGGCCAGTTTGGAGCGACAGGTTATGGGGGAGGAAGATCCCGACAGCGAAGAGCAGCGTCTGCTGCGTCAGGAGATCGTGGAGAACCGCCGGAAGCTTTTGGAAGAGGCCTGCGCTCTGGCCAAGGAAGCCGACACGGTGATTTTTGTGGGCGGTCTGAATCATGATTATGATACGGAGGGGCGGGATCGGACAGACATGAAACTGCCCTACGGGCAGGACGAGCTGGCGGAGGCGTTGTTGGACATTCGACCCGATACCATTTTTGTCATGGTGGCGGGATCGCCGGTGGAAATGCCTTGGCGGGACAGGGTAAAAGCGCTGCTGTGGTGCTATTATTCCGGTATGGAGACGGGGAACGCGCTGGCGGACATCCTGCTTGGCAAAGTCAATCCTTCCGCCAAGCTGCCGGAGACGTTTCCTGTGGTATACGAAGATACGGTCACATACAAAAACGGGCAGTTCGGTCTTGAAGGATCCGTAGAATATAAGGAAGGCATCTTTGTGGGCTATCGCTATTATGAGAAAGAGAAAATCAAGCCTGCGTTTCCTTTCGGGTACGGTCTCTCCTACACGGATTTTGTCATGGATAATTTTCGGGTGCGGCAGGACAACGGGGAAGAGGTCGTGTTGAATGTGGATGTGACCAATGTGGGCTCCATGGCAGGCGCGGAGGTCGTACAATGCTATGTGACGGATTGTGAATGCCGTGTGGAGCGTCCGGTGAAAGAACTGAAAGCTTATGAGAAAGTGTTTTTGCAGCCGGGTGAGAAAAAGGAAGTCCGCCTCACGCTGCCCCGCAGAGCGTTCTCGTTTTATGATGTGGCGCAGAGAGATTTTGTGGTGGAACCGGGAACGTTCCTGATACAGGTGGGAAATGCCTCGGATCACTGCGAGCTTCGGGAAGAGATCATACTGAACGCATAGTTTTGAAATTTTTCTTGACAAATGCATAGTTTGTGATATAGTTCTAGATGCAAATGCGATTCATTTGCATCTAGAACTTTTTTTGGACATAAGGACAGTGCGCGGAGCGTGCTGGCCGTTGTTGATGCATACGGGGTATATTCATGTTACATGCGGCGGAACATGCTTTGAGACATACAATAGAAGACAGTCTTGCGGTGTTGCTGATCCTTTTTGTGACTTATCTGGCCATGGAATATCTGGAGCATCGCACGGAAGGAACGGTACGGACAATGGTGCGGCGGGCGGGCAGGATGGGTCCTGTGATCGGTGCGCTGGCGGGTGTGGTGCCCCAGTGCGGCTTCTCTGCGGCGGCCTCCAATCTTTATGCAGGCCGGGTCATCAGTATGGGGACTTTGATTGCCATTTATCTGTCCACTTCCGATGAGATGCTGCCGGTAATGATCTCTTCCAAAGCGCCGGTGGAGGTTATAGCGGGGATTCTGGCCGTCAAAGTTCTGGTGGGTATGGCGGCGGGCTTTGTGATCGACCTGTTCTGTCGGAATAAACAGGCGCATCATGGACATACTACCCATATTCATGAGCTGTGCGAGGAGGAGCATTGTGACTGCGAGAGGGGGATTTTCCGTTCCGCGTTAAAACATACGGTACAGGTGGGTGTGTTTCTGCTGCTGGTCGGATTTGCCCTGAATCTGCTGTTGGAGATACTGGGCGAAGATGTGCTGGCGGAATTGCTGCTGAATCGGCCCGTGGCGGGTCCTGTGGTGGCGGGGATCGTGGGGCTGATTCCGAACTGTGCGGCGTCGGTGGTGCTCACAGAGCTCTATCTGGGCGGTCTGATCGACGCGGGTTCCATGTTGTCGGGACTTTTGGTGGGCGCAGGTGTGGGTGTTCTGGTGTTGTTTCGGGTCAATCACCACCGGGTGGAAAATTGGAAGATCGTCGGTCTGCTGTATGGTATCGGGGTGTTGACGGGAATTGCGGTAGAAATGATTCTGTGAGGGAATCCGTCAATGTCGTATGCGTATGACGGATTTCACGATAAATGACGATCATATGTGTGAGACGGATTTTATGATACATGATGATCATATGTGTAAGACGGATTTTATGATACATGACGATTATATGTGTGAGACGGATTTCGTAATACATGATAGTCATATGCGTGAGACCAATTTTGTAATGTATGATAACGAAATGCGAGTGAAAGAACTTGTAGTACATGGGGGTACAAATGAATAATACAGATACAAATCAAAAATTACAATATCCGGCGGGCATCAAGTGGACAAAGCAGCGCAAATGTGTGTATCAGGTGCTGGCGAATGCCGTGGAGCCGCTGTCTGCCCGTCAGATCTATATGCTGGTGGAAGAGATGGCTGAGAATGAGACCTATGCGCTTTCCACGATCTATCGGATTTTGACGGTTTTTGAGGAAAACGGGCTGGTGAGCGGCACCACTTGGCTGGGCGACGACACGGTGGTCTATGAGCTGGAGCGGGGAACGCATACCCATTATGCGGTCTGTCTGGACTGTCACAAACGGATCCCGCTGTCGGGCTGTCCGTTCACCATAGGACATTTCGGACATCATCGCTCCGAAGAGCAAAGAGAAGAACTGACTGATTTCACGGTTATCGGCCATAAGGTTGAGTTATACGGATATTGCCATGCCTGCGGAGAAAATCATCACAATTTTCATTGATTAATATTGGTTTCAAAAAGAATGGAAAAAACATTCTAAAAAAACTATTTAAACTGTTTGAAAAAAATATTCAAAAAATGTAAAAAAACACTTGCATTTTGGAAAACTATATACTATAATAACCTTTGTCTTCTAAAAGAACATATAAAATGCGTCTTTAGCTCAGTTGGTAGAGCACCTGACTCTTAATCAGGGTGTCCAGGGTTCGAGCCCCTGAAGACGCACTAGGTACTGATTTTTGGGACGCATGAGCCCGGGGGTCGGTACTTTTTTTGCGCAAAATTATAGCTAGACACCCTGACCCGTTAAAAAGGTGTCTAGCCGAGGATGCGGAAGAAAATCGGATCCAGTTGGTAAATCTGAACGCCCAGCATCTTATATTGCGCTGCCAAAGAGCTATACAACTTAGTGACGGCATAATCGGAATGGCCCATCAGTACCCGGAGGAACTCCAGATTGCCGCCGCCGCACAGGTAGGCAGTCGCAAAAGTGTGCCGGAGCAGATGCGCATGGAGCCGGGAAATGCCAGACGGTTGCTTAAGATCCTGAAAAAGCTGCTTAATACTGTTCCCGGTCAATGGCTGATCCTGCTTCAAACTATAAAAAACTGTGCCGGAACTGCGGCCGCAGCGCTGCATATACTCCGCAATCAATGCGGCCAACGTGTCCGGGATCATGGTGATCCGGCTTTTGCATTCCTTGGAAATCCGGATATGCAGCAAATGATGCACCGGATCCACGTCTGCAAGTTCAAGGTGCAGCACCTCCTGAGAGCGCAGACCGCAATCTAGCATCAGATGCACGATGCAGTAATTACGCAATCCTTTAATTGATGTCATATCAAAACAGGCATCCAAACTTGCAGCCTCTTCCACCAGCAGCGGAGCCGGCGGAACTGCATCCGGTTTCGGAAGCTTAACGCGCTTTAGATAATCTTTGCAAATATCCTCTTCATAACAAAAGCGAAGGAACGCTTTCACAGGACGCACATAACTGCGGATTGTTGTATTGGTAACCGGATGACCATAATCAAAGCGCAGATACCGGATATAATCCGACAGGATATTAACGTCTCCGGGAATCTGATCAAAGGAAAGCTGATCCACGGGCGGATAAGTCTTTCCGAGATACTGGAAGAAGATCTTCATATGCCCGGAATAAGTCTCCAGCGTTTTAGCGGAGCAGTAGCCGGAGCGATCCTGCAGAAAGAGATCATAAGCCCGGGCTACTATCATTTTCATTTTCCTCTTGCAAATTTAATTGGGGCAATGTATCATAATCATAGAGAGTACCGGTATATTCGTCCAGAAAACGGAATCGGTGCAGCTCGGTTGATACAAAAACTTCGGCAAGCTCCTCCGCATTGAGTTGCCGGAGTTTTTTATTTTTATACTTTCGGGCATTATACAGATCATTATCATTCATAGTTAAAATACCCTCAAATGCGTCCTGAAGCGGGGAATCCTGATTCTCACCACGCCGGTAAAGACTGAGAGTAACTGCAGCATTAATAAACCGTTTTTTAACGGCTTCTTCATCCAAACGGCGTTTATAATTGCGGATCAATTTTACTTCATCCTTCGTCATTTTCATATCTAAACATTTTGTGCGGCGCAGAGCCTGCCAAAATGCGCACATTTCACGTTCAGTCTTCTTAACATCCGGATCATAGGTCACCAAACGGAACACCTTATCCGTCAAATAATCCGTAATGATCTTGCGGTTGTCCAAATAATCATAAATACGCTTTGTCACACCTTTATTCCGGTGATCCTTAAAAGGTACGAGTTCATAGCTTTTAGAGTGCCGGCGCATGGTCTGATACTCCACATTAATGACATAGTTGAGCCGGGGCGTCAGTTCGTCAGCCAGACGGATCAGATCATTCTCTTCAATTTCCAGATCACCATTTAAGATATCGCGGCAGCGTTGGAGCTTGTCCGGATCCGTTCCATGCTCCAGATAAAACTCCAGCCGGGCATAAAAGCGGTAATGCCAAGACTTTTTCTCATAAGCACGTTCATAGACATACTGATCGTAACGGTTAATCAGTCCGTTTAGCTGCCAGATCTGCAAAAACCACGGCTTATAGTTCTGCTCGATCACTTCCCGGGTCTTTTGGTAAATACGGATGAAAACCTTATCAGAGCGTTTACCAAGTGCCACATAGTCAATTTCATAATCCTCCGCGCCTACTTTATTAGTAACATAAGTTGCATTCTTAAAGCGGTCAACGCGCATCTTATAAAAATTCTCAGGTGCAAAGAAAGCTTCCGGATTACTTAAGTAGTTAGTATGCCAGCAATAGTCTACACGGTTCTCCTGCACAAAATCGATCTCCAGCCCGAAATAGTCTGCCAGCTTTTTCACATACTCATAACTGTTCTCAAAGCAGTCCCGGACACCAAACTGCCAGAGCATATAGCTGCGGATCTGCACGATGCATTCACAGGTAAGAGACTCCCCGCCGTCAGATCCTTTTGGAACCACCGGAGCCAGAAAGATATCGAAATACTCCGGATAACTCAGGCAGACATTATAGAACCGGCTAAACGTAACCGGCTTAAGTACCAGATACTTCCCGAGCTGCGGTATGTAGAAATCGTCCGTGTCGTCACGCTTCTGTAGACGGTCATATTTAAGCCGGAAGAACTTCCGAAGCTTCTGCACATTTTCATCATCGGACTCAAACCGGAAATCGTTCTTAAATTTCACGGAATAATAGAAAGTGTCTATATTGTGCAGGAATTTCTTCTGTTTACAATCAAGCCAATAAGTCATTTGATCGCTTTCAAGCTCACTTAAAAGCTGACAGGTATACTTTGACTTTTCAATCATAAAACACCTCCAAAAATTTCCCGAAACCCCCCATTTCGGGAAATTTCAAAAACCATGTTTTTCCCAGTATTTTAGGGCTTTTTAACCTAAATTGTGTCGGATTTTGAGACCACGTATTACAGGACGTGGTCAGGGGCGGGAAAATAGGCTGGCGGCTGCCGCGCAGCCGGCTGCGCGGACATGCCTGCCAGCCTATTTTCCCACAGCTCCAACAGCATCAACAACCAAAACAGGATCATCCTTAATCAGCGGGTTATCATGAAATCCACTCTTCGAAAGTGCCTCCACCACTGACCAAGTATCATAAGACTCCCGCAGTTCCGGCGTGTGAACAAAAAAGTACATACCACGATACTTCATATCTTTCACATCGCCATCATTGTCAACGATCGGCTCCCGTTTGATGACGATCGTTAAGACGCCCGCAAGGGTCCAGCACTGACGGATCTCCGTACACTGGGAGCGGATCGCCTTGGCCAGAAGATAAAAATTCTGACTGGTACCCAGAATCAAGCGGCGGTTCTTCCGGTTCTGGGTGATGACACCCAGCATCTCAGGAGGAAAGTTACGGGACTGATTGCTTGAAAACCAGTTCTGCAGCTCGTCGATGATCGCAATCACACCCAGATGCTCATTCTTATAGTTCACGAGCTGCTTCCAGTGTTTGAGCTTCTGATCCTGCAGTGTAAAAGCCGTATTACTGATGATTTTGCACAGCGGATAGGTGTAACGAAGCTCCATCGCGTACTGCATCATACTGATGGTTTTACCGTTACCCTGACGGCCGGTGAAGATCACAAGACCCTGCGGCCGGAAAAAGTCCGGCTTGCGGTCATACAGATCCCGCACATACTGACGCGGAGCATCGTAAAAGATGCGCAGGAGAGCGGAACGCTTTGGAAGCTTGCGGACGCTGCCGGACTGTACCCGGTCACCCTTGAGATATCGCACAATAAACCAAAACATAGCATCCAAATAAAATACCAGACAGAGAGCCATCACCACAAACACAGGCAGCATGAGAAATTTTGCAATCGCTATAAAAACAGTAAGGGCAGTATGTAGCATAAATACCTCCTAGAATAAAAATTCCTGAATTTTGTAATACAAAATCGTATGTCGGCTTCCGGATCCGGAATGCTGCAGAAGAGATTTGTATGACAAATCATACAAAAGGCAAAATGTTCATTATTGTTTTAAGCAGAGAAACAGTTACACGAAATCCCTGCAAAGCAATAATTATACTAATTATCGGGACGATCTGACGCCATGGGAAAAAGTACAGGACTGTCCCGCAAATATCCAGAAACGGATTCAGGACAGACAGATCCACCGCGCTGGAAATAATTTCCACGCCATCCAGAAACTGCATGATAAACGCATATACCATATTGATAAAGAGAGTCATAAAAATCTCCTTTTCTATTTTAAATTTTTCCCTATCTTGGAAGCGCTGGAAGCCACCATACCGGCACCGCCTATGATATCCGGCAATCTTTTAAATATATTCCAGAGAAAGTTTGCCCAGATAACAGCACCGAGTAATTGATCGACCATTGGCTTATAAGGCGCATACCACGCAAAATCGAGAGTTACCGTCTGATTTCCAAGATTGTATTTTCCTGCGGCACTGCCAAGATTCACGGTAATCACAGGAGGGCTTGTCCCCTTGGCATTCTGAAGGAATTGCAGAATGTGAAGTCCTCCGGCCTGCAGATCACGGATACTATTAATTTTAGCGGAAATAGAATCCAGTTTCTCGCGTATATCATCCGCATCCGGCAACAAAGCCATCTTAAGTCCTTCAGCAAAAACATCACGGAACAACTGAGCAGGATTATCATACTTTGCCACAAAATCCGTAAAGGCATCATAAAATAAAACAAACTTGTCCTTAAATTTAGAAAGATCACCTTTTATATATTCAACAGCTTCCCCCACCTTAGAATTACGGATTCGATCCCGTATCTCATTAAAGGTAGGAAACCAGTCAGCAAATTGATTGCCCAGATGATCGATCCGGTCACTCATTTTTTCCAAAACAGTATCAAAGCCGGTTAAAAATGGCTCCAGCGCGTCCCGGATCCCCTGCGGGAGATTGCTAAATGCAACTACCGACATGAACTTTAAAGTATCATAAATATCTTTCAAGAACGTCACAAATTCCTTCGCCTTTTCAAGCTGAAAATCATACAGATCAACAATCTTGCCAAGAGTATTCTCTGCCAAAAGCTCCTGTGCATGAAACAACGTTTGCAAGGCATTTTTTATCTTTAGCGGAAGTTTATCCAGCATGGCATCGCGTAAGCTTGTAATACCATTCGCCAGAAGCTCCAGAGGGGCAACCAGAATTTCAAACATGCCGCCGATCCAGCCCTTGATCTTCTCAAGCAGTTCCTTATACCATGAATCATCCTCTTCATCTCCCTCATCCGGATCCGGGGAAGACAGGTCCAGACGGCCGGAATCATCACCGGTTTTAAAATAAGTCAGCAATTTCTCTGTGTCATCAAAAACGGGAATATCTGTATACAAAGAATAAAAGAAAGTACCAGCTTGTGAAGTCACATCAAAGGAAGGAAAAGGACAAGCCCAAAAATCAGAATATGATGTACTACTCTGAATTAACTGCCCATTCTTAATCCATTCAAAGCTACCAGCAAAATAAAGTCGTGCATTCGTTGCATTGGATGCGCTTTTAGTACTGTAATAGCAGAACGCATATTTAGGAACACGTGCCGGATTAAAAGCGGAATCATAAGAATCGGAATAACCAACTAAAAAAAGAGCCACTGGAAAAGAAAATGTACCATCCCAAGAATAAGAAAGCCTATTATCTGAAGCAACATCATATCTAGCAGCTTTAAAATAATAGCTAGTCTCAGACTCCTCCGCAGAAGCAGACAAAGAGCTGCCAGCGAACACAGAAAGAACCGTCCCAAGAATAAGCAGCCATGACAGAAATTTATACAGCCTGTGACCACGTTTTTGTTTGTTTAGTTTCAATATTTTCACCCCCTTTTCTCCACTTGTATGACAGATCTGCCGGATCTGCAGATGCCGGCAACAGATTTGTCATACAAAAAGAGCGGGCAGCCGAAGCCACCCGCCGCCAGAGAAACCTATGCAGCATGCAGAATAGTACCAACAAAGCTGATACCTTTCCGAATGCCAATAAACGAGATCATAGCCGGAAGCAATACAGGCAAAAGTCCGATAACCTCATCCAACACGCCATTAACCATGGCGCTGGTAACTACTCCGGCAAGTACAGGCGTCGTTTCCGCCACCGATACACCACCTAATGCAAAAAACAAGTTGGGCAAATTTACCTCCTTTCCTCTGAATGACAGCGGCCTACTGCCATCAGAAAAATACCCTGAGAAATTTATAAATATAATGCAACACGCCCACCACTAAAACGATGAGCAAAATGCTGATCACAGCCTCATTCTGTAATTCAATCCGCTGTAAACTCTGCACCTGCATCTCTTCCAGCTCCTGCAGGGACAAGAAAAGATCATCATATTCCGGACTACCCACAGACACAGAACCAGAAGATCCTGAAGAGCCGGGAGATACATTATTGGAAGAAACCGTGTCACCGGAGGATGACGAAGCGGCGTCAGAGGAGGATTCCTCTATCTGGGATTCTTCCCTGTCATCCTCTGCGCTGCTCCGGGATTCATCTTCCTCTGATTCTCCCGGATCCGTTGCGGATTCCTTCGAATCGGAAGATTCCGTAGCCGTTTCTGATTCCTCAGTTTCTGCCTCTTCGGTTTCTGCCTCCTCGGTTTCTGTCTCCTCAGTTTCCACCTCCGGAGATTCCTCCGAATTTTCCGAAGAATTGCTTACAAACGCATCAAGTAAAGCAGACAAAGAATCTCGTGAAGGATCTCCACCCAATGCAATAATAAAAGTATCGTGCAGAGGCAATTTTAACAAATTCCGTGCCGCCATTATTTACCAGCCTTTCCGGTTTTAGCAGCCGTCCCGGTATCTTCTGTCTTTTCTGCCTCGGCCGTCTGATCGGGCTGGGAAGCTTCGGCAGAACCGGGGGACTTCACCACCGGAGAAGAGGCTTCCGGATCCGGAGAGATCCCGGCCATCTCATACTGGATAGACGGATCCACCATTCCCGGAGCAACGAATCCGGGAATGATCCGAGGAACGAAGTCCACATGGCTGATAAACGCCACGTCCTTCAGTTTCAGGACAGGCCTGCCGTCGCCTCCAATCGTCGTAAAAAAAATACCCTCATAGAGTGCAGGAGCCACCACCAGCTTATCACGCAACACAAAATCCATGGAACACTTCGCGCGCTGATAGCCAACCGGTTTAGCGGGGTTAAACTCCGACTGAGAAAGCAGGGCTTCCCCATGCTCGCCCCAGAATAAATAGTGTACCGAGCAGCCGGTCATTGAGCGACCGCGATCATCCTGCATGTCGTAGGCATTTGCGAAAAGTACCAATATCTTTGCTTTATTTGTCAGTTCCATTATAAAATCCTCCTGTTATTGTGTGTTGGGCAAACGCCGAAGCGCCGCCCGGTTATGTTTTCGGATGTTCCACATTTACGCATCCGGCTCTGCCTGTTGTGTGCCGCTCTCCTGCGTAAAAGGGTTTGAAGCAAGAAGCGCTTCCCGGAATGCCATGTCCTGCTGATAGGATGCGCGCAGGTATGTCATGGCCCGCTGGTAGTCATTCCATGAGCCGGTTGCCCGGAACATGTCATACAGCTCCCGGCTTGTTATATCATGACGCTGCGCCAGCCATTCCGGGAAAGTCGGTTTTTTATCCTCGGAATAGGTTAATAAACGGCTCATAAGCTCCGGACAGGCAGAGAACCAGAAAGCAGAGTATCATGACCACGATCCCCACGATCTGACAACAGCGGGCGGCTATCTCCAGTTCTTGGGAAACAGCAATGCCCCGGGCGACACGGTTTACATTTTTCTTTTTCAGGCAGTCGCCCACCAGACAGGTGATAAAAGCCAGTATCCCGGTCGCAATACAGACGGGGACTATGTTCCGCATGAAAAGCGGCAAAAGCAAGGGAATAATTTGTGATAAGTTGTTCATTGTAATATATCCTCCAAAAGGTCAGTATGAATGGTTTACAGTTACTAAGTAGCGCGGAGGGTGTCCGCGGCTGCAGGTTGAAAGACCTTGGACGCCGCCCAAACCCGCAAGGGGCCAGCCCCTTGACCCGGTGAAGTGCTCCGTCTGATTTTCCGCAAGCGTAAAATCATGCTCCGCACTTCTGGCGCAATGTTTTACTAACGGGCTGCGGAAGTAATAAGAACAAGACCTTGGGCGCTGCCCAAACCCGCAAGGGGCCAACCCCTTGACCCGGTGAAGTGCTCCGTCTGATTTTCCGCAAGCGTAAAATCATGCT
>CAZSAJ010000040.1:21105-24160 GCA_964604835.1 uncultured Acetatifactor sp.
GCAAGCGTAAAATCATGCTCCGCACTTCTGGCGCAATGTTTTACTAACGGGCTGCAGAAGTAATAAGGACAAGACCTTGGGGCGCTGCCCCAAACCCTGCAAGGGACCAGTCCCTTGACCCATTATCGGGGCGCTGCCCCGAACCCCGCACCTCGTCGGTGAGGCAGAGGGAAGCTGCATAAGCAGCTCCCTTGCGGGGTAGTGTATGCCGTTCGTTCAGCAGTAAAGAGGCTTTCGCGGCATATCCTCAGAGATGGCGGCAAGTGCGGCCGCCATCTCCTGCGGTATTCCACGTTCCTCTTGACTGCTGCCCAACCGGCCGGCGAGGCTGCGGGTTTACCGCAGGGCCGGGCGCGGAAGGGCGAAGGGCAAAGGGCGGGATTTGATAGTACCGGGCCGGGATCCCAGCGCTAAGTCCGCGGGGCAGGATAAGGATCGGGCCACCGTTCGCGCGGGTACCCTCCCCGCACCGCTCACTCATTCCTTGGTCTGGACCTGTTGAGTAAGGAAAAAGGGGGGCGGGCTGGGGAAGGCTTCCGCTGATAGTTTCACTAAGATCCTGTTCCGCTGGGTCCGGTATCCGCCCGGATGTCCGGAAGTACCTGTTTCGCCAGATCCTGCAATTCGTTCAGGTAATACACCATTGAGCTCATGATCCGATGCGCTCTTGCGTAATCCGTAGAGAGCCGGTCATAGGTCTCGCTGCACCGCCGGATCTTGAGATGGTACAGGTCAAGCTCCTCTCTGCGCGCCTCGTCACCGTCACGGTAGTCAATCAGGATCCCAAGAAGCTGCTGGGAGAAGTTATCGCCGGGCTGCTTTTCGATGAATTCCACGACCGACAGGGGGAGCCTGACTGACTTGCCGACGGTCTTTTCGGACAGGAATGGTCTGCTACTCACTAATTCCCACCTCCTGTATGAGCTTGGATATGTCGCGGCCTTTTCTGGCTTGGCGCAGGAAATGGACGAAATACCATGCTTTACCGAGATCACCAAAAACACATAACGTAAAGTCGTTCCACCAAAAACGCCCCCACCGGGATCTGTAGCCAACGACACGAAAAAAGGGCGGAATTTCATTGAGTCGCGAGCCCTCGTCATAAATAACATCAAAATAGCGATATGTATCGACAATGGCACGAACAGATTCCTCTGTAAGAATAAAATTTTGATAATCGCTCATGTTGCGGACACCCCCTCTCCGGGGACATAACCACACTTAGAAAGAAAACCCCGGACATCCAGATCAGGGAAGTCTTCCGTGAGCTTGTCCAGTGCGGAGTCCGACTCCATGCCCTGCTCCAACAGTTCCAGCAGGCTCTCCAACGTGTCACAAGCATCCAAGGCCTGTCCGGCATCATTAAAACAGCAGAGAATATCCCTGTAAACGCAGTAATTGGAATCACAATACTCACCACGAAGATAATTAATATACCGCGATCCTCCGAGATCAAAATCAGGATTGCGTTCCACAATCACCTCAAAACGGCGATAATCATGATACCCAGAAACACATTTTAACTTTAAAGTTGCAGTTGCCATACGCTTTTCCTCTCTTTCCACCGTGCGTCCGTCAATGCGGCTGCGTCACGGCATGCTTTACTTTTTGCGCGCTTTGTATTACAATATTAAGATAAGACGTCTTTTGTAATACAATAAGTATTACACTTTTAAGCATAGTAGATAATTGGCTAATTGTCAATAGATAAATAGCTAATTATCGAATCCACATGGGGTTTGCATATGAAATTGATTGATAGAGTACAACAGAAATGTACTGAAAAAGGAACTAATTTCAAAAGACTAGAACAAGAACTTGGTTTTGGAAATGGTACATTACGAAAATGGGATGTACAAAAACCAAGCTACGACAAAGTATTACTTGTAGCCAATAGTCTAAATGTATCATTAGACTGGCTTATTACTGGTAAAGAACATGGAGATCTAACGCCAGAAGAACAAAAACTGCTTGATACCTTCCGGAGCTGCAACGGAATCGGCCAAGATCTGATACAGGAGCAAGCCGAAGCGATCCGGCAAAAGCTTCCAGCAGATCCGGCAGACCAACCTACGGGGGTATCAGATTCCAAGATTGGATAGACAAGCACAAACGATAAGGGGGAAATATGAACGGAATATATTCAAGAATAAGAACCTCCTGTGAGGAAAAAAACATAACTATAAGAGATTTAGAAAAAATGATGGGCATGAAACCAAATTCATTAGAAGACTTAAGAACAGAAATGCCAAGTGTTGAAGAACTTATTTTATTAGCGTTGTATTTAGAAAAACCACCATATTGGATAAAATCAGGACAAAGACTAAACAAGCTAAGTATAGCAGAGGAATGTCTTATTTTAACGTTTAGAGAACTTGATGACAGAGGAAAAAGATGTGTAACCCATAATGCAAGCTATCAATTTGAGGAAAATCACAAAACCAATTAATCTGTGTATGACAAATCTCATGCTGTAGCCGGCACGTCCGACCAATTTGTCATACAAAATAGTTTACAAACCGGGAAAATGATGATATATTAACGTTAGTCAGGAAAGATTTATAGATATCCGTAGATATCACAAAGAAAGCCCCGGGAGTGCGATTCCCGGGGCTTGTATTACAAATTTAACACCGGCTCCGGCACGTCCGGCCAATTTGTCATACAAACCACTTTACAACAGTGAAAATATATGCTAATCTAATTGCAGAGAAAAGAGACAATGTGAACCATTAATATCACAAAAAGAAAGCCCTGGGAACGCAACTCCCGGGGCTTTCACTTTGGGCTGACCGTTGTCAATCATCTCTATCCAACCACTTGCATATGTAGTATGCTACTACACTTGCCACGATAGAGAAAAGAAAAGACAAAATTTTAACCATTAATATCACCTCCTTCCTACCGGAAAGAGTCAACGGCAAAATAAGTATATCACAGGGCAAGCAGACACACAACGAACTTTTTCGACACTTTTCCGTTTGTCATCTACACACCAAAACTCTTAATCAGGGTGTCCAGGGTTCGAGCCCCTGAAGACGCACTAGGTACTGAT
>CAZSAJ010000041.1:0-23903 GCA_964604835.1 uncultured Acetatifactor sp.
CTCTGTCTGGCGACAACTATGATAGAATATCATGGATGTCCGGGTTTGTCAACAGCTTTTTTAATAAATTTTAGAAAATTTTCCACCGCAGAAACTTTCGCGGTGGAATTTTATATTATCATATCTAGGTTCTACTTGTCAATAACTTTTCATACAATTTTTAACAGCTTTTTTCTTACCTTCCGCCCTTCTACCGGTACTGCCGACGGATTTGTTTTAACCGGATGATTCCGCTCCTTTTGCTTTCCGTGCTAGCCATTCTTCATATTTTCTCTCGAATTCCGCTTCCTCCGCACTGCCCGGCACGGGAATTTCCACCATTCTATGTTCCCAAGAAGACAAGTAGATCGCATTGGATAAGTACAGGCTGTAAATAGCTTCTTCGCCTCCCGCAACCAAATGCCCTTGTGCAAAATCCGTCAGCACTTTCTCATATGCCCCCTGTGCGTCCCCGCACTCCTCGTCCCGCCATCGGGCCGCAGGCTTTGCAAAGACGTCCTTCTGCTCCCGGTGGTACTCGCTCTCCGGCTTATCCAGCTCGCACACTCTGAGCTGTCCTTTCTCACAGACTAACAGCGCGTCGTCCAACGCGATTTCCAACCTGTTTACTCCCGGCGCTTCTCCCGTGGACGCCACGAACACCCCGGTGGCTCCGTTTTCCCACTCAAGATAAGCCGTCACCTCATCCTCCACTTCAATAGGATGGAACTTGCCCTCATGACAAAATCCCTGTACCCTTTGAGGCATGCCGCAGATCCATTGCAGCAGATCAAGATTATGGGGACATTGATTTAACAGCGTGCCCCCGCCGTCCCCGCTCCAAGTAGCCCGCCACGCATCGGTTTTATAGTAAGCATCCGGCCGATACCAATCGGTTATCATCCAACTTACACGCTTGATCTTACCGTATTTTTCGCTCTCCACCAATTCTTTCAATCTGCGGTATACGGGGAAAGTTCTCTGGTGAAAAATGAATCCGTATTGCAAAAAGGGATTGCTTTGTGCCGCCATGCGGTATTGCTCCATCATGTTTCTGGCCTGTTTGGAATAGACACCCGCCGGCTTGTCGCACAATACATGCAGCCCTCTCCGAAATGCTTTCACCGCCAGATCTTCATGAGAATAATGGGGCGTCACAATCAACACAGTATCCAAGAGAAGCTCACCTCTGTCATAGGCCTCGTATAGCTTATCTCCCGATTCATAAATCTTAAATTCGGAAGGAAGCAGCTCCTTCAAAGCAGCCATCCGCTCCGGTCGGACTCTTGTGGCAGCCACCACCTCCATACCGGGTACACTTCCCTCCGCAATCATTTTGCAGTATTTGGCCCCCATATTCCCCATTCCGATAATCGCTGCTCTCATATTATCCTCATTTCGCCGCATATATGCGGTCATACTTTAAAACGATATCCAACTCCCCAGATCGTCTCGATATACTCGGGCTTAGCGGTATCCTTCTCCACCTTCTCCCGGATTTTTTTGATATGCACGGTCACCGTGGCGATATCGCCGATAGAGTCCATATCCCAAATCTCCCGGAACAATTCCTCTTTGGTGTACACATGATTGGGGTTCTCCGCAAGAAAAGTCAAAAGATCAAATTCCTTGGTGGTAAATGTACGTTCCTCACCGTCCACATATACACGTCGGGCCGTCTTGTCGATGCGAATGCCGCGTATCTCCACAATATCATTCTGGGGTCTTGTATTGGTGCCCACCAGACGCTCATAGCGGGCCATGTGGGCTTTCACCCGCGCCACCAGCTCGCTGGGACTGAACGGCTTGGTCATATAATCGTCGGCTCCCAGCCCCAGCCCACGGATCTTGTCAATATCGTCTTTCTTGGCGGAAACCATGAGAATCGGGACGTTTTTCTCCTCCCGGATACATTTGCAGACCTCGAATCCGTCCATCCCGGGCAGCATCAGATCCAAAATAATCAGATCATAATTTCCCTCCACCGCCGCTTTCAGCCCCTGATCGCCGCTGTTACAGATATCCACCTCAAAGTCACTGAGTTCCAGATAATCCTTCTCCAGATCAGCGATGGCCTCTTCATCCTCAATAATCAAAATCCTACTCATTTATATTTCTCCTCCTTGCTAAGCTCCCGGCTGCAGCTCAATGTATTTGCGCAGTACAAAATGTATACAGGTTCCCTCGCCCTCTCTGCTGGTTGCCCAAATATAGCCTCCGTGGTCTTCAATGATCTTTTTCACAATGGAAAGCCCGATGCCGCTCCCTCCCTGAGCCGAATTGCGAGATGCATCCGTCCGGTAAAAACGTTCAAAAATCTTCTGCAGATCTTTCTGGGCAATTCCCTTTCCGTTATCCTCGATCTCCACGCGAATGGAATCGATTGCGTCCAAAATGCGTATCTCAATGGAACCCTGCGGTTTATCCATATATTTTACACTGTTGCTGATAATATTGTTGATGACCTTCTTCATCTGCTCCGGATCAGCAATGACAATCGTGTCGTTTTCTACCATATTGGAATAATTGAGCGTGATATTCTTGGATTCCAATTCCAATCCCACTTCCTCCACACAATCGCCAAAATAATCCGACACATTAATGCGGTGGAAATTGTAGGGAATGCGGTTGTTGTCGATGCCCGAATACACCGTCAGCTCATTGATCAGCTTATCCATATCATTGGCCTTATTGTAGATGGTCTTGATATACTTGTCCACCTTCTCCGGCGTATCCGCCACGCCGTCCATAATGCCTTCCACATAACCCTTGATCGCTGTGATGGGCGTTTTCAGATCATGGGAGATATTGCTGATAAGCTCCTTGTTGCGCGTCTCGTTTTCCTGCTTTTCCTCCGTGGATTCTTTTAGCTGCAGCCTCATATCCTCATAGCTGCGGTAGAGATCACCGATCTCCCCCTTCTCATCGGTCTGCAGCGCATAGTCAAATTTGCCTTCCTTGATTTTCTGCATGGCGATATTTAATCTGTTGATGGGATTAAACACACCCTTTTGAATCCACTGTGTCAGCATGATACTTGTGAAGATCAAAATCAGGCAGATCGCCACCGACATATCGATCAGCAGGTGTCGGGAGATCAGGGAATTCATCTTTGTGACAATAAACACACTGCCGTTGCTGCCATCGGAAAAACGAAAATCAATCTTCTTCACATATTTTTCCAAATTGTTAAAATAATATCCTGTCTCCTCCGGCAAGGGCTCTTCCCCGTACTCCGGCAGCATGGAAAAGATCTTTCGAGCAGCGTCCTCGTTTCCGGCATAATAGATTTCATCATTCTTCCGCACGATCAGATAAGTAGATTTTCTGGACACCTCATTGTTGATGCGCTCAAGATATTCCTTGTCTTCCAGCTTCAGCGGATCCATCTGCATCTGCTCCAAAAGCACAAAATAGGCTTTGTCGGTCGTATGGACAAATTCCTGCAGATTGTCCGCCATCATGGCATAATCCATCTCGCGGATCCCAATGCCCTGACGAACATTTGTCAGATACAGCGCAATCATGATAAACGCCATCATGGTAAGGAACAGCGGCAGAAAAATGATACTGAGAAAAGTTACCTGCAAACGTGTCTTAAATTTCATACGGACATCTCCTCTTTTCAAGATTATAGCACACTCTATTTCTCAAATGTGTAAAAAACCTCGAATATAATCCTAAAATATTTATAAACAGAAGCGGAAAAATTCGGTAAAAGGATTTATAAAAAGCGATTGACAAACATATACTTCTTTTGTATAATAATTTGTGCGTCACCAAATAAAGTGACCGCAACAGCATATTGGCAGAGTCGCAGTTCGGATTAAGGAGAAATACTCAAGAGGCCGAAGAGGCGCCCCTGCTAAGGGTGTAGGTCGGGCAACCGGCGCGAGGGTTCAAATCCCTCTTTCTCCGCTCACTCTGCCAAATTAAAACAGCAATATCCATAAGGATATTGCTGTTTTTGTGTTTATATTTTTCTTTATTCCACCTATTCATCCGGTCCGTCTTTGCATATACTCCAAAGAACGGCGAATCTCTCAGATCTCCTCCGTCCTATATTCCTGAATCGCCGTCTCATATAGATTGTTGCCTCGGGCATCGATCACCACAATCACGGGAAAATTTTCCACCGTAAGTCTGCGCACAGCCTCCGTGCCCAGATCATCATAGGCGATCACCTCGGACTTTGTAATCGCCCGGGAGAGAAGCGCACCCGCTCCGCCCACCGCTGCAAAGTACACGGCGCCGTTTCGGACGATGGCATCCTTTACCGCCTCGGAGCGCTTTCCTTTGCCAATCATACCCTTCAGCCCCAGATCCAACAGGGCCGGAGCATATTTATCCATCCTGCTCGCCGTGGTAGGCCCCGCGGATCCTATGGCTCTGCCCTCTCTGGCCGGCGACGGCCCCATATAATAAATCACATTATTTTCCATGTCAAACGGCAGGGGATCCCCTTTCTCCAGAGCGTCATACATCCGCTTGTGGGCGGCATCCCGGGCCGTATAGATCGTGCCGGTCAGATAGACGTAATCTCCCGCACAGAGGTTTGATGCATCTGCCGAACTCAAGGGAACTTTCATATATTTGTCCATTGTACCGCCTCCCCTCAGATCACTCTCACCGCATGGCGGTTCACATGGCAGCAGATATTGACCGCCACCGGCAGCCCCGCGATATGGGTGGGGTAAGTGTTGATATTCACCGCAAACGCCGTGGTACTTCCGCCCAAGCCGCCGGGTCCTATGCCGGAACCGTTGATTCTCTCCAACAATTCCTCCTCCAATTCTCTCACATAAGGAATCTCGGAATGCGTATTGACGGGGCGGGTGAGCGCCTGTTTTGCCATAAGTGCACATTTCTCAAACGTACCGCCGATCCCCACGCCCACCACCATGGGAGGACAAGCATTGGGTCCCGCATCCCGAACCGCAGTGAGAACCGCCTGTTTGACTCCCTCAATGCCGTCCGCCGGTTTGAGCATAAACACACGGCTCATGTTTTCGCTTCCGAATCCTTTGGGGGCAACCGTAATCTTTACCTGCTCGCCTCCCGTCATATTGTAATGAATAACCGCCGGGGTATTGTCTTTGGTGTTCTCTCTAAGGATCGGATCCCCGACCACGGACTTGCGCAGGTAACCCTCCACATAGCCGCGCCGCACCCCTTCATTGACCGCATCTTCCAGAATACCGCCCACAAAGTGCACATCTTGCCCGATTTCCAGAAAGATTACGGCCATGCCGGTATCCTGACAAATAGGAATCATATCTGTCCCTGCAATCTGCATGTTTTCCTGTAACTGTTCCAGAATCTGTCTGCCCAAGGGCGCCTTTTCCTGTATGGCAGCCGTCCGCAGGGCCTCTTTCATGTCCTCCGAGAGAAAATGATTTGCCTCAATACACATCTCTTTAATATTGTCCGTGATGACACTGACATCTATTGTTCTCATAAGGATACCCCCGCCTATTCCCGTGCAAGATCTTCACGCTATTCCGTAATCTGCCTCATGACGGCATCAAGTTCTTCCGAAGAAGGTTTTCCGGGAACCCAGTTGATCTCCTGACCGTCCTTCTCATATCGCGGAATCATATGTAAATGAAAATGCATGACCGTCTGACCCGCAGTCTCCCCGTTGTTCTGTACCAGATTCAGACCGTCACACTGTAACTTTTCCTGCATTTTCGCCGCAACTTTCTTCGCCACAGGAAGAAGACGCGACGCAATTTCATCGGGCAGCTCATAGAGATTGTCCGCATGAGATTTCGGAAGAACCAGCGCATGTCCTCTGGTGGCGGGTCCCAAATCCAGAATCACGCGAAAATCCTCATCCTCATAGATCGTCTTGGAAGGAATCTCTCCGTTCGCAATTTTACAAAAAATACAGTTCTCTTTTTCCATCATTATACCTCCCGCTCATCGCTAGTCTGCCTGCAACACTGCATTAAGCGATTATTTCTTCCCGTCCTCAAACGGAAAAATCTGATCCAGCATCCGCAAAAGCTTCATGTCGCCCTTTATGGTCATCGCTCCTGACATAAAAGCTCTCTGGAACGTCATACGCCCGTTCACAATATCCTCCAATGTCCCTCGTCCGGTGTTCATCACCATATCCGCCTGTTCACATACACCGTACTCACATTCAAGGTCGGGCCCCGCAATGTGCATGACAAGCGCCTTGCTTCTCTCCTCGATATTGATGACACAGGCAGCCTGACACCCGGCCTGCGGCTTAAATGTTTTCCTGAACTCGGAAATATATTCTTCCTCATTCTCACCGCTTTGACTCAGCTTATCCCGGAAGAGACTTGCCAACTCCTGAATATCCTCTTTCTGGCGTTGCACATACCTGTCATCCGACACATACCGCGATAACTGCTCCGTCTCCTGCGGAGACAAGGTGATCGTCTGTGACACAGTGATTTTCTGCCGCACCGCCTGATTGCTGGCAGGAAAATTTGCTGCCCGCTGATTGATGGTGCGATACAGATTCTCCGCCTTCTTTTCGATGATCTGGACATAATTCTCATTCATCTCCAGCGCCACCGTGTTCTCAATATATCCGCAGATGCCGCTGCAGGGAAGCCCTCCTAATATCTCCCATGCATTGGCCAGATCCAGCTTCGCCTCCCGCTCGCCGTATGTCGTGGACATGACAACAGGGCACATATAAATCTTTGCAATGCACTCTTTGTCTCCATAAAGCCAGCATGCGTCCAGAAAATACTGCATATATCCGCCCAATCCGAACCACTCCACCGTAGTCGCCAGAATGATTCCGTCCACATCCTTGAGCGTCTGGGGCAATGTGGGAATTGTATTTTTCATCTCATACAGATTGTATCGCGTCACATTGACACGCAGCTCTTCCAGTACTTCCTGCATCTTATTGATGACATAATCGGTAGGGTCATCAATGATTCCTCTTCCACCATAGTAAATATTAATGTTCAAGTTTGCCTCTCATTCCGCCGCAAATGCGGCCTCATCAATCAGTTAGTTATTATTTGCCGTGCTCTTCCGCGCCGCAGATTCCGCACCAGAACCAAACCGGAACCGATTAAAAAGCCCACCACACATCCGCCCAGATGGGCCATATAATCAATACCGGTGCGCGTAAATCCGTCGTATAATGACAATAGAATAAACAAAGCCACCCTTGGCAGAGACACTTTTTCCCTATATCCCGGCGAGAACAATACCAACGAAAGCAGCAGACCGCTCAGGCCAAAAACCGCTCCGCTGGCGCCAATTGAAAGGGAATTGCTCTCATTTATCATTTTATCGATCAGAGAAACTATATTTCCTCCGATACCGGACGCAAAATAGACCGCCGCAATACCTATGTGTCCGATCTCCTCCTCAAGCATTGAGCCCAGAAAAAACAACATAATCATATTGTTGAATAAATGCTCCACGTCCCCATGCAGAAACATCGCCCAGAGCAATCGTGCATACTCATGCTGTACCAGAATGCCTGTCCGATACACCCCGCCCTGATAATGCCATACATTTCCTCCCAGCAGGCTCAGTCCAAAAACAATGACATTGACAATCACCAGAATGACGCAGATAAACGGTATATTCCTATATCTTCTGTACAATCGTATCACCTTCTCTCCATTTGCGGCGAAAACTCCTACTCAAATGTACCACCTTTTACCCCTCTGCGTCAATCGTCATCGTGATTGTCTTTTCCACACCTTTGGGATTTCCGAACTCTGATATAAATTATAGCAAAGCATTGAGAATATGCCAATGAAATATTTTGGGAATTCCATAAGCGGAAGTTTATCGGTAGACGAACAACAACTTCCCAAACCGGATCTCGTCGTCCTCCTCCAGCCTTCTTTTTTCGTAGGGCTGCAAACGCAGGCCGTTTTTAAAAGTTCCGTTGGTAGAGTTGAGATCTTCCAGATAAACGATTTGATTTTCCAGATAAATTCGGGCGTGCAGTCTGCTGACCGACTCGTCCTCCAACACCAGATCCACTTCTCCTTTCTGTTTTCCTATGGTGAAACTTTCCTTTTCCAACTTTTCCAACTGCATGGCCACTCTGCCATCAGGCGTATACAATTTGTGCAAAATCGTACCGTCCTCCGATTGTTCCACATAAACGGTTTTTCCGTAATCCTCTTCCTCATACGGATTATTCTCTGCCACGGCACGTCCCTCCATGGCAGAGAGCATACTCTCCCTGTATAACTCCTTCTGTTCCTCATATTTTTTCTTTCTTCCGCCCAATCGCCCAAATATTCCCTTTTTCTCCTGTTTCGCCACTTCCTCCGGCACTATGGGCAATATCGCGATTCTGCTCTGTTCGCCGGACGCGCTCTCCTCCGACAGGATCTCTTCCTCCGGTTCATCCGGGGACTCTGCGCTCACATCAAGCCGTCCGGCATCCTCAAAAATCTTTTCCTGCAGATAGACGGCTCCGCTCTTTTCGTACTGCTCGTACATGGAATACATGCATTCCACAAATTTCTCGTCCTCATAATCCATATGTCCCAACACAAATTCGAGAAATTTCATCATACCGTTTTCTTCACCGTGTTCTTCTCCATAGTAGGGCAGATACAAAAAGATAAAATTATGACTGCTCAGATCCTGAAAAATCTGCTCCGGATAGACGAGAATATTCTCTTCATCCAACAGAAACCTTCCTAATTCTCTCCGCACCTGACGATAGCTCCAGAAAAAATTCTTTACCCATTCCCTGTCAATTACCTGTTTCGCATATAACTGCGCCACATTCTGCTTTGATGTGATGTCGTAATAGAGATATGCCTGTCCGTTGATATAGCGCAGACTACAGGGGAGCAATCCCCGAATGCCGCCTCTGGTCAGAATACAATATTGATACCGCTGGTCATCCGGCCTGTCCGGCAGATGAACCCTCTCATAATTGCAGTGCATATTTCTGATAAATTCTGTCTCTAACATTTATTTTCCTCCCGTTACTCTTTTGCAGTTTCTAATAAAATTTACCGGTTTTATCCGATATGCCTCATAGGAGACACCGCTTTCCCATATGCCGTCTTTAACCCGGGACAGTTCCCCCCAAAACGGAAAGATCAACTTTCCCGAACACTGAACGATAATACGATTTCCTTTTAGAACAATCCGGGCATCCTCCGCCTCCCAAGACAGATAACGCGTATCTTTCTGACCAGACTGCTTCGACAACTCCGCCATCAGCTTTTTGTTGTCCGCACTCCACGGCGCACAGCCCCGCAAGATGATTTTTCCTGCATTCTGCTCCATCAGACATCGGTCATATTGGAAAAACAGCAGGTAGACCGTCAGCAGTATGATCCCGATGACAAATGGCATAACCAGTGCGGCCTCCACGGTAAAGTACGCATCCGTTTTTTTAGATCTATCCTTTTTTCTCTCGTATTTCATGTAGGTTCCTCTTGTCTCTTTCCCAAGTCTTGGTCTATTTATTTTTGTTGGCTTCCGTTTGTTTTATTTCCTCTTATTTCCTTCTGTTTTCATGATTCCTATGGCATGCAAAAGAAAACATATGCCACATAAGCCGCTGTCAAAAACGGCAGATACGGCACTTTGGTAGATCTGCCCGCCTTTTTCACCGCTACCGCCCCCACAGAAAAAAGGGACATCAGAAGCATACTCAGACACAAAAGAAAAGTACTTGTCTTATAATCCGTAAAGAGCCCCACATGCAGCAATGCCAGACCATCCCCATATCCGGCCTTGCCGGTAAACCGCGCCGTGACAAGCAAAAAAACTCCCGGCACACAGCCCAGCAATGCCGTCAGAAGCAGCCATCTCAAGTCGTGCGGTCGCTGTATTATCTTATAGACAACACATATCACCGCACAGATTCCGCCGCTCTCCAACAGAATCAGCGGCACCTTTCTTTCTCTCCAATCAAATACGGACAGAACTGCCAAATAACCTAAAATAAAGATTTCACACATACCTTGCTCCTCGCTTCTCCACACGGACGGCACCATAATCAACAGGGATCCAAGACATAAAAATGGAATCCCCATCCACCATAAAGTCTATGGTCCAAGAGCACAGCGCGAACAGGGTCTATACGCTAATGCCTGCAGGCGGGGAATGATATGAACTGTTCGCTTTAATCCGGAACAATTTCTGTCATAATGATAAAAATTACCTTCATCGGTTATGTAGACAGATCCCCGAAAATTGCTTTTCCCACATTTGGAACACAGAGTATAGCGTGCACCGTTTCCGTTTCGAGCACTCTCGGCCTCCCCCAATGTCACTTCCCTAATCCGAAGCTTTAAGTGGGTGCAGTCTCTTGTTTCATGATATACACTGCCGTTTTCCGCGACATATACCACATCGCTCTTATCCCCCGCGTCCGTTCCTTTTGTCTGCAGCTCATACCCTGTCCAATATCTGCCATAATAGCGATTAGACATACGGAAAGGCCGTACAAAAGGAATATCCAACCACGGCGATACCTGATAGGTCATGATCAGATCCAAGGTGTCTTGAGAAACGCTGTTCTGACCGCTTCCCGACACGTCACTCTCCCAGAATTGCAGACCGCTTGCACCGCCATCTAAGGGGGATGACTCCAAATAACTCTCTCCCACATAATTTACCACCTGACTTTTCACATAAGTGTAGGACAAAGCAATATCGCTCAGCTCCTGCCACCATTCTTCCTGATTCCCGTCTTTCTCTCCACCGTTTCCTTTTATCCCTTCCAAATTATCTATGGCATACCCGTAGACACACATACGATTGCCCACTTCCCACAGCGCCATCTGCAGATTTCCATGCAGTCGGATCATCTCTGTTGCACTCCCCAGATTCACGAAGAAAAACAGAAATAGCGGCAGTACCATCGAAGCCTCCACGGTCATTCCCGCGGAAAGTTTTTTCTTATAAAAGGCCGGCAGTGATGCCCTCTCTATGAAATATCCAAGGACGGTATGATTCCTATGCTTTGGAGAAGGACTTTTGAATCTTGTCAACAGTTTCATGATGATATTCCATAAAAAGGGCATCACTGCCCACCTCCTTTCTCTATTGTGCAGCGTAACTCTTATGTCTGGTAATCTCGCAGGTGTAACCGTATACACTCTTGATTCCCACACGAACCTCTACGGTATCCAGACAGCCGTCCAGACGAAAATCCGCGTTCCCGGGAGTCTGTCTGATATCCGCCTCCACCATATTCATGGCACGGGCGGTGAGCGTCTCTTCCTGCTGCAGCGACAGCAGGATTCTGAGATAATCCTCATAGGACAAACCCGTAGACGAAGCATTCCTCTTCCCTTTCGGGAATTTTAACGCACTTTCCAGATTATAGTGCCATGTGGCGGATGTCTTTTGTAACACGACTCTCTCCCCTGCCATCAGGCATTCCATATCATAAAGACTCTCCGCAAATGCCCAGCCAAACAGTAAAATCATCTTTAATAACACCGCAGCCTCCGGAATGCCCATGGCACTGGCCAGAATAGAACCCAGAGCCTCCGCCGTCGCACATTTCTCCTGATCGGAGAAAATATATATGAGATTGGCCGCCTCCCGTATGGTAAAGATCGTGTTCACAACGCTCTTTAGATTCTCATAATCGTTCGCTTTACCCGCAATCAGATACTCTATCTGATAAGCCAAAGCAGCCTCCTCATCCTCCGCTCCGTAATGCCCCATATAACGTATCAGATACTCCTGAAAGAGGAACCTCTCCAGAAGTTCATCCGCAGTTTCAGACTTCTCCAGCTTCATATTTCCTTGATTGATTTTGCCGATTGTGGTTCTCATAATAAGGGAATTATTCGTTGAGAGACGCTTGTTTGACAATTCTTCCGGTTTCTCTACAACCCATTCCAAGATTCCCTCCTTGCGTCTTTTCTCCAAATCCGCGGTGGGATTGACGACATCTATAGTGATCCATTCCGTCTCCGAAATCTGCCGCTCCTCCCCGTCATAGGCTTTCAGTTTTTTGTCCAATTCACGCTTTTCCGAGGCAGGATCTCTCTCTGTCAGTTGTTCCGATTCCACGACCTGCATCCACTGCTGCAAATCCCGGAACAGATTCAGATTGGCGTCATCCCACAGAGCTTCCGCCGCCCGCCTGCGAAAGACCGCTCCCTTTTCATCCGTCAGAAACAATGCCTTTGTCATATCAACATTTTCCAGCCGCATTCCCAGAAAATCTCTATACAACAGCCAGTCCAAAAACACATCGTCCGAAGACAGATTCTTTTCCAAATATTCCTTGAGATGCTGCGTGGTGGCGGCCGTCTGAGGCAAAACGCTTCCATAGGAAGAATCAATGGCAAAGAGATTGTACTGTTCGAGCAATTCCCTGTGATATTCCGCAAAAATACTGTTCAGTCCAATATCTGTCACGCACTCTGCCTCCAGAAAGACAGCGTTTTGCCTTGCACTCTCAATCAGAGCCAGACAAAGCGAAAGGATGATCGTCATCGTAAGAGTAAGATACACGGTAAGATATGCTCTCACACGGACTTGTCCTGTTTTATTGGACATAAGGACAGTGCGCGGAGCGTGCTGTCCGTTGTTTATCTCATCCATCCACCGCTCCTCCGCCTTAGAATTTGTTGGTCTGCTTCGTGATTTTCGAGAAAATGGATTCCACAATGGAAGTGATCTGCTCTTTAAAAATAAGAACCAGACCCACCAGCACCACGATGATCAAAATGATCTCCACGGTTCCCATCCCGTCTTCCTCCTCAAACAGCCGTCTCCAGCTTTTCAATTTCCGATTTCCGACCCAAGCCTCTTGACCCTGCGCGTTCGCCGCTTCCAGACTGCCCATATACGCTCCTCCTCTCCGTACATTCTTGCTTTCCACATTCCCATACTGAATACCATTGTCCATTTTGTTTTCCTCCTATTTTCTTCTTTTCGTATTTTGCCTCAACGTTTTATTCCACCGTTTTGTTTTACACTTTCATTTCCTTCATTTTCCTCCTTTCCCCCTGCCTTCCCATCCCTATCACCCCTTTCTTGATATAGGCATTTACGAAACTCCCATCTTCGTAATCAGAATTGGGCAGATTGTATACTCCATAAGCAGACCCTAGCGAACCGTCGGTACTTAGCTGCCGTATTTTGGCAGCTTATGTACCGCTACGGTGAGGTCGGAGCGAAAGCGTGTCTGCGTTGGAATATACAATCTGCCCAATGACACTTTGCAAAAATGAGAGTTTCGCAAACGCCTACTTTCTTCATAGCCCCAGCGACCCAAAAGCAGGCAGAATCACCATAACCATCACCACCGCCAGCATCATCACCATAGGAAGCAGCAGCTTTGTGGATGCCTCCTCACCAAGCTTTTTGCCCGCCCGGATCTGTTCCGACAAACTGTTGTCCGCCTCCTCCCGAAGTCGCGGCAGCAAGGAATCGCTTCCTCTCTTCAGATTCTGTGCCATCAGGGTACTGAGCCGGATATATTCCTGCAGTCCAATTCTTTTGCCGAAATGCTCATAGGCCTTGCTCTCTGACACGCCGGACTTTAACTCGCGGCATGTAAAGACCAGTTCTTCGTAAGCGGGATTGGGGGGAATTCCCTCCGCCCTTCGCTGTTCATACTCCGACGCCATTTTTCCAAATGCCCCTTGCAGCGTCATTCCGGCTCCCAGATACAGCGCCAGTTTGTGAACAATATCCGGATATTCTCGCCTGATGACATCTTTTTGCTTCCGTATTTTCTCATGTAAATCCCTGTCCTCCAGAATATAGATCATTACGCCGAACATCAGCGCTCCCGCCCACACGATCAGACTGTTATCCTTCACAACCCTGCGCCACCGCAACGAGACTCCGTTCAGGCTGTCCGGAAGAATCCAGTATTCACTCATACGGCTCTGCGCCTCGCTGGCCAGAAGCTCATCCGTCAGATCCTGACGCTGTCGTTGTGCGGACGTCAATTCCTCCGCCTGCACCATGACTGTCAAGGAACTTCTCCATTCCTGTTCTCCATATTCGATCCATGCCCTCAGTTCCACTTCCCGCTCTTCCCTGTCCCGCCTGACCTTTCCATCCGACGTAATACAGTCCACATCCCCGCTCCGCCACTCCACCGAGAAAGGATAACCCTCATAGCGCTCCCGCAGATCCAGATCATGTGTCACCTCCCGAAGAGACGGATTATCACCCGCAATCAACTGCGGCAGTTTCCCGGTGAACTCCCGATAACAGGCCGTGATTTCCTCCTCGCTTAACTGTTGAGGTTCCATTCGGATCTGAAAACGCTCTCTGCTGTCCCCGATGACAGTTTCCACCGTCACATTCCGGCTCTCCTCCGCCACAGTTCCCCGTTTCAACATGCCGTCCTGCTCCAATTTCCTCTCCGAAGATGCGCGCAGCGCCAATAAAACAGCCAGCGCACTTCCGGCAAAGAAGAGCAGCATGGATTTCTTAAATTTTCTGATGTAGTAATCCCGGCAAAGAGTCTCTATGTCCTCTCCGGGATACAATCGCTCCAAGTCCCGCCTCACATTGGGCCGAACTAACACGCCATGCTTTCTTAAACATATATACAGCCCTCTCATTGCTCTGTCCGACCATTTCACGTCCACACCTCCCTGTATAAGATCTATCCCATTTTGGCGGCAATCTTTTCCAAAATCTTGTCTCCGATGATGTATGCGGCCAGATAGATTACCAGACATCCCGTCATGATGGCGATCCCCTGAAAATTGTGATACAGACTGTCAAAATATCCCGGATAACTGCTGCCGATATAGAGCAGAATACCGAAAGGCATCAGCTTCATAACGGTCTGCTCCATTTGTCTGCCGCTCAGCGACGTCCGAATCTCCTGTCCCGCATCCATTTTCCGTCCGATCAACAGTGCCGTGGTTTGCATGATCTCCGGGAGATTTCCCCCGCTTCTCTTGGCTATGGCAAAAACCTGTGCAAACTGGCGTATATCATCACTGTCGCTGCGCGCCGCCAAATCCGACAGAAGTTCTTCCAAGGTGATATTGATGACCAGTCCCCTGCGGATCCCCTCCAGCTCCTCATACATATAGGAGTCCTCCCCGTACAACAGTCTGATGTCGCCCCGACTCTCCAGAAACGCATTTTCCACCGCATACCCAGCCTTTAACAAAGCCGCCACCGAGAGAATGCATTCTTTAAACTGTACGTTTAGCTCCTCCCTACAGCGTTTCCCTTTCCGTTCTTTCTCTTTGAGAAAATAGAAAACTCCCACCGCCGAGAGCGGAATGACCGCCCATATACTCCGGTAAAAGAAATAGGCTAACAGGAATACCACCGCCGCTGCCTTCGCCGTCTCAGGCACAACTTCCTTAATCGTCCATTGATATTTGTGATAATCCCGCCGCTTTAAGTTTGTGTTCACACAGCAAATCCCCCTTTCTCTTCAGTGCCCCCAGAACGCCTCCGCCCGCGTCCTCTCCCTGTTCCTCAAAGGCGTACAGGGGATTCAGGCAGATCCTCTCTCCTTCATATCCTGTCACTTCCACAATCTCCAGCACCTTTCTGGACTTATCCCGCAATCTTCCCAAATGTACGATCACATCCAGCCCCGAGGCGATCTGCTGCCGGATTGCGGCCGGTGGCAGATCCATTCCCATGAGTACCATATTCATCAGGCGGGATAACATGTCCGCCGCACTGTTTGCATGTCCTGTGGACATACTTCCGTCATGTCCCGTATTGAGACATTGCATCATGTCAAAAGCCTCTGCTCCGCGCACTTCTCCCACGATAATCCTGTCCGGCCTCATGCGAAGAGATGCGCGGATCAGTTCCCGGATCGTGATCTCCCGGCAGCCCTCCACATTGCTGTTTCGCGTCTCCAGACGCACCAGATTGGGAATGTCCTGTAATTGCAGTTCCGCACTGTCCTCTATGGTGATCACTCGCTCTTCCCGCGGGATATAAGCGGACAAGGCATTCAAAAACGTGGTTTTCCCGCTGCCCGTCCCTCCGCTGATAAACAGGTTATAACCGGCCCGAACCAGTTTTTGTAAAAATTTTGCCGCCTCCTCGGAAAGCGCTCCCATACACACAAGCTGTTCCATGGTGATCGGACTGTCCGGAAATCGCCGGATTGTCACGATCGGTCCGTTTAATGCGATGGGTTTCATGACAATATTGACGCGGGAACCGTTGGCGAGTCTGGCGTCCACAATGGGGGAGGCCTCGTTCACCACCCGGTTGCATCCGGCCACGATTTTCTGTATCACATCCTGCAGCCGCTCCACCGAGTCAAAGCGCACTTCCAACTCACGAAGCTTCCCGCCTTGTTCCACAAAAATAGGATCCGTGCCGTTTATCATGATCTCCGTCACGGAACTGTCATCCACAAAACTCTGCAGAATATCCAGCCCTCTCAGAGAATCAAAGATCTCCCTCTTTAAAACCCTTCTGATCCCCACCGGACACAAACTTAAGGTCTCCTGTTCCAGCATGGTCTCGTCGATCAGCTCGTCCACTTCCTCATCGCTGTAATCCTTGCCGTAACCCATGCGCACCTGCACCGCATTTTTCAGTTCCGCTTTTAATCTGTTGTATTCCATGATCCCTCATTTCCATGCTGTTTTACAGCGTGCCGTTCTACGGCGTGCCGCGCTCCGGCACATTGTCTCTCTTATCTTCCGTCCCCGCACAATTCTCCAAGCAAACCCCTCACAAAATCGGCCATTTCCCCCTTTGTGTATTGCTCCAATTCCTCCGGAATCCTGCGCACCTGCGGCGGACTGCACCTACGGGTTTTCGCAAGCACATCTTCATAGGCATACGCTCCAAGAATACGCTCATACTCGGCAAGCTTTCCCTGAGCGATCCGATCCTCCTTGGTCAATGTAAAAACCTTGGTACAGGAGCGCAGAATATCAAACAGACCCTGCATACTCTCGCTCAGATCCATGATCACATAGTCATATTCTCCCAATTCCTCGATCCGCTGTAACAGCCGTCCCCATTCCTTCGATGACACGGACAGCAGATTTTGTCCCGATTTCATGGGAGGCACATAGTCCAGACTTCCCCTGTGCCGCACGATGGTCTGAAGACGCAGGCGGAATTTCTCCCTCTCCGCCATAAGAAAGTACAGCAGATCCGCCAGATCTCTGGCATCCGCCTCCGCGGCCAGCTCGGATATGCCCGCATAATGCTCAAAATTCAGATACAGCGTCCGATAATTTTCCCCGAGCATCTGGCTGAGCGTGAGGGCAAACGTGGTCTGCAGGCATCTTCTCACCGGAGAGTAAATTCCTATAAAATGTGTATTGCCGCTGCTCTGTATGCGCGGCATGTCCACTTCCGCAATCTCCAGATACACCTCCAGAATACTCTGCAATACTCTTTGAGCCTGTTGATACTTATCCACATTGACAAACTCATCCAGCTTCAACAATCCACTTTCATTCAGAATCACTGTGCGCAGCGGATGCAGCGCCCGCAATTTATCCTGATATGTCCGCTCCGCCACTACCATCACATCGATGGAATGATCCTTCTCCTCCCGCAGAAGTTCTTCCACATCCGTATAGGTGCGTACGCTCCAGAGCAGTTCTCTGTGGTTGCGAATATACTCCGTCATCAGATACGCATATTCTTCCTCCCGGTCACACAGCACCAAAACAGAATCTTTTCCTTCCCTCAATAAAATCCCCCCAATCCTATGAGTACACTGCACAGGATCGGACCGGACATACAGACGCCGGAAAGTCTGCCCGTCTTCCTCTGCGGCAGGTACAGATACCATCTGCCGCTTCTTGCCACTGCCGCACAATACTCGCAAAAATAGCTCACTCTGTCACAGACACTTCGCTCTCTCAACAGTCGAAAAATGGAAAAAATCGCTGAAAACAGCATGGAAAAAAACAGAAAATAGATGATTCGATTTGCGGAAAAATATCCCGCACAGACACTGAACAACTTTACATCCCCCGCCCCCAGACCTCCGATCCGAAAGAAGGGATATAGGATCACAAGCATCACCGCCGTCACGAGCAGATACATTAGAACCCCCTTAAATCCTGCTCCGCTAATGCCTCTCACCAATCCTGCCGCAAAGATCAACAACACCGACAGATTGGGAATGATCCTCTTTTTGTAGTCAAAAATACAGACCACGCCAAGACTTGCACATAATACCGCCAACACATCAACTCCTTTACAGTATATTCAATTAAGCTTTGGAAATTTCGGGACGAAAACTGTCCCACAAGATTTTTGAGAATGGGAACCGGCCATCCGACCGTTCCATCTGCCGAGTAATGTCATTATATCATAATTTTTCTCTTTGACAAGCATAAATGTCGAAGATTATCATTTTTGGTAATTATTTATAACAATTTGTAGATACCAAGGCCGTAAAGGGCCAAAAGCCCAGGCAGACCAAGGATTCCCGATGTCAAAACCGTGACCGCATTGATGCCCACGCCCAGAGAGATTCCGGCGCTCGCCAGTGTGGAATTGACAAAATACATAGTCACCGTCCCCAGAATACTGCGCATAAACACGTTCAAAAGCCACTCCATCCTGCTTCGCATCGCCCCGATGAGAAGCACCAGTCCGCAGACCGCTATAATCGGCAAAAATCCATTTCCGTATTGCATGTTTCCTCTCATTCCGCCGCACAAGCGGCACAAATCAATCCCACGAAAATACCATATTTTCAAGATGATGTCCTTGCTATATAGTATGATTCTTTTGCACAAAAATTCCGTTTTTGGAATATTTTAACAGTGGGATGTTTATACTGATAATAACATAGAGTACATAGAGTTGTGCCGGGGCGCACCGAGCAGAACCGCCCGGAAAAGGAGGTATCTATGAAGATATTTTATAAGCAGAGTTCCAATACCGTACTGCCTGTGGAAGAAGAGCTGTCCACGCTCAATCTGAAAGAATCCATAGAAAAAACCCGACAGGCTCTGGAAATTGCCTATTCGGGTTTTAACAACGCCGTCGAAGAGGATCTGATCGACAGCTATATTTATGAAATTAATGCCTTACAGAAACGCTATCACCATCTCACGGAACTGGCCGGACAAACGAGCGAAGAACCCGTATCGTCATACGCGCATTCCCCGATTCGCACCTTGGTCAGCCATGTTTTCGGTTAAGGTATTGCGTCCGTAGGTCAAACCCGCATACACGGTCTGGGAATTCCCCATCACAGGGCCGCTTTCATTCTGGTCGGCAATCTGCGCATAGGCATCATGGAGCGGCCTGATAATCCGGCGGATCTCGTCCAGAGCGCCCTCTTTACCTGCCTGTGCATGGACAAGCTTTCTCGCACAATAGAGATAAAGCTGCAACAAGTTTCCCGCAGGCTCGTATTCCATGTGCAGAGACTGCTCCAGTTCATTCAGACACCCTCTGCTCTTGCGCACCGCCTCGGCGAGCGCCGGGGAATCTCCCGCCTCCGTAGCCTGCTCCGCCTCGTCCAGATAGCAGAGCAGCATTTCGTATAATATCACAACCAACTCTGTGGAATTTGCCTGCGTGATCCGCAGGGTAAACTGCTGTTTACATTCCCGGGTCATACTCTCTTCCCCTTTTCCCTGTTATCACTGCAAAAGCTGCAACACCTGTGAAGGTCTCTCGTTGGCCTGCGCGAGCATGGAAGTCCCCGCCTGCGTGAGAACCTGATATGTGGTATACTCCGTCATCTCTTCCGCCATATCTACGTCCATGATCCGGGAGTATGCCGCAGTCATGGTTTCGCTGGTGATATCCAGACTGTTGATCGTGGATTCCAGACGATTCTGATAGGCGCCCAGTTTACCGCGGACGCTGGATACGAACTGAATGGCATCGTCTATGCGGTCAATGGCCATGTCCGCCCCTTCTTTGGTGCTCACATCCACATTTTGAATGCTCATGTTCAACAGAGACATGTTGGGAATATCCACTTCCAGCACCTGTCCCTCGTTGGCTCCCACCTGCAGACGCATGGATCCGATTCCGGTCACGTCCACCTCCAGATTGGTGTAGGTGCCGCCTGTCTCGGGAACCTCCAAAGTCATCTCAAAACTGTTGCCGCCTTTGATGATCACCAGATTGTCTCTCATCTCCGCCTTGGCATCCGAAGGAAACTCCGGCCCGAATGCGGGAGTCCCCGTAATCTCCAGTTCCCCGTCCGCATTGGGAGCGACGCTCAGACTGTCTATGGTATAAACTTTGATGGGAACATCCTTGCTGTAGGAATTGACCTTGACGTCATTGTCATTGGTAAATCCCTTGGAAGCAAATTCCCCGTTCAGAAGCTTCTGCCCGTTAAACTCCGTGGTCTCGGAGACACGCTGAATCTCCTCTTTGAGCTGTGCGATCTCTCCCTGAATGGTTTCCCGGTCCTCGCTCGTCATCGTGCCGGTGGCGGATTTCACGGCCAGCTCATTCATACGCTGGAGCATGGAGGCCACTTCCGTAAGCGCTCCGTCCGCCGTCTCTATCACCGATACGCCGTCTCCGGCGTTCTGATTGGCCGCGTCAACACCTCTGATCTGTGCGTGCATACGATATGCCATGGCCAGACCGGCGGGATTATCCTTTGCGTGATTGATCTTTAATCCGGAGGAAAGTCTCTCCAGAGATTTGGCCAAGGCATTGTCATTGTTTGCCAGGGCATTGTTCGATAGCATTGCCGATACGTTGTAGTTGATTCTCATACATTACCTCGCTTTTTCTTTTCTGTCCCTGATCGGGCTCTCATCTGATTGCCTGTAAAAAAAGCTTTGCAACGCGATACAGCGTTCCGTTATCCGGGGAAGTATCCTCCCCCTGGCTGCCATTTTCCGACGTCCCTGTCACATTTACGTTTCCTCTGCTTACCACAGGTAATTTCACCGCTTCCAGATGTAAGGAAGTGTTTTCGTTTATCAAGTTATAGAATATATCGGATGTCTCCTGTAATTTCGTAACCTCCTGAGATGTATTTCCCAGAAGAAATCCTTCCACTCTGCCGTTTTTCACCTGTAGACTGGCCTCGATATGAGCATTCTCTCCGTAATCCACGGTGATGGCGACAGCGCCTTTCTCCCCGTTTCCTCTCTCCAGTCTCAGATGCACTGCAGCCGTCTCTTCTCCCACCTGCATGGCCAGAACATACTCCTCGCTGTGGGAGAGACTGCCCATGATACTAAGCTGCCTGTGTGCCATTCTGAGAGCGCGCACATCCAGACTGGTCTCCGCCTGATTCAGAGTCAGTTCCTCCGTCTCCTCCTGCATCCTGACAATAGACTCCTCATATTCCTCCTGAAACGTCTCTTTGTTGGAAAGCTGTTCCCACAACTCCCGCTCCTGCTGTTTGAGCGCTTTGAAAGGACTTCTCGCATCCTGCAAAAGATCCTGCGCCGCAAGCAGGTTCTCCGCGCTTGCAGGTAAGTCTCCCCGCTCCAGCATGGCTGATGCGGCCTGATCGATCTGTGTCACATGACGAAGCTCGGCGAGCTGTTCCCGTGCATAACTTGCTGAGATCTGATCCGAGATGGAACGGCTCTCGCCTTTTTGCACCAATTCCCGGAGCATTCCCAGCTCATCCGTGGCCCGCACATCCATATGCCGGAAGTTTCCGCTTCTGACCGCGGACAAGAGATTTGCGAACTGAAGCTCCGCCTGTGCATTGACCACCGCACCCACGGCCGCCCCGTCCTTTCGCTCGATCTGATGCAGCAGCCGGTATACGCCGATGTAGCTCTCCCGCTCCTGCTGGGTGATCTGCTTGTTTTGTTCCAGACCGTAAAGATAACGACTATAACTCTCGGCCTGCTCCTGAAATCCTGTGGGCAGACCGTTAAAATATTCGTTTAATTCCGCAAAGGAACGCTCCAGCGGATTGACGCCGTCCCGAATCATCCGCAGTGTGGCGGCGGGAGTCATCTTCTCGATCAATGTGCGCACCTGTTCGTCCGCCTCTTTCACCCGATCGAGATTCTCCTTGGTGATCTCCATATGATTATAACCCAGAATGCGCACTGCTCTGCAATTCTCCTCCGTGGGTTCCAGTCCCAGATCCCGCACCAGATCCTCCACATTGCGGAAAGCTTTGTTTATGCTGTCTCCCAGATCTGCTCTGGGTTCCGTCATCAGCGCCTCATAGCTCTCGCCCGCTTTCTCGTATGTATGGCGAAGCGCTGTGCCCTCCCCATGGAAATGCTCCAGAACGGTGGCATCCTGTCCGTCCGTCTCGTGGATGCGCACGGTGCCCAGAAGCTGTGCCGGAAGATACGGCAGATCCCGCATCACGTCATTGGTCTGATTCCAGTTCTCATATTTGGCGACGGCCTGTGCGTCTCCGGGGAAGTAGCTTTGTGCCACCGCCTCCTCCGCCTCACGCAGCGCCTCTATCAGCTCCTCCATGGGTGCGGTATCAATGGCAAAACCGCTCTTAAGCAGCTTTATATTCACCTCCGCCGTCATGCGCAGACGAATCTCTTCCAATTGTTTGCGCGTGGTCAGATCGCCCTGTTCCTGCAGCCACTCCTCGGCTGCCTCGGCATCCCCGCCTTCCGGTCTCTCCTGCGCCTCATAGCGCACTCTGTAAAAATTCAGCACCTCTGCCGCCTTCTTATAGAGATTCACGCCGACGCCGGAATTTTGAGACAGATCCGCATGAATGGGATCTTTTCCTGCAGCCACCGCCTCCGCGGCAGCCTGTGCAAAACGTTCTTCCGTAACAGGCAACTGCGCCTCCTGCAGACGCTTCAGACGACTGAGGCTCTCCGCCGTGAGAGGCAGCCTGCGCTCCAGAAGCCACTCCGCCGCCTGTCTGTTCTCGGCGTTCGGCTCATACCCCGCCTGTTCCAGTATCCCGTCGATCTGTTTGCGTATTTTCTCATCGGCCAGATAATCCAGTTCTTCCCGGGGAACCGCCCCGTCCCGATCAGCCGCATTCGCGCCGCTGTTCTGTGCCAGATAGAAATTCCAGATCTCCGGTTCCATCTCATTGTCCACCATATACTGGTAAGTGCTCTCCGTGGGCGTTCCAAGCTCCGACGCCATATTCCATGCTTTCTCTACCGCAGCAATATTTTCCTGCGTCAGCGGAATATCCGCCTCACGGAAGCTGTTGGATAACGCTCTGGCCAGCGTCTCGCTTCCCACGGCCGCCGCCAGCGTATCCATATCCAGATCATCGGTATAGCCCGCGATATATTGTCCGCTGCGCACCAGTTCCGCTTTGATCTTATCCACGATGGTCACGGCTTCCTCCTGATTCAGGGAAGCAAAATGGAATCCGTCCTCGGAAAGTCTCTGATAATCCTCGTCGGACATAGTATGTGACACCACTGTCATATAGTCCTGAGAGACACCCACGTCCGCAGCGGAAGCTTCTCTCTGAAGATCCGTCAAGGTCTTTCCCCTGTCGCGTCCCGCTTTCCCGTCTCCCATGTCGTCGAATACGCAAAATCCCTCTTCCCCCACGGAAAAGGCCACATTCTCCGATTCAGGCCTGCGGCTTTTGTTTCTCTGTTCCGTTCGGGGTGATCTGCCCGCCTCCGTGTGATCCGAACGGACGGCGGAAGAGGTCTCCGCTCTGTTATTGGGATTCTGAATGGTAATGTTCATGTATGTCCTCCGTTCCTGCTAATATTTGCAAGACGAATCCGTTCGTCTGTGAAGCTTCTGTTTATGACGTTAAAAAGGCGAGCGCCATGTGGCACTCACCTTTTATTTCGGTGCGTTGGGTATTTTTCTTAACCGAGAGTTGGGGAGCAAAATGTTGCTGTCAATGATTTCTATAATCAGGCACTCCCACCTATTGTGCTGCTTCTCTCCAATATTTCTCCTCTATCAAATCTTGATCACCGGCTTCTCGTGCCAATTTATTCGCCAACTCGACTAATTGTGGTGCATAACCGGCTCCTGTTAAGAGCGTGCATACTAGATTTTTCGACTCAACTCTATTGTAAAAATCTCTTCCACAGGAAATGTAATTTTTACCAATCCTA
>CAZSAJ010000042.1:0-23799 GCA_964604835.1 uncultured Acetatifactor sp.
TCCTTGCTTCAGTAAAGTAAAAATGAAAAAGGCAGACGAATGTCTGCCTTTTTTTTATCAAAGAAGAAGCAACAGGACAGGCTGTTGTGTGTAGGGGGTATCATATGTTAAGTTTCCCGGAAGAGTTTTTTAAGGCCGAAGAACTGGAAGGATTTTATGTCAACGAGGTTATGAAGCGGTATTGGGCTTGCTGTCTGCAGATTGTAAACGTGATAGATGCAATCTGTAAAAAACATCATCTCACCTATTATGCGGATTGGGGAACCCTGCTCGGCACCATCAGACATCAGGGGTTTATTCCGTGGGATGACGATATTGATTTGATGATGAAACGGCCGGATTATCAGAAATTAATGGAGATCCTGCCGAAGGAGCTGCCCAAGAATTATGTATTGTCTAACTGTTTCCTCAATGAGGAGCACAAAGAATTCCATTGTGGGGTGTCCGATGGAAGAGAGCTGAATCTGTCGAAAGAATATCTGGCGAAGCATTACGGCTGTCCTTTTGTGGCGGTCATAGATATTTTTCCTCTGGATTATCTGCCCCGGGATCCGAAAGAGCAGGGGGTAGTCAAAGATCTCTTTATTATGATATGGGCGGCGGCGGATCTGATCAAGAAAGAAGCGGAGCCCGAGGAGATCGAGGCTGCTGTCCGCAATGTGGAAGAATATTGCTGTGTCTCTCTGGACAGGACGAAACCGCTGCGCAGTCAGTTGTGGAAGCTGGCCACACAGCTTGTTATGTCCTATCGGGAGGATGAGGGAGATTATCTGATTGAGTGGTGTTCCTTTATAAATCGCGGATATCAGTTGGAGAAAGCATGGTTGGACAAAGTGGAACGGCTTCCGTTTGAGAATTTTATGATGCCGGTGCCTAAGGAGTGGGAGAACGTGCTAGGCAGAATGTATAAAAATTGGCGCGAACCCCGTCGGAATCCATCAGGACACGGCTATCCGTCTTTTAAGAAGCAACTTCAGTTTTTGCGGGATAAGGTTGCGGAGCTGAAAGCGGAAGAGGCAGGAGAGACGGCGTCGGCGCAGCAGGCGGGTGAAGAGACGGAGCATTAGGAGGATGAAATAGGAATGTTGTACTTCCCGGAGGAATATTTTCAACCGGAATATCGGGAGGATTTTCTGGTTGACACGACAATGAAAACAGTGTGGGCTGCGGAGATGGAGCTTTTGAGCGACATTGCGGCCGTATGTAAAAAATATGGTTTACAGTATTATGCGTATTGGGGGACGCTCTTGGGTGCGGTGCGCCATAACGGCTTTGTGCCCTGGGATGACGACATGGATCTTGCGATGAAGAGAAAGGATTACAATACGCTGATGAAAGTTCTGCCGAAGGAACTTCCGGATACCTACAGAGTATTTAATTCCCTGTCGGAGGCGGGGCATGATCTGTTCTGGGGATGTGTGTCGAATGCGGACACCATCAGTATTGAGGAAGAGCGGCTGAAGAAATTTCACGGTTGTCCTTTCTGGGTGGGAATTGACATCGTTCCCTTGGACTATATCCCCAGAGATCCGGGTGAAGCGCAGATTCTGCATGATCTCATGACTTTGATTTGGAAAGCGGTATATCTGGCGAAGAAGAAGGAGAAAACACCCAAGGACGAGGAAGATTTGGAGGAGACGGTGGTATTTTTGGAGAGACAACTCAATACCACTTTGGACAGAGAGAAGTCTTTGCCCAAGCAGCTCTGGCGGCTGGGGAATCTCCTTGCCACGGCCTATGGGGAAGAGGACGGGGATGTGCTGACGGTACATACCACGAATATCAAACGTCCGGGAGGCTTTGTTTATCAAAAAGAGTGGTGGGACAGTGTGATCGAAATGCCGTATGAGACGATCACCGTTCCGGTTCCGGCAGGGTATGACGAGGTTTTGCGCATGATCTATGGAGATTACAATGTCCGGGTAAGAGGAAAGACGGATCATGATTATCCCTACTATAAGAAGCAGCTGCAGCAGCTGCGGGATATGGTGGGCAAGATGGAAAAATGTTTCGGAGATTCGGCAGATTCTGGGAAGGATGTACAGGAGGAGACATGAGGTTACTGGTTCTGTCTGATATCCATGGCAACTATCAGGCATTGCAGGCTGTATTGGAGAAAGCAAAACAGGAGTATGTCATCGAGGGCATGCTCCTGTTGGGGGATGTGATCGACTACGGGATGCATTCCAATGAAGTGATAGAGGCCATAAGAGAACTTCCTTGGCCTGTATTGGTCAATATCAGAGGAAATCATGAGGACGCGGTCATGGAGGAGCATTATGATCGCTTTTCGTCGGAGCGGGGCAGACAATGCGCCAAGCATACCCGCGGCATGTTACAGGACGCGTCTTGGGAGTATCTGAATAACGCCATGTCCGGAAGCGGACAGGCGGTTTTTGCGTGCGATGGAAAATCCTGTCTGGCGGTGCATGGCAGTCTGGAAGATCCGTTGTGGGGGACCATCGCTCCGGACAGTGATCTGAGCGCTTATCGGGACTACGATTATGTGTTTTCGGGGCATTCCCACAGACCGCATTGTTTTGAGCGCTATTATCAGGCGGAGGATCCCGCGCACAGAAACCGTAAGAAGGTGCTCTTTCTCAATCCGGGATCGGTGGGACAGCCCAGAAATCTGAACGCGTATGCGCAGTTTGCCGTCTTGGACACAGAGACGGAGGAGGTAACGCTTGCAAAGGCCGCCTATGATATTGTCAAGGAACAGGCCGCCTACACCGATGCGGTGGATATATTTTACAGAGACAGATTGGAGCGAGGAATATGATGAGATTATTTGTAATCAGCGGCGTCACGGGGATGACGGGAAATGAATTGGCACGCAGACTTACGGCGGCAGGGGACAAAGTCATCGGCTTTGACAATTTTTTTGCATCTTCTTTGGAGACGGTGAAGGATCTGCAGGGGAATGAAAACTTTGAATTCCATGAGTGGGATCTGAACAGACAGGAGGACATGCAGGCGCTTCGGGAATTGGTCTGTGTGCAGAAGGCCGCCTATGAGAAAGTTGTCTATATCAACTGTGCGGCCGTGGTTCACACGGAGCACTTTTATCATGTGTACAGTACCTTCGAGACGAATGTGCTGGGCATGAAAGCTTTCTTAGAGCAGGCGGCTGCGGTGGGGGCGGATATTTATATCAACTGTTCCACCTCCGAGGTCTATTCCATGGCGTCCGCGGGAGACGGGGACGGTGTGAAGGAATCCGATTATATTACCATGGCCAATGCGGAGCACAGCCAGAGGACCAGCTATGCCACGGGGAAACTTTTGACGGAATTTTTCATGAAAGACGCTGTGGATGAAGGAAAGATTAAAGGCTGCTCTATCCGTTTTGCCAATGTATACAGCAAGAATGAATTGTATCCCAAGCACATTATTCCGCATATTCTGAATCAGCTGCGTCAGGGGAACAAGGTGGAGCTTCTGGAGAACGCCAAGACCACCAGACGGACATTTCTGCACAATGAGGACAGTTGTGCGGCGGTGATTGCACTGATTGAGTCGGAGGAGGCCTTGGACGGTTCGGTCTACAATGTGGCGACGGACGAGGAGATTTCGATTCTTGATCTGGTAAAGCTCTGCGCGCGGGAATTGGGCATAGAGGAGCCGGAGATCACCTTTTCCGGTTACCGGGAGTCCGATCCTCCCAGAAGGCTGCTCAACACCGATAAGATTCGGGAGAGAACCTCTTGGAGACCGCAGGTGACTTTGGCGGAAGGAATTCGGATGTGCATTCGGGAATCCCTGTAGGAGGATCGGAAGATGAAGATTTTGGTGGTCACCGTGGCGGGAATTGCTTCGCGGTTCAGTGAGTCCGTAGGATTCCCGTGTCTGAAATGCCTGTATCACGAGAAAGATATCCGGGAATCTCTGCTCTGGCGGATGCTCCACTGCGAAGAGGAGTTTGACCTTTATTGTATCGTGGGCGGATTTCGATATGAGGAGCTGGAACAGGCCATAGACACTCAGTTTGCCGATATGAAAGATCGTATTCTGCTGGTCAGAAATGATCAATACAGAGAGTACGGGTCGGGGTACAGCCTTTATCTGGGACTGCAGGAGGCTTTGAAGTATGATTTTGACGAGCTGGTGTTTGCCGAGGGAGATCTGTCTGTGGACGAGGTCTCTTTTGCCCGTGTGTGCGGGGCGGACAAGGATGTGATCACATGCAATACGGAAGCCATTCTTGCCGACAGGGCCGTTGTTTTTTATTATGATACGGAGAAGAGACTTCACTATCTCTATGACACGGCTCACGGGAGTCTGGAGATCAAGGAACCGTTTCTTGCAATTTACAATTCCGGACAGATTTGGAAGTTCGCGGACAGAGAGCGCCTGCGGAGTGTCGTGGAGTGCCTGCAGGAGGAGGAAAAACAGGGAACCAATCTGGTGATTATTCAGAACTATTTCGGAGAGCTTTCTCCCCAGCGTTATGAGAAGGTCACATTTCAAAAGTGGCTGAACTGTAACACCGTGGACGATTTCAGGAAGAGTCTGGAGGAGTGATGGCAATGAAAACATTGGAAGAAAGATTGAATCGGCTCAGGGCCACGGCCGAAAAGCAAAAGATCAAAATCATGATTTTGGGTCTGGGCAGTGTGGGCAATTATCTGCTGGATTATCTCATGTCCTGCGGGGACGAGAATCTGGAGATCTGTGTGGCGGGCAGAAACGCGGAAAAGATGGTATCGGATGTCAATATCGTGCGGGTGGCGTCTCTGATCCGGGGGCAGAACCGCAGCGCGGTCAAGGTGATGGACGGTGTGGATTTCAATGACGTGGGAGCGCTGGCGGCATGTCTGGAAAGTTATGCGCCGGATGTGATCGTCAATTCCAGCAGAGCGTATTCGGGACTTAAATACGGGAGCATCTCCTGGGGAAATGTGAGAGCCTACGGGATCTGGGCGCCGTTAGCCATCAAATATATCAAAAATATTATGGAGGCCTATGAGCGGGCGGGGTGTGACGCGATCGTCATCAACACCTCCTACTCGGACGCCGTGATCCCATGGCTTCGCACGGCGGGGAAGGCCTATCCCGATTTTGGCAGCGGTAATATCAATCATCTGATACCGAGGATCCGATTTGCCGTCTCGCAGCAGACGGGAATCGAGGATTATTGGAATCTGGACGTCACCTATGCCACCAGTCATTTTCATGATGTGGTGATCAGCAAGGAGGGGCAGACGGAAGGGATCGAGCAGTTGATTCGGATCGCCTATCAGGGGGAGGTTCTGCATCCCGATATGGAGCGGGTGTTTGCCGACTGCCGGATTCCCATGCCCGTGGATGCCAAGCGGAATATGATGAATGCGTCCAGCAATTTCGAGATCATTCAGGGGATCCTTGCGGCTGCCAGAGACAAACGGGCGGTGAAGCTGCACTGTCCGGGTGTGTTTGGGGAGATCGGCGGATATCCCGTGGTGATCGACGGTACGGGAGAGCGCATTAAGGCCGGCATCGACACAAGCGTGTTTTCGTTGGAGGAGATGCGGGACAAGAACAGACAGTCCATTTATCTGGACGGCATAGAGGATGTGTTCGGGGGTGTTCTGGTCTACACGGACGAATTGATTGCGAAGGTGCGGGATGCGTTCGGAGTCTCTCTGATGAAGCGGGTTTCCTTTGAAGAGATCGAGGAGGCGGCTGACTTCCTGATTCGAGAGATCATTGAGAAGAATAAATGACGGAAAGAAATATTTGAGGTAAGGAGCACGCAGATGAAAAAGGTATATACATGTTTTTGTACGGATATTATTCACGAGGGTCATATTAATCTGATTCGGCAGGCCGAGAAATACGGTCAGGTGATTGTCGGGGTTCTGAGCGACGAGGCCATGGTGCGGTTCAATCGGTTCCCTCTGGTGAGCTTTGAGGAACGCATCCGGATGGTGCGCGAGATCAAGGGTGTGAGCAAGGTGGTGGTGCAGGAGGATATCCTGTATGATAAAGTGATAGAGCAGCTGCGACCCGACTATGTGATTCACGGGGATAACTGGCTCAGGGGATATATGAAAGTGATCCGCGATAATGTGGAGGAATTGTTAAAAACATATGGCGGAGAGATTATTGATGCTCCCTACACGCAAAACGAAGAGATCAGGCGTCTGGACAAGCGCATGAAGGAAAGAGCGGCCATGCCGGAGTATCGAAGAGGGAAGTTAAAACGGATGCTGGAAATCCGTCCGATCGTAAAGGCCTTGGAGGTACACAGCGGACTGACGGGACTGATTGCGGAGAAAACAATCATAGAGCATGATGGAGAGTTCGACCAGTTTGACGCCATGTGGATCAGTTCTCTATGCGATTCCACGGCGAAGGGCAAACCGGATATTGAGCTGGTGGACATGACTTCCCGTTTCCGCACCATTGACGATGTGATGGAGGTGACTACAAAGCCTGTTATTTTCGACGGCGATACGGGCGGTCTCACGGAGCATTTTGTGTATACGGTACGGTCTCTGGAGCGTATGGGAGTGTCGGCTGTCATCATTGAGGACAAGACCGGTTTAAAGAAGAATTCTTTGTTCGGTACGGAGGTAGAGCAGACACAGGATGACATCGAGCATTTCTGTGAGAAAATTACCGCAGGCAAAAAGATTCAGCTTACGGATGAATTTATGATCATTGCCCGGATTGAGAGTCTGATCTTGGAAAAGGGTATGGAAGATGCGTTGGAGCGCGCGAAAGCCTATGTGGAGGCGGGAGCCGACGGTATCATGATCCACAGCCGGAAAAAGACGCCGGACGAGATTCTGCAGTTCTGTGATCTTTTCCGTGAGACGGATTCCACGACCCCCATTGTGGTAGTTCCTTCCTCTTTTAATGTGGTGACGGAAGCGGAGCTGATGCAGCATGGGGTCAATCTGGTGATCTATGCGAATCAGCTCACCAGAAGTGCGTTTCCGGCCATGCAGAATACGGCGGAGGAGATTTTGAAGTATCATCGTGCCAAAGAGGTGGACAGTAAGCTGATGCCCATCAGCCAGATCATTACATTGATTGATGAGTTGTAAATCTTTTTGCGGGGTAAACGGCAGCAGGATTAGGACAAAATGAGGATAAGAGGGTCAGGATATGGAGGTACAAGCATTTTGTAACGTGTTGGGCTGCGATTTCTATGCGGGAGTTCCGGATTCCCAGTTGAAAGCGCTGTGCAATTATCTGATGAACAGATACGGCATAGATCCCAAGCATCATGTCATTGCGGCAAACGAGGGGAACTGTGTGGCGCTGGCGGCGGGGTATCATCTGGCTACCGGCCAATATCCGGTAGTGTATCTGCAAAACAGCGGGGAGGGCAATATCATCAATCCGGTGGCATCCCTCTTGAACGAGAAAGTATATGCCATTCCCATGATCTTTGTGATCGGATGGCGGGGGGAGCCGGGAGTGCATGACGAGCCTCAGCATATCTATCAGGGCGAAGTGACGTTGAAACTCTTGGAGGATATGGGAATCCCGTTCCGTGTGGTGGGAGCGGAGACCCAAGAGGCGGAGTTGGCAGAGGCGATGAAAGAGTTTCAGACCTGTCTGCAGCAGGGGAAAGATGTTGCCTTTGTCATCAGAAAAGGTGCGCTCTCCTATGAGGAGGGGGTGCACTACGGCAATCCGTACAGTCTGTGCAGGGAGGATGTGATTCGCCGCATTGCGGAGGCATCAGGAGACGATCCCATCGTTTCCACCACGGGCAAAGCGAGCCGGGAGCTGTTTGAGATTAGAGAACAGTTGGGACAGGATCACTCCCGCGATTTTCTGACAGTAGGTTCTATGGGACACAGTTCGTCCATTGCTCTGGGGATCGCTTTTCAGAAGCCCCAGCGGAAGATCTGGTGTATTGACGGCGACGGAGCCGTATTGATGCATATGGGAGCCATGGCTGTCATCGGCGCTCATAAACCGGACAATCTGATCCATATTGTGATCAACAATGGGGCTCATGAGACGGTGGGCGGGATGCCCACGGTGGCAGGAGAGATCTCACTGACCGAGATTGCAAGAGCCTGCGGATATCAACATGTGGCGGCCGTAGAGACACCGGAGGAATTGGAGGATGCCTTGAAAGAGGCGAAGAGCGAGGCGGGGCTGCGGTTGATCGAAGTGAAATGTTCCATCGCATCCAGAAAGGATCTGGGGAGGCCCACTACGTCGGCACTGGACAATAAGGTGATGTTTATGCGGCATTTGAGCAAATAGCAAGGCTCGTATGTTTATAAATGAGTCCTTTATTGACATTCGTGTCAGTGTAGGGTGTATTGGTTTTAGTGATCTATGTAAAATTGTCTAAAGAATAATTGTTTTATATACGATAAATATTATAGTGCGATTCCGTTTCTATCTGTGAAAATCCTCCGATTGGAAAATCTTCACAGAGTCGCGATTTGCACAAAATCGGTTGATAAAAGCCAAGTTATGAATTATACTTAAAAAGAATGGGAAAATCCCATGAATCAAGGAGACAACGGAATGGGCAAGATAAAACATTTGTCACTGGAGGAATTTCGGAGGATGCAGCTTTTGCAGCTTGATATGCTCAAGGAGCTGGATCGGGTCTGCAGGAAAAACGGAATACGGTATTCCATTTTTGCGGGGACGCTGCTCGGGGCAGTGAGACACAAGGGATACATTCCTTGGGACGACGACGCCGATATCGCCATGCTCCGGGAAGATTTTGAGCAGTTCAAGAAAGTGACGGATCAACTGGATCCGGATATATGCTATTTTCAGGATCACGAGACGGATCCGGAGTACCGCTGGGGCTATGCCAAATTGAGACGAACCGGTACTGAATTTATACGGGTCGGTCAGGAACACTTAAAGTGTAAAACGGGCGTGTTTATTGACATATTTCCTATGGATGATATTCCCAGATCGACTTTGGGACAGATCTGGAACGATTTCTATGTTTTCTGCCTGCGGAAAGTGCTCTGGTCGGAAGTAGGAAAATATGACCGGAAAGGCAATATGTATACGAGACAGATCTATCGAATCCTCTCAAAGATCCCGACAGACGAAGTCTTTGCCATAGTTCGGAAGATGGCTGACAGAAGCAAGAACAAAAAGCCTAACCGCGTACGGGTGTTGCTGTTCCCTTCTCTTGGCAAATTGTATCGGAAGAATCCTATCAAACTCAGATTCGGCATGCCGAAGGAATGGTTTCTGGATGTGACGGATTATGAATTTGAAGGTGTCCGTTTATCGGGAACCAGAGACTATGATGCCATACTTAAATACATTTATGGCGATTATATGACGCCGCCGCCGGAGGAGGAGCGGATTCCCCATGCGCCGGTTTCGAAATATCATTTTTAGATTTGATAAATCAGGGAAAGCAGGAGAAACACAGCGTGAAAGCATTGATCTTAAACTCCGGGATGGGGAGCAGAATGGGTGTTCTGACATCGGAGCATCCCAAGTGTATGACGGAAATCTACAATACTGAGACGATCCTCAGCCGCCAATTAAGGCAGTTGGTGGATATCGGAGTAAAGGACATCGTGATTACCACGGGGTTGTTTGATTCTATACTGATCAATTATTGCACCAGTCTGAATCTGCCGTTACATATTACTTATGTCAAAAATCCGCGATACGATCAAACCAACTATATCTATTCTATTTTTTGTGCCAGAGAGTATCTGGATGATGATATTCTCTTGATGCACGGGGATATGGTGTTTGAGAATGAAGTGCTTGATCTGGTGATGGCCTGCGAACAAAGCTGTATGACGGTCAGCTCCACTTCCGAACTTCCGGAGAAGGATTTTAAGGCAGTGATCCGGGACGGACGCATTGAGAAGATCGGGATTGAATTCTTTAATGATGCCATGACGGCGCAGCCCCTCTATAAGTTAAAAAAGGACGATCTGGCGCTCTGGCTTGCACAGATCGAGAAGTACATAGACGCTCAGAACATGAATTGTTATGCGGAAAATGCGTTCAATGACATTTCCGACAGATGTCATATCTATCCCTTAGATGTGAAAGAGATGTTGTGCGGAGAGATCGACAATGCGTCTGATTATGCCATCATGTCCGATCGGGTCAGAGAGTTGGAGCATCGACTTGTCTATATGTGTTTTTCCACGGATATCCTGCACAGCGGTCACATTGAGATCATCCGCAAAGCAAAACGTTTTGGAAGACTGGTCATCGGGGTTCTCTCCGACGAAGCGGTTGCAAACTATAAAAGATATCCTCTCCTGCCCTTTTCAGAGAGAAAGTCCATGTTTGAAAATGTCATAGGAGTACATTCCGTTGTGGAGCAGAAGACGCTCAGTTATCGGGACAACATTCAGAAGCTTCATCCTGCCATTGTGGTACACGGGGATGACTGGGTGACGGGATTCCAGAAGCCGGTCAGGGATGAAGTGGTCTCCGAGCTTGCCGTCTACGGAGGGCGTCTGGTGGAGTTCCCCTATGCGACAGACCGGAAGTATCAGGAGATGGAGAGGAGTATCCGGGCTGAGTTGTCCCTGCCCAGTCATAGGATCGGAAGACTGCGCCGTTCCATCGGCATGAAGGGGCTTGTTACCGCTCTGGAAGCGCACAGCGGAATCACCGGTCTGATTGCGGAAAAATCTGTTGTGTATCAGGACGGCAAGGCTTATCAGTTTGACGCTCTGTGGGTTAGCTCGTTCTGTGATTCCACCGCCAAGGGCAAGCCGGATATTGAGCTGGTCGATTTGAGTTCAAGGCTGCGGACCATCGACGACATCATGGAAGTTACCACCAAGCCGATCCTATTTGACGGCGGCACAGGCGGTCCTGTGGAACATTTTGTATATACGGTGAGGACTCTGGAGCGCATGGGAATCTCCATGATCGTAATTGGCGATCAGGATTCCATGGAGAATTGCCGGGCGAAGATCAGCGCCGGCAAAAAAGCGCAGAAGACCGAAGAATTCATGATATGTGCCAGAATAGAAAGACCTGTTTCGGATGACGGAATGGAAGATTTACTTGCACGGGCGTTTGCTTTGGCGGATGCCGGTGCGGATGCCATTATGCTGCGCAGTGAGAGCGATGAACCGGATGAGCTCTTTGCATTTGTGGACAGGTTCAGGGCGAGGGATGGTGTCACCCCTATTGTAGTGGCTCCCACAGCTTGTCTTTCCGTCCGGGAGGATGAGTTCAAAGAAAGAGGCATCAATGTGGTGATCTATGCCAATCAGTTGACCAGAACAGGATTTCCTGCCATGCAGCAAGCGGCGCATATGATCTTGGAAAACCACAGGGCAAAAGAATGTGACGAAATGTGCATGTCGATTCAGGACATTCTCTCTGTGATTCCTGAGAGAGATTAAAAGGAGCAGAATATGTCAGACCAGCAGATACTCAATTTGAGTGAGCAACGGGAGCAGATCAAGGCATATATAAAGTCTGCCGATATCAGCAGACTTCTTTTGATATGCGGTCTTTCGGTGTCACGGTTAAAGATCTATGATCTGGTCTGCGGGATGCTGGAAGAACTTCGGATCGAGACCATACACTTTGCTGATTTCTGTCCCAATCCGCAGTATTCCTCCATTGTGGAGGGAGTTCGGACGTTTTGCGACAATGCCTGTGACGGCATTATGGCGATTGGCGGAGGCAGCGCCATAGATGTGGCAAAATGTACAAAACTTTATGCAGGGATGGATACACGGACAGATTTCTTGACGCAGGACTATTTTCCCAATCACATTCCGTTAATTGTGGTTCCCACAACCGCGGGAAGCGGAAGTGAGGCCACAAGATTTGCGGCGATCTACAGGGAGGGAAGCAAGCTGTCTATTTCTCACAAAGATATCATTCCCTCTCTTGTCATACAATACAGTAACGTGCTGGACGCACTGCCCCTATACCAGAAGAAAGCAACCGCTCTGGATGCGCTATGCCATTGTATGGAGTCTTTTTGGTCCGTGAATGCAACTGCAGAGAGCAAACAATATGCCGCCGAAGGACTTGCGTGCATTTTGGGGAACATCGATGACTATCTCTCGGGCGACACAGCCACGAATCAACAGATGTTGAAAGCCTCGTGGACTGCCGGCAGGGCAATCGATTTGTCACAGACCACGGCGGGACATGCCATGTCCTACAAGCTCACTGATATGAAAGGTCTTGCTCATGGTCATGCCGCGGCGCTTTGTGTCGATAAGATTCTGCCGTATATGCTGCTTCACATAGAGGAGGCGGACATGTGTCTGGATCGGAGGGGCTGTGAATATTTGAAAGAAACGATGCTTGAACTCTCCCGGGCAATGGGAGGAAACGGGTTGGAAGATGCAGCGGTGATCTTTCATCGGCTGTTGGTACGGCTTAATATGAACGAGACGTTGGAATGTTCGGAGGCGGAATTGGAGATTCTGGCAAATTCCGTCAACATGGACAGATTAAAGAATCATCCCATGAGACTGGATACAGAAACGATCAGAGAGCTGTATCGGGAAATGACGAAGGAGGGATAAGGATGAAATTGGTAAATTGTGCCGTGGAACACTTTATCGGGAGATTAAACGGAAGAAAGGTGATCTGTTTCGGGGCAGGCACAACGTTAATTCAGGCTCAGACAGAAAATGTCAAAATAAACGGTTTGGAGGAGCACATTGCTTTTTTTATTGATAATGATAAGAGCAAGCAGGGATTAACGTATGAATATTGCAATAGAACATATGACATAAAAAGCGTGGAAGCATTTAAGAACATTGTGGCGAAAGATTATGTAATACTGATCACATGCAGCGCTTATGCGGATATCTACAGCCAGTTAAAAGGCATTCCCGAGACTCGGGATATGGAGTGTTATATGTATGAGCCGCTCTGCTTTGGAGGGGATGAGATAGACCTAGAGAATTTCTTTTCCCACGAAGTGGAAAAACGCCCCTATAAAGAATGGAAAAACATATTGCGCCAAATGCATCTGAAGGATAAGCATAAGAATCGGAGATGTTTTCTGATAGGCAACGGCCCGAGTCTCACAACAGAAGATCTGGAACTTTTAAAGGACGAAGTGACGTTTGCCGCCAATGCCATATATCTGTGCTTTGAGCGGACAGACTGGAGGCCGACATACTATTTCTGTGTAGACATTCGTGGATACAGGAGAATGTGTGACGAGGTCAAACAGGTGAATGCAGAATGTCGGTTTGTGCCGTATCTGGGTGCGCTGATGGCAGGCAAAGTGTATGATGGCATTACATACTATAACAGACAGTATCAAAGTGCGAGTGTTAAAAATAACAGGATTGCTTTCAATGATAAATACAATTTTTCTGACAATGTGGAAGAGATTGTATATCAGGGATCAACGGTTGTGTATGATATGATCCAGTTTGCGGTGTATATGGGATTTACGGAAATCTATCTTCTGGGTGTGGACTGCAATTATCAGTTTGAATACCAGCCGGACAATACGATTGTGGAAACCGATGCGGTGAGAGATCACTTTGTGGAACAATATGATGAGGTGTTCAAAAATCTTGTTCTGGGGGCCCCCGTATTCGCTATGAAGCTGGCTTTTGAGAAAGCAAAAGAAGTGTGCGATCAAAAGGGGATTGTGATCAAGAACGCAACGCGAGGAGGCAAACTCGAAATCTTTGAAAGAGTTTCGTTTGATTCTCTGGTAAAGAAATCTTAATGCGGGGGAAGCCACTTTTTATACAGGAGATGTTTGATTATGAAAACAGTTGCATTGATACCCATTAAATTGAACAATGAAAGGATACCCGGAAAGAATACGAAACCGCTTTATGACGGGACGCCGCTGATGAATTTCATTCAACATTCATGTTTGAACTCAAAAAGAATCAATGAAACTTATGTGTATTGCTCTGATGAAAGCGTTCAGGACTTTATTCTTCCCGGTGTTAAATTCCTTAAACGTCCGAAGGAACTTGATCTTGATACGGCAAACAGCAATACGATCATAGCCGAGTTCATAAAGACCGTCGATGCGGATTATTATATTGAAACGCATGCAACCTGTCCCTTCACCAAATCCGAAACATTGGATACTTGTATCGAAAAGGTAATGAGTGGTGAATTTGACAGCGCTTTCTGTGCGGAAAAAATAAGAACGTTTATATGGAGTGAAGGCAAGCCGTTAAACTTTGATGTGCAGCATTTTCCGCGCACGCAGGATCTGCCTCCTATATTTGCCGAGGGAGCCGGAGCTTTTGTGTTTAGCAAGGAAACGTTTGTTACATACGGCAGACGTGTGGGTATCAATCCGTATATTCATGAGACAGATCGGATTGAAGCAATGGATGTGGATTATCCGATTGACTTTGATATGATTAATGCGGTATATAAGAATATCATTAAGGGAGAGATTGACAAATGAGTGTACAGATTACGGACTGCACGATCAGAGACGGGGGATATTTATTTCATAAGAATCCGGAACCGGAGTTTGTCAAGGCCATAATGAACGCTCTGGTTGATGCTGGAATAGATTTTGTCGAAACCGGATTTCTCCAGACGAACTGCAATGGGGAAACGATTGTTTATCACGATTCAAAGGAAGCGCGGAAGTTTTTGCCTGAAAGGACCCGCAATACGAATTTTCTGGGATTTTGTGATAATAGCCGTTATTCGGTGAATGATCTTGATGAATATGATGGAACATCCTTCAAGTGGCTTCGTATTTCATTCGCTAAACACGAATTGGACGCATCTCTTGAATTTTGCGCTGCTGCACAAAATAAAGGCTATATTGTTCAATTTAATCCGATGGATGCTATCAGCTACAGCGATGAAGAACGGGAGGATTTGATTGATAAAGTTAATAAAATAAAGCCGGGTTCTCTATCTATTGTTGATACCTTTGGCGCAATGTATCTCGAGGACTTTATTCATATATTTAAACATATGGATTCGCTGTTGGACAAGGATATCAAAATGGGGCTTCACTCTCATGACAATCTCGGCCTGTCATGTGCGCTTGCCGAGTTAATGGTTTCCTTAGGTGATGAGTGCCGCCGTGATATCATCATCGATGGGTCGCTTATGGGGATGGGCAGAGGAGCGGGAAATGCTTCTACCGAGCTTCTTGCGGCTTATTTGAATGAAAAGCATGGCGCGAACTATAATATTCCTGTTTTGTTAGATGTGATTGAAAAATATATTATTCCTTTAAAAGACAGTATTATCTGGGGATATGACCTTCCTATGTTTGTCTGTGGAGCGAAGCACTCGCATGTAGACAATGTATATTACTTGCAAAGGCATACGGATTGTTCTGCGAGTGATATTTATAAAATAATTGATAGTTTATCTCCGGCACAAAGGATAAGATATGGAGTCAATTATTCAACATCCGATTTTACCGATCTGGAGAATGCACTCATCAAATTTAAGGAGAAGGGTTAATTGTATGGATTGTGCAGACTACTTAGTTGATTTCTTGATTCAAAAAGGTATAAAAGATATTTTTGGATATCCCGGTGGTTATATTGTTCCGTTTGTTGATGCACTGTATAAAAGAAAGAACGAAATCAATATTCATATATGTTATAACGAGCAGGGATGCGCATTCGCAGCAAATGGCTATTCAAGAATAACAGGAAAACTTGGGGTATATTTTACCACTTCCGGACCGGGTGCCGTGAACGCGCTTGGCGGATTGGCGGACGCGTGGTTTGATGGGATACCGATTATGGGTATCTGTGGGAATGTCCCTACCAATGAGAATAAGGGATATTCCGGCATCAGGCAAAACGGTTTTCAAGAAATGGATATAGTTTCGATGGTTAGGGGAATAACGAAGTATTCTGTAACGCCATCGGATCCTGAAAAATTCGCAGAGATTATTTCACGAGTATACAATACTGCATTATCCGGAAGACGGGGGGGCGTGCTAATTGATTTTCCATTTAACATCCAAAAAGCCAATTTTGATTGTAGGTAACGGTGTGCGTGCATCCGGAGCTGTTGATGTTCTTCACGAATTTTACAAGAAAACCGAAATTCCTGTCTTAACCACTATGAATACAGTCGATGTGATGCAGGATGCCAACAGGATCGGGTTTATAGGTGTATACGGCAACAGGGTTGCCAATATGATCGTATCGCAGTGCGATCTGGTTATTGCTGTTGGTGCGCGCCTCGGGCTTAGGCAAATCGGAAATAAAAACGAATATTTTGCACCGAATGCAAAGCTTATTCGTGCGGATATTGATGAATATGAGCTGAATAGGGATGTAAAGAGAGACGAGGAAAAATATCTTATTGACGCAAAAGAATTTATTATAAAGCTTTTGGATGAGGATATTCCCCGATATACAGAATGGAATAAGAAGTGTTTTGAGGCGAAACACATACTTGAGCCGTATGACAGGGATATCGGAAATCTATGTATTGAAGAAATATCCAAAATACTTCCCGAGGATCCAATCATTGCCGTGGACGTTGGGCAAAATCAATGTTGGTCAGCACAATCATTGGAACTCAAAGGGGACAAGGGGAGAATTCTCATCGGAGGAAGCTACGGTTCAATGGGGTGTGCTCTGCCGTTTGCGATAGGCGCCTCTATTGCGTGCGGTGGCAAGATTGTTTATTGTATAACCGGCGATGGTGGTTTACAAATGAATATTCAAGAGCTGCAAACGGTTTTTAGTGAAAAACTTCCTATAAAGATTTTTGTTCTAAACAATAGAGTCTTGGGTAAAATCAGTGAGATACAGGCAACAGCGTGTTGTGGCAGATTTGCAATAACTACGAATAACAGTGGATATACGGTTCCTGATTTTGAAAGGATTGCGAACGCATATGGAATTAGGGCAAAAACACTTGATGACTATAAGGATCTAGCCTCTTATCAGCCGTGGATCACCGACGATTTCCCCTGTCTTTTCAATATCATATTGCCGGAGGATATGCGACTGTTGCCCAAGATGAATTGGAACCAAAAGGATATGTTTCCTATGCTTGAGGATGAGATAATAAATAAAGTGAAAGAAGCATTAAGTTAATGCGGAGAGCTGTGGCGATGGCAAAAATAGAATTTCTTGTAATGGATGTGGATGGGACGCTGACTGATGGAAAAATCTATATGGGTGAAAGCGGTGAGATGTTTAAGGCATTCAGTGTAAAAGATGGCTGCGGTATAAAGGAAATATTACCGAAGTATGGCATTATTCCCGTCATTATTACCGCGCGATCAAGCAAAATACTTGAGCACCGCTGCCGAGAGCTGAATATTTCGGAATTATATCAAGGAGAACGCAATAAGAAACACAGACTTGACGAAATCATACAAGTTTATAACAAACGTGGGATAAGGCTCGATTATAGTAATGTGGCTTATATTGGTGATGATATTCTTGATCTGCAATGTATGCTGCCGATACGTGAAAAAGGAGGGGTCGTCGGCTGTCCCGCGGATTCTGTAAAAGATGTGATAAATATTGCCGATTTTGTAAGCTCAAAGAATGGCGGAGATGGGGCCGTTCGCGATTTTATAGAACATATCATTTCCGAACGGATATCTCAATGAAGGAAAGGGGAAAGTTTATGGAACAACAAGAATTCAAATGCATTTTGTGCGGAGCAATAGGAGAGCCTGTGAAAACAGGTAAAAAACCTCGTGACAGAGACGAACTGGATATTGTTGACTGCCCTGTCTGCGGACACAGGCAACTCTTCCCGCTGTTGAGTGAGGAAGAGCTTAAAGAAGAGTATGATCTTGATAAGTCGGTGAGAAGTGGGAAAATAGCAATCTCGGGGGGGGTCGGACTTTGAAGCAATGCGCACAAAGTTTTCCGAATGGACAAAAATGCATGCCGATATGTATTATGATAAATGTCAGAAACATAAAAATGTTCTCAATCTCGGCAGCGGATATGGCTTTTTCGAAGAAAACATGAATAACCGTCCCGACAAGAAATTTAACATAGAAGGCGTGGAGATCGGTGCCTTCCGCTTGCAAAATTATGTTGGAGGGACTGTTCATAATATCAATTTTATGACAGATGAAATTCCTGAGGATATGGTTGGTAAGTATGACTTTGTTATTTCTATGCACCTTTTGGAGCATCTAAATGCTCCGGTGGAATATCTCAAAAGATTGAAGCCATTGTTGTCAAAAGATGGTGAGATGCTTTTTGAAGTGCCAAATCTCAAATCTTTTTTGGCAGATATTTCACCCGAGTATGCCGACTTTACATATTTGTATGAGCATGTTTCATATTTTAACTGCGACACGTTGCGCCTTGTGTTTGAAAAAGCGGGATATGTCGTAAAAAAGGTTTATACAAAAGAAATATATTCGATTGAAAATCATATTAACTGGGTTCGCACGGGTAAGCCTTTCATCAAATATAATCAGATGTTTCTTCCCGATGAGCGTCTCGAATTTATAAATGATGAATATAAAAAGCAGGTCGGTGAAATGGGTAAGGGCTATTCTCTTATAATAGAGTGTGGCAAATGATTGGATCGGCAATTTAATCAATATATGTAATTTTGGATTGGGGATGAAACGCCGTTAGATTCTGCTTCTTTGGGAGACGGGAGAGCTCGTAAAGACTCGATTGAGCTGTCATAGCGGCGTTTCAAGCGATAAATATACTTGACAGGTCTAAAACAGGGCATTACAATAATTTTGTCATGTAACACACATTTCAAATATTCAAGTTTTTCTATGGCGGTTCCGCCAAGGCGACAAAGCCTTTTCCACTTGAATCAAGCAAATACAAACGGTGGCGGAGGGCGGAATCATCCTCCGCAGACAGGAGGACTATGGGAAAATATGATGATGCGATGTACCGCTATTGACTGGAAGCAAATGAAGAGGGAGGCTGTAATATGTGTCTGGCAGTGGAGGAAATGAGACGGCGCAGGAATATCTGTGCGCATTTGGGCAAATAACGGTGTAGTCCGAAGTGAAGGCGGGGAGCATCCATGAAAATTCTGTTCTATGAGTGGGAATCTTATTTACAGTATGATGTGAAGCAGATCTGTGCGGAGATAGGAATCCGGACGGAAACTTTCACGTGGAAGTTTACCGACAAAAATCAGGACGAGGGCTTTGAAAAGTGGTTTCGCCAAAATGTGGACGGCAGACAGTTTGATGCCCTGCTCAGCGTCAATTACTGGCCCATGCTCTCGAAGATGGCACAGGAGCAGGATCTGAAGTATCTTGCTTGGTGCTATGATAATCCGTTGAATGTGGTGCGCCCCGAGGAGACACTGAACAATCCGGTGAATTTCGTGTTCTTTTTCGACCGAATACAGGCGGAACAGTATCTGCAGGCGGGGATTGAGACGGTCTATTATCTCCCGCTGGGAGTGAACCGCACGAGGCTTTCCAAGCTGCGGATTTCGCAGGAGGATCGCCGAAGTTATGGAGCCGAGGTCTCTCTGGTGGGGAGCTTATATGAATCCCGTATGCAGGATTTGCGCGCGCTGGCGGACGAGTATATCCGGGGCTATCTGGATGCGGCCATGGCTGCGCAGCAGAATTTGTATGGGTGTTATCTCTTTGACGAGATGGTGACGAAGGAGCTGGTGGAGGAGTTTAATCGTTACATACAGGAGGCGCATCCCAACACGAATTTCCGGCTGCTGCGGGAGGCTTTGACCTTTGCTATGGCCAGCGAGGTGACCAGAAAGGACAGACTGATTCTGCTCTCCCTGCTTGGCAGACGCTTTGACACCCGGCTGTATTCCTTTCAGTCCAGCGAAGTGCTTCAAGGGGTCAAGTGTTTTCCGCCCGTGGATTATGTGGAGGAGATGCCCAAGGTGTTTGCCTGTTCGAAAGTGAATCTGAACCCGGTGCTGCGGTGCATTCAGAGCGGTATTCCGCTGCGGGCGCTGGACGTGATGGGGGCGGGCGGTTTTCTGTTGTCTTCTTGGCAGCCGGAGCTGGCGGAGCAGTTCGTGCAGGAAGAGGAGGCGGTGCTGTATGAGAGTCTGGAGGATGCGGTGGAGAAAGCGGGATTCTACATAAAGCACGAGGAGATCAGGGAGCGGATTGCGGCGAAGGGCCGGGCGAAGGTGCTGGAGCAGTATTCTCTGCAGGAGCGCTTTGCGCAGATTTTTGCGGCGGCGGGACTGACGCTTTGAGTGAGAGTTATGAGGTGATTGATCAAGGCGATTGAGGCAGGAGACGCATGGAATAAGACAGGATGACATCATCGGAGGAGTAAAGGACAATGAAAGCGATCAGTGTGGTGATTCCCACATATAATCGAAGCGGCAGTATTGTAAAAGCGGTGGAGAGCGTATTGAACCAGACCTATCCCGTAGCGGAGGTCATCATAGCGGACGACTGTTCGCAGGATGATACGGCGGAAGTCCTCCGGCAGATACAGGATGAGCGGCTTCGTTATTGCAGATTGCCGGAGAACAGGGGGGCAGGCGGAGCCAGAAACTTTGGCGTGGAGAAAGCGCAGTTCGATTTGATTGCTTTTCATGACAGCGACGATCTATGGTTTCATGATAAGATTGAGAAGCAAATAGCATATTGGGAGCGGCATCCGGACTGCGGGCTGGTGTACTGCGCCTATGAGATGCGGCTTGCCTATGGCATAAGGCATGTGGTGCCGGATATGGAGAAGCAGGACTCGCCGGAAGCACGGAAAGTGATGGACGGACGAAGTGTGCTGGAGGGACGGATCCTCAAACCTCTGTTGGTCAGAAATACGGTGGGCGCGCCAACGGTGTTGATGCGGAAAGCCGTTTTTGAGGAGGTGGGCGGATTCGATGAGTCGATGCGAAGCCTGGAGGATTGGGATTTTATAATCAAAGTCTCGAAAGAGCATGAAATCGGTTTTGTGCCGGAAGTGCTCCTGAAAGCAGCCAGTTCCGAAGGCGGGGTTTCCTCTAATTTGGGAGCGTATTATCAGAGTCTGTGCTACATGCTCCGCAAGCACAGGGCAGAATATATGCAGACGGGGACGCTTCAGGTGATGGCGAAGTATATTCTGGAATCCGCGGAGCGGGACGGTCTCTTGTCGCAGGTGGAGAAGCTGCTGCTTCATTATATGGGGAGTTGACGGCAAAAGATCCGTCAGGCTGTTTGGTCGAACGGTCTGGCGGAAGGACTGCCAAGGCGGTTACAGAATGGCTTCAATCATATCTTTCAGTCGATGGATATAGGTATGTTCCGCGCATACTTTCTCATACCCGTTTCGTGCGATCTGTCTGCGGATGTCTTCGTGTTCCAGATAGTAGGCACATTTTTCCACCAATTCTTCCATGCTTGTATAGGCTTCCAGATCCGTGCCGATGTCGAAATATTCCGGCAGTTCTGCCTGATAGTTGGTCATGAGGAACCCGCCGCATCCCAAGATGTCAAAAATGCGCAGGGGGAGACCTGTCTGGATGGGCTTGACGGTCATGTTCAGATTGATCTTGCTCAGCCGGAAGATCCGGGGCATCTCCGTCAGGGTGGCGACACCGCCGTGTGTGCGGACGCCCTGCAGGGCGGAGGTGTCGCTTCTGGTATACAGATCCACCGTAAAATATTGCGCCAAAGTGTTCAATGTCCGGATGCGTTCCGTCTCCGCAATCTCCATGCCGATATAGCTGTGGGCCGCCACATAACGGTCGGAGGGCGCCACGGCATTCTCCAAAGTATAAAAGTCGTCCGCACAGTCTTTGATGGCGGCGACAATCTCTTCGCTCAAGGCATCCTCCACGGGATTGTAGCCGTAGATTTTCAGCGATGCCTCCGTCAGGGCATGGATATATCCCTTTGCATAGTCGGGGAGATTACGCAGGTGTTTCAGAGGATTTTTCTCGCTGTAAAGAGATCCCACGAAAGAAATCTCCGCACTGTATCTGTTCCGGTCCTCAGGGGAGATCTGAGAGGTCACCTGATCAAAGCGCTCCGTACAGGAGGCCAGCGGAAGATAGTGTGCACCCGTCGGATTGTAGAGGGCGAAACGCTCATACTGCGCGCGGTCGAAGAGGAACAGATGATTGGTGTCGTAGCGGACGGATTTGGCGAACAGCTCCGGCACCGGGGCGTCCACGGTCCAGCACAGATATCGCGTTCTGTAGATTTGGCAGATTTCCGCAATGGCAGGATAGAAATTGATGCTGAAGACGAAGAGAGGCTGCTCCGATTTGAGCGTCCGCTCCACCAGACGCACGCGGTCGGCGGAGGACAGTTTTTTGTTCGTAATCTCCGTGGTTTCCTCAAGAACGGTCAACCCCAACTTCTGAAAAGCGGAGATGACATCCGGTTCGCAGATACTTCCGTAACGATAAACCAATATTTTCATCCGTGTCTCCTTTTTGTGTTGACCGATTCCGTCACCGGCAAAACACACTTCGTAATTATCTAAATAATCCACTAATAATCTCATATAAAGTATAAAGCATATGACGGAAATACACAATAAAAACAAGTGTGACAATGCCTATTCGTCAGCGTGACTTGATGCAAGGCTGAACTGTTACTATGCCGGGCATAGGATGTAAATTGTATTTGTCAAACGGCTTCTTCGTATGATACCATGGTAAACGATCGGCATGACAAAAAGCCGACAAAACAAAAAGAGGAATCGGAAATATGAACGAGAAAAAGATTGCATTTATTATCTGTGTAAACAACGGACCGGCATATGAGGAGTGTAAATATTATCTGGATCGTCTGTCGGTGCCGCAGGGATATGAGACGGATGTGATCGCGGTCACCGAAGCGCCTTCCATGACCGCCGGATATAATGCCGGAATGCAGAGCAGTGATGCGAAATATAAAGTGTATCTGCATCAGGATGTGCTGATCGTCAATCCGCGCTTCATCTATGACTTGCTGAACGTCTTTGCGGCGGATGAAGAAATCGGCTTGATCGGTATGATCGGCGCGAGTCACTTAGATGAGGGCGCAAGGGCGGTCGTGGACTGGGATACCGGCAAAATACTGCATAACTGCACGCCCTCCCGACTGGAATATGATATGCCGGTCGGAACGCTTTATCAGGAGGTCGAGGCAGTGGACGGTCTTCTGATGGCCACGCAGGAGGATGTGCCATGGAGAGAGGATCTCTTTGACGGCTGGGACTATTATGATATTTCCCAATGCATGGAGTTTGCGCGGAGAGGGAAGCAGGTGGTGGTGCCTTATCAGGAAAATCCTTGGGTATGGCATGACAATTCCTACAGTAAGATGAGGGATTATTATCGATACGCGGAATTGTTTATAAAAGAATACGCGGATCTACATACTTTTGTAAATGTTCCCGTCTCGGAAGCAATACGGGAATACAATGAATTAAAAGAGCGGGTACGGGAGGAGATGATCCGTCTGATCGACTGCGGCATGAGAGAGGAGTTCACGAAACTGTTTCACGATCCGGCAAACCGCGGTTATCTGCATCTGAAAGAGTTTCAGATGATCGCCGACATCGAGGATCTGGAAGCGTCCAATCAGACGGGGCTGCGGCTGTGGAAGGAGACGTCGGACGCCCGGACACTGTCGGAGGATTTGAGAAGACTGAAATACCTGTTAAAACGTGTGGAGTTTGGGACAGAGGAGGCGGAGCCGATTCGGCAAAAAATCAATCGGGAATATTCCCCTTATGCGGTGAATGTAGTACGGGAGGGCTATGCGTTCCGTATCTGATTTATCGGATATATCTAATATATCTTATAAATCTAATAAATTTATTAAGTTTTTCTCAAATCTATTGCAAAGAATTGTCAAAAATCGTATATTGTAACCATGGCAGTAAATGTCACGGCAGCATAGGATTTGCGCAGAAATGAGGAGGAATTATGACAAAAGCAGAAATTTTAAAGAAAGAGATTTTGACGCAGTTTCGTAGTGTCCGTCAGTTTTCCATGGAG
>CAZSAJ010000043.1:0-23588 GCA_964604835.1 uncultured Acetatifactor sp.
AATTTGCCCGCTGGGCCTTTGAGAAGTTCAAGGGCGTGGAGGACAAGCTGGGCACACAGATGCGCGCGGTAGGCGAAGTTATGAGTATCGGCAAGAATTATAAGGAGGCCTTCCAGAAGGCCATCCGTTCTCTGGAGACCGGACGTTACGGTCTGGGACAGGTTGCAAAACTGGAGGAGAAGTCCAAGGAGCAGCTTTTGCAGATGCTTGCCACGCCTTCCAGCGAGCGCCATTTTGCCATGTATGAGGCACTGAAAAAGGGTGCGTCCGTGGAGGAACTCCATGAGATTACCCATGTGAAGAAGTGGTTTATCGAGCAGATGAAGGAGCTTGTGGAGGAGGAGCAGGAGCTTCTTGCCTGCAAGGGAGCGCTTCCCGCCGATGAGCAGTTGATCAGAGCCAAGAAGGACGGTTTTTCGGATAAATATTTGAGCATTCTGTTGGAGATCCCGGAGCAGGAGATCCGCGAGCACCGCATCGCGCTGGGAGTGGAGGAAGCTTGGGAGGGCGTTCATGTGAGCGGCACTCCCGACAGCGCTTATTATTATTCCACCTACAATGCGCCGGACAAGAATCCCATCCGCACAGACAAACCCAAGGTGATGATATTGAGCGGAGGGCCCAACCGCATCGGTCAGGGAATCGAGTTCGACTACTGTTGCGTACACGCATCTCTTGCATTGAAAAAGCTGGGATTTGAGACCATTATCGTAAACTGCAATCCCGAGACGGTGTCCACGGATTATGATACCTCCGACAAGCTCTATTTTGAGCCGCTGACATTGGAGGATGTGCTGAGTATTTACAAGAAGGAGCAGCCCGTGGGTGTCATCGCCCAGTTCGGCGGGCAGACGCCTCTGAATCTGGCGGCGGATCTGGAGAAAAACGGTGTGCGGATCCTTGGCACTTCTCCCTCCGTCATCGATCTGGCGGAGGACAGAGATCTGTTCCGCGCCATGATGGACAAGCTGGAGATTCCCATGCCGGAATCCGGTATGGCTACCACCGTGGAGGAGGCGATTGAGATTGCTCGCAAGATCGGTTATCCCGTGATGGTACGTCCCTCGTATGTGCTGGGCGGCCGCGGGATGGAGGTCGTTTATAATGATGAGAGTCTCACCGATTATATGCGGGCGGCAGTGGGTGTGACACCCGACAGACCGATTCTGATCGACCGTTTCCTAAATCATGCCACGGAGTGCGAGGCGGACGCCATCAGCGACGGCACCCACGCCTTTGTGCCTGCGGTTATGGAGCATATAGAGCTTGCGGGGGTTCACTCGGGCGACTCCGCCTGTATCATTCCCTCCAAGCATATCTCCGAGGAGAATGTGGCGACCATCAAGGAGTACACCAGAAAGATCGCGGAGGAGATGCATGTGCAGGGACTGATGAACATGCAGTATGCCATCGAGAACGGAAAGGTATATGTGCTGGAGGCGAATCCCAGAGCATCCCGCACCGTGCCTCTGGTATCCAAGGTGTGCAATATCCGTATGGTGCCTCTGGCCACGGAGATCATCACGGCGGACATCACGGGAAAATCTTCTCCCGTGTCCGAATTAAAAGAGCAGGATATCCCTTATTACGGTGTGAAAGAGGCGGTCTTCCCCTTCAATATGTTTCAGGAGGTGGATCCCGTTCTGGGACCCGAGATGCGCTCCACCGGCGAGGTGCTGGGCCTTTCGGCTTCCGTGGGAGAAGCGTTCTTCAAGGCGCAGGAGGCCACTCAGACAAGACTTCCGTTGAGCGGCACAGTGTTAATCAGCGTGAACCGCAAGGATAAGGACGAAGTAGTGGAAGTGGGCAAGGCATTTCAGGAGGCCGGCTTTAAGATTCTGGCCACCGGCAATACCTGCGCATCCCTCAATGAGGCAGGAGTTTCCGCCGAGCTTGTGAAGAAGCTTTACGAAGGCAGACCCAATGTGTTGGATCTGATCACCAACGGCGAGATCGATTTGATCATCAACTCTCCCGTGGGAAATGACAGCGTACATGATGACAGCTATCTGCGGAAAGCGGCCATCAAAGCCAAGATTCCTTATATGACCACCATCGCCGCCGCCAGAGCGACCGCGGAGGGTATCCTCTATGTGCAGAAGGCAGGCAACGGCGAGGTACATTCCCTGCAAACGCTCCACGGACAGATTCAGGACAAATAGAATGCCTAAGGAAGTGTGGGAGACAGCGGAAAGGAAGATGTATAAGCATTGCGACGAGAAAGAGGATACAATCAGTCTGCATGACTGCCGTGCCGAGAAAGCCATATTGAGAGACGGTGTTTTATCATTCTTCTTTTCCGATGGTTTTTGGATCAATTCGCGGAATGCGTGTAATGAAACAAATCAAACCGTCAAAACAGACGAGTCGGAGGTAAGGTTCTATTTGGAATCAGGCGATAAATGGGATGTGACGGTATATGTTTTTACGGATAAGGGGACGAGAAAAGCGATACGAAAGGAATGGAAAGCTAAAAAATTGATTCGTTCCATAAACAGTGGGAAGTGTCAATTGGAGTTCCTATATCAATATAGGGGTTACAATACCCGAATCATAGAGTGTTGCCTATGGTTTGATAAAAAGCCGTATTTTAAGAAGTGTCTGTTGAAAATTTCAACGAACAAGGTGATCTATTGTTGGAATGATCTGTGCGAAGACAGAATATGGTAAGAGACGGCAAATATCCAATCGGAAAAATTATGTCATGACATGCCGGATTATAATTAAAACCGCAGTTCTTGAGAAATCGAGAGCTGCGGTTTTTGCAACTCGATTGTAACGATTTCGTAAGATCCGTGTCATACTATACAAAGGCAATTACCTACAAAGCCAAACTACAGAGAGGAGGGAATCCGTTTGTGGAGCTGGATGATTTATATCAGGAATATGCCAAGATGATCTACCGTTTCATCTATCTGAAGTGTCATGATAAAGAGCTGGCGGAAGATATTACACAGACTACCTTTTTAAAAGCGATTTCGCAGATTGATTCATTTCACGGGGAGTGCAAAATCTCCACATGGCTCTGCCAGATCGCCAAAAACGAATATTTGAATACCTGTCGGAAGCATAACAGACTGCAATCCTATGATGAATATGTGGAAAACAACGGAGAGCTGCATCCCAGACAGGAGCCCTATTTCCGTGATGTGATGCTCGAAAAAATGATTTTAAGTGAGCAGGCAGCCACTGTCAGACAAATACTGCATACATTGCAGGAACCCTATAAAGAAGTTTTTATGCTTCGGGTATACGGGGAGTATTCTTTTGGGGAGATCGGACAATTGTTTCATAAAAACGATACTTGGGCCAGAGTCACTTATTATCGGGCAAAGACAAAAATCATAGAGGGATTTGAGAAGAAGGAGGATCGGTATGAAATGTAATATTGCCAGAGATCTGCTTCCGCTGTATTTTGACGGCTTGTGCAGTGAGGAGACCGGTAAGCAGTTGGAAGAACATATGGAACACTGTGAAAACTGCAGGCAATTAAAGCAGGAGCTGGAGTCCGAGCAAAATTGCCCTGACGAAGATCAGGAGTGGGATCAAACCATAGCGCCGCTTAAGAAGGTCAGGAAGAAAATGCAGAGAAAGAACATTCTGATCGCGGTATGTGTCTGTCTTCTGTTGTTATTGGCCGGGTTTGTATCGCTGCTCACTTACGGGCAGATCGCTCGGAAAGGTATCAGCTTTGAGCTGTTATATGATGCGGTTCGGTTTCGCCATATCGGACAGGAGTTTGCGGCCGGGAACATAGAGCCTTTATATAAGACACTTTCTACGGGCTATACGCTGCAGGATGCGGAATCTGGTGTTGTCCGCATGGTTTATGAAGACAGAGAAACCTACGATAAGGAGATGCAGGAAACCATCCTCACAAAATATCATCAGTATTTTGACGGGAGATCTCTGGCTTATCGGGGTATCGAGGAAATCGGATATATGGAATCGGCGCAAATAGGGGGGATCAGAACTTTGTATATTGCCTTGAAATTTGAGGGGCAGGGGCACATGGAGTATTATCTGGCTTTGTATAAGACCTCGGACGGGCAATATCTGGTGGACGATTATTTTGGCGATCCGTACCTGACTTACACGGACGAGGAGGCGGGGGAGGAATCGGGATCCGGGTATACGGAATCCTATCATACGGATGACACACTTTTTTCCTGTCTGCCGAATCGGCTGAAGGACATTGATCTCTATGTCATGAGACAGATTGTTGCACGTTCAGGGCAGCGCGCCTTGGAGGGAGATACGGTATTGGCGGAACACGGACAGATGCGGTTAAATATAATGTCCGAGCAGGATCTGGCGGACGATACGAATCTGCTGCGGGAGGAATTGAATGATAAATTGGGGAATCTGGCCGCACAGGGAACCTATGTGACGGACATCACATGGAGCGTCAAAGACTATGATAAGGCGCGGCATCTGTATCGGTATGAGATCACCGTGGAACTGACCGATCAGGCAAGCCATGATAATATCAGGATTGTCATGGCCTGCTATCGGGTTTCGGATGCATTTGTGTATATTCCGGGAACGGACAAAATATACGGAGAAGATTTGGCGCCGGAAACGGTTTTGGCGCTGGAGCAATTATTCAAGTAGGCTCTTGCAGTTTTTCCTATGCGCTTTGAGTTTCTGGATGGCCCAGTTATAATGGCTTGCCGTGACGGATATAAAATAGGAGCCTAGCGTGCTGCCGCCGCACCATTTGTAGACGCCTTTTGAGAATAATTCGTCATTGGAGAAGGTTTCCAGCAGCTTCATGACTTCCTCATGAGACTGTTCCAGCATCTCTTTCGCATCCTCCAGAGGGGTGTTCTGGTGTTTCTTCCAGAGAGCGATATTCAGATCACCGTAGGTTTTCCAACTGTAGGGTTTCGGAAGAAACGGCACGTTTCCGCCGTCTTGGTTGGAACGGATCCAATGAAGCAGGAGCTGATGCCATTCATAGAGATGGATTAAAATATCCCGGAGATTTCTGTCTCTTTGCCAGTGGGCCTCCTTTTTATTCAGGTTCGTAAAATCAAAGGGAGTCGATAGCTCCTGTTCCGTCAGAGAAGAGATGAATGCGTTCAGTGCCTCATAATTCTGGGCTGCGGCGCTTATCAGATCCGGTTTGTTTGTGGGTCTGCTCATGGTTTCCTCCTGTTCTGCCGCATGGACGGCACGTTTATGGGAATCATCGTTTGTTATATTTTGAATCACTATGTATTATATAGTTTAGCGAAAAAATACTGACATCCTGTGTCAGTATTTTTTTCTTTTCTATTCCTTTTTTCTATTTATTCTTTTCATAGATCTCTTTTGCCTGTTGGGCCAGAAGGTCTCTCAGATAGGCGGGTTCCATCACATCGACTTGTGTGCCGAAGGAAAGCAGAAAACTCATCAGCCATGAATCTTCCGGCAGTCTGGTGGCGACAATGAGATCTCCGTTTTCCTGCCGGGTGATTTCGCTGCGGTCAAATTCATCGTAGACCCGGTATGCCATTGTATTCGGAAACCGCAGTTTTATGGGATTTGGTATCGGATGATCTGTCTGATGATCGGACTGTGACGAACCCGTCCATGAATCCGGAAACAGGCGGCGGGGGAAGGTGTCCTGCAGAATCTCCAGATCCAGAATGCGGGTTAATTTGAAGATGCGGTAGTCCTGTCTGTTGGTACAATATGCCTTCAAATACCAAGACCTTGACTTATACATCAGCTTTAACGGCTCTATCAGCCGCTCCTCGGTGAGTTGGGAAGCCCCCGCGTAAGTGATCTTTGCAAATCGGCGATGGATCACCGCGGTTTTCAGTTGTTCAAATTTTTTATTGTCCTGTTGGCGGTCATCCCATCTTGAGAAGTCCACCTCCAGATAGTCGGGCGAATCCACATGGAAGAGCGCGGAGAGTTTGTCCCGCAGGGCGTTGCCGTCCGGCGTCTGTGTGGCGGCCTGCAGGCTTTGCAGGGCGGCAAGGATTTCCTGTTTCTCACGCTCGGACAATACGGCTTTGTCCAGCACAAAATGTTTCATCAGATAAATCCCGCCGTTTCGACCGGGCTCGGTATAGATGGGAATGCCGGATCCGCTTAAGGCGTCGATATCTCTATAAATTGTTCGGACGGAGACTTCAAATTTCTCCGCCAGTTCCGGGGCGGTGGCATGTCCCTTGTCAAGAAGGTGATAGATGATCTGAAATAATCTGCTCTCCTGCATGAATGATTTCCTCTTTAAGCGTTACTTTTTCCATCTGATGCGTTCGATTGGCCACACAAAACGGCATTGAGGGGATCTTTTAGTTTACTGCCAAAAAACTTTACAACCACACCTGTCAACAGGGCGGAAAGTATAGTGCCCTCTCTGGTTCCCACGATTGTAAAATCAAAAAATACAAGAGATAGAGCGAGGGAGATGACAACACAGAGAACATCAAATGCAATTTTTATATTTCCAAATTCCTTGTGAAGCGTATCGGAAACCGCTTTTACAAAGGCTTCGCCGGAGTTCATAATGACGTTTGCAATCACGGAGAGAGAAATGCCAAAGCCGAGAATCACAATTCCCACAAGTACCATGACAATGCGTATGGGATAGGAATTCGTAGAAATGAATGACACGATCCACATGCCAAGATCCGTAAACCAGCCAAATAAAAAGGACAGGGGAATCTGCAGCAATTGTATCCATTGAAATTGCCTGCGGAGTATCGCAATTTGTCCGAGGATTAAAATACAATTCCAGATAATAAGCCATGTTCCCAAAGAGAGCGAAGAGAACCTATAACTCAGCACATTTGCCACGGACGAAATCGGCGATACGCCCAATTCGCCGTGTTTCGTAAAGGCCACGCCCAGAGCCGAAAAAAACAGACTGATTACCAGTAACACATATCGCTTTATTACTTCATTTTTGCGCATCACCAATTTCTCCTTTTGTATACATATTTTGTTTCACTCTTGTCAGAACACAAGTGAACAATTCTTTTGAACGGATCCGTCATGAAACAACAGATAGGCAAATATTATATAACGCTGAAAATTCCATGTCAAGCAAAGAAATTTTATTGCAGATTTTATGGGGAGAATATTTTTTGTAATCGGACACATCCTATTCTTGACAAAACAGTGTGTCTGAAACGCAATCATGTGCGGGACACAGAAGGAGGATATGATATGGACGAAAGTACGATTGAACTGTTGAAGGAGTGCAGCTCCGGCTGCCATATGGCCATGGAGAGCGTGAAGAAGATGAGGGAGTATACGAAGGATTCGACGCTGAACGATCTGCTGGAAGCTTATGGAGAAAAACACCGGAAGTTAGAGGGAGAAATCGCCGATCAATTAAAGAGCTGCGGCAAATATGAGAGTGAGCCGGCCAAGATGGCGGAGATCATGGCGCGGACGGAAATGAATGTGAAAATGTTTATGCATCCCGACGACCATCAGGTGGCGAAGATTATGATGGATGGCTGTAACATGGGAATCCAGTCCGTCAGCGGTTATGTGAACAAATATCCCGACGCCTCCAAGGAGAGTCAGAATATGGCAAAACAACTCATCGGGATCGAGGAGGATTTTATGCAGGAGATGAAGGGCTTTGTGTAGTTTTTTGCCAAAGCCCTAACATATTCTTGAAATCTCCGAAACTTTGGAATCCGTGCCGTTTTCAGGCATATAAATTAGAGGAGTAAAGGTTTCGGAGTGTTTTATGACTACAAAAATAAAATGGAAACAGTTGATAGCATGTATTGCGCTCGCATTGGGAGCGGGATTTATCTCCACCCTGCTTGCACCGGGTATCGCCCAATCCTATGCGACGCTCTATCAGCCGCCGCTTGCGCCGCCGGGATGGGTGTTTCCGGTGGTGTGGACTGTCCTCTATGTACTTATGGGTATTGCATCTTATCTGATCGTGCAGAACCCCACCGGAGAAGCGCGCGGGAGCGCTCTGTGTTATTATGTCGTTCAGCTTGTGGTGAATCTGTTGTGGCCGGTGATTTTCTTCCGGTTTGAGGCCTATGCCACGGCTTTTTTCTGGCTGGTTCTTCTGTGGTATCTGGTTTTTGTCACCTATCAGAAATTTTCGGAATTAAATCGTGTGGCGGGTTTACTGCTTCTGCCTTATCTGGCATGGCTCACATTTGCGGGCTATCTGAATTTGGCCATCGCAATTGCGGAGCGGTAAAATTCGGTGCTTTACTTTTGTCCCATGAGATAGTATGATACAGATAAATAACTCTATAGGAGGATTGGATCATGGCAGATTTGAAAGGCACCAAGACGGAGGCAAATCTTCAGGCGGCTTTTGCGGGAGAGTCCATGGCGCGCAACAAGTACAATTTTTTCGCTTCCAAGGCAAAGAAGGACGGCTATGTACAGATTGCGGCAATTTTTGAGGAGACTGCCGCCAACGAGAAGGAGCATGCAAAGCTGTGGTACAAAATTTTAAATGACGGTATCGGAAGTACGGAGGAGAATCTGAAAACGGCAGCCGAGGGCGAGAACTACGAGTGGACGGATATGTATGCGCAGTTTGCCGAGGATGCCAGGGCGGAGGGCTTTGAGGAGATCGCCAAACTGTTTGAAGGTGTTGCGGCAATCGAGAAGGAGCATGAAGAACGCTACAGAAAACTTCTCGCCAATGTGGAAAACGGTCTGGTGTTCTCAAAGGACGGCGACAGGATCTGGCAGTGTTCCAACTGCGGTCATATCTGTGTGGGGCAGCAGGCTCCCGAAGTATGTCCCGTGTGTGCGCATCCTCAGGCATATTTCCAGATCAAGGCTGAGAATTACTGATTTTTTTATTGATAAGGACAGGGCAGGAGGCTGCATCCCGTGGAAAGGAGCGGTTTTCTGCCATTTCTTTATTTTTTTAAAAAATTTGTCCGAAACTTTTCAGTTGAAAAGGCGTCTTATTATACAGAGCCGGGATACGGTACCGGAAGGAGCGGAGTATGAAAGATACGGAAATTTTAGACTTGTACTGGAAGCGGGACGAACATGCAATCGCCGAGACACAAAAAAGTTATGGCAATTACTGTTATAGTATCGCCTATCATATTCTGCGCGCCAAGGAGGATTCGGAGGAGTGCGTCAATGACACATGGCTGCGGGCATGGAATGCAATTCCGCCCAGCAGACCGCAGAGACTGTCACTCTTTCTCGGCACCATCACCCGCAATCTGTCCTTTGACAGATGGAAGTATAAAAACACCTTGAAACGGGGGAGTGGAGAGATGGAGGTCACATTGGACGAGCTGGCGGAATGTGTGCCGGCATTGGGCGGTACGGAGGATGCGGTGGAGGAGGCCGAGCTTCGCAGAAGCCTGAATGTTTTTCTGGGGACATTGAAAGAGCGGGAGCGAAACGTCTTCCTGCGCAGATATTGGTATGCGGAGGAGTATCAGGAGATCGCCGATCGCTATGCGCTCAAACTCAACACGGTAAAGACCATTCTTTTCCGGGTGCGGGGTAAATTGAAGATCTATCTGGAGCAGGAGGGTGTGGTGCTATGAGTGACGCAAAGAAGACGGATCGGATGCAGGAGGGGCAGAATGCGGAGGAGGCAAGGCGCAGAGAGGGAGCGATGCGGCTCTTCGGCGCGCTCTCCGGAGTGGATGAAGAATACCTTGCCGCATGTGAGTCCGAGAACGGCGGGAAGGTGTTGGCGTTCTCCGGATTCGGCGGTTTTGCGCGCAGATACGGCATGGTGTTTGCAGCGGCGCTGTGTCTCGCCGTGCTGGGCATCGGCTATCTGACTTTGCAGACGGCACCCCGGGCCAAGAATCTAAGCGGTTCCATGGCCTTGAATGAAGAAAATGGGAAGTCTTTCTTGTTTGCGCCTCGTGAGGGAGGCGCGGCGGACGATGCGGATGGAATGCAGCCGGAGGCTGCCGCACAGGCGGCCGGAGCAGAGGTTTTGGATACGGAGCAGACGACGGATCAGATTCAGAATGCTCCGTCTGCCGCCTCCAAGCAGGATGAATGCAAGCGCTTTGCCGGGGAGGTGTGTGAGGAAGATTACTTTTCCTCAGAAAATCGAATAGATGAGGTGGAGTCGCTCGTCACCGCAAAGAGCGGTGAGGAGATGACATTGGAACAGGCGGGACGTCTGGCTGTGGTCGGGGAGTATCTTCCGGATGTCTGGCCGGCAAGGGGGGAGATCACCCGTCTTGTGGGAGAGGATACGGCCGGCGCGGAGTGGGTATCCGTGACATGGAGTTATGCCAATCAGTGGGACAGCTTCGTTCTGTCGGTGGAAAATCTGGGAGAGGCGCTTCCGTCGTATATAGAGGAAGCTGTGGCGGATCAAGAAAAGCCGGAGACTTATGACGAGAATCTGTATGAGATCCCTTACGCGGAAACGCTTCCGAAAGAGTATCTGACGGTATTTCAGGATCCTGTTTTTGCGGGGGAGACATTTGACAAAAATTGTGTGCGGGCCAGACTGATCAGTCCTTCCGGGGACAGCGGCGATACGGGGACTCCCAGAGGGCGCTTCCGCATTCTGTACCGGGAGGGGGACAATTATGTGCTGGTGCGCTTTAACGGAAGAGGAAATGTGGATGAGATCTGGGATCTGTTGAGTTCCATGGAGGGCAGATAAGCCGGTCTGTTCTGTGACCGGCTGTACCATGTCTAAGCTGCAGGGAGAAGAGAGCGCGGGTTTCCGCTCAGCGCTCCCAACGCCCGGAGGCGCCGCAGGGCAGGATCAGTCCGCTCTCCGTGACGGGGAGACCGATCTCCTCCGACTCCACATGACCGCCGAAGCGTTTGGCTATGGAGGCGTGCAGCATGTAAGAGAGTACCGCGGGCTGCAGTCCCGTGGTGTAGGAATTGATCAGGAAGAACAATGCGTGATCGGAGAGCAGCTGGCTTGTCAGTTCGATGAAAGGCCAAATGCTCTCTTCAATTTTCCAGATTTCTCCTTTGGGACCTCTTCCGTAGGAGGGCGGATCCATGACAATACCGTCATATTTGTTACCCCGCCGGATCTCCCGTTCCACGAACTTGACACAGTCATCAACCAGATAGCGGATCGGTGCATCGCCTAAGCCGGATGCCGCGGCATTTTCTTTGGCCCAGCCCACCATGCCCTTGGAGGCGTCAACATGGGTGACAGCCGCTCCGGCCGCCGCTGCGGAGAGCGTGGCGCCGCCGGTGTAGGCGAAGAGATTTAAGACTTTCACCTGACGGCCGGGATCCTCCGACAATGCGCCTCGGATCTTGGAGGCAAACCAGTCCCAGTTGACGGCCTGCTCGGGGAACAGGCCCGTGTGCTTGAAGCTGAAAGGTTTCAGGCGGAAAGTCAGACTGCCGTTTGATACGGGGAAATTCTCCCGATTGTCATATCCGATGCTCCACTCGTCGGGAAGATCGAAAAACTCCCACTGTCCGCCGCCTTTGGTACTTCTGTGGTAGTGGCCGTTTTTGTGTTTCCACCCTGAGTGGGCATGAGGAGTATTCCAGATGACCTGAGGGTCCGGGCGCACCAGAATATAATCGCCCCAGCGCTCCAGCTTCTCACCCGCCGAGGTATCCAATACTTCATAATCTGTCCAATTGGAGGCAATCCACATCGTATTTGATGATCCTTTCTATGTATATTTCTATATTCCATGATTAGGTAATGGCGAAGCTCTCATTTTGGCAAAGGGTCATTGTGTAAATTGTATATTCCAACGCAGACGCGCTCTCGCTCCCACCTCACCGTAGCGGTACATGGTGAGAAGTACTAAGTCTCACCTAAGACGCCAAAATACGGCGTCTAAGTACAAGCGATTTATCAAATCGCATACGGTTACGCTAGGGTCTGCTTATGGAGTATACAATTTGCACAATTCGGATTACGCAAATTGAAGTTTCATAAGTGTCTTATTCTATTCCATAATATATGCCATGATCAAAATCTTCTTATGGGACTAACTATACAGGATTTTGCATAGGTTTGCAAGGGGATAGGAAGAACAGCCCGGACTTTCCGGAAAGCAGCCCGAGCAGAGGATTGCCTGTATTCAGACAATCCTCTGCTCGGGCGGAACTCTAGCCCAAATTGTCCGCATTCTAACGTATAAACGAAGACACAAATAAGGCAAAAGGATGCGCAAATGCGATTTTCTATTGACTTGCGCACCGATAAAAGGTAAACTTTGTATAAAAATGCACAAATGTCCGCCCTGATTGCGGCGGCGAGAGAGCAAATGAGGAGGAGCAATTATGACACAGATCGTTTGGATACTGGTGGCGTTCGCCGCATATCTGCTGTTGATGGTGGGTGTGGGTGCGTACTATTCCGGTAAAAACACAAGCGCAGAGGACTATTTTCTGGGCGGCAGAAAACTGGGAGGATTTGTGGCGGCATTGTCCGCACAGGCCTCGGATATGAGCGGCTGGCTTCTGATGGGGCTGCCCGGTTCCATTTATCTGGTGGGAATCGGCGGAGACGGCTGGGTGGCATTGGGACTCTTTATCGGCACAGTTTTAAACTGGCTTCTGATCTCCAAGAGGCTGCGCCGTTATACGATCAGGGCCAACAATTCCCTGACCCTGCCTTCCTATTTTGAAAATCGGTTTCATGATAGAAAGAGAATTCTGATGTTGGTATCCTCGGTGACCATCGTGATATTCTTTCTTGTGTACTGCGCCTCCGCACTGGCGGCGGGAGGACAACTCTTTGAGTCACTCTTCGGGTGGGACTACAGATTGGCTTTGACCATCGGCGCCATCGTGATTCTGGTCTATACGTTTTTGGGCGGATTCTCCGCGGTATGCGTGACGGATTTCATTCAGGGAATGATGATGCTGGTGGCGCTCTTGGCGATCCCGATCATCGCACTTTTGGTCATGCAGGGGGACGGACTGTCGGTGAGCGCAGGTTTGGCGGCCAATACCCTGCCGAGTACGGCGGACGATTTTGTAAATATCATGAAGTACAAGGATGGCAACAATACCTTTACCAATATTATCTCCGGACTGGGCTGGGGGCTGGGATATTTTGGCATGCCTCATATTCTGGTGCGTTTTATGGCGGTAAAGGATGAGAAAGAGCTGACGAAATCCAAGGTGATGGCGATTATCTGGGTGGCCTTATCTCTGTTCTTCGCATGTCTGATCGGTGTGATCGGACGCGCTTTTCTGGCGCCGGACGCACTGGTGGAGGCCGGAAACGAGAAGGTGTTCATCCATATGATCGTGGAGCTTCTGGCAAACCGCCTGAAGGTTCCGTTTATTGCGGGACTTTTCCTGTGCGGTATTCTGGCCGCGATCATGTCCACCGCGGATTCCCAGCTTTTGGTGAGCGCCTCAAGTGTGGCGGAGGATATCTATAAGGGACTGGTGAATAAAAAGGCGGACAATAAGAGAGTGCTTCTGATCAGCCGGATCACCGTGCTGGTGATTGCCGTGCTGGCTTATCTCATTGCGCTGAATCCGCAGAATACCATTATGGGGCTGGTGTCCAATGCGTGGGCCGGTCTGGGCGCCGCGTTTGGTCCCTTGGTTCTTATGTCTCTGTTCTGGAAGCGATGCAATTTCCAGGGCGCCGTGGCGGGAATCGTGTCCGGTGCGTTGACGGTAATCGTGTGGGACTACATCCCTCTGGTGGGAGGAGCCACTGTGGGAGCGGTGACAGGACTGTACTCCCTTGTGGTGGGATTTGCGGTGAGCCTTCTGATGATTGTGGCGGTGAGTCTTTGCACCAAGGCGCCCTCCGCGGAGATGCTGCAGGAGTTTGAGGATGTCAACAACAATAAACTTGCATCGTGACAAGGTTTTAGATTGAAGAGATGGATATACGGAATAAGAAAATACGGAAGGCGGCCCCGTTTCTGGTGGCTGCCGCCTCCGTTTTGTGGGGACTTTTATTTTTGTTTGTGAGGCAGTTGAGCGGGGCGGGATTTTCCGCGATGGATATCGTGAGCGTCAGAGCTTATGGAAGCGTACTGTTTCTCTTTCCGGGGCTGTTCGTGGCGGACAGAAAACTGTTGCGGGTGAGAGTTCGGGATCTGTGGTGTTTTGTGGGAACGGGAGTCTTCAGCATCGTCTTTTTCAGCTATTGCTTTTTTCGCAATGTGGAGATCTCTTCCGCCGCCTTTGCTTCTATACTAATGTACACTTCCCCGGTGTGGGTCACACTTTTGTCCATGCTCTTTTTTAAAGAAAGGATGAACGCCGGGAAAGCGGTGGCGCTCCTCGCGGCCCTGCTTGGCTGTGTGCTGGTCAGCGGGATCACGGGAGGAGTGGGAGCGGTGAGTCTCCACGGTGTCCTCTTGGGAATCGGATCCGGCGTCGGTTACGGACTCTACAGTATTTTCGGGAGATTTGCCCTGAATCGCGGCGCGCATCCTATGACGGTGGTGGCATATACTTTTTTGTTTGCCTGCGCGGGAGTGCTGCCCTTTGTGCGGATTCCTTCTATAATAAGTAGATTTGCGGAGAATCCCGCACTGCTTGTCCCGGCTCTGTCCATGGCGTTTTTTACCACGGCGCTGTCATTTTCCCTCTATACGCTGGGCCTGCGGTATCTGGAACCCGGCCGGGCGGCGGTGCTGGCAACGCTGGAGCCCATCGTCACCGCTCTGGCGGGAAGCGTTCTGTACGACGAGGCAATCACCCCGGCGATGGGAGCGGGAATTGTTCTGGTGCTGGCGGCTTCCGTCCTGATCGCAAGGTCCGGGAACTGATTGTATTCAAAAAAATACAAAAAAAATACAATTTAGGTAAAAAAATACTTGCAATGTATCAAAACACCATGTATACTAGATTGTGCTGTGGCATGATAGCTTTGAAGCGTGAGGTTGCTGATAATCAGCAATGGTTATCAGGTTTTCCGTGGAGCGAATGTCAAGTTAGGAAACTGACGACAAGTCACTGTACCAGAAGATTCATTTGCGGGACGAGTTCCCGCGGGAGAGATTCTTCGATGGTCTGTCCGGACACAGCAGGCGCAAGCCGGTGTGTCGGCAGAAACGATGTGTAGGTTAAGAGTCCGAGATACGTTGCTAAGGATTCGGGACACACACGGGAGAGTGTACAGTCACCGCTTGTCGTACTGAAAGCAGTTGACCGTTGGAAGGCGGAGCGCCGGGACGGAAGACGGCTTTGAATCAAAAGTGCGAAAAGGAGGCGACTTTTTTTATGGCAAGTCAAGTAATGAGAATTACACTGAAAGCTTATGAGCATCAGCTTGTGGATGCATCTGCCAAGAAAATCATCGAAACGGTAAAGAAGAACGGTTCTCAGGTGAGCGGACCGGTTCCCCTTCCCACCAAGAAGGAAGTTGTTACGATTCTGAGAGCGGTACACAAGTACAAGGACTCCAGAGAGCAGTTCGAGCAGAGAACTCATAAGAGACTCATCGACATCATTGCACCGACCCAGAAGACGGTGGATGCGCTGCAGAGACTGGAGATGCCCGCAGGTGTATACATTGACATCAAGATGAAAAATAAATAATTTTCATCTCAATGAAGAACAAATAAATCAAACCTCTACTTAGACGTATGAACGGATTTTGAAAGCATCGCTTTCGCAACGTAAAGATCCGGTCCGCTATGTAGAACAAAACGGAGGTAAACATGAAGAAAGCAATTTTGGCAACAAAAGTCGGAATGACTCAGATTTTCGGCGAGGACGGCACTCTGATTCCCGTGACCGTACTTCAGGCAGGTCCCTGTGTGGTAACGCAGGTCAAGACTCCGGAGAATGACGGTTACAGTGCGGTACAGGTCGGCTTCGTGGACAAGAAAGACAAGTATGCGGACGGCAGCAAGGAAGTGATTCACAGACATGGTGTGAACAAGGCTGAGCAGGGCCATTTCAAGAAGGCGGGAGTAAGCTCCAAGCGTTATGTGAGAGAGCTGAAATTCGAGAATGCCGCAGAGTATACCTTGGGCGCCGAGATCAAGGCCGATATCTTTGAGACGGGAGACAAGGTTGATGTGTCCGCAATCTCCAAAGGTAAAGGATTTCAGGGCGCGATCAAGAGACTGGGACAGCACAGAGGTCCTATGAAACATGGTTCCAAGTTCCATCGTCATCAGGGTTCCAACGGTGCATGTTCTTCACCCAGCCGTGTGTTTAAGGGCAAGGGAATGCCCGGACATATGGGATGTGTGAAAGTAACTGTTCAGAACCTTGAGGTGGTCAGAGTGGATGCCGACAAGAATCTTCTTCTGGTGAAGGGTGCGGTACCCGGAGCGAAGAAGGCGCTGGTGACCATCAAAGAGACCACGAGAGTGGAAGCATAAAAGCGCGTCCGGCGGACGTGCGGCGAAAGGAGGGCCAATCAGATGGCAAACGTATCTGTTTATAATATGGAAGGCAAGGAAGTCGGCACAATCGAATTGAGCGATGCGGTATTTGGTGTTCAGGTAAACGAGCACTTGGTACACATGGCGGTTGTGCAGCAGCTTGCAAATAATCGTCAGGGAACCCAGAAGGCAAAGACCCGTTCCGAGGTGTCCGGCGGCGGAAGAAAACCTTGGAGACAGAAGGGAACCGGTCATGCGAGACAGGGTTCTACCAGAGCTCCCCAGTGGACCGGCGGCGGCGTGGTGTTCGCTCCCGTTCCCAGAGACTATTCTTTCAAGCTCAACAAGAAGGAGAAGAGAGCAGCGCTCAAGTCCGCTCTCAGCGACAAGGTGGCAGGCAACAAGCTGCTGGTGTTGGATGAGCTGAAATTCGATGGGATCAAGACCAAGAATTTTGCGAATGTGATGAACAACTTAAAGGTTGAGAAGGGCTTGGTTGTCATCGCGGAGAATGACGCAAACGTTGTGATGTCGGCGAGAAACATGGCCGATGTAAACACCAGTCTGGTAAATGAGATCAATGTATATGATATCATGAATGCAAAGACGGTTGTCCTGACCAAGGATGCCGTGGCAAAGATTGAGGAGGTGTACGCATAATGGCAGACATTAAATACTATGACGTAATCCTCAAACCGGTTATCACCGAGAAGAGTATGGCCGGTATGGGCGAGAAAAAGTATACTTTTCTGGTTCATACGCAGGCAAACAAGTCCCAGATCAAAGAGGCCGTGGAGAAGATGTTCGAGGGCGCCAAGGTGAAAAAAGTAAACACCATGAACATGGACGGAAAGAACAAGAGACGCGGCATGGTCACCGGCAAGACCGCCAAGACCAAGAAAGCGATCGTGCAGCTCACGGAGGACAGCAAAGACATCGAAATCTTTGCAGGACTGTAAAATCACAGAACCGATGAGCTTGTCAGGGTTTAAGTATGCGGCGCGACACGCTGCGCAAAGAATCAAGCAGAAAAGGAGAAAGAACGATGGGAATCAAGACATATAATCCCTATACACCTTCCAGAAGAAATATGACCGGTTCCGATTTCGCTGAAATCACCAAGACGACTCCCGAGAAGAGCCTTTGCACTTCTCTGAAGAAGAATGCCGGCCGTAACAATCAAGGTAAAATTACCGTGAGACATCACGGCGGTGGTTCCAGAAGAAAATACAGAATCATCGATTTCAAGAGAAATAAGGACGGTATTCCCGCAACCGTGATCGGTGTGGAGTACGATCCCAACAGAACCGCTAACATTGCGCTGATCTGCTATGCGGACGGCCAGAAGGCATATATCCTCGCTCCCGAGGGCCTGACCGACGGAATGAAGGTCATGAACGGTCCCGAGGCGGAGGTGAGAATCGGCAACTGCCTGCCTCTTGCCAACATTCCCGTAGGTACGCAGGTACACAACATTGAATTATATCCCGGCAAGGGCGGCCAGATGGTTCGTTCCGCCGGCAACAGCGCACAGCTTATGGCTAAGGAAGGCAAGTACGCAACCCTGCGTCTTCCCTCCGGCGAGATGAGAATGGTTCCTCTGGTGTGCCGTGCCACCGTCGGTGTGGTAGGAAACGGCGACCACAACCTGATCAATATCGGTAAGGCAGGACGCAAGCGTCACATGGGCATCCGTCCCACTGTCCGCGGATCTGTGATGAACCCCAACGATCATCCTCACGGCGGTGGTGAGGGCAAGACCGGTATCGGACGTCCCGGTCCTTCCACTCCTTGGGGCAAGCCTGCTCTCGGTCTTAAGACCCGCAAGAAGAAAAAGGCTTCCAACAAGCTGATCGTGAGAAGACGCGACGGCAGAGCTATCAAATAATTGAGGAGGAGAAGAGACAATGGCTAGATCACTGAAAAAAGGACCTTTCGCAGATGCAAGTCTGTTGAAAAAAGTGGATGCTTTAAACGCAGCAGGACAGAAGCAGGTCATCAAGACCTGGTCCCGCCGTTCGACAATTTTCCCTTCTTTTGTAGGGCATACGATCGCCGTTCATGATGGAAGAAAGCATGTTCCCGTATATGTGACCGAGGATATGGTAGGACACAAGCTCGGCGAGTTCGTAGCCACCAGAACCTATAGAGGTCACGGAAAAGACGAGAAAAAGTCTAAGGTAAGGTAATACAATGAAGCTACAAACGCAGCGCGGCCCGGGAGGGCGCGTCACGGGCGAAAGCTCAGGTCCATACTGCGGCGTATGACGCCGTAGCGGATGCGTTTTCACATGAGTCTGAAAAGGAGGACAATATCTATGGCTAAAGGACATAGATCCCAAATCAAGAGAGAGAGAAACGCGCAGAAGGATACAAGACCTTCCGCAAAGCTGTCTTATGCAAGAGTATCCGTTCAGAAGGCCTGCTTTGTGCTGGATGCAATCAGAGGAAAAGATGTGCAGACCGCATTGGCCATTCTGGAGTACAATCCCAGATACGCTTCGGGCGTGATCAAGAAGCTGCTTCAGTCAGCGATTGCAAACGCCGAGAACAACAACGGTATGAATACCGAGAACCTTTATGTTGCAGAGTGCTATGCAAATAAGGGACCGACCATGAAACGTGTGAGACCCCGCGCACAGGGCAGGGCTTACAGAATCGAAAAGAGAATGAGCCACATTACCGTTGTGCTTGATGAGAAGAAGTAGGGAAAGGAGCAAATAGCAAATGGGACAGAAAGTTAATCCTCACGGCCTTAGAGTCGGTATTATTAAAGATTGGGATTCCAAGTGGTATGCGGAAGGCGAGTTTGCCGAGTATCTTGCGGAAGACCATGAGATCAGAAAATATCTGAAGAAGAAATTGTACAGTGCGGGTGTCTCCAAGATTGAGATCGAGAGAGCATCCGACAGAGTAAAGGTTATCATCTACACCGCAAAGCCCGGTGTGGTAATCGGCAAGGGCGGCGCCGAGATCGAGATCACCAAGAACGAGTTGGCTAAGATGACCGACAAGAAGGTTTTGGTTGACATCAAGGAGATCAAGAGACCGGACAGAGACGCACAGCTTGTGGCAGAGAATATCGCACAGCAGCTTGAGAACCGTGTGTCCTACAGACGTGCCGTGAAGTCCTGCATGGGCAGAACCATGAAGGCAGGCGCTCTGGGAATCAAAGCGGCATGTGCAGGCCGTCTGGGCGGTGCCGATATTGCGAGAAGCGAGTTTTACAGTGAGGGTACCATTCCTCTTCAGACCTTGAGAGCCGATATCGATTACGGTTTTGCCGAGGCTGACACCACCTATGGCAAGGTAGGAGTTAAGGTTTGGATCTATAAAGGTGAGGTACTTCCTACAAAAGGAAATCAAGAGGAAGGGAGCGATAAATAATGTTAATGCCGAAGAGAGTAAAGCGCCGTAAACAGTTCCGTGGGTCCATGACCGGCAAAGCCCTGAGAGGCAACACACTCACCTACGGTGAGTTCGGTCTGGTGGCTACGGAGCCCTGTTGGATCAAATCCAATCAGATTGAGGCAGCGCGTATTGCACTTACCCGTTATACAAAGCGTACCGGTAAAGTTTGGATCAAGATTTTCCCGGATAAACCTGTAACTGCAAAACCTGCCGAGACCCGTATGGGTTCCGGTAAAGGTACTTTAGAATACTGGGTAGCGGTTGTGAAGCCCGGCCGTGTGATGTTTGAGATCGCAGGCGTTCCGGAGGAATCCGCACGCGAGGCACTTCGTCTGGCTATGCACAAGCTCCCCTGCAAGTGTAAAATCGTTTCTAAAGCAGATTTGGAAGGCGGTGTATCATAATGAAATCTAGCGAATATTTGAAAGAGTTGAAGACCAAGTCCGAGGCAGAGCTGACGGCAGAGCTGGTAGCAGCCAAGAAAGAACTTTTCAATTTGAGATTCCAGAACGCGACCAATCAGTTGGACAATACGGCAAGAATCAAGGAAGTCAGAAGAAATATTGCGCGTATTCAGACCGCTATCACTGAGAAGGCAAGAGCGTAATCGTTAAGAGAACGAAGAAAGGAGAATCATCGTGGAAAGAAATTTGAGAAAGACGCGTACCGGTAAGGTTGTTAGCAATAAGATGGACAAAACAATTGTTGTTGCGATCGAGGATCATGTAAAACATCCCCTCTACAACAAGATTGTAAAGAGAACCTATAAGCTGAAGGCACATGATGAGAACAACGAGTGCAACATCGGCGATACCGTTAAGGTGATGGAGACCAGACCTCTGTCCAAGGACAAGAGATGGAGACTGATCGAAGTTGTAGAGAAAGTGAAATAGGAGGTTAGATCATGGTTCAGCAGGAGACAAGATTGAAAGTTGCCGATAACACCGGTGCAAAAGAACTGCTCTGCATCCGCGTTATGGGCGGCTCTACAAGAAGATATGCACAGATTGGCGATGTGATTGTTGCTTCCGTCAAAGATGCAACACCAGGCGGCGTTGTAAAGAAGGGTGATGTGGTAAAAGCTGTTGTGGTCCGCTCCGTGAAAGGCGCACGCCGCAAAGACGGTTCCTACATCAAGTTCGACGAGAATGCTGCCGTAATTATCAAAGACGACAAGACCCCCAGAGGAACCCGTATCTTTGGGCCGGTTGCAAGAGAGCTTCGTGAGAAACAGTTTATGAAGATCGTTTCTCTGGCTCCCGAAGTATTATAAGGAGGTGCCATATGTCAACAATGAAGATTAAGAAGGGTGACACCGTCAAAGTGATCGCCGGCAAAGACAATGGCGCAGAGGGCAAGGTTCTCTCTGTAGACGTAAAGAATCACAAGGTTCTGGTGGAGGGTGTCAACAAGATCACCAAGCATCAGAAACCTTCTCAGAGCAATCCAAACGGCGGTATCGTTGAGAAGGAAGCTCCTATTGATATTTCAAACGTGATGCTCGTTGTAAAGGGCAAGACCACCAGAGTCGGTTTCAGAATGGAGGGCGACAAGAAAGTCCGCTATGCCAAGGCTACCGGCGAAGTAATTGATTAATCAATAGGAAGGAGGAAAAACAAGTGGCAAGACTGAAAGACTATTACAATAACGAGATCGTTGCAGCAATGACCAAGAAGTTCGGCTACAAGAACGTGATGGAAGTGCCTAAGCTCGACAAGATCGTGGTCAACATGGGTGTGGGCGAAGCGAAGGACAATGCAAAGGTTTTGGAGAACGCTGTTTCCGATATGGAGACCATCACCGGTCAGAAGGCCGTTCTCACCAAGGCAAAGAATTCCGTGGCAAACTTCAAGATCCGCGAGGGTATGGCAATCGGCTGCAAGACCACACTGCGCGGCGAAAAGATGTATGAGTTCCTCGATCGTTTGGTGAATCTGGCGCTTCCCCGCGTGCGTGACTTCAGAGGTGTCAATCCCAATGCGTTTGACGGCAGAGGAAACTATGCGCTGGGTATCAAGGAGCAGTTTATTTTCCCTGAGATCGAGTATGATAAGATCGACAAGACCAGAGGCATGGACATTATTTTCGTAACCACTGCCAAGACCGACGAAGAGGCGCGCGAGCTGTTGACATTGTTCAACATGCCTTTCGCCAAATAATAAGGAGGTAAATTCTGATGGCTAAAACATCTATGAAAATTAAACAGCAGCGCAAGCCCAAGTTCTCTACGCAGGCTTACACCCGCTGCAATATTTGCGGTCGTCCCCACTCAGTTCTGAGAAAGTACGGAATCTGCAGAGTTTGCTTCCGTGAACTGGCATACAAGGGCGAGATTCCCGGCGTGAAGAAAGCAAGCTGGTAAGAAGGAGGAAATAGACAATGACAATGAGCGATCCTATTGCAGATATGCTGACAAGAATCCGTAACGCAAACACTGCAAAACATGACACGGTTGATGTTCCCTCTTCCAAGATGAAACTCGCTATCGCGCAGATTCTTTTGGAGGAAGGCTATATTAAGAAATATGACATTATCGATGACGGAAACTTCAAGACCATTCACATCACCTTGAAATACGGTGCGGACAAGAATGAGAAGATCATCTCCGGTATCAAGAGAATCTCCAAGCCGGGTCTGCGCGTGTATGCCGGCAAGGATGAGCTGCCCAGAGTACTCGGCGGACTTGGTATCGCTATCATCTCCACCAATCAGGGCGTTATAACCGATAAGAAGGCAAGAGAGCTGCAGGTTGGCGGCGAGGTTCTGGCATTTGTCTGGTAAAACGACAAAAAGAACTTCTAAGGCGTCGAAGGACGCCGCCTAAGAAGTTCTAAGTTTTATCGGAAAGAATCGCGGAGCGATTCTTTCGGCGGAACAGAGGGTTCCGAATCGAATGGAGCGATTCTTTCGGCGAGGCGGATGGGAACAGATTTAAACAAACAATTATAGGAGGTACGGGCATGTCACGTATAGGAAGAATGCCAATCGCGATTCCCGCAGGTGTAACTGTGGAAGTTGCAGAAAATAACAAAGTGACCGTTAAAGGACCCAAAGGTACTCTGGAGAGAGTGCTGCCCACCGAGATGGAGATCAAGGTGGAGGGTGCAGAAGTTTTGGTAAGCAGACCCAATGATTTGAAGAAGATGAAGTCTCTTCACGGACTGACCAGAACACTGATTCACAACATGGTTGTGGGTGTTACGGAAGGTTATGAGAAGAAACTTGAGGTAAACGGTGTCGGTTACAGAGCCGCAAAGTCCGGCAAGAAGCTGACTTTGAGTCTGGGTTACTCCCATCCCGTTGAGATGGAGGATCCCGAAGGGCTGGAGACTACCGTGGAAGGCAACATCATTTCCGTAAAGGGTATCGACAAGGAAAAGGTTGGACAGTTTGCCGCCGAGATCAGAGACAAGAGAAGACCGGAACCCTACAAGGGCAAGGGTATCAAGTATGTTGACGAGACGATCAGACGCAAGGTCGGCAAGACCGGTAAGAAATAACAGATAAGGAGAGTATGAAGATGGTTAGTAAAGAATCAAGACAAAAGGTTCGTGTCAAGAAGCACATGAGAATACGTAACCGCTTCAGTGGTACTGCGGAGAGACCTCGTCTGGCAGTGTTCAGAAGCAATAATCATATGTATGCTCAAATTATCGATGACACCGTGGGACACACTCTGGTAGCCGCCTCCACCGTGGAGAAGGAGATCAAGGCAAAACTGGAGCAGACCGACAATGTGGAAGCGGCAGCATATCTGGGAACCGTGATCGGCAAGAGAGCAGTCGAAAAGGGCATCAAGGAAGTTGTTTTCGACAGAGGCGGCTTTATATATCAGGGTAAAGTTGCGGCATTGGCTGAGGCGGCCAGAGAAGCCGGCTTGGAATTCTAGGAAAGGAAGAGGAATACACCATGAAACATACGATCATAGATGCA
>CAZSAJ010000044.1:0-23547 GCA_964604835.1 uncultured Acetatifactor sp.
TGCGGACAAACGGTTTTCAAGACCGCCTCGTTATGACCACTTCGATATCTCTCCATCGAATCCGCCCATCAGCGGCAAAAATTATTCTACCAAAAATAGTTGTCGCTGTCAACCGCTTTTTACAAAAAAATTGTCATGCTTTATCGCCGTCCTCCAACCCTTCCGGCTTCTTGTCAAAATCCAGAAGCAGATCCGCATAAATACCGCCGCACTCCGCAAGTCCGCGGGCAATCAGACCGGCAAAAGTTACCGCTCCGGCATATTTTAAATGCGTGTTATCCGTCTTTCCTTCCGGCCACCCGGCATAGGTATTCGGCTCAATGTTCATAAACCATTCCTTTGTCTTCTCCACTCCCGCCTCTGCCATCTCTGCACGGCTCATGGTATAAAGATCTATCAGCGCAACACCCTCGGATTCGGCGACGTTCTTAATGGCAGCCACGTAATCGCCGTGGGCGCCGGTCCCCAAGATACCGCTCTCCTCAAAGCATCTACGCTCTAAAGGAGTAATCAACACCGGATGCGCCCCATGGCTTCTGGCCAGTCGAATAAAAATACGCAGATTATCGTCAAAGGAAGAACCGGGAACCGTATATCTCAACGGATCCTGACTTTTCTCATCATTGTGCCCAAATTGTATAAAAAGAAAATCTCCCTCGCCGATCTTCTGCTCGATCGGCTCAAGTCTTCCCTCCTCTATAAAACTCTTGGTACTTCTCCCGTTCTTGGCAAAGTTGCACACTGTGACATCCGCTCTCAAGTATAGGGACATCACCTGCCCGATGCCGGTCTGGGGGTAGGTTGTGATGTCATTGGTCTGTACGGTGGAATCTCCGGCCCAGAAAATCTTATCCATATGCTCCTCCTCTATAACCGCATCAAACGCCATTGATTGCATGCGTTAATTCGCATGCAATGATTCTCATGCCTTGATACGGTAGATATGCACCATCTTCTTATAATATGATTATGACGCAAGAGACAAAAAACCGGGGAAACCGTGACTTTCCAATCCGATTTCCCCAGCATTTGTCAATTCATTCTATCAGTAAACCGTCACGAAAACAGCACACTGTCTTCCGATATGCTTACTCTTTTACGGCACCGATGTTCACACCGGTTACGAAATACTTCTGCAGGAACGGATACAGAATCATGAAAGGAAGGATTGCTGCCACAATACCTGCATTGAACAGTGTCGTCTGAGACAGGTTGTAAGATGTCGTCGGTGTATCTCCATCCATAACCATTACTCTCAGTTTGTACTGGAAGTTAACCTGATCCGCCTTGGTAATGTAAATCTGTACGGTGGAGTAGTCGTTCCATACAGTCACGGCAAACATCAGACCGATGGAAGCCAGAGCTGCCTTGGACAGCGGAAGCACGATCTTGAAGAAGATTCCCATGGGGGAACATCCATCGATCTTCGCTGCCTCGAACAAACTGCTAGGCACGCCTTCAAAGAAGTTTCTCATCAGTACCAGATTGTAAACGTTCATACCGTGCTTTACAACCAGAATCCACATGCTGTTGACCAGACCCAACTGCTTCATAACCAGATACTCAGGAATCATACCACCGGAGAAAATCATGGTAAAGAGCAGGAAATACGCTAACGCGTTACGTCCGGGCATATCAAACTGAATCAATACATATCCGCCCAGCGTAGAGAGTACCAAACCCAGCAAAGTTCCCACCAATGTGGTGATGATGGAGTTCAGGAACGGTCTAAACAAAGCTTTCTCTTGAATAATGGTACGGTAACCGTCTATGGTAAACTGATTCGGCCACAGCTGGAACTGGTATACACCTACTCGGTTCAAGGAGTCTACCAAAACTTTCCAGATCGGCATCAAAATCAACAACCCGATGAGGATGAAAACTATGTAGTTGATTACCGCGAAAAGTGAAAATTTCTTTTTGGGTTTTTTATAAACTGCTTTCTGTTCTGCCATATCCTCACCCCCTATACAATTCCGCGACCGCGTACTTTTTTACTTGCCCAGTTACATACAAGCACCAGGAAGCAGCCAACCATTGATCTGAACAAACCTACCGCAGTGGAATAACCATAGTTGGGCAATGCAACCGCAAATGTCTGTCTGTAAATATAGGTAGCAATAACGTCGGACACATCATATACCGCACTGTTATACAATACGAATACGGACTCGAACAGGTTCATAACCTTTGCCAGATTCAGAATCAACACGGTCATAACCGTATTGGCCAGAGCCGGCATGGTGACAAAGCGGATCTTCTGAAGACGGGTCGCACCATCGATATCCGCAGCCTCATACAACTCCGGGTTAATACCGGATAAGGTTGCCAGGAAGATAATGGTTCCCCAACCTGTCTCTTTCCAGATGTTGATAATATAGAAGATCGGGCGCCACCAAGCTTTTTCCGCAAAGAAGTATATGTATTCCTGCTGTCCGATCAATCCCCAATCTCTCAACATACCGTTTACCAGACCGGTGCTGGAAGGGGATAAGATCAAGCTGAAAATGGATGCAACCACTGCCCAAGACATGAAATGGGGCAGATATATAATTGTCTGAAGGGTCTTCTTAGCCAGAAGATTACCCATCTCATTCAAGAAGACTGATACAACCACAGAAGCCACTGTTGTAATAATCAACTTCACAATACTCAATGTCAAAGTGTTTTTAAATGCAGTCCAGAATGCCGTTGTGGAAAACATTGTATTGAAATGCTTCAACCCCACAAAAGATCTGGCACCTACAGGTTTGTAATCATAAAATGCAAATCGAACGCCCAGCATAGGCCAGTAATAAATAATCAGTACAAACACCAGTACAGGTAAAAACATCAGGTAGTAACCCCGGTTATTCCAGATGCGAAGTCCTAAAGGCTTATGACGCACTTCAACGCCGGTAGATGTCATGATTTTTTTCTTTTTGCTCATACCGTCCTCTCCCTTTCCTGCCTTCCTCATATTTCAGAAATGTAGTACCTTTTGAAGCCCGGATACACTTCTCTTGGGAAAAACTGTCCTGCCCGCCGGAAATCCCCAGGAGCAGGACAGTATTCTCATTCACAATCCGTTTAAAACCGAACCGTGAGTTTTATTATTCTGCGTTCAACTCGCCAAGAATGGTGTCAACTACAGAACCAACAACCTTTACATACTTATCCTGCATAGCAGTCTCAACATCCTGACCGTTGATAACAACTGCGCTGATAACCTCGAGCTTAGCGGTGTAAAGATCACCAGCCTTCTCGGTGTAGGTATCGGAAGCGGGAGACTGAGGAGCATCCACACAGTTCTCGGTGAAGAACTTGTTACCCTTCTGTGCCAGCTCGGTAACATCCACATAACCATTGGTCAGAGGAGATACTACCAGAGCGGGATCGATTGCATTCTTGCCGTATACGGTGTTTGCATCACCAGGTGAAGGAAGCATATGGAAAGTACCTGCCTCATAAGGGCCATATACCTTCTCCTTGTCGGTACCAGGGTTGGTGGTGAATCCTTCGTCTGCATCTACAGACCATGTCACACCCTTAGGGCCATAGGTCCAGAGAGTCTGAACAGCGTCGCCATCCAGCATGGTGTCGATGAATGCATCGAACACAGCCTGCTCGCGGGAATTGTCGCCGTCCTGATCGTCAACGATAACCCAAACGGGAGCTTCTCTGTTCAGATAGCCGCCGATGCTGCCGGTGATCTCCTTAATAGGAGCAAGCTGAACCAGATCAGCATTAACGTCATTCTTAACCAGATTGTTGGTCAGAGTCTGATACCAGTTACCAGCCCAGTAGGTGAATGCACCGGAGGAACCCTTCTGATCGTTGGAGAACCATTTCTCACGAGCGATCTTGGTAGAAGCGGTCAGAGTCTCGGGGTCGATAGCGCCGTCAGCATGGCCCTGTGCCAGTCTCTTCAGAGCTTCCTTGGAAGCATCAGTCGTAAAGCCGTCATACCATACGCCGTTCTCATCCTGAAGGAATGCGGGATAAGCATCCTGCCAGAACTCAGGCATGTAGTTGATCCAAGGAGCCTCATTACCCATGTAACCTGCTGCGATTACACCATAGGTATCACCTGCAGTGCCGTTTCCATCGGGATCTTCGTTGTGGAACTTGAGCAGCATGTCATAGTAGCTTGCCCAGTCGGTAACACTGTTAACATCAACATTTACTGCATCCAGCCATGCCTGCTTGATATAAGTAACACAGCCGTTACCATAAGCAGGAGCGAAGCCATACAGAGCGCCGTTGTCATCCTTCAGCTGCTCATTGATTGCGCTCATCTGCATACGGCTCTGGAACTCAGCGTTGTCATAAGCGTCAGCCATATCCCACAGGATTCCGGTAGGAGCATACTGCTTGAACATATCAGCGCTCATGATCATTACATCGTAGCTGGAACCACCTGCGAATGCACGACCTACTGCATCGGTGTAACCGGAGTGGTCGATCTTGGTGATGTTGAGCTTGATGTCATGGCCAAGCTTCTCGCTGACAGCGGTCTGCCACTGCTCGATGAATTCCTCTGTACCCTGACCCAGATCAAGGTTGAACGTACCGTTCACCATGATGTTGAGCTCGGTCAGATTGTAAGGCTCGGGCTCGGAAGACTCAGTGGTAGAATTGCCTGCTGCAGAGCTGCCCTCTACAGGAGCGCTGGGCTGAGTTCCCTCTTTGTTTCCACAGGCAGCCATAGAAACTACCATGGTGGAAGCCAAAAGTAAAGCTAATACTTTCTTCTTCATTTCTTTCCTCCCTAAAATATAGTATTAGATTGATATTGTTCCGGCGAGAATTTCCCGCCTTATATATACTGTACCATTGTTATGTACAAATTGCAAGCAACAAATTTTGCATAGAAGCACATTTTTAGGGCATAATCCTCAAAAAAAGCCTGTTTTATCATGTTTTTAATCTAAAATTTGCCTCTTTTTTTCATAAAATCCGTCAAACTGACCAGAGAATTCTTTTTATTTTTGTGCATCTTGCTCGTATTACTCAATCAGTGCCCTTCTGAGTCATGTAACGCCGCAGATAATCTTTCAAAAAAGCCCTTGCGATAATGATATCCTCCGGCGTTGTAAGCTTGATATTCCGGTAAGCTCCCTCTACCATCCTGACCCTGCGGTCCGTGAACAGCTCCACCACGCTGGCATCATCCGTGACGGCGATCCCCTGCTCCCGCATTTTCTCCAATCTGCCGTGCAGCCGCTCATAGGCCTCCAGAATCAACTGCGTGTCAAAGGCCTGCGGCGTCTGGACATTCCACACCGATCTTCTGTCCGGCGTCTGAAGCGCAAACCCCTCGTCATCCGTGAGCTTCACTGTGTCTTTGGAAGGAACCGCTGCCACACAGGCATGATATTCCTCCACCGCATCGCCCAGCCGGCGCAGAATCTGCTCCGACACAAAGGGTCTCGCCCCGTCATGGATAAAGACATACCCGTCCCGGTTGGGAATCGTCATCTCCTCCCGCCGGATGACCTCCAGCGCGTTCATCACGGACAGATACCGCTCCTCACCGCCGACTATAATGGTGTCCACCTTGGAGAGTTCATATTTTTCCACAATCTCTCTCCGGGCATATTCCACATCCTCCGGGCCTGCCACCACCAGAATGCAGTCGTCGATCACCTTCGAGCGCTCCATAGCCTGCAGCGAATACCATATCAGCGGCCGTCCCGCCAGATCCATATACTGTTTGGCCACGGTACTCTTCATTCTGCTTCCGTTGCCCCCGGCCAGCACAATGGCCGTACATCTTTTCTCATTTTTCATAGCTCCAAATTCGGCACGGCATTCAGATCATAGCCATGACGCACTCCCCTTTGATATTCGTAATAACCGGCCACACCGATCATGGCGGCATTGTCCGTACATAGAATAGGACTTGGATGATAAAACCGAATCCCCCGTCTGGGGCACTCCCTCTCAAATGCGGTTCGCAGCGCGGAATTGGAAGCCACACCTCCCGCGATGGCAAATTTTTCAAATCCGAATTCCCGCACCGCGGCCAGAGAATGTTCCACCAGAACATCGACCACCGCGCGCTGGAAGGACGCCGCCACGTCCGCAGTCCGGATCTCCTCCCCTTTCATGCGGCATCCGTTCAGATAATTGAGCACCGCACTCTTTAAACCGCTGAAACTGAAATCATATTCATTTCCTGCCACTTTCGCTCTGGGAAAAGGAACCGCATGGGGATCTCCCTCCACGGCCAGCCTGTCGATCTTGGGGCCGCCGGGATAACCCAGTCCCAGAGCACGGGCCACCTTGTCAAAAGCTTCCCCCGCGGCATCGTCTCTGGTGCGTCCCACAATCCGGTACGCTCCGTAATCCTCCGCCACCACCAGATGGGAATGTCCTCCCGAGGCCACCAGACATACAAAGGGCGGCTCCAGCTCCTTGTGTTCGATATAATTGGCGCTGATGTGGCCGTTTATATGATGTACCCCCACCAGCGGAATCCCCGTGGCGAAGCATATGGCCTTGGCCGCCGAGACCCCTACAAGCAGCGCTCCCACGAGTCCGGGCCCATAGGTCACCGCAACGGCCGTGACATCCCGCAGGGAAATCTCCGCCTCCGCAAGCGCCTGCTCAATGACCTGATTGATCTTCTCGATATGTTTGCGGGAGGCGATTTCGGGCACCACGCCGCCGTAAATGGTATGTAACGCAATCTGGGAGGATATTACATTGGATAAAACCTCCCGGCCGTTTTTCACCACTGCCGCCGCCGTCTCATCACAGGAACTCTCGATAGCTAATATGTAGACATCTCGCGGATCTGACTGTCCCGCCTCCGATTCCAGCTTTTCTCCCATGCAAATCCTCCATGCTGTCTGTGAAAAATTTTCACAATGTTTCCCCTTAGCCGTTTTGCGGCATTATTTGGACTGATCCTCCAGATTCGCCACATCCTCCCAGCCGAAAATCTTCCATCTTTTATTGCTGTCCCTGCGCAGAAGATAGAGCTGATTGGTGGTATAGGTCTGTCCGCCCTGCGTAATATTGTAGCCGCACATGATTTTGGCAAAGGAATAGCCGTCCTGTTCGAACCGCTCCACATTGGTGCTCGCCGCCACATTCACTCCGGTGATGCGCCTCTCGTTGTCCTTGTAATCTTTCACATCCGCCTGCAGCCGGATCAGGTAACTCCCCAGTTCATTGGCATCCAAAAGAGCTTCGTCATAGAGTTCCCTCGCCTTGATTCCCAGCGCTTCTATATCCTCTTCCGTTCCCTCTTCATTATAGAAGCAGCGGAGAATATCGTTATAATATTTGATCACTTCCTTGGGAGTGGAAGGATAGTCTCTGTTTAAATCCCGCGCAAGCGTGGACTGTATCATAGACACGGCGGTATCTTCCCGGTTCTCCCTGTTCTTATTGGAGAGATAGGCATAATATCCCACCACCGCCAGTATCAGGATGAATATAATGATCATCGTGCGCGTCGTCGTCTTTTTCACCGTACCACGCTCCTTTCTCCCTCGGGCTTATTCTTCATCAAAATTCAGTTCGATGCTCCTGCCGTCCCGCGCGGCCACCGTGTTCGGAAAAATCCTGCGCACCTCCCCGATAAAGTCCTCCGGATGCATCAGGGACGGGCTGTAATGGGTCAGCCAGAGCTCCGGCACGCCTGCGTCCCGGGCAATTTTAGCCGCCTCGTACATCGTCATGTGACGATGTTCCTTGGCCTTGGCGATCTTGTCCGGCTCGCCGTACATTCCCTCCAATATCAACAGATCCGCTCCTTTGGCGTGCGCCAGAATACTCTCCGTGGGGCGGGTATCCGTACAATAGGTCACCCGCAGCCCTTTTCTGGCCGCCCCCAGCACCATATCCGGTGTATAAGTGTTTCCGTCCTGCTCGATCACTTCGCCCTTCTGCAGGCGGCTCCAGAATTTCATAGGAATTTGCAGCTCTTCCGCCCGATCTCTGTCAAATCTTCCCGTACGGGCAATACACATACTATATCCATAGCATAACACATTATGGTTCACCTTGAAAGTCTCAATATGAAATCCCTCAAAAGAAAATGTCTGCTCACTCTCCTCAATCTCCACACATCTCACCTCAAAAGGCAGCTCCGGGGCAATTACCCTGAGAGAGTTGACTATTCTGGTCAACCCTTTGGGACCGATGAGCAGCAAAGGCTGGGTGCGCTCGGCATTGCCCATGGTGAGAAGCATCCCGGGCAGACCGCTGATGTGATCCGCATGATAATGGGTAAAACAAATGATATCGATGGGATTGGGACTCCAGCCTTTCTCCCGCAGAGCAATCTGGGTCCCTTCACCACAGTCAATCAAAATGCTTTTTCCGTTATAGCGCATCACCAGAGAGGTGAGCCATCTATATGGCAGCGGCATCATTCCTCCCGTCCCCAGCAAACAAACATCTAACATAATTCCGTTTCCTCATCCTCCTCCACAGGGATCTCAAATCCTGCGATGAATTTGTCATAACAATCCTCGCACAGATCGAATCTGTGTCTCGTTGCGTCCTTGCGGCTGAAATACCCGAATGTGTAATCCACCGTAAAACAGCCCTCCCGCAAATACTCTCCCTCTGATTTTAATTCTTTTTTACATTGATTGCAAATAACTTTTCCATATTTTCGCATTTTGTACCTCCCGCAGTCTGCTGTATCGTTACCTTGAGTATACTATAGGAATGCCTCTGCGGGCGTGGTAATTATTGGCGGTGCCACATGATCAGGGCGTCTTCCGTGGGCTTTTGATAAAAGTTCGGCCGGACGCCCTCGGACACAAATCCCAGTTTCTCATACAGGCCGATCGCCGGCTGATTGCCCGCGCGCACCTCCAGCGTAAAGTCCCTGATCCCCATAGCACGCCCTCGGTTCATCAGTTCCATCAGCAGGGCATATGCGATTCCCTGTCCCCGAAACGCTTCCCGCACCATCACTTTATCGATGTCTCCCTCGTCACCCAGCACAGTCAATCCCGCGCAGCCCACTATGCTCCCCTCCGCCTGCGCCACAAGGTACAGGCTGTGGGACTGTCCGGGCAGCGCGGCAAAAGCCGCCTCCGACCAAGGAATGCTGAAAATCTGCCGCTCAAGCTCCGCCAGCGTCGGCGCATCCTCCTCACACATGGAACGAATCACAAGACTCATGAGCGTCCCTCCGCCTCATATTCCCGCTCCGCCTGACTCTTGCGCAGATACTCCGGTCTGTGATCTCCTGCGGATACAATACGCCCCTCGGCATAGTACACGGCTCCCAGCGCCGCGATACTGCCCGCCCGCTGTCTGCTGCAGGACGCCGGCGCAAACCGCAGAGGAATCTTCACCCGTTCCAGAAGCTGCTCCCGATAGACCGGAACGCCGTCCCCCAAAAAAATCACGCCGCGGCCGGGCCAAGTCTCCCCCAGCCGATTGATTTTATCTATTAAATCAAAAATATCCATCGCCGCCTGCGGCTCAAGAATATGGGGCACAGCATGACAAAGCCCTCCGTCACGATCCTGCCTCACAAACTCATAAATTCCCGTGTAGACCTGCTCCCGCCTTGCATCGATCAGAGGGCAGACCAGATCCGCCGCACCGCAGAGATTATAGGCGAGTCCTTCCAGTGTGGGCACCTCCACCAGAGGCTTCTCCAACGCCAATCCCAATCCCTTGGCGGTGGCGGAACCGATGCGCAGTCCCGTGAAAGATCCGGGTCCCGATGCGATCGCGATTGCATCTATGGTGTCCAGATCCAGATGCAGCATCTGCCGCAGTTCCTGAAGCATCGGAAGCAGCGTCTGGGAATGTGTCTTCTTATAATTAATGTTATATTCGGCCAAAAGCGTTTCGTCTTCCAAAACGGCAGCTCCCGCCACAAGCCCGGAGCTGTCCAAACCTAAAATTTTCATATGCCGTCTCCCGTTCTCATTCCCTGTCCGCCCATGCTTCATTCCTAATATAGCTCATGTATTATAACTCATATATTTAGATCATATATCAGTTTAGCATTTTCTATAAGTGATCCTGCGGTAGTCAAATCCTTTGCTCAAGTCCTTCTCTATCACAATCTCGGTGTATTGACTGGGGAGAATCTCGCGGATCAGATCCGCCCACTCTATCAGACAGACCCCCTGCCCGTAAAAACAGTCCTCATAACCGATCTCCTCCATCTCCTCCACATCCGCGATGCGATAGACATCGAAATGATAAAAGGGGAGCCTGCCTTCCTCATATACCTGCAGAATCGTGAAAGTAGGGCTGCTCACCGGGCCGGTAATGCCAAGTCCCGCCGCCACTCCCTGTGTAAACACCGTCTTGCCCACGCCCAGATCGCCGACCAGCGTATACACCTGCCCCGGCAGAGCCTCCTGCCCCAGCCGCATTCCCAGCGCATAGGTCTCCTCCGGTCCGTTTGTCTCCGTCACCACATCCGCACCGTCCGCATATTCCCAATTCCCGTTCCCATCGCTCATCTGATCTGCCATACCGGTACCTGTTTTATCATCATTCATATCACCCATGCCACCGTCTCTGATCTTCCATCTCTTTCGGGTCTTTCATCTCTCTCGGATATCTCATATCTTTCGAATATTCCGAAGATTTCCTTCTTTGTCTGTTCCGAATGATTTTGTCCCCCGCCGCGCCCTCACATTCTCCGCTTTAGACATTTGGGCAGCTCAGCTTCCCTCAACTGCGGATCCGCACTTTCTTAGGCGGCATATGGGTACAAATCATTTCAATAACATCCGTTTCTTTATTTTTCATCTCCCGCCGGGGGAAAATAGTCGCATTGACCTTGCTCGTATAGACAATGATGCTATGCCCCGTGGATACGGCCTTCACCATATCCTTCCAGTCCTGATGCTGCTCCTCGCCGTTCTGGGACACGGTGATGCCCTGCTCGTCCAGCACATAGTGAAGCGGCTCTTTAAATGCCGGATTACTCACCATCTGCTGCCTGCTCTTTAGAAAAAGCGTCCAAGGAAGATACGCCAACAGCACGATGCCCGCTATCACGAACAGGAACTGTCCCCGCACCAATCCTACCAGCATGATCACGGCGCCCACGCCGCTGCCCAAAAGTCCCGAAGCACTGTGATAGACATGCATCAACATATAATCATACAAATCCGCCGCCTCGATCTTCACATCCAGCTCCACCATGCGTCTCTCCTGTCTGTCCGCCTTGACGGACTTTCCATATCGGGAATCCGCTTCCTAAATCTACTCTTAGAAATCTACCCGCATAAATCCTCATAAATCTACCTTAGAAAAAGCACCTACAACCAATCCCTTGTAGGTGCTTTATTGATTCTCACAATATAGATTATAGGGGCTTGCCGCCAAAAAAGCAAGTGTTAAAATTATTCATGCCGCAGAGCCTCTATGGGACTTAGGCGCGCCGCTTTTCTGGCCGGATAGATACCGAAGAAGATGCCCACCGCAGAAGAAAATGCGCTGGCGCCCAGCACGGTACCTACATTGACCGAAGCGGTAAATCCCATGAGGGAGCAGACTCCCTGCGCTCCCAGCACCCCAATCACAATTCCGATGAGACCGCCCAGCAGGGAGATGAGCGCCGACTCCGCCAGAAACTGCAGCAGCACGGATCCCGTTCTGGCTCCCAGAGCCTTACGGATACCGATCTCTCTGGTGCGCTCCGTCACGGATACCAACATGATGTTCATCACGCCGATTCCGCCCACCAAGAGGGAGATCGCAGCCACGAATACCACGAAAATCGTGATGTAACTCAGGATTTCGTTCATTTGACTCATGTAGTCATTAAAGTTCTCCACCGAGATGGCATTCTTGCCGCGAACCCCGTGTCGGTTCTCCATCAAGCGTACCACATTTTCCGCCACCTCTGTCGCATATTCCGCGCCATCGCTGATAATCAGCAGATCGTTCATTGTGTCATAGAATCCATAAGAAGATGACACCACTGACAACGGACACTCCATGGAGATTCGGTCAGACCCCATCATCCCCGAGAGCATGGAGGCATTGTCCTGCCTGATACCGATGATGGTAAAGTCCCGGCTGATGCCGTACATGTTCATTTCCAAATTCATCCCGATGACATTGGTATTGCCGAAGAGCTTCCTCGCACTGCTCTCCGTGATGACGCAGACCCGGTTGGCGGAATAGTAATCATTGTCATTGAAGTACCGTCCCTTGATAATGGGATCATTGCTGGAATATTCCAGTCCCGGCATACCCATGCTGGCCGAGCCGTTAAAAACACCCTTGCGCCCCGTGAAACTGCCGTTGAATCCCCAACTGGGCGTGACGGCTTTCACATGAGGCACTTTCTCCATAATAGCGTCGATATCATCCTCCGTAAAATCAACCATGATTCCCTCTTCATTACTTCCATAAGAATAGATATACAACTGTCCGCCCGCCATAGCGTTCAATTCATTGTTGATGCCGCCCTTCACACCGTTACCGATGGAAATGATCATGATCACGGAGGAAATGCCGATAATGATTCCCAGCATTGTGAGAATGGAACGCCCTTTATTGCTTTTAATATTTAAGAGGGCTATTTTAATATATTCCCATATCTGTGCCATGAGCGCCTCCTACATCTGAGGCATGACAGTCACTGCCATCCCCTCCTCCAGACTGCCGAAGTATGTGACGATAATCTGATCCTCCTCGGTGATACCCTCGAGGATTTCCGTGTACTCATCATTGGAGATGCCGCAGGTCACAGCTTTCTTTACCACAACGCCGTTCTCCGCCACATAGAGGAAATCTCCGTCCCTGTCGGCATTGACCGCTTCCACGGGAACTAACAGCGCGTCCTCCACGGCCCGGGTATAGATCATGAGCTTTGCGTCCAGCCCCAGAATAATTTTGTCATCCGGCTCGTCGATATGGATCTCCACGCCCACCATAGGCGTATTGGATTCATTCCTGCTGGCCATGCGGTTGATCTTGCTCACGGTTCCGGCATAGACATTACCGGAGACGGTCACGTCCGCCTTCTGGCCGATTGCAAGCTTCTCCACATCCTGTTTGGAGGCATAAAAGCTCACTTTCACATCCTCGCTGCTCTCCAGCGTCAGAAGCTGCATCCCCTCGGTCACGCTGGATCCCTCCACGGCGTTCACCTCCGTCACCACGCCGTCAAACTCCGCACACAGCCCTGCTTTGCTCTGGTAATAGGCCTTCTCCGCCTCCGCATAGGCGATGCCCGCCAGTTCCTTGTCGGCCTCGTAGGAGATCTTGTCATAGGAATCCATCACCCCGGCCTCACTGCCGTTTTTCTGGCTCTCCATGCGTTGTTTGTACTCCTCATATTCCGCGATCCGCTCCTGCACGGCCGCGATCTCATCATTCATCTCCGCCACATAATCCGAGGAACCGGCAATCTGCTGAAGATAGGAATTGCGAGAGAGCTGCGCCTGTACCTGCTTTAGCTTCTTCTCCTTCTTGGCATAGTCCGCATCGGAGAGATTCGAATTTTTCAGTTCCTCCGTCAGCTTCTCCGCCTCCTTGGTCAGATCATAGCTCTCGTCCGCAAGGGCATTGTTGGTGTCACGCTGGCTCTGATTCAGCTTGGACTGCAAATCCTTCAGATAGGCTTTATTGTCCGCGATCTGCTGCTCTAACACGGGAATATTGGTGTTGGCCTCGGACAGCTTTGCCTGATTGTCCGCACTGTCCGCCACGGCTCCGCTGTAATGAGCATCGGACTTGGCCTGCTGCAGTGTCGCCTCCCGGAAATGATTCTCCAGCTCGGTGCTGTCGTAAGCGATCAGCACATCCCCCTTCTTGACCGCATCGCCTGCCGCCACATTCACCTGTTCCAGTTTCCCGACCGCGGGAGCAAAGAACACCTTCACCTGTTCCGCCGCCACGCTGCCGCTGGTGCTGACGCTCTCCTGCAGAGACCCCCGCTGGGCATTGGCTGTGGTCACGACCGCGCCGTTACCGCCTCCGCCGGCACATCCCCTGAACATGAAAAATAGAAGAACGATCACCACAATCGCAATAATAACAACCGTTTTTTTACTCTTCTTTTTCCCTCTCTTCTTCCCGTTTTCCGGTTTTGTTTCCTCTCCGTGAGTCCTTGTTTTTTTGAATAAATTTTTCATCTTATGCCTCCTGTATGTCGTCGGACTCGATGTGTCCGTCTTTGATCTTGATCACGCGCTTTGCTCTGGCGGCAATTTCATTGTCATGGGTGATGAGAATGACCGTCCTGCCCTCCTCGTAGAGCTCCCGCAGAATGTTCATGATCTCCGCGGTGGAATGGGAATCCAGATTACCCGTGGGTTCATCTGCCAGAATCACCGGCGGCGCCTGCGCAATGGCTCTGGCAATCGCCACCCGCTGCTGCTGTCCGCCCGACATCTCGGCGGGTTTGTGATCCATGCGATGCGAGAGTCCCACTTTTTCCAGCGCAGCCTCCGCCAGCCTCCCTCTCTGTCCCTTGGAAACTCCCCGGTAGATCAGCGGCAGTTCCACATTCTCCTTCGCCGTCAGATTGGGAATCAGATTAAATCCCTGAAAAATAAAACCGATTTCGCGGTTGCGGATATCCGAGAGCTCGTCGTCGCTCAAATCCGCCACATCCTGTCCGTGGAGCCTGTAGGTTCCGCTGGACGGCACATCCAGACAGCCCAGCATATTCATCAGCGTGGATTTACCGCTCCCCGACTGCCCGATGATGGCTACAAACTCGCCCTCATCGATCGTGACACTCACATGATCCAGCGCCCGGACCTCATTCTCCCCGGGGTTGTAGACTTTGCAGATGTCCCTGATTTCCACCAATGCACTCATGGTCTCTTCTCCTTACCTTCCATGTCTCTGTGATACCGCGGCCCGCCGGACGTCTGTTCCCGGGCCTGCACATTTCGCTATGTATTACTGTACCATTTGCATAATACAATAATCCGGATGATCTGTCAATGCATTTGTGACAGAAACCCAATAAATTTTTTCAAAAATTTTCCGAATATACTACTATGATCATCCGGATCAATTTATGAAAATAGAAAAAGTTTCCAACGCAGACTGCGGTACATAGTGGATTGTAATAGGAAAAGTAAAAGAAACAACTGTGATTTTTCTAAAGATTTTCTATAGAATACACGTAGGAATATTACACGGAGAATGTACGAAGAGAATCTGTCCTTCGGCACACAAAAAGATCCGGCCTGAGGCCAATGCCCCAAACCGGATATTTCCTGCCGTCAGCGCGAACCGCCTTTGATGATGGGACTGAGCGGCTTGTAGACAAGCAGTGTGACGACGGAGACCGCGGTGCCTTTGATCAAATTCAGAGGCGCCACACAGGCGGCCACAAAACTCACGATACTGCCCTCGGACACCAGCGGATTGACCTTGGCGCCCATCTCCAAAATCTGATCCATGGGCATATGAAACAGCTTGGAGAACGCGGGCAGCAGATACACCGCGTTAAATGCCGTTCCGAACACCGTCATCACCAATGTCCCCACCACACAGGCGGCGACGGCGCTTCTCTTATTCTTCCGAAAGGCATACACCGTGGATGCGGGCAGAATAAAGCTGCATCCCACCGCAAAATTCGCCAGATCTCCCACAAAGGCGGTGGAGGTTCCTTTCACAAAGAGCTTCAAAAGCACTTTGACAAACTCCATCATCACCCCCGCCATGGGACCGAAGGCGAAAGCCCCCACCAAAATAGGCAGCTCGCTGAAGTCAAGCTCATAAAAAGCCGGTGCGAAGGGGAGGGGGAACTCAAAAAGCATCAAAATCATGGCAATGGCCGAAAACATCCCCACCACAGCCATCTTTCGGGTGAAAAAGAGGGGTTCTCTGACCTTTCTCTTTCTCTGGGCCGCTTTCTCCAGAAGCACCGCCGCCGCAAAAAGCGCCGCGATCACCGCGGCAAACTCCAAGACTGCCGCTCCGTTTTGTCTCACACTGTCCATTAATCCGTTCATTTTCTTTTCCTCCATTTCCGGCACGGCGACAGGATCAACTCCGCCGGCCCCTTTTTTGATTGGTCGGAAAATCCTTCGCAAAAATCCCCGAATCAAAAGATTCGGGGACGCAAAAATCTCAGCCGCATAACGCCTGATATTCTTCTTTCATCCAGACTGTACTGTTGGTCCCGGACTTTCACCGAATCAGCCATGGCAGACCTTGCGTCTCCCACAGGTTGCGGACTTTACCGCCAGTAGGGAATTTCACCCGACCCCGAAGAATTTTCTTATATGATATTTACATTGGCTATTGTAATACTCTCCCGCACAGAAATCAAGTAGTTTTCACTCTTCACTTTGAGAAACCAGTTTTAATAATTCATCCGGCAACACAGCTCTGACTTTAGAATGTTCATAATCTCCGATATTCCTTGTTACAATATAATCCATATGATTATGGTTTGCACAACAGGCAACCACAGCATCCTCATAATCATTTACCGCTGATGATAACGCTTCCTGACAATCACCGGAAGTTACATCCAAAATACGAAACAATTCATACAGTTTGGCCATCGTATTCTTTGCCTGATCAGTATTATGCAAATACTTTCTGATCAGATAGTAAATATTTGTAGCCGAACTTGCTGTGACATACATATCCTCTATTTGATTAGCCGCCAACAGAAAGATCTGCTCTGCCGCTTCCCTAAAGGGTTCCCTGCCGGTCAACGCATCAATTATTATATTTGTGTCCACAAGTATTTTCATTACTTGGCATTCACCCTTTCTGCTTTTGCATCCTCCAAGCCGGCATCCTCAGGCAGTATACCGAACAAAGATTTGGCAGTATTTACCCTGTTTTGGTTAGGGTTAGTCAGTTTTGCAACAACCTTTCCATTTTTCGTAATATAAATATCTTCATTGGCTGAAAGCAACAAATATTTCCCTAAATTCTGTTTCAGTTCTGTAGCTGTAATAGACATATCCGCCCTCCTTTCGCACTATTGTTATGTATTATTCGTATGACTATGTAAATATATTCGTGCGATTTAAATAGTGTAAATTTAATTGCGTCAACAGAGTACCTATGCTAAAATCAGCAACATTCTATAAGTGCATTGTAAAAAAGAGGATATTTCTTTTTCAGCCTTAAGGGAATTCCTTTCTCATCCAGAAAGCAGTGCTCGGAACAGGCTTCACACACCGTATTCCCGTCGGCATTTTTCATAATATATTTCAGCTTTAATTTCACTCCCTTAAACTCTTGAACCGTCACTTCTATGTCAACCGTATCCCAAAATGTTGTCGCCTTCATATATTTACACTCGACTGTTACCACAGGGGAAAAAATACCCTCTTCTTCCAGTTTTGCATAACTCCATCCGATTTGTGACAGAAAATCTACTCTGGCTTCTTCCATCCAACGGATATAGTTTGAGTGATGCGTAATTCCCATTTTATCTGTTTCATAATACTGTACAATGTGCCGATACATTTCATTCATGTATAATCCAATCATGTCAGAAGGTGATTGGATTTTCCTTTCTCCCAGCTTCCTTGATCTTCATGGTAAGGCTGATGCGTTTCTTGGGCACGTCCACGGCGAGTACCTGCACCTCCACAATATCCCCCACGCTGACTGCCTCCAGAGGATGCTTGATAAAACGATCCGTGATCTGAGAGATATGCACCAGCCCGTCCTGATGGACGCCGATGTCCACGAATGCTCCAAAATCAATGACATTGCGCACCGTCCCCTTTAAGATCATACCGGGTTTCAAATCCTTCATGTCCAGTACATCGCTGCGCAGGATGGGGCGCGGCATATCGTCTCTGGGGTCTCTGGCAGGTTTTTCAAGCTCCCGCAGAATATCCGTTAATGTGATCTCGCCGATTCCCAGTTCCTCCGCCAGCAGTTTCTTATTTCCGATGCGTTTCTCAAGACCCGAGACTGCCGTCTGCGCATCTGCTTTCTGACCGCCTGCACTCTGATTCCCTGTGCCTCGCTTTTCCTTCACAGTGCTCTCTGCGGCGCCGTCCGATCCGTTCATCTCCGCCATGGCTGCAGCGAGGGCCTGCCCCATGGCAGTCCCGGTGTTGCGAACCCGGATCTGATTCCTGCTCTTCTCCTGTCTTTTGTCCCCACGGTCCTTCTGCGCTTTGCCGTCTTTGCCCGGGTCGCTCCCCTTCCGGGCGCCATTCCCTCTCTGCTCGGCCGCTTTCTTCTGCATGGCTTTCACGTCCTCCATGGTGAGTTCCAGCTTCGCCAGCAGCTTGCCCGTGGCCTCATAGGACTCGGGGTGGACGCTGGTGGCATCCAGCGGATTGTCCCCGTCCGTGATGCGCAGGAATCCCGCGCACTGCTCGAAAGCCTTCGGTCCCAGCTTGGCGACCTTCAAGAGCTGTTTTCTGTCGGTAAACCGGCCGCTCTGCTCACGGTAGTCCACAATATTTCTGGCAATGGTCTTGTTGATACCGGAGACATATTCCAATAGGGATGCGGAGGCAGTGTTCAGATCGACTCCCACCCGGTTCACACAGTCCTCAACCACACCGTTCAAGGCCTCCCCAAGCTTTTTCTGATTCATATCATGCTGATACTGTCCCACTCCGATGGACTTGGGATCAATTTTTACCAGCTCCGCCAAGGGATCCTGCAGCCTGCGGGCAATGGATGCCGCGCTTCTCTGTCCTACGTCAAACTGCGGAAACTCCTCCGTGGCAAGCTTGCTGGCCGAGTAAACCGAAGCGCCCGCCTCGTTCACGATCACATACTGCACCGGCCTGTCCAATTCCTTCAAAAGCTCCACAATCACCTGCTCCGACTCTCTGGAGGCGGTTCCGTTGCCCACGGAGATCAGATCCACATGATAGGCGTTGATCAGCTTTTTCAACTCCGCCTTGGACTGCTCCACCTTGTTCTGGGGAGCCGTGGGATAGATGACCTTCGTATCCAGCACTTTTCCCGTGGCGTCCACCACCGCGAGCTTGCAGCCGGTGCGGAATGCGGGATCCCATCCCAGCACCACTTTTCCCGCGATGGGGGGCTGCAGCAGAAGCTGCTCCAGATTCTTGCCGAACACGCCGATGGCGCCGTCCTCCGCCTGCTCCGTCAAAGCATTTCTGATCTCCCGCTCGATGGCAGGCGCAATCAGACGCTCGTAACTGTCCGTCAAAGCCTCCCGAATCAGAGGGGTGGTGTAGGGATTATCCGCGGTGACGGTCTGTTTCTCCAGATAGCGGAGAATGCGCTCCACAGGGGCATTGACTTTGACGGTCAAGAATTTTTCCGCCTCGCCCCGGTTTAAGGCCAGCACTCTGTGTCCCGCAATCTTCTTTACCGGCTCCTCAAACTGATAATACATCTCATATACGCTCTCGGCCTTCTCGTCCTTGGCGGCGGCGGTGATGACGCCCTCCTCCATGGTGATATTGCGTATGTAAAGACGATGATCCGCCTCGTCCGAAATATTCTCCGCAATAATGTCTCTGGCGCCCTGCAACGCCTCCTCCACCGTGGCCACTCCCTTTTCCTCCGAGAGATACTTTTCCGCCTCGTTCTCTACGGGGGACTGTGTCTCCTGCGCCATAATGAACTCCGCCAGTCCGTCCAGCCCTTTCTCCCTCGCCACACTGGCGCGGGTCTTTCGCTTGGGACGGTAAGGACGGTACAGATCCTCCACCACCACCAGCGTCTCCGCCGCCAGAATCTTCTCTCTAAGTTCCTCCGTCAGCATCCCCTGCTCCTTGATGCTTCCCAGAACCTGCGTCTTCTTGTCCTCCAGATTGCGCAGATAGGTCAATCTCTCATGGAGATTTCTGAGCTGCTCGTCATCGAGAGAGCCCGTGGCCTCCTTGCGGTAACGGGAGATAAAGGGGATGGTATTCCCCTCGTCAATCAGTTTGACGGCGGCTTCCACCTGCCATTTCTCCACCTGTAATTCGTCTCTTAATCTCTGTAAAATATCCATAACTAATCTCCATTCTTGCTGCAATCCGCGTATCGGGGCGCGGCACAATTATTATTTTATTAGATGTTTCTCTCCGATTCAAGATTTTTTAAAAAATATTTCCAAAAGCTACGGCAAATGTTTGCCAAGTTCCGAAAAAAGTGATACAGTATAATTAACTGTGAGAGGTGACTCTATGGACATTCATCAGAACAATCAAAATTACCGATATGCCAGTCAGAATATTCCTCAAAATCCGCCTGCGGAGGGGAATGGTTTTGCTATTGCCTCTTTTGTCTGCGGCCTTGCTTCCCTCATTCTCTGCTGCACGGGCGTGTTCTCCCTCATCTTGGGGGCGCTGGGTATTCTGTTCGCAATCCTCTCGAAACGGCAGGGCCGGAAGATGCATACCTTTGGCATCACCGGCATCATCCTCTCCGTCATCGGCATGGTACTGGGACTGCTGCTCCTCGCGTTCAGTATCGCCTCTGTGCTGTTTGATCCTGACTTCAGGGATTCCTACAGACGCGGTTACGAGGACGGATTTAACCAATATTATAACTATTATAACGATGATCGTTATTACGATTATGATGATGATTACGGTAATAATTTCTATTATCCTGACAATTACTATGACGATGATTACTATAATGATTACTATGACGATGGCGATTATCCTGACAGTGACTACAATTACGACCCTTATAACCCTTATGACAGTTTTTATGATTATTGGTTTGAAAGCTTACGCAGTCTTTAGGAGGTATGAATATGACCATTTCCCCTTTGAACAACACATACGGTTCCTATGACAGAATCGGCGCATCCGACAGCCGGGATTCCTCCGGCAGAAACGGTCTTCCCGGCATCGACGGGAGACAAAACGGCTCGGACGGCGAGTGCCAGACCTGCAAGAACCGCAAATATCAGGACGGCTCCGATGAGATGGTCTCCTTTAAGAGCGCCCAGCATATCTCTCCCGAGAGCGCCGCTTCCCGGGTTCGCGCCCACGAGCAGGAGCATGTGAGCAACGCCTACTCCAAGGCCGCCAAAGGAAACGGCAAGGTGCTTCAGGCATCCGTCTCCGTCCGCCTTGCGGTCTGTCCGGAATGCGGACGCTCCTATGTGACCGGCGGCACCACCCGCACCCAGATCAAATACTACAACGAGGAGAATCCCTATCAGAAGGATTTGAAAGCCACCGACCACGACAAATACGCCGGCATGAATCTGGACTATGCGGTCTGACGCAGTTTTGCGATATTTTGCTGACGATTTGTGGAAATATCATACAGTTTACGGAGTTATTTGATGAACCGATATCAGAACCATACCATTTTATCCGGCGCCAATCTGAAGGATCAGGCCAAGGGGGCGCTGGAAGGCAATTACAGGAAAATTATTCTGGCAGGCATCACTGTGAGCGCAATCACAGTGGCCTGCCAGTTTGTGCTGAGCATTGCGGAGGCCTTTATCTCCGCCGTCTGTATCATCCTATATGAAACGCTGACAAACGGCATCCCCTTGGCACAGCTTGAGCAGATGATATCCGACGGCACCTATACGAATCCGTATCAGGATCTCTTCTCCGCCATAGACTATTGTCTCCAGATTATCCTAAATATTTTTGTCACCGTCTTCAATATCGGCATGAGCCTTTTTTGCCTGAATATGGCCTGCGGCCGAACTTTCCGCATATCCGACGTCTTCTACGGCTTCCGCCATGACTTTGGCAAATCCCTGAAACTTACATCCTTGATTGTTCTGGTGAGTCAGCTGTGTTATCTGCCGTTTAACATCCTGCTCTATCTGCTTGAGCGGCGCGCCTCCTCCGAATTGATTCTGGGTGCATCCGCTTTTATGGCGATCTGTGTCGTCTCATATATTCCCATCAGTCTGAGTATCTCTCAGGTTTTCCTGCTCACGCTGGATTTTCCCATCTATTCTGCCGGAGAAATCATAAAGCTGAGCACCCGTATCATGTCGGGACACAAAAGCCGTCTGTTCTACATCCAGCTCAGTTTCCTTCCACTGATCATGCTCAGCCTTCTCTCTCTGGGAATCGGCAATCTATGGCTTATGCCTTATATGAATCTCACCTATACTTTCTTCTTCCTGAATCTGATGCAGGCAAGAGACACGGCCACAACAGATTGACGTCAGTCCGCCCGATCACTGATCCGATGTATTGATCCATTTCAAATAGCCGTTGATGAACAAATCCAGTGCGCCGTCCAGCACGGCGTCCACATTCCCTGTCTCCACCTCCGTGCGGTGATCCTTTACCATCGTATAGGGCTGCAGCACATAGGAGCGAATCTGATTGCCCCATCCGATCTCCTTTACCTCCCCACGAATATCGGACAGTTTCTCCACATTAGCCTCCTGTTTGAGCAAAAAAAGCTTTGCCTTCAACATCTGCATGGCCTTATCCTTGTTCTGGAACTGGCTTCTCTCATTCTGGCACTGCACCACGGTTCCCGTGGGAATGTGGGTGATACGAATGGCGGAGGACGTCTTATTGATATGCTGTCCGCCGGCGCCGCTGCTTCGGTAGGTGTCAATGCGCAGATCCTTTTCGTCGATCTCCACATCCAAATCCTCCTCAATGTCCGGCATCACGTCCAGCGACACAAAGGAAGTCTGGCGCTTGCCCTGTGCGTTAAAAGGCGAGATACGCACCAGACGATGCACGCCCTTCTCGGATTTCAGATAGCCGTAGGCATTGACACCGTTTACCTGAAAAGTCACCGATTTGATGCCCGCCTCGTCTCCGTCCAGATAGTCCAGCACCTCCACGGCAAAGCCTTTTCGCTCCGCCCAGCGGGTGTACATGCGGTAAAGCATACCGGCCCAGTCACAGCTCTCCGTTCCGCCCGCACCCGCGTTTAACTTCAAAATAGCGTTATTCCCGTCATACTCTCCCGAGAGCAGCGTTCCGATGCGCAGTTCCTCAAACTCCGCGATAAATTCGTCCAACTCGCCGCGAATCTCCGCCACCATGGACTCGTCCTCTTCCTCATATCCCATCTCGATCAGAGTCAGGATATCCTCATACTGCGTGGAGAGCTTATCGCACTGTCCCACCGTATCCTTCAGATTCTTGAGCTCCTTCATCTTGACATTGGACTTGTCGGGGTCATCCCAGAAACCGGGCGCCTCCATCTCCATCTCAAGCTCCTCGATCCGCTTAGCCTTATTCTCCAAATCCAGAGAATCCCGAACCTCCGAAAGCGGAGCTTCATAGGACAGAATCTCTGTCTTCATCTGGTCCAATTCTACCATACAAGCCACCTTTTCGTTTTTTATGATTTGCGTCCGCAGCACTGTTTGTATTTCTTCCCGCTTCCGCAGGGGCAGGGATCATTGGGATAGATCTTGACATTCTCACGCTTCTTCGGTGCTTTCGCCAGAGAATCGTCCTTGTTGGTGCCGGTGACTTTGGCCACCTGCTCGCGCTCCACCTTCTGCTCCACCCGGATGTGCAGCAGCAGACGCACGGTCTCCTCCTTGATGTTCTGTGTCATCTCATCGAACATCTCATAGCCGTTCATCTTGTACTCTACCACAGGGTCTCTCTGACCATAAGCCTGCAGACCAATGCCCTGACGCAGTTGATCCATGTCGTCGATGTGATCCATCCACTTTCTGTCAATGACTTTCAAGAGGATGACACGCTCCAGCTCACGGATGGC